>DASZNR010000128.1:0-2530 GCA_035551175.1 Amycolatopsis sp. | reverse complement strand
GGCTACGCGCAGGTGACCGGACGCCCTGGGGTCTGCCTGGCGACCTCGGGGCCTGGAGCGACGAACCTGGTCACACCGCTGGCGGACGCGCACATGGACTCGGTGCCGATGGTGGCGATCACCGGGCAGGTCGGCCGGGCGTTGATCGGCAGTGATGCCTTTCAGGAGGCCGATATCTGCGCGATCTCGCGCCCGATCACGAAGTGGAACACACAGGTGCACGATCCCCGGCAGATCCCGGCCGTCATCGCCGAGGCCTTCAGGGTGGCGACCAGTGGGCGCCCGGGTCCGGTCCTGGTGGACATCCCGAAGGACGTGCAGCAGGCGAACACGGAGTTCTGCTGGCTGCCGCCGACGGACGTCCTGAACAGTCGGCCCATGCCCGAGGACCTCGATGTGCTGGCCGCAGCCCGATTGCTGACGGCGGCGCATCGGCCGGTGCTGTATGTGGGCGGTGGTGTCGTGAAGGCACGGGCGTCGGCCGAGCTGGCGGATCTGGCGGAGCTGACCGGCGCGCCGGTGGTGACCACGCTGACGGCACGTGGCGCGTTCCCGGACTCGCACCGCCAGCACCTGGGGATGCCGGGCATGCACGGTTCGGTGCCTGCCGTGGCGGCGATGCAGTCGGCTGACCTGCTGTTGGCGGTCGGCGCGCGGTTCGACGACCGGGTCACCGGCCGGCTCGACTCGTTCGCACCGGAAGCGAGCATCGTCCACATCGACATCGATCCTCGCCAAATCGGTAAGAACAGGAAGGCGGACGTGGCGTTGCTCGGCGACGCGCGGGCGGTGCTGGCCGAACTGGTGGCAGCGGTACGGGCGAGGGTTGGGCACTACGGGCCACCGGATCTGGGGCCGTGGTGGCATCGGCTCGATGACTGGCGGCAGCGCTACCCGCTGGGCTACGACTGGCCCGCGGACGGCTCCCTCTCGCCCCACTACGTGGTGCAGCGCATCGGACAGCTCGTCGGTCCGGAGGCCGTTTACACCGCGGGCGTGGGCCAGCACCAGATGTGGGCCGCTCAGCTGATCGGATTCGAACGACCGGGCAGTTTCCTCAGCTCCGGCGGGCTGGGCACGATGGGCTTCGCGGTGCCGGCCGCGATGGGCGCGAAGCTGGGCTGCCCGGACCGCGAGGTGTGGGCGATCGACGGCGACGGTTGCTTCCAGATGACCAGCCAGGAAATGGTGACCTGCGCGGCAGAAGGCGTGCCGATCAAGGTCGCCGTGATCAACAACGGGAACCTCGGGATGGTCCGCCAATGGCAGAATCTGTTCTACGAAGGCCGTTACTCCCATTCCCGGCTCGGTACGCACGACCGGCTACCCGACTTCGCGCGCCTCGCCGAGGCGATGGGGTGCGTCGGGCTGCGCGCCGAGCGCCGCGACGAGGTCGACGACGTGATCCAGGCGGCGCGCGACATCACCGACCGGCCGGTGGTGATGGACTTCGTCGTGGGACAAGACGCGCAGGTCTGGCCCATGGTCGCCGCCGGAGCGGGCAACAGCGAAATCCGCACCAGCCGTGACTTCCGCCCACTGTTCGACGACGACGAACTGTAGGCGGGACAAGGACTCGTGAGTGCTGACGCCGGTTATTGTAGAACCGGACGGAACACTCACGAGTTCCTGCCCGCGACGCTCCCGAGCAGGCCGGGACGAGGCCGGCCCTTTGCTAGAATCCGAAAATTCTCAAGTGCGCAACTATGTCCGGCGCCACACGGCGCCGCCCGCGGGGAGGACGATCGACGGTATGACCACGACTGCGCCTCCGGCCGGGCGCCTGAGGAGCGAGCCGGGTGAGTAGGCCACCGTACCAGCTGAAGGCTGAGTTCTTCAAAACGCTGGGACACCCCGCCCGGATCCGCGTCCTGGAGCTGCTCAGCCTCCGCGAGCACGGCGTCGCGGAAATGCTGCCCGAGGTCGGGATCGAACCGGCAAATCTTTCCCAGCAGCTGGCCGTGCTCCGCCGCGCCGGACTCGTGACGACCCGCAAGGAAGGCTCGACCGTCTTCTACTCGCTCACCAGCCCGCACGTCGCGGAACTACTTGCCGTCGCGCGCCGGATCCTCACCGGCGTGCTGTCCGGCCAGGTCGAGCTCCTCGAAGACCTGCGCACCCCCACGCAGCCGGCGACCAGGGACTGATTGTCTGAAGTGGACCGTCACGGACCCCTACGGACCTGGCGTTCGGCACAGCCCTCCCGTGGTCGTTCCGCGAACGTCAGCAGCCGGCCATGCCGACCGTCATCGACCACGACGAGCGAAGCACGGCCATTTGCGCAGCTCACGCTCGGTACGCAGGGTTCGGCCGGGGTGCCTGCCACCACCGCGCTGGGCTTCGCTAAGCTTGCTTCTCGCAACGCGCGATTAGCTCAGCGGGAGAGCGCTTCCCTGACACGGAAGAGGTCACTGGTTCAATCCCAGTATCGCGCACGCAGTCCCCTATGGACCCAAAGGGCGATTAGCTCAGGGGGAGAGCGCTTCGTTCACACCGAAGAGGTCACTGGTTCGATCCCAGTATCGCCCAC
>DASZNR010000127.1:0-7003 GCA_035551175.1 Amycolatopsis sp. | reverse complement strand
CTCCTGAAGACTCGGCGGGACGTTCGGTTTCGCGGCTTCCCGCGAACCTGAAGCCTACCGGGAACGATCCAGTTGACGAGATGGCGTTCACCACGTAGTGGCGGTGGCGACACCGGCGGACCCGGTCACTGGCCGGATCCGGTGATCCCGTAGGGTTACGACGTCACGCCCCCGTAGCCCAACTGGCAGAGGCAACGGATTCAAAACCCGTCCAGTGTGAGTTCGAATCTCACCGGGGGCACCCGCAGCAATCACACCAGCGTCGACCTGTGGCTTCGCCACTCTGACGACTTCCGCGTCCGCTGCCACTGTGGCCACCTCCTCGATCCTGTCGCCGGGCAGTGTGATGTCGATCATGGCGTGATCCGTTTCGTGGTCGATGCTGACGTGGAGTTTCGTGAGCTCGTAGAGCCGGACCTGGAGTTCGGTCGGCGCGCGGTGAAGGTTGACCGCCAGGTGCGGCAGCAGGTCAAGAACGTCGAGGTCCTCGCGGGTGGCTGTGGCCGGTGATTCCTGATCGTCTTGATCGAGTTGGGCGATCTGGTCCAGCACGAGTTGCTGTTCAGCCCCGAGCGCGTTGTACCGGTCCTTCAGGCCCTGGGTGAAGGGATCAGTGGGGTCGGCGTCCTCGGCTTGGCTGAGGATGTTGCTCTGCTTACGTGCGAAGTCCGCGGCTCGCTTCTCCAGCCGCACCCGACGTTCGCGGCGTTCGGTGCGTTCCCGGTCGTCGGCTTGATCCAGCTGCGGGGCGAGCAGGTCGATCCGGCGGTGGCCGAACAGGTACTCGGCATACACGTGGTTGACCGCGGCGAGGATGGCGTCCTCGCGCATGTACACCGTCTGAGGATGGTCGGCGAACTTGTCCAGCCGACCGCGGTTGTTGTTCTTCGGCCAGCAGCGGTAGTAGTTGTGCCCGCGGTGGTGATGCCCGAGCATCCGCCGACCGCAACGGCAGACCACCCGACCGCGAAGCAAGTAGGCCCGCTTGGTGTTCGGATGCAGGTTGAGGTCGCTTCCGTCCCGTGACCCGCGCTTCGCCAGCCGACGCTCGACGAGCTCGTCGTACATCCACTTCGGAATCAACGGCTCATGCGCTGGCTCGACGGACCACACCCACATCTCCGGTGGGTTGACCACGCCGGTGCCGCCCCGGCTGCGCCGGGCGCGACGGTTGTAGACCTGGTAGCCGGTGTACTTCGGGTTCTTCAGCACATCGGCCACCGCAGACTTCGACCACGCTCCCCTGGCACGCCGACCGCCAGGCGGTTCCGGCGGCGGATGAGCTTCCAGGTCCGCGTTCAACCGCTCGGCGATCGTGTCAAAGCCCAGTTGCTCGTGAAACCGCCACTGGGCCATCAACGTGACCGTCTCGGCCCGTTGCCCGTCCGGCTCCAGGCGGGTCTTCGTGATGCCCTTCTCAGCCTTGACCGGGTTCGGGTGCCGGTACTTCTTCGCCCGGTAGCCGTACAGCGGCTTGCCGATGTTGTAGCCCTCGCGGACGTGCGTGCATGTGCCGCCCCAGGACTGCTCCAGCATGTTGAGTACTTCGTACTCGGCCACCGACTGGTTGATCCGGCGTTGCAGGATCTGCTGGGCACGGCCACCGGTGAGCATGATCGGCTCGTTCGAGGCGAACACCGTCACGCCGGCGTCTTCCAGCCGGCGCTCGACACTCAAGGTCTCGTACATCTTGCGCGCGATCCGAGACATCGACTCGCACATCACGACGTCGAACCGACGGCCTGGCTTGGCCGCTTCGGCCAGCAGGTCGCCGATCCCACCGTCGCGAGCAATCGGGATATCGAAGCGCTCGTAGTTCGACTTCCGGCTCCGCTTGTCCAGCTCCATACGTCCGGACTCGACGTCGTAAAAGTGCGCGACGATCACCCAGGAATCCGGCAGTGCAACCTTGGACCGCTCCAGCTGCCGCAGCAAGGACTGCCGCGGATCCTGGTGCTCCTCCGTCGACGTCCGACCCACCCAAGCAACCCGGACTTCCTTCGCGCGCAACGCCAGCGGCAACCCGAACGGGGAGACCGCCAAGTCGGACATGCCGGTGTGCCCGACCCGTGCGGTGACGGCAGGAGATGGAGGATTAACAGCCTCGGTCATGCAGCACGCCCCTGCGAGTCGTCTACGGATTCGGCACCAAGCTCGCGATCTTCACGCGCCCAAGCAAGCAGGTCTCGCAGCACGGTCGCGAGTTCGCCTGCAAGCCAGACCGCCTCAGCACTGCGCGCTTCATGAACAGCAGCGTCGAACTCCCACTGCCGGTGCGCTTCGATGGCTGCAGCGCGCCGACCATGCGGGAACTGAATGACGTCCTCCGCGCCTGCCATGCGGTCACCTCCCCTGGCCCTCGTGCTCGCTCGGACCTTGGCGATCACGGCCAGCTGTACCAGCTGAAACAGCTGGCACACAAGACGAATCACCCCAGCACGCACAAGCCTGAAGCGGCTGTCTACTTTCCGGCGCAGATTTCCCACCGAGTTCGGCGGACGTTGTCGACGCCCCGCGAAGGGCGCGGCCGAGACGCCGTTGTCCAGCCCGGTCGGGGCCGGAGATCGGCAACGGGGAGCAGGCCTGCGGCACGCAAACTCGCGCCGCTCTCCCCTGCTTGCGTGTAGCTGATGAGGCGCACGTACCCCATAGCTCGCGCCGCGCGCCAGACCGCGCCGTAGAGCTTCGAGTTCGCGTTCGGCTCGCCGATGGTGCAGCTGCGCGTGACTTCGAGCGTGACACCATCATCAAGGCACCGAGCGACGGGACGGCCGGCTGTCGCCACACCGACCAGTTCGTCTCCGCGCGCGACGCCGATCGCGAACTTCATTCCGCGGGGTGGCCGGTGGTGCCGGTGGTGCGCGTCGATGAACTCGCACGCCTGCCGGAAAGTCACGGGAACGATCGTCAAGCGCACCGCGGCTCATCCCCCGTCCGGGGCTGGGCACGCTGGAACACGCGCTCGTCAACCAGCGGCTCGTGCACCTTCGGCGCCGAAGTCACCCACTGCTCGACGGGAGCCGGACGGCCGGCGGCGGTGCGCGCCCAGACCTGGCGCCTGGTGTACTTGACGTTGGCGACGATCCGCTGGACGGCCTTGGCGGTCCACCGACCGCCGGGCACCGGAGGCGGGTACTGGCGCGGATCCCCGTTGAGCCGGACGGCGATGGCGGCGAACGTCAGGCCGTCGTCGGCGCGCCAGCTGAAGATCTGCTTCACGACCGCGGCGGTCCGCCAGTCCGGGAGGAGAACCGCCCGCAGCTTGCCGCGTCCGGCTGGCTCGGTCACACGGATGCGCAGGGCACGGTAGCCGTAGGGCGGCGGGCCAAGCTGATAGCCGGCGCGGACGACTTCGGCCATCGCCGCGCGAGCGCGGCGGGTGGTCTCTGCGTGGTGGGCAGCGAGCAGCTGCTCGTCACAAGACTGGATTTCGGAGCCGGCGAGAGACCTGCCCGACCACAGAGTTGTCCATAGCTTGGACAGCCATCCTGGGCACGTCATGCCGCTCGCCCCCAGCCGGGGCTTGCAACGGTTTTGACGGGCAGCCGGCCGACCTCAGCGGCGGCGAGTTCGGCGTCGTGAACGAGCTGGAAGATGAGCACTTCGAGGTGGGCGACGACAGCGGTTTGCGCTCGGTCCGCGGCATGGCGTTCGGCGAAGGAGGCGTGGGTCACGAGGCGGCTGCCACGCAGCTCGGCTGTCAGGGCGACGCACCGCTCGACCGGCGCGAGCCCGGCCGCGACGCCGGCCGCGATGAGCGGCGTAGTCAGGTCGGCCAGGGAACCGTCGGCGCGGCGGCGGGGACGCGAGACGACGGCGATGTACCCGCCGGAACGCAGCAGGGGCTCGCAGTGGATCAGCGTCGTGGCGAGTTCGGCGACGGCAACTTCCACAGCTGCCGAGTCCGTACCGGTCGTGCGGTCCGGCGCGGTACGCAGGCTGGTCAGGATGAGTCCGACTCGTCCGAGCAGCCCGGCGGCCCGGACAGTCGAGAGCACCTTCGGCCGGGCGTCGAGGACCGAGCCGTCGCACCAAGCGCCCCCGGCCTTGGCCGCGGTGACGTTGGCGCGAGCCAGCTTCCACCAGCGGCTGTGGGCGGTCAGTCCGAGCGCATGCCGTCCGGCGCGCAGCGTTTCGGCGAGCACGGTGCCGGCGCCGCAATCCGGGTCCAATACGAGGTCGCCGGGACGCGAGTACGCAGCGATCGCGTGCGCAGCAACCGCCGGTGGAACGCGCTCAGCGTCGGTCTCGGTGCCGGGTACGTAGCCCGCCTCCCGGAGCTGCGTGAGCAGGTCACGCTGACCGGTCGGCCAGACCGACAGCGGCGCCGTAGAGCGCTCATTCATCGGAGGTCTCCCCCGCCGTCGGTCTCGGACATCGACGTCGGCTGGCGGTTGAACACGAGGAGGTCGTCGTGCACTGGGAGGTGCCGGACGGGCGCCGCGAAACTCTGCGCGGCCGGCGCCGCGGCGGCGAGGACGCCGTCCCGCACCGGAACGCGCAGCAGGGCGACGCGGTCGAGGTAACGCAGTCCCACGTGGTGCGCGGCGCGCACGAGCGAACCGGCCGGGTCCATGAGGCGACCCGGCTCGCGATGACCGTGTGTGATCACCGCAAGCGTGCCTATTGAGGTGAGCAGCTCGGCCCAGTCGGCCGGACGGAACCAGTCGAGGACGCTCGGTTCGGTCGCGGTGATGACCAGGTCGTAGCGGTCCGGACCGGACGTTGACGTGACCGGGTCCCGCCCGCGACCGTGCCCTGCGAACTCGTCAGGGACGGGACCACGGGCGAGCGGTCCGGGTCCGGACTCGTCCGGCGCGGCGCCGCGCTGTTCGCCAACCGGCCCCGGGGCGGCGACAGCAGTCTGCGTCCGGACGCCGCGACCGAGCCGGACGACGGTCCAGCCTGCCTCGTGCAACCCGGCATACGGTCCGGGCAGAGACCGACCGCGGGGACCACGCGCCGACCGCGAGGCAGACGGTGAGAGATAGGGCGCGGGCTCGACGAGGAGCACCCGTTGGCCCGGCCGGGTGTAGGTCGTGACGATCTTGATGATCGCGGTGAGGAGCCAGCCGGCGAGCAGTCCGGTACCCGCGAGGAGGTCGTCCTGAGCGCACGGCCATACGGTGCTCGGCCGAGCTGGGCGGGGATGGCGCAGGTTGACCCGGTGCCTCCGCGGATGCGGGATCGGGGTGGTCGGCGGGTCGGAGACGCCGTGCTCGTCCGAACTGCAGTCTGACGGGTCATCGTGGTGTGACGAGGTCATCGCGGTTTTCCTCCGAGCGGTGGGCGCCATGCGTTCTGACACCCCTCAACTCCGTATTTCGACCGCAGTTTGGACATGCGCCATCGAACTTCTTTTCGCATGCCGACTGACACGGAAGGAACCACCGAAAGAGCTACTAGCGCAGTGCTACTAGCCAACTATAACGCCATGTCAGACGGCGTAGCGCGCCGTTTGAACTCTTCAATTACAAGCGGAATGTTGATCTTGACGACCGAGCTGGTCAGGACCAGATAGTAGACCGCTATTAGCCGCCGAAAAATCTGTCGACGACGCCTAGCAGCGAACTGGTATTTCCGTGGTACGAGGCCTGGCTTCATGACGTCGTTCCTGTTCGCATCGACGCCGTGGGAGCTAAGACATGGCTACACAAACCGCTTTTTGCCGCCGTCGCAGCCTGGCAGCACCGAACTCCTTGGATATCGCCCGCGACACGTTCACCTTGCTGGTGACGGGGCCGCAGCCACTCTCCCTGAACGGCAGGTTGTTCACCGGCCTCCCGGACGAGGAAATCCCGCTGGACGAGGTCCGCGACCGGCTGCTCGCGCGCCGGTGCCCGCAGGCGACACGGGATGCGGTCTGGGCGCACCTGGTGTTGCGCTCCCGGACCGAAGGGGCGACTTGGACCGTCGCCGCGGTCGGCGTCGCACTGCCCGCGCTGAACTCCGTCGCGGCCATCCTGTCCAATCGGTTCGCCGGCGATCCGGCCGACGTCCACGCCGAGGTCCTGCGCGGCTTCCTCGCGGCGTTGTCGACCATCGATCTGCGCCCGCCGCGGATCATGTTGCGGCTGCGGTGGGCCGCGTACCGGTCCGGCTATGACGCGCTCACGGAGGCGTTGGCGAGTCCGACTCCGGTCGCGCCGGGATTCCGATCGACGCCGCCGCACGCGCCGTGGGGTCACCCGGATCTCGTCCTCGCCCGCGCCGTCGCGGACGGAGTCCTGACCCGAACCGAAGCCGCGCTGATCGGTGCAACCCGGTTGGAAGAGATGTCGGTCGCGGACTGGGCCACGCGACACCAGACCGGCGAGTGGGCGGTCTACAAGACGCGCAAACGCGCCGAGCTCCGGCTCGCCGCGTACCTGCGCGAAGGCGCCGTCGAGACCGATCCGACCGACCCCTTGGTCGACCAGGTGGCTACCGCGGTGGCCCTGGCACGCCCTGTCGCACCCGCTCGCGAGACACCGCGTTCGTCACCGTCCGTATCCGATACCAGCGGCGATTCGGAGCGGAAAGTTCGGCGCCGCGTGTCCAAAACGGACGCGGATTCCGGAGTTCAGGGCTGCGGGACGAACCCGCGCTCAGCCCGACCTTCGGAGGTGACCCAATGCGCGTGATCGATGCCGAGAACGGGCGGCGTAGTGCTCGTCTCGACGGCGACCCGCAGCCGCCGGACCAGACCGCCGATGCGAGTTCGACGCCGTCCAATGCTCCGATCATTAAGTCAGGCGACTCGATTCCGGCTCGCCGCCGACGGTGGTCGCACGTGGTGCTGGTGGTCGAGCTGTCGGCCATCGCGTTGCTGGCCTCGGCATCAGCGGGACACGCCGACACGATGGTCGTCGCCCTCGCCGGCTCGGTCACCGACGTCCTGAACAACGTCCGCAACTGGATCATGGGCATCCTGGCCGGCCTCGCCACGGTGTTCCTGTCCATCGGTGGCGTCCGCTACGTGATGGGCGGCGGCGACCCCGGCGAGGTCGAGAAGGCCAAGACG
>DASZNR010000126.1:0-187724 GCA_035551175.1 Amycolatopsis sp. | reverse complement strand
CGCCGGCGGGCAAGGGCGGTGATGTCGGGGGGATGCCGAAGGATCCGCCGAAGCCCGTGCACGGCGGCGGTGCGCCCGAGGGCGGCGGCACGCCGAAGGGCGGCGACGACTCCACGAACACGTCGAGCGCCGGTGGCGACGACCCGCCGCCTGCGCCGAAGAGCGACCCGCCGAAGGCCGACGATTCCACGACGACGTCGAGCGCCGGTGGCGGTGGGGACACCCCACCGCCGCCGAAGAGTGATCCGACTCCGCCGCCCCGGTCCGACCCGCCGCCCCCGCCGCTCAAGACGGATCCCGAGCCGCCGCCGTCGTCTTCGGCCGGTTCGCCACCGCCCGGTGGCACGCCGAAGAGTTCACCGCCGCCTTCGTCCAAACCGGACGATCCGCGGGACACGGCGGTCGGCAAGGACGACCTGGTCTGCAAGTCCGACCCGGTCGACATCGCGCGGGGCACCGTCGTGCTGCCGCAGACGGACCTCGGGTTGCCGAGCCCGCTGGTGCTCGAGCGGCTGCACCTGTCGTCGTACCGGGCGGGCCGGTGGTTCGGACCGAGCTGGACGTCGACAGTGGACCAGCGACTCGAAGTCGACGCCGACAACGTCTGCTACTTCTCGCCGGACGGCACGATTCTGGTGTACCCGCGGGCCGTCGGCGGTGAGCCCGTGCTGCCGGTCGAAGGGCCGCGCCGCCCGCTGACCGTGCTGCCGGAGGGTGGGTACTCGCTCGCCGATCCGGTGCGTGGCACCCAGCTGCGCTTCGGGCGGCTGCCCGGCCGCGGCGGGGAAACCCTCCCGCTGGTGTCCGCGATCGACGCCGCCGGTGCGCAGCTCACGGTCGAGTACGACGAGTCCGGTGCGCCCCGGCTGATCAGGCACTCCGCGGGATATCGCGTGGAGCTGGACAGCACCGCCGGTCGCGTCACCGCGATCCGGGTGCTCGGCGACGGGCGGGCCCCGGTGCTCGTGCGCACCTTCGGCTACGACGAGCTGGGCCGCCTCACCCGCGTGATCAACTCCTCGGGGCTTGCCGAGCAGTTCGACTACGACGCCGATGGCCGGCTCACCGGGTGGCAGGACCGCAACGGCACGTGGTACCGCTACGTCTACGATGCCGACGGCCGGTGCGTGCGCACGGTCGGCGACCGCGGGTTCTACGACGGCCGGTTCGAGTACGACCGCGAGCACCGGATCACGAGGTTCACCGATTCCCTCGGCCACACCACGGAGTTCGAGCTCAACGAAGCCGCGCAGGTCGTGCGCGAAACCGATCCGCTTGGCGGCACCGTGGTGTCCACATGGGACCGGTACGATCGGCTGCGGTCGCGCACGGACGCGCTCGGGGCCACGACCGCGTTCGAGTACACCGAAGACGGCCTGCTGACGGCCGTGATCCGCCCGGACGGCAGCCGAGCCGACGTCGCGTCCGCGCCGGACGGCACCCTGACCGTCACGGTCGAGAGCGCCGGGCGCACCTGGCGGCGCTCGTACGCGCCGGGCACCGCGCCCGATCTGTACACCACGCAGGCCGGCACGGCGACCACGTTCGCGCGCGACGACCAGCTGTCCGCGGGCGCGCCGATCGTCCCCGCCGACGACCCCGTGGAGCGTGATCAGTTCGGCCGCCCGCGGATCGTCACCGACGCGGGCGGCGGCCGCAGCAGGCTCGGCTGGACCGTGGAAGGTCTCCCGGCCGGTCGCGTCGGCCCGGCCGGGCGACGCGAAAACTGGCGGTACGACCCCGAGGGAAACCTCGTGGAGCACAGTCTCGCCGGCCACGGCGGTGTGCGGTTCGAATACGGCCCGTTCGACCTGCCGGTCGCCCGGATCGACGCGACCGGCGCCCGCACGATCTACGAATACGACACCGAACTGCGGCTGACCCGCGTCACGAATCCCGCGGGGCTGTCGTGGAGCTACACCTACGACGCCGCAGGCCACGTGATCTCCGAGACCGACTTCGACGGGCGCGTGCTGCGGTTCTCCTACGACGCCGCGGGCCGGCTCGTCGAGTCTGCCGACGGTTTCGGCGCGGTCACCACGTATGCCTACGACGCGCTCGGCAACGTCGTCGAGCGCCGTACGGCCACGGGCTCGACGACCTACACCTACGATCCGGTCGGGTTCCTCGTCCGCGCCACCGAGGACGGCTGTGTCCTGGAGATCGAGCGCGACGGGTACGGCCAGGTGATCCGCGAGTCCGTGGACGGACGGGCGGTCACCTACGTCCACGACGAGCAGGGGACCCGCCGCACCACGCCGTCCGGGGTGGTCAGCACGTGGGCTTTCGACGAGGCAGGCCTGCCGGTGACGTTGTCGGCGGGTGGGCACGAGGTGGTGTTCCGCCACGACGCGGCGGGCCGGGAGATCGAACGCGCCGTCGGCGGCGTGTCGGTGCTGGCACAGGCGTTCGACGCGGAGCACCAGCTGGTCGGCCAGACGGTGACGGGCCGTGCCGGCGTGGTTCAGCGACGTGCGTACAGCTACCACCCCGACGGCCGGCTGTCCGCCGTCGACGACGCCCTCTCGGGCCCGACGCGTTACCGCCTCGACGCGGCGGGCCGGGTCACCGGGGTCGCCCGGCCCGACGGCGAGGAGACCTACGCCTACGACGGCTCAGGCAACATCCTGCACGCGCGCGGGCCGCTGCCCGAGCCCGACGCGGGTCCGCGCGGCTACACCGGCAACCGGTTGTCCGCGGCGGGTGCCCTGCGCTTCGTCCACGACGTGCAGGGCCGGGTCGTCGCCCGCCACGAACCGGGCGCCGGCGGCGTCCGCACGTGGACCTACCGCTGGGACGCGCGCGACCGGCTGATTGCCGTGGGGACGCCCGAGGGCACCGAGTGGCGCTACCGCTACGACCCACTCGGCCGGCGCGTCGCGAAGCAGCTCTGGCTGCCCGGCGGCGCCGAGCCCGTGGAGGAGACGCTGTTCGCGTGGAGCGGGCAGCTGCTGGTCGAGCAGGTGCAGCGCACCCGTGACGGCCGCCGGCTCACCCTCACGTGGGACCACGTGCCCGGCACCGTGCGACCGGTGACCCAGACCGAGCACCTCGACACCGTGGTGCGGTTCTTCTCGTTCGTCACCGACCAGGTGGGCACTCCGGTGGACCTGGTGGACCCGGACGGGGTCGTCGCGTGGCACGCGAACTCCTCGCTGTGGGGTCGCGTGCGCCCGGGCGCTGCGGGTGCGACCACTCCGCTGCGGTTCCCCGGCCAATACGCCGACGACGAAACCGGCCTGCACTACAACGTCTACCGCTACTACGACCCGGGCACGGGCCGCTACCTCAGCCAGGACCCGCTCGGCCTGGTTCCCGCGCCGAACCCGGTCGCCTACGTGCCCAACCCGCTGTTCGACGCCGACCCGCTCGGTCTCGGCAACTGCCTGAGCCGCAACAAGAACTCGGGTGGCAACACCGCAACTCACAACCCGCCCGCCGATCCCGGCAGCACGTCCCCGGACCGCCCGGCCGGCACCGGCGGCGGCGACGCCGGGCACGTGCAGAACGCCAACCCGCCCGCACCGAGCCGCCCGTCCACGCCGGACACCAAACCGGGCGGCGACGGCGAACCCGGGCCCGCGGGGAAGTCCGACAGCGCCCCCGATGACACCCCCGGGAACCAGAGCGGTCACAACGGTGGCCATGACGCCGCCGGCTCTGATGGCAAGAGCGATCACGACCCTGGCTCCGATGGCAAGAGCGACCACGACCCGGGTCACCACGAGGACGAGCCGGATCACCAGAGCGAGAACGGAACGAGCCACGAGGACGACGAGAACTCGTGGGGCTTCGGCGGCGACGACGAAGACGGCGGCTTGTTCGGCATGGGCGGCAGCGACGACGACATCTTCGGCGACGGCCCGAAGATCGACTACGGCAACCAGGTCCACCACGCCGAACACCCGAACGACGTCCTCGGTCGCCCGGACCCCGACTTCGGCAAGGCCCGCCCGCAGCTGACGCCCGACGAGACCGCGAAGCTCGACGCACACTGGGACCAGCAGGGCAAGGACTACAAGGACGAGTACGACGAGCTGTTGAAAGACCCCGACCACGGCGACGCCGCGCCGGACAAGACCCAGATCGACGAGGCGCACATCGGGCTCGACCTGAACAAGCAGGGTGTGGGTCCGTTCGCCGACAAGCCGGACGGTCCCGTTGGCAACGGTGTCAGCCGCCCGACCGGGCTCGGCGGCGGCGATCTCGTCGACGGCAACGGGCAGAGCTGGGACGTGAAATCCATGCACTCCGACTGGCCGCCCGGCTCGAAGCACCCCGAAGGCGCGGAGTTCAAGGACGGCTACAACGACGCGAAGTTCGAGAAGACGCTGGACAAACAGATCAACACCAGTGGTCGCAATGTCATCGTCGACACGCGCAATGCCAATCAGGAGGCCATCGACAGCATGAACCGGATCGTCAACGAGAAGGGGTGGAATGGCAAGGTCATCTTCTACCCGTGAGGGCTGGGCGCCACGCAGCTGGCCGCCCGACGAACGGGCGGCGGCACAGCTGCGGGAATGGCTCGCCATTCCGGAAGGGGAGCGCGGCGTCGGGTCCGATCTGGACTTCTCGGCCGCTCAGCTGCCGGGGCTCGACGTCCGCGGGTTCTGGCTCGTGCGTTCGGCCTTTCGCGCCACGGTCCTGCGTGAGGCGCGGCTCGGTCACACGCACCTCGACCGCTCGGACTTCACCGGCGCCGATCTGACCGAGGCCGACCTGACCGACGCCGAGGGAGAGGGCACGGTCCTGCGTGAGGCGGTGTTGCGCAGCGCGGTGTTGCGGGGGTGCGAGTTCTTCGGCGCCGACCTGTCCGGGGCCGACCTCTCGGGCGCGGCACTGGCCGACGCGGCGTTCTACGACACGCGCTTCGACGGCGCCAACCTGAGCGGCGGCACGGCCGACAAACTGGTGCTACGGGACAGCGTGTTCGACGGTGCGGACGTCACCGGGTTCACCGGTACCGTCGTCGGCCCGATCCGGCTCGTGCTTCGGGGCGAGCGCACCTCGATCGACGGGCCCGAGCTCGAGCAGTGGTTCGCCGCGCGAGGCGCGGCCGTCCGCCGGTTCGTCCCGCAGGCCTGAACCGCAGGATCCGCGGCCCTTCCCGGATGCCGGAGGGGCCGCGGATCCGTGGGCCGGCAGGTCAGCGCTGGTACAGGGCCTCGATGTCGGAGGCGTAGTTCTTGCTCACCACGTTGCGCTTCAGCTTGAGGCTCGGCGTGATCTCGCCGCCGGCCTCGGTGAAGTCCTCGGCCAGCACCGTGAACTTCTTGATCGCTTCGGCGTGGGACACCTGCTTGTTGGCCTCGTCGACGGCGGCCTGGATGTCGCGCAGCAGATCCGCGTCGGTGGCGAGGTCGGCGACAGTGGCCTGCGCGGGCTTGCCGTGCTGGGTTTTCCAGGCGGGGAAGAACTCCTCGTCGATCGTGACGAGCGCGGCGATGAACGGGCGCTGGTCGCCGACGACCATGGCCTGGCTGATCAGCGGCGAGGCCTTCATGGTGTCTTCGAGACCGGACGGCGCGACGTTCTTCCCGCCCGCCGTCACGATGATCTCCTTCTTGCGGCCGGTGATCTTGAGGAAGCCGTCGGAGTCGAGCTCGCCGAGGTCGCCGGTGTGGAACCAGCCGTCGGTGAGGGCTTCGGCGGTGGCTTCGGCGTTGTTGTAGTAGGCGTCGAACACGACGTCGCCCTTGAGCAGGACCTCGCCGTCGTCCGCGATGCGGACCGAGGTGCCCGCGACGGGCTTGCCGACCGTGCCGACGCGGAACGAGGCGTGCGTGTTGACGTTCGCCGCCGCCGACGTCTCGGTGAGCCCGTAACCCTCGAACACCGGCACGCCGATGCCGCGGAAGAAGTGGGCGAGACGCGCGCCGAGCGGGGCGCCGCCGGACACCGCCGCGACGCAGCGCCCACCGAGCGCCGCGCGCAGCTTGCTGTACACGAGCTTGTCGAACATCAGGTGCTTGGCCCGCAGCGCGAACGACGCGCCGCCCTTGTCCTGTGCCTGGCTGTACTCCACGGCGACGGCCTCGGCCGCGTCGAAGATCTTGCCCTTGCCCTCGCCGTGGGCCTTCTGCTTGGCCGAGTTGTAGACCTTCTCGAAGACTCGCGGCACGGCGACCACGAACGTCGGGCGGAACGTGCCGAGGTCCGCCACCAGGTTCTTGACGTCCGGCGTGTGGCCCAGCGTCACGCGGGCCGACAGCGCGGTCACGGCGATCGCGCGCGCCAGGACGTGCGCGAGCGGCAGGAAGCACAGCAGCGAGTTGCCCTGCTCCATCAGTTCGGGGAACGCCTCGATGTCGGCGCGGATCTCGGCCAGCAGGTTGCGGTGCGTCAGCTCGACGCCCTTCGGCCGGCCCGTGGTGCCCGACGTGTAGACGATCGTGGCCAGCTCGCCCGCGGTCACCTCACGGCGGCGCGTGTGCAGCTGCTCGTCGGTGAGCTCGGCGCCGAGTGCGGTCAGTTCGTCGACGGCCGGCGCCGCGCCCTCGATCTGCAGTGTGCGCCGCAGCTCGGTGAGCCGCCCACGGATCTGGTCGACCGCCCCGCGGTGCGCGTCGGTCTCCACGATCACGACCTTCGCGGCCGAGTCCGACAGGATCCAGTGCACCTGCTCGGGTGAGGATGTCTCGTAGATCGGCACGGTGACGCCGCCCGCGGCCCAGATCGCGAAGTCGATGAGCGTCCACTCGTAGCGGGTCTTCGACATCAGCGCGACCCGGTCGCCGTGGCCGACGCCCGACGCGATCAGGCCCTTCGCGACAGCCGCGACCTGGTCGGCGAAATCCTTGGCCGTCACGTCCAGCCAGGTGCCGTCGACCTGCCGGCGGAAGCTCACCACATCGGAGAACCGCTCGGCGTTCGCCCAGACGACGTCCGCCAGATTCTCGTCGTCGGTCACCGGCTTTCCGGCGGGGGCGCTGTATTCGCGCACGTGGACCTCCGTGTTCGACGCGTGCGGGGTTACCCGCCGGTCAACTTAGCTTGCCGTAGACCTTAAGACCACGCCGCGGCGCCCCGCCGGACGAGGTCGTGACATTCTGCGCCTGTGAACCCCGGACCGCCCGCTCTCGATCTTGTCGACGAGACCTTCATCGTGGTGCCGCCCAGCACACTCGCGGCGGCGTTCGCCGACCCCGCGTCCTGGCGCCGGTATTGGCCCGACCTGGTGCTCGAGGTCTACACCGACCGCGGTGACCAGGGCCTGCGCTGGACGGTCACCGGCGCGCTCGTCGGTACGATGGAGGTCTGGCTGGAGCCCGTGCTCGACGGCACCGTGCTGCACTACTTCCTGCGGGCGACGCCCACCGGTCCCGGTGGCAGGCCGCGGGAGTTGACGTGGCGCGAGCTGCGGCGGGAGCAGGACCGGCGGGCCCGTGCGGCGAAGGAGCTCGCGCTGGAACTGAAGGACGTCCTCGAGGACGGGCGAGCGCCGGGCATTCCGCCGCGGCTCCCGGATGCCGGGACCGGCTCCGACTGACTGGGACTGACCGGGACTGTCTCGGACAGGGACTGACCGACTGGGAACGACAAGGAGAGGCTTGTGCGGGTTCACGTCGTTTCCGACGTGCACGGCAATGCCGACGCGCTGAAGCGGGCGGGAGAGGGTGCCGACGCCCTGGTCGTGCTCGGTGACCTGCTGGATTTCGTCGACTACCGCGAGCACGACAAGGGCATCATGGGCACCCTGTTCGGCGGCGACAAGGTGGCCCAGTTCGCGCGCCTGCGCCGCGAAGGGACCCGCGACGAGACCGTCGCCTTCTCGCGCACGCTGTGGGCCACCCTCGAGGATCCGGCGGCGGCCGTGGACGAAGCCGTGCGCGAGCAGTACGCCACGCTGTTCGCCTCGATGACGGCTCCTACGTATGCGACCCCGGGCAACGTCGACTCGCCCGCGCTGTGGCCGGAGTTCGCCGGCGACGGCGTGCAAATGCTCGACGGCGAGGTCGCCACGATCGGCGGCCTGCGGTTCGGTTTCGTCGGCGGCGCCGTGCTGCCCGAGGGTGTGGTGCCGCGCCCGCGCAAAGGTGCGGCCTGGCGCCCGTATCTCCGGGCCCGCGAGGAGTTCGACGAGTCCGTGGCCAAACTGTCCGACGTCGAGGTCCTTTGCACGCACATTCCGCCGGCGGTGCCCGAACTGACCTACGACGTCGTCGCGCGGCGCGCCGAGCTGGGCTCGCGGGCCTTGCTGGAGCTCATCCGCGAGCAGCGTCCACGCTGGTCGGTGTTCGGGCACGTGCACCAGCCGCTGTCCGTGCGGCGCCGGGTCGGGCGCACCGAATGCCGCAACGTGGGTCACTTCAAGGAGACCGAGCAGCCGTATGTGCTGCGCTGGTGACGACGTAGTCCGGCTACGCTTCGTCCCATGGCCGAGCAGTCCACGCAGTCCATCGAGGTCGACGCCGAGCCCCGCCGGGTGATGTCGGTGATCGCCGACTTCCCCGCGTATCCGGAGTGGGCGAAGGCCGTTCAGCAGGCCGAGGTGCTGGACACCGACGATGTCGGGCGGGCCAAGCGAGTGAAGCTGACACTGGACGCTGGGCCGATCAAGGACGTCTACACGCTCGAGTACGACTGGGACTCCTCGGGCCTCGGCGTGAGCTGGCATCTGGTCAAGGGTCAGATGCAGAAGGCGCAGAACGGCCGATACGCGCTGGAGCAGCTCGCCGAGGGGCGCACGAAGGTCACCTACACACTGTCGGTGGAGCTGGCGCTGCCGATGATCGGCCTGCTGCGGCGCAAGGCCGAGAAGATGGTGATGGACACGGCGCTCAAGGAGCTGAAGCGAAGGGCCGAAGGCTAGCCGTCATGCGGATCCTGCTGTTCACCGGCAAGGGGGGTGTCGGGAAGACCACGCTCGCCGCGGCCACCGCCACCGCGCTGGCGGGCCGCGGCAGGAAGACGCTGGTGGTCTCGACCGATCCCGCCCATTCGCTGGGTGACGCGTTCGGCACACCGCTCGGTGGCGAGCCGTCCGAAGTGGACTTGGCCGGCGACGGTGCGTCGTCCGGGCTGTGGGCGGCGCAGGTGGACTCGCGCGCGCTGGTCGACCGGACGTGGCACGAGCTGCGGGAACTGCTGCGTGCGGTGCTGACCGGCGTGGGCCTCGACGCACTCGACGCCGAGGAGCTGACGGTGCTGCCCGGCGTCGACGAGCTGCTCGCGCTCGGCGAGGTGCGGCGCCTGGCCGCGCACGGTCCGTGGGACACCGTGGTGGTCGACTGCGGCCCGACGGCCGAGACGTTGCGGCTGCTCGCGCTGCCCGAAGCCGTCGCGGGATACCTGAGCCGGGCGCACGGCCGCCGCGGCCGCGTCGCGAACTCGGTGCGGCGGCTCGGCGCGCACCTGGACGCATTGCGGGAAATGCTGACCGACCCGAGCGTGACGACCGTGCGGCTCGTGCTCACACCCGAGCGGGTCGTGGTCGCCGAAGCCCGCCGGACGGTGACGGCGCTGGCCTTGCGCGGCATCGCCGTCGACGGGCTGATCGCCAACCGCCTGATGCCCGCCCCCGGGTTCTGGCGCGGCTCGGCGGCCACCTGGCTGCGGACACGGCGCGCCCAGCAGGACGCGGTGCTCGCCGAACTCGCCGCCGCCGGCTACGGGCCCGCCGACCTCGCGCGCGTCGAGCACCGGGCCGGTGAACCGGTGGGCGCGACCGCACTCGCCGAGCTGGCCCATGAGCTCTACGGGACACGCGATCCGCTGTCCGGCACGGGGAAACCCGTCACACCGCTGCTGCAGGTCACGCCCGAGGACGACGGGTTCCGGCTGCGCGTGGCCCTTCCGCTGCAGCGGGAGGCGGAGGTTGACCTCGCCCGCGTCGACGACGACCTGGCGATCACCGTGGACGGGTACCGGCGGCTCATCGCGCTGCCGGAGCCGCTGCGGCCGTGCCACATCACCGGCGCGGAATCCGACGCGGACGGCCTGGTGATCAGCCTGGCCGGGGACCGGGGACGCGGGTGAGCGAACAGGACGAGCCCGGGCCCGCCGCGGAAGGGCTGCGGCTGGCGGAGGAGATCCGCCTGCTGGTCGAGCTGGTGATGGAGCGCGCCGCACCGTGGCTGGAAGGCGTGGTCGCGGCGGGACACGGCACGGAGCGTGACGCAGCTCGCGACGGGGAACCCTCGGTGTGCGGATGGTGTCCGCTGTGTGCGATCGTCGCCGTCGTGCGTGGCGAGCGGCCGGAGTTCGCCGCCCGGCTGCTGGAACAAGCCGCGCAGCTCGTGGCGTTGCTTCGTGCGGTGCTCGCCGATCGCTGGGAGCCGGACGAGGGCGTGCACATGCCGGGCTTCCGGCCCGAACCGGCGCCACCGGCCCCGGCGGACGGGTCGGTGGGTGCGCGCGTGCAGCGCATCACCGTCCGCAAGCGAGAAGACTGGCGGCCGGATCGGGAGAACTGAGTGCTGACGATTGGGGTTGACGTCGGCGGCACGAGCGTGCGCGCCGGGGTGGTGGACCAACGGGGATCGTTGCTGGACACCGCCCGCGTCGGGACACCGAGTGAGGAGAACGCGCTCGAGGACGCCATCGCGGGCGTCGTCGAGGACCTGCGCAACCGCCACGACGTGGCGGCCGTGGGCCTGGCCGTTGCCGGGTTCGTGGCGCGCGACCGACGGTCGGTGATGTTCGCACCGCACCTCGCCTGGCGCGACGCGCCGGTGGCCGACCGGATCGAGAAGCGCGTTGGCCTGCCGGTCACGCTGGAGCACGACGTGAACTCGGCCGTCGTCGGCGAGCACCGGTTCGGTGCCGCGCGCGGTGCGCAGGTGGCGGCGCTGGTCGCGCTGGGCACCGGGATCGGCGCCGGTCTCCTGCTCGACGGCGAGATCTACCGCGGTGCGTACGGTGTGGCTCCCGAGCTGGGTCACCTGACGGTGGTGCCCGGCGGGCGCGCCTGCCCCTGCGGGAAATACGGCTGCTGGGAGCGCTACTGCAGCGGCACGGCGCTGGCCGCCACCGCCGTCGAGCTGCTGGCCCGTTATCCGGGCAGCTCGACGGTGCTCGCGCGCGAGGTCGCGGACGATCCGGGTTCCGTCACGGGCCGCCGGGTCGCCGGCGCCGCCCGCGACGGCGACCCCATCGCGTTGCGCGCGATGGCCGAGCTGGCCAAATGGCTGGGTGAGGGCCTCGCGCTGGTCGCGGACGTCTTCGACCCCGAGATCATCGTGATCGGCGGCGGCGTGTCCGAATCGGCACCGCTGTTTCTCGACGAGGCCCGCGAGCACTACGCGGGCGCCATCACCGGTGCGCACCATCGGCCGCTGGCCCGGATCCGCACCGCGCACCTGGGTGACGACACGGCCATCGTCGGCGCCGCCGCACTTGCTCTCGACGCCGTCACGGCGGACGTGGCCGAGGTCGTGGGCTGAGCGGACCGCCGGGAGGAGCGCTGCGGGCGCGGGCCCCGGTATGGAAGGCTTGCCGGGTGACGTCGACGACCGCGAACCGTTTCGTGCGGTGCACGTGTGGGCGGCTGCACTGGGGAGCGCACGGCGCGGCCGGGCTGCTGCTGTCGGATCCCGGGCGCGGGGTGCTGCTGCAACGGCGGGCCTGGTGGGTGCACAACGGACGCACCTGGGCGTTGCCCGGCGGTGCGATCGAGACGGGCGAGTCAGTGCGCGACGCGGCGGCGCGCGAGGCCGAGGAGGAAGCGGCCGTTCCGCCCTCGGCGTTCCGGGCCTTGTCGGCTTCCGCGCTCGACCACGGGACCTGGGCTTACACGACGGTGCTCGCGGTCGCCGACCGGACGCTCGACGCGCGTGTGGCCAACGAGGAGAGCTCCGAGCTTCGGTGGGTCGCGCCCGGAGACGTCGCCGAGCTGCCGCTGCACCGTGACTTCGCCGGCTCCTGGCCGCGGTTGCGGGATCAGCTGGGCCGGCAGCTCGTGCTAATCGTCGACGGCGCCAACGTGGTGGGCTCGCGCCCCGACGGCTGGTGGCGCGATCGCCGCGGCGCGGCCGAACGCCTGCGCGACCGGCTCGCGCACCTCGCCGTGCGGGGCATCGCCGACGAAGTGGCGGACGTCGGCGCCGGGCCGGGCTGGTTGTGGTGGCCGCGGATCGTGCTCGTCGTCGAAGGGCAGGCCCGGGGCGTCGAACCGGTGGCGGGCGTCGAGATCGCCACCGCACAAGCCGACGGCGACACCTACATCGTCGCGGTCACGGCCGAAGCCCGCAGCCGACCCCAAGACCACGTGGTGGTCGTGACCGCCGATCGCGAACTGCGTTCCCGCGTCGGTGATCTGGGCGCATCCGTTCTCGGCCCGGGCGCGTTGTTGCGAGAGCTCGAGTAGCCCTCGGGCATCGTGACGGGTGCCCTGGCGAAGGCCAAAAGCACGAAAGGTGTTGCGGCGCCTGGGAAAGGTCGAGCTCGCCGGAGAGGGCGAGCCGTGACCGGGAAGAGGTCCGGACAACTGAGGGCTCTACCCGCGCCGCCCGTTTCACGCCGGTGCGAGTCCGTCACGCATCTCCGCCACGAGTGAAGACACGACGGCCTTGAGCGAACCGTGGTGCTGCTTGGCCACCGCGCGCTGGCGCAGATAGCTGGGCCCGTGCTTCAGGATCGTCTCGACAGTACGCAGCTCCGGCACGCAGTCCAGCCGCCGCGCGACGGGTTCGAGCCGCTCCAGCAGGTCCGTGAGGTCCTCGGTGACGAGGCGTTCGCGGCCGGCGTCATCGAGGATGATGATCGCTTCGGTGCCGTAGCGCGCGACCCGCCACTTGTTCTCCTGCACGTGCCACGGCGGCAGGGTCGGGAGCCGCTCGCCGCGGTCGAGACGCTCGCTGAAGTCGTCCACGAGGCACTGCGTCAGCGCGGCGATGGCACCGACCTCTTCGAGGGTCGGCACGCCGTCGCACACGCGCATCTCGATCGTCCCCAGATGCGGCGCGGGCCGGATGTCCCATCGAATTTCGGAAAAATGGTCGATCACGCCGGTGGTGAACATGTCCGACACGTAGCGTTCGAGCTCGGCCCATTCGCGGAACTGGAACGGCAACCCGGCCGTGGGCAGCTGCTGGAACATCAGCGCGCGGTTGGAGGCGTAGCCGGTGTCCTCCGCGGCCCAGTACGGCGACGAAGCCGACAAGGCCTGCAGGTGCGGCGCGTAGTTCAGCAGCGCGTCGAGCACCGGCAGCACCTTGTCGCGGTGGTCGAGCCCCACGTGCACGTGGACGCCGTAGATCAGCATCTGCCTGCCCCACCACTGCGTGCGTTCGATGAGCTTGGCGTAGTGCGCCTTGTCCGTCACCTTCTGGCGGTACCAGTTGGAGAACGGGTGCGAGCCGGCCGAGAAGATCTCGACGCCCAGCGGTTCGAGCACCTCGTGCACCACGTCGAGCGAGCCGGCCAGGTCCGCCTTCACCTCGGCGACGGTCCGGCAGACGCCGCTGATCACTTCGATGGTGTTGAGCAGCAGCTCCTGTTTGATCTTGGGGTGCTCGGCCTCGCCTTCGGGCCGCACCGCGTCGAGGATCCGCTCCGCGACCGACGCCAGCTCACCGCTGCGCCGGTCGACCAGTGCCAGCTCCCACTCCGCGCCTATCGTCGACCGGCGCGAGGGGGTGAAGTCGATCCCCATCCCTGTCCGGTCAGACCTGGGCGCCGTTGGTCGGGTCCGCGCCCGGCGGCGGGCCCTGGCGCACGCGCAGCAGCAGGAGCGCGATGGCGGTGGCGAGCGAAAGGATCCCGAGCGGGGTCGCCAGCGCCGGGCCCACGCCGATCAGGTTAGGCACGATCAGCAGCAGCAACCCGACGACGAAGAACAGCAGCACCACGAACGCACCCTTGCGCGGGCGCGGCAGCGGCGGTGGCTCGGGCGGCACGAAGTGCTCGTCGTCTCCGGCGGGGTCGTCGCCGAACATCGTCTCGTCCCACGTCGTGCCGCCGGTGCGCCAGGAATCGGACTCCGGCGGGTCCGCGGGTTTGGCGGGTTTGACGGGTTTCGCCGGCGGCGGGGTGGTCTCCGGTGCGTTCGGGTCGTCCGGGGCTACGCCTGCGGCGGCATCGCCCAGCTCGCGCACATCTTCTTCGATGAACATGCCGACGCCTTCGGCCCGTAGGTCGGCGACGATCTCGGCGAACGTGGCGTCGACGTCCTCGGGCCCGTCCGTGCCTTTCCCCCGTGTCATCAGGCACCCACCTGTCCCGCCCGCAGCGCCCGGGCGAATTCGACACTGCGGCCGAAGATCAGTTCCGCGTCGTTGTCTTGTGTCGCGACGTGGAAGCTGTTCTCCAGCACCACTTCCGTCACGTCCCGGCTGGCGATCGAGGCCAGCACGATCCGCGAGTTCTCCGGCTCCACCACGTGGTCGACGCGCGAGTGGAGCAGCAGCACCGGCTGCGTCACCTTGCCGAGATCGGCCCGGACCACCTTCCACAGGCGCGCGAGGCTCGCGGCGGCGCGCACCGGCGTGCGCGGATAGGCCAGCTCGGTCACCCCGGGTTTGGCGATGTCGTTGGCGATCGCCGGGACCGACGTGATCACCCGCGCGAGCAGCGGCAGCAGCTTCGCGTCGACGCTCAGCCGCGTGACCGACGGGTTCACCAGCACGAGGCCGGCGATCGCGTCGCCGAACTCCTCGGCGAGGCGCAACGCGAGCGTGCCACCCATCGACAGGCCGCTGACGAACACGGTGTCGCATTCGGCGCGCAGCGCGAGCAGCTCTTCGCGGACGGCTCCGTACCAGTCGGGCCAGGTCGTGCGGTTGAGGTCCGGCCAGCGGGTGCCGTGGCCCGGCAGGAGCGGACAGCGCACGCTGAACCCGGCCCCGGCCAGGTGATCGCCCCACGCCCGCAGCCCGGCCGGCGTGCCGGTGAAGCCGTGGCACAGCAGGAACCCGGCTCCGGAGGAACCCGTGTGGGCGAACGGTTCCGCGCCGGCGAGCACGCTCATGGCGAACGCCCTTCCGATCGAAGCGGGGTGTAGGTCTTCCATGCTCTCACGGTCGGGTGGTCTTGTGTGGCCCCCTCCGGTGGCTCGAACGGCCCGGCTCCGCTGTGAGATCGGTCGCTGCCGGCGAGTAGCCGTCCAGCTCGCGTTGTACACGGGCGAGCGAATTTCGTACGCTTGACCACCGAGAACTCGAACGTCGAGCCTCGGGAAGGACTGGAGCGCGGTGCTGTACTGGCTCATGAAGTTCGTGTTCATCGGCCCCCTGCTGAAGACCCTGTGGCCGACGAAGGTGGTCGGTGCCGAAAACATCCCGGAATCGGGCGGCGCGATCCTCGCCGGCAACCACCTCGCGGTCGCCGACTCCTTCTTCATGCCGCTGCGCGTGAAGCGCAAGGTCACCTTCCCGGCGAAGTCGGAGTACTTCACCGAGCCGGGTTTCAAGGGCCTGCTCAAGAAGTGGTTTTTCACCGGCGTCGGCCAGTTCCCCATCGACCGCTCCAGCGGCAACGCCGCGCAGGCCGCGCTCGACACCGCCACCCGGCTCGTGAAGGAGGGCCACCTGCTCGGGATCTACCCGGAGGGCACGCGGTCACCCGACGGCCGCTTGTACAAGGGCAAAACCGGCGTCGCCCGCATCGCGCTCGAGTCGAAGGGCGTGGTCGTGCCCGTCGCGATGATCGGCACGGACAAGGTCAACCCGATCGGCTCCCGGATGTGGTGGCCGCGGCGCCTCGAGATCCGCTTCGGCGCACCGCTCGACTTCTCCCGTTACGACGGCCTCGCCGGCGATCGCTTCATCGAACGGTCGATCACCGACGAGATCATGTACGCGCTCATGGAGCTCTCTGGCCAGGAGTACGTGGACATCTACGCGGCCAAGGCCAAGGAACTGATCGCGGCCGAGGCCGCGGGCGTGAAGCCGAAGGTCCCCGAGCAGCCCTCGGGCGCCGACGCCGCCCGGCTGCCCGACAGCAAGGTCGGCTAGCCGCGTGGGCCCGTACGCTCGGCCTGCCGCCGCCCTGAACGGAGGCGCTTCGCGCCACTGCTAGTTTTCCGCAATGCGGTTTTTCTACGACACCGAATTCATCGAGGACGGCGTGACGATCGACCTGGTTTCGATCGGTGTCGTTGACGAACGCGGCCGCGAGTTCTACGCCGTGTCGACCGACTTCGATCCCGGCAAAGCGGGCCAGTGGGTGCGGGACAACGTGCTCCCCAAGCTGCCCTCACCCGCCGACCCCGCGTGGCGCAGCCGCGAAAAGATCCGCGCGGACCTGCTCGAGTTCTTCGGCAAACCACCCGGCGGCATCGAACTGTGGGCCTGGTTCGCCGCGTACGACCACGTCGCGCTCGCCCAGTTGTGGGGCCCGATGCCCGCGTTGCCGCGCCAGCTGCCCCGCTTCACGCGCGACCTGCGCCAACGTTGGGAGGACGCGGGCAAACCCAAGCTCCCCGCCGCGCCCACCGATCAGCACGACGCCCTCGCCGACGCGAAACACAACCGCCAGCGCTGGGAAGTCATCGACGCGGCGTTCCGCCGCCGCTGATCGCTCACTGCCCGATGCGCCGATGCCGGACGCGGCGCGGGGCGCGGCGAACGCGCCTCACGCCACCTCGCCCCACGCCATATCGAGGCGGTCAGCGGCGCGACCGCACCGCGGCCGCGAGGGTGTCCAGCAGTCCGTCCGTCGTGTCCCAGTCGAGGCAGGCGTCGGTGATGGACTGGCCGTAGGTGAGTTCGTCGCCGCGGCCGAGGAGGAGTTCCTGGCGGCCCGCGGCGAGGAAGCTTTCCATCATGAGCCCGACGATGCCGCGCTCGCCGGTGGCGACGCGGGCGGCGACCTCGCGCACGACTTCGGCCTGGCGCACGTGGTCCTTGTTGCTGTTGCCGTGGCTCGCGTCGATGATCACGCGCTCGGGCAGACCCGACTTGGCGAGCCGCCCGAGGGTTTCGGTCACCGACGCTTCGTCGTAGTTCGGGCCCTTCGAGCTGCCGCGCAGGATGACGTGGCAGTCGGGATTGCCCGAGGTGGTCAGGAGCGCCGCGAGGCCGTCGGTGTTGATGCCGGGGAAGACGTGCGACGCGGCGGCCGCACGGGTGGCGTCGACGGCGACCTGGATGTCGCCCTCCACGGAGTTCTTGATGCCCACGGGCATCGACAGCGCGCTGCACATCTGGCGGTGCACCTGGCTCGCCGCCGTGCGGGCACCGATGGAGCCCCAGGTGACGATGTCGGCGATGAACTGCGGCGTGATCGGGTCGAGGAATTCGCAGCCCACCGGCAGGCCGAGCGCCGACACGTCGAGCAAAAGCTGCCGCGCGATGCGGAGGCCCTTGTTCACGGCGAACGTGCCGTCGAGGTCCGGGTCGTTGATCAGGCCCTTCCAGCCCAGCGTGGTCCGCGGCTTCTCGAAGTACACCCGCATCACGATGTGCAGGTCGTCGCGCAGTGCGTCGGCTTTCGCGGCGAGCTTGCGCGCGTATTCGAGCGCGGCCGCCGGGTCGTGGACCGAGCACGGGCCGACGATCACGGCGAGGCGGTCGTCGCGCCCGTCGAGCACGTCGACGGTTTCGGTACGGCCGGCGCGCACGACCTTCGCGACCGCGGCGTCCACGGGTTGGTCTTCGCGGAGAAGCGCGGGGGAGATGAGGGGACTGATCGACGTCGTGCGCTGGTTGTCGAGGGTGCTCGCGTCGGCGGGCCCGGCAGTCAGCTGCGTGGTCACGGCGGGTGGTTCCTTCCTGGTGGACACCGACCCGCGGGGATTCGCCGAGCCGGTTTCGAGATCCGGCTCGGGTGGAGATCAGCGCGAGTTCACGCCGCCGTGCCCACCCGGGGCCGGCTTCGTAAACCAGAAATAGCGCTGCACGCGAACAAGTTAGCACACGTCGCGCCGACGGTCGTGTGCGGACCGATTGGGCAGGTGGTCCGCCCTGCACCGATCCAGACGAAAGCGGCTACCCTGGCGGCGGACGAGTGACTGCGATCGCACGTGAGGAAGACGGAGGCAACATGCGCGTCGGTGTGCTGACGGGTGGCGGTGACTGCCCTGGGCTGAACGCGGTGATTCGCGCGGTGGTCCGCAAGGGCATCGAGGTCCACGGCTGGGAGTTCACCGGCTTCCGCAACGGGTGGCAGGGCCCGCTGACCGGCGACAGCCGTCCGCTCGTGCTGCGCGACGTCGAGGACATCCTCACCCGCGGCGGCACGATCCTGCGCTCGTCGCGCACCAACCCGTACCAGGTCGACGGTGGTGTCGAGAAGATCCGCGACGTGCTCGCCGAGCAGGAGATCGACGCGCTGATCGCGATCGGCGGCGAAGACACCCTCGGCGTCGCGAAGCGGCTGACCGACGAGGGCATCGGCGTCGTCGGCGTGCCCAAGACGATCGACAACGACCTGAGCGCGACCGACTACACGTTCGGCTTCGACACCGCGGTTTCGATCGCGACGGAGGCCATCGACCGCCTGCACACCACTGCCGAGTCGCACCACCGCGCGCTCGTCGTGGAGGTCATGGGCCGGCACGCCGGCTGGATCGCCCTGCACTCCGGACTCGCCGGCGGCGCGAGCGTGATCCTGGTGCCGGAGCGGCACTTCTCCGTCGACCAGGTCGTGGAATGGGTCGAGCGCCGCTTCGAGAAGGAGTACGCGCCGATCATCGTCGTCGCCGAGGGCGCGCTGCCCGAAGGCGGCGAGGAGCGGTTGCTGACCGGGGAGAAAGACGCCTTCGGGCACGTCCGGCTCGGCGGCATCGGCACGTGGCTGGCCGACGAGATCTCCGCGCGCACGGGCAAGGAGTCCCGCGCCGTCGTGCTCGGCCACGTGCAGCGCGGTGGCACGCCGACCGCGTACGACCGCGTGCTCGCCACCCGCTTCGGTCTCCACGCCGTGGACGCGGTCGCCGACGGCGACTTCGGCGTGATGGTCGCGTTGCGGGGTACCGACATCGTCCGCGCGAAGCTTTCCGAAGCGACGGCCGAGCTGAAGACGGTTCCGCTGGAGCGTTACGAAGAGGCCGAGGTGTTCTTCGGCTGAGGGTTTTTGCCTGACGCTCTTTCGGCTGAGCCGTCCGCGCCGGGTGGGGCAGGCCCGACCCGGCGCCCGGGGGTTCACCACATTCCGGATGCGGGCCGGTGCTCGCTAGCTTCGCGGCATGCGCGTTTTCGTGGCCGGTCTCGCCGTGCTCTCCCTGGCCGCCGTTGCGCCGTCCGCGTCGGCCACTCCGTCCACTGTGGACGGAGTGTGGCGCACCGACGGCTACGGCCGGCTCGTCGCGATCTCCGGCGGCAGGCTGATCACCTACGACGTGACGGCGGTCAGCTGCCTGCCCGGTTCGGTCACCGGCACCGGCGACGGCACGACGTTCACCCTCTCGGACGGCACGGTCGCCACGGTGCGCCGCCGCGGCCGGGACCACGCCGAGTTCGCCGTCGACGCCGACGTGGGTGTTCAGGCGCTGACCCGCGCGGGGCTGTCGCCGGCGTGCGGCACCGAGCCGGACCGCGGGGCGCTCGCCACGTTCGACGTCTTCTGGCACACCTACGCCGAGAACTACCCGTTCTTCGCGGCGAAAGGTGTCGACTGGGCCGCCGAAGGCGCCGCCGTACGGCAGGAGGTCGCCGCCCACCCGGATCGGCTGTACGACGTCCTCTGTGGACTGATCACGCCGCTGCACGACGCCCACGTCGGGCTCGTGACGCCCCGCCGCCGCTGCACCTCACCGCGCCCCGGCACGGACCCGTCGCTCATCCCGCGAGCCGTCGCGGTCACCGACGCGCGACTCGGCGCGCCGGTCCGGCGATGGGCGGACGGCGCGATCGCCTACGCCGATCTCCCCGGAGGTCTGGGCTACCTGCGGATCACCGGGTTCGCCGGCTACACCGACACGTACGCGGGCGACCGTGCCGTGCTGGCTCGCGCGCTCGACGAGATCTTCACGGCCGGGCGCCTGCGGTCGCTGCGCGGGCTCGTGCTCGATCTGCGCGTGAACGGTGGTGGCGCCGATCCACTCGGCCTGGCCGTGGCCGCGCGGCTGACGAACGCGCCGCACTTCGCGTATGCCAAACGCGCCCGCGACGACCCCGGTGACCCGGCGCGCTTCACCAGGCCACAGCCGGTTTTCGTGCATCCGGCGCCCGGGCCGCGTTACACCGGACCGCTCGCGGTGCTCATCGGGGCCCTCGACGTGTCGGCCGGGGAGACGACCACGCAGGCGCTGCTCAACCACGTGCCGCGTCCGGTGCTGATCGGCAGCGACACTTAGGGCGTCTTCTCCGACACGATGGACCGCACGCTGCCCGAACCCGGCTGGACGGCCGTGGTGCCCAACGAGGAATACCTCGACCGCCACGGTCGCACCCACGACATCGCGGGGACCCCGCCCGACGTCCGCGCTCTCGTGTTCACGCCCGCCGAGCTGGGTGCCGGCCACGATTCGGCGCTGGCGACAGCTCGTGCGCTGCTCGGCTGAGCTGACCGTCCACTTCGGATCCTCAGGCGCTCGCGGGCGGCTGCCACGGCGGTTTGGCCCAGTCCCAGTGGGGCACGGGCTCGGCGGTCGCCGCAGGCGCGTCGGGTGCCGAGAACACCACCGCCAGCCTGCTGCCCCATTCGACGTAACCGGCGAACGCGGCGCGGAACTCCGGGTCGGTGGGCAGCCCGGCCTCGTCGGCCGCGTCGTGCAGCAGGCTGACCCAGCGCCGGCGCTGCGGTTCGGTGATCCCGCGGCCGCCGTGGCGGGCGATCATGTGTGGATGCCCGCCGTGGTGGGCGGTGTAGTCGGCGGGCCCGCCGAACACCTCGCCGAGCCACACGGCGACGTGGGCGGGATGGCGCGGATCCATGCCGCGGAACACGGGTGCCAGCAACGGGTCCTCGACCACGTGCCCGTAGAAGAGCTCCATCAGCCGGGCGAGCGCGGGCCCTCCGCCTGCCCATTCGTACAGCGTGGGCGGCCGGCCGCCGCCGGCACCGGCGACGGCCGTCGGCCGGTAGTGGCGCATCTCGTCGAGGTCGTCGACGTAGGCGCCGATCGCGGCGAAGAACGGCGGAAAGTGCGGGCCGCGGCGAAAACCCTCGAGGTGTGCTTCGGCCGAAGTCCACTCGATCCGCAGCAGGTACCGCGTAGGGTCGTCCACGCAGCGGCTCAGCTCGTAGCCGACGCACTCGGGCGCCTTCGCGAGCGAGGTGGCAGCCTCGGCATACGCGGCTTCGAAGGCCGCCGTCCGGCCGGGGGCGACGGTGTAGCGCAGGTATTCGAGCACCCGACCAGCACAGCGCAGTCCGGTGGCGAAGACAACCACGCACTTTCCGGTGCGTAGGGAGGAGATCACGATGGCGCGCAGGCGCTACTGGTGCCCGGTCGAGCTCACGGTCGACGTGATCGGGGGACGGTGGAAGCCGGTGATCCTCGCGCATCTGAAGGAGGGCGTCCACCGCTACGGCGAGCTGCGCCGGCGCATGCCGGGCATCAGCGAGAAGATGCTCACCCAGCAGCTGCGCGAACTCGCGGCCGACGGCCTCGTCCGCCGCGACAGCTTCGACGGCCGGACACCTCATGTCGAGTACCGCCTGACCGCCGACGGTGAGGCGCTGCGGCCCGCCCTCACCGCGCTCTACGAGTGGGGAGCGCGCCGCGCGGCCGCCGCCGGGATCACCTTCGAGACGGCCGAAAGCCCCACCGGAAGCTGAGTCCGGCGGCCGCCGAAACCTGTCGGTGGTGGCGGATATCGTGGCGCGGGTGAAGTTCACGGGATTCGGCGAGTACGCCGTCGATTTCTACGACGGCCTGGAGGCCGACAACTCCAAGTCCTACTGGGATGCCAATGTGGCGACCTACAAGGCGGACGTGCGAGAGCCGATGGAGGCGTTGCTCAAGGAGCTGGAGCCGGAGTTCGGCGAGGGCTTCGGCGCGGGCAAGGTGTTCCGCCCGTACCGCGACGTGCGTTTCGCCAAGGACAAAACGCCATACAAGACCCACTGCGGTGGCGTGATCGAAGCCGGCCGCGGTGGCGGCGCCTACTACGTCGAACTGGGCCCGGCGGGCCTGCGCGTCGGTGGCGGCTGCTTCCACCTCGCGGCCGACCAGCTGGCCCGGTTCCGCACGGCCGTCGACACCGACCTGCACGGACCGGCGCTGGAGGCGATCGTGGCCATCTTGCGCCGCCAGGGCTGGGGCATTCACGGCGACCGGCTCAAGTCCCGCCCGCGTGGCTTCGCCGACGACCATCCGCGGCTCGACTTGCTGCGGTACCGCTCCGTGTACGCCGCCCGCACGTGGGAGCCTGCCGACTTCCTCCACGAGCGCGAGGCCTTCGACCGCGTCCGCAAGGCGTGGCGGCAGCTGAAGAAGTTCAACGAGTGGGCGCGCGACCACGTGGGCCCGAGCGAGCAGCCGAGGCGCTGACGGTCATCGCGAATTCCGATGGCATTCGGATGATTCGCCGGTACGCGCGGCCGGCTCAGAAGGGGGTCGAACAGCGGGAAAAGTCGGCGCTGACCTGGGCACCGGCGGAGGTGTCCCCCGGCCGCCGGCGGTCCGCGCTCTGAATGGTTTCCGAACACTTCCCCTGAACTTTCGGTATCGGTACAGACGAGAGCGGGCCGAGGGACTACCCTTACCGAATGTGAGCCGACGCGCGAAGATCGTTTGTACGCTGGGCCCTGCCACCTCCACACAGGAGAAGATGCGGGCGCTCGTCGACGCCGGAATGGACGTCGCGAGGATGAACTTCAGCCACGGAAGCCACAGCGACCACAAGCAGGTCTACGACCTGGTTCGGGCAGCTGCGGCCGAGAGTGGCCGATCGGTCGGCATCCTGGCCGACCTGCAGGGCCCGAAGATCCGCCTCGGCACGTTCGCGAGCGGTTCGGCCGAATGGCACACCGGCGACACCGTGCGCATCACCGTCGAGGATGTCGTCGGAACGCACGACCGCGTGTCGACCACGTACAAGGGCCTCGCGAAGGACGCCAAGCCCGGCGACCGCCTGCTGGTCGACGACGGCAAGGTCGGCCTCGTGGTGAAGGCCGTCGAGGGCCAGGACGTGGTCTGCGAGGTCACCGAGGGCGGCCCGGTCAGCAACAACAAGGGCGTGTCGCTGCCCGGCATGGACGTGTCGGTGCCCGCGCTGAGCGAGAAGGACATCGAGGACCTGGAGTTCGCGCTGCACCTCGGCGTCGACTTCGTCGCGCTGTCCTTCGTGCGTTCGCCTGCCGACATCGATCTCGTGCACCAGGTCATGGACCGCGTCGGCAAGGGCAGGCTGCCGGTGGTCGCCAAGATCGAGAAGCCCGAGGCCGTCTACAACCTCGAGGCCATCGTGCTGGCCTTCGACGCGGTGATGGTCGCCCGCGGCGACCTCGGCGTCGAGCTGCCGCTCGAACAGGTGCCACTGGTGCAGAAGCGCGCCATCCAGATCTGCCGCGAGAACGCGAAGCCGGTGATCGTCGCGACGCAGATGCTCGAGTCGATGATCAACAACTCGCGGCCGACCCGCGCGGAGGCGTCCGACGTCGCGAACGCGGTGCTCGACGGCGCCGACGCCGTGATGCTCTCGGGCGAGACCAGCGTCGGGCGCTACCCGATCGAGACGGTGCAGACGATGGGCCGCATCGTCGAGGCCGTCGAGACCGACTCGCCGGTCGTCCCGCCACTCACCCACGTGCCGCGCACCAAGCGGGGCGTGATCTCCTACGCCGCACGTGACATCGGTGAGCGGCTCAACGCCAAGGCGCTGGTGGCGTTCACGCAGTCCGGCGACACCGTGCGGCGCCTGGCCCGCCTGCACACGCGGCTTCCGCTGATGGCGTTCACGCCGGAGGAGTGCGTGCGCAGCCAGTTGTCCCTCACGTGGGGCACGGTGACCACGATCGTGCCGCGCGTCGATTCCACCGACCAGATGATCCAGCAGGTCGACCACGCGATGCTGCAGATGGGCAAGTACCAGCGCGGCGATCTCGTGGTGATCGTGGCCGGGTCCCCGCCCGGCACGGTCGGATCGACCAACCTGATCCACGTTCACCGGCTCGGTGAAGACGACCACGCCTGACTGACGCGTGCCGGTCGGGCCGAATAGGGTTCGGTCCATGACTGAGCTCGCCAGGAACGCCGCCGCCGGGCTCGACGAAGCCGGTGGCGGCGGTCAGGCGGTCGTCGACCGGCTCGTCGACCTCCTCGACCTCGAAAAGGTGGAGGAGGACTTCTACCGCGGGGTCTCACCAGCGCACTCCCCGGTCCGCGTGTTCGGCGGGCAGGTCGCGGGCCAGGCCCTCGTGGCCGCCGGGCGCACCGTGCCCGAGGAACGCCGCGTGCACTCGCTGCACGCCTACTTCATCCGCGGCGGCGACCCGCGGGTGCCGATCCTCTACGAGGTCGACCGCATCCGCGACGGCCGCTCGTTCACCACCCGCCGCGTCACCGCGATCCAGCACGGCAAGGCGATCTTCGCGCTGTCGGCTTCGTTCCAGCGTGACGAGGACGGTCTCGACCACGGCGAGCCGATGCCCGACGTTCCGGCACCGGAGACGCTGCCGACCTTTTCGGAACGCACCGCAGGCTTCGATCTGCGCTTCACCGAGCGCCCGCGCCCGATCGACATCCGGTACGTCGGCGAGCCCCCGTGGATCACCCGCTCGACCGGCGAACGGCCCGAGCGCAACCGCGTGTGGATGCGCGCCGACGGAACGCTCCCGGCCGACCAGCTGCTGCACGTCTGCGTGCTCACCTACGCCTCGGACATGACGTTGCTCGACTCCATCCTGGCGCGCCACGGCGTGTACTGGGACGTGGACCGGGTTCTCGGCGCGAGCCTTGACCACGCGCTGTGGTTCCACCGGCCCTTCCGCGCCGACGAGTGGTTCCTCTACGACAGCTCCTCGCCCAGTGCCTCGGGCGCGCGCGGCCTGGCCACGGGCCGGTTGTTCGCGCAGGACGGCTCGCACATCGCGACCGTCGTCCAGGAGGGACTGCTTCGGGTCCTGTGAGTGTGCTCTACCGAGAGTGTGTCGCCCACGGACAAACAGGAAATTGATCACACTTCCGAGTGGTGACAAATACGCGTTTCCCGCGCCGGAAATCGTCAGAGTGAGCGTGGGGGAACACTCTCGAGTCAGGGCTGAGTGAAGGGAACGGTGCCCGGGACCGGTCGGGGGGCGGCCCCGGACACCGACGGCCGGAAACGTCCGCGTAGTCGGTGTCAGTTTCCGGCGAGCCGTCGTCTACGCTGCTCACGAACCTGGGACCGATCATGACGGCCGGCGTGACCGGTTCCGGTCGGCCCGGGCTCAAGAGTACAAGCGCGATCTGCAAATTGCAGGTCGGAGGACCGCCACGAAGGCGGGAATTCCACGCCGTCAATGCCCGGCCGAGCTCCACCGAGCCCACCGACCAGTCGGTCGGCTGGTTGGATGCGCGGTGTCGGGCGGGGGCGGCTTAGGCGCGCACAACGCGGAAGACGATCGGGAGGTGCTGTCGTGGCGAGAGGCCAGGGACCCACCGTTCGCCGCCGGAGGCTCGCGAGCGAGCTGAGGCGGCTCCGGGAAGCCGCCGACCTGACCATCGACGAAGTGGGCGAGAAGCTCGAGTGCTCCGCGTCGAAGATCAGCCGCATCGAGACCGGGCACGTCGGGGTCACCCCGCGCGACGCCCGTGACCTGCTCGCGCTCTACGGGATCACCGGCGACGAGCAGGAGGCGCTCGTCCAGCTGGCCCGCGAAGCCCGCAAACGGGGCTGGTGGCATGCGTACAACGAGGTGTTCACCGGCACGTTCGTGGGGCTCGAAGCCGACGCGAGTTCCCTGCGCGCGTTCCAGGCACTGCTGGTGCCCGGACTGTTGCAGAACGAGCGTTACGCATACGCCGTGATCCGCGCGCTGCGGCCCGACGCGGAGGACGCCGAGATCCGCCGCCGCGTCGCCGCCCGCATGGCGCGCCAGGAATTGCTGGGCGAGACCCCGCCGCCCGAGTACTGGGCCGTGATCGACGAGGCCGTGCTGCACCGGGTCGTCGACGGTCCCGAGGTAATGGCCGAACAGCTGCACCGCATCACCGCGGTCGCCGAGAAGCCGAACGTGACCGTGCAGGTCGTGCCCTTCTCCGCCGGCGCACACCCCGGGATGGAGGGCCCGTTCCTGATCATGGGTTTCCCGGAGCAGGCCGACCCCGACGTCGTCTACGTCGACGACAGCACGTCGAGTGGCCTGTACCTGGAGCAGCCCGAAGACGTCCGGCGCTACGCGCTGATGTTCGACCACCTGCGCGCTGCCGCACTGAAACCGGACGACTCGGTCGACTTGATCACCGAGGCGGCGGGCCGGTTCGCCGAACTGGCGGCCGTGCCCGCCGCGGTACACCACCTGGAACCGAGGACACAGTGAAACCGAGGACACAGTGAGGAAAGTGGGGATCAGGATGCAGGACGCGGATCTTTCCCGGGCCACCTGGCGCAAGAGCAGCTTCAGCGGCGGCGGCAACGACTGCGTCGAGATCGCCTTCGTCGGCGGTGGCGCCGCGGTGCGCGACTCGAAGGACCCCGAGGGCGGTGCTGTCCGCCTGCCCGCGTCGGGATGGCGGGGACTGCTGGCGGCGGTACGGGCCGACGACTCGGCACGCGACTGAACACCACGACCCCTTACCCCCTCGACCTGCGGATCACCGGTCGGCGTCTCGGGTAAGGGGTCGTGTTGCGTCCAGGACGGGGCGATCACCCGATGCCGGCGGGCTCTCCTCAGGGCGACTCTGAGTGTCACGGAAAAGGGCAACTCGGAGATGGGGATCGAAGCAATGGCATATCAGCTCCTGGACGCGACGAGCGCCGAGGTCGCCTACCGCGTGGAGCAGCTGCGCAAGGCCGGCCGTGGCGCGCGGACGACGAAGCAGAGCCGGGCCGTCCGCTGGCTGCGGGCGCACCGGCTGACGAGCGTGGCGGTTCCGGAACAGGAACGCCGCGAGGCGATCGGGTCGCGTGCCCGGCATCCGGCGCGGTGACGGTATGACGCTGTCAGCGGAATCGCCCTCGGTGAAAACGATGGCGGAACTGTCGGTGGGGTAGGACAGAATGCATCTCGTGCCCCGATTAGGCTCCGGAATCCCGCTCGTCGCCCGCACCCACGAGATGCGGCGGCTGCGTGCTGCCTTCGCCAGAGCGCAGCGGCGTGAGGCGAGCGCGGTACTGGTGGCGGGCGACGCGGGAGTCGGCAAGACGCGGTTGCTCACCGCGCTCGGCGAGCACGTGGCCGCGTGCGGTGGTCTGGTGCTCACCGGCCGCTGTATCGATGTCCGCGACGGCGGGTTGCCGTACCTGCCGTTCGCCGAGGCGTTGGGGCCGCTGGGTTCGTCGGGGGACCCGGCTGTCGCGGCGGCGGTGCGGTCCCGGCCCGGGCTGGCGCGGTTGCTGCCGCAGAGCGGCGAGCCGGAGCCGGTGCCGGGTGAACACGGCCAGGTGTCGGGTGGCGAGCGCGAAGCGATGCGCCGGCCGCGACCGGAACAGGACCTGGGTCAGCTCCAGCTGTTCGATGCGGTACTGGGGGTGCTGACCGAGGTCGCCGAGTCGCGGCCGGTCGTGATCCTGCTCGAGGACCTGCACTGGTCGGACTCCTCCACGCGCAACCTGCTGTCCTTCCTGGTCAGCAGGTTGCGCGCGCAGCGGTTGCTGATTGTCGGCAGTTACCGCGAGGAAGACGTGCACCGGCGCCACCCGTTGCGTGGCCTGCTCTCGGAGCTCCTGCGAGTGGCGGCGGTGGAACAGATCGAGCTGCGTCCGCTCGAACCGTCCGATGCGCGGGCGTTCGTCGAGGCGCTGGCCGACGAACCGCTGCCCGCCGGTGTGGTGGCCGACATCGTGGCGCGGTCGGAGGGCAACCCGTTCTTCGTCGAGGAGCTGCTGGCCACCGGAGCCGACTGCCGCGACGTGCCGGCTGGGCTCGCGGAGTTGCTGCTGGCACGGCTGGAGCGGTTCCCGGCGGAAACGCGCCGGGTGCTGCGCGTGATCTCGGTGGCCAACGAACCCGTGTCGCACGCCGCGCTCGCGGAGGTCGCGGCGATCGGCGAGCTGGAGCTCGACGAAGCCCTGCGCGAAGCCGTGCAGCACCACGTGCTGGTGATCGAAGACGGTTTCTACGTGTTCCGCCACGCGTTGCTGCAGGAAGCCGTGTATGCCGATCTGCTGCCGGGCGAGCGCACCCGGATGCACGCGGCGTACGCCGGGCGTATCCGTGCGATCCCGCAGGGCCGGGGCCACGACGCCAAGCTGGCGTTCCACAGCCTCGAAAGCCGCGACTACGTCACGGCGCTGCCCGCCTTGCTGAGCGCGATGGACGAGGCGGAGAAACTGGGCGCGCCCGGCGCGGCCCTGCGGCACGTCGAGCAGGCACTGTCCATCTGGGACGCCGTGCCGAGCACCGACCGGCCCGAGGGCATCGACGAGCTGAAGCTGCTGCACGAGGCGTCGTACTTCGCGGGTACCTCGGGAGAACCGGAGCGCGCGGTGGCGTATGCGCGCTCTGCCACCCAAGCGCTGGCCGACGACGCGCCCATCGATCGCGCGGCGCGCGTGTGGCGGCGCCTCGGCGAGGCGCTGCTGTCGCTGGAGGGCACGCTCGACGAAGCGACCCGAGCCATCGATCGGGCGTACGAGCTGGTGAAGGACACCGAACCGAGTGCCACCCGTGCATGGGTGCTCGCCACGCGCGCCGGCGTGCTGCGGCTGATCGACCAGCCGGAGGAGGCTCTCGACAATGCGCTCACGGCGGTGGCCGACGCGCGGGCCGTCGGCGCGGTCGGGGCCGAGGCGTCGGCGTTGATCACGCTCGGCACACTGGCCGACTCGGCGGGCGACGCCGCGGCGGCGCGCGAGCGGTTGCGCCAGGCAATCGGCAAGGCACGCGATGCCGGTGCCCTCAACGTCGAGGTACGCGGCCTGTACTTCCTCGCGCTCAGCTACGACGACCAGGCCGAGATGGCCGAGGCGCTCACGCACGCCGCGCGCGGGGTCGCGCGGGCGGAGGAGTCAGGGCTCACGTGGAGTTCGTACGGACTCGAGCTACGGGCCCGGCAGCTGTACCTGCGCTACCTCAGCGGTGACTGGCCGGCCGAAGATCCGGCCGGGCACGCCGTTCGCGGCGTCTCCAGCGCCGTTGCCGCGCGGATTCTCGCCAACTGGGTGCTGTTCCTCGTGGCTCGCGGCCGGTTCGACGATGCCGCACGGCTGCTGCCCGGCCTGCGCCAGCAGTGGGCAGCCGACGTACAGATCGCGTTGTCGGCGGGCGACGCGGCGATGGAGCTCGCTTTCTGGCGCGGGGACCACGCCGAGGCCGTGCGTGTCGCGGAAGAACTCGTGGCGTGGCTGGAGAAGATCGAGTCGTGGGCGCTGGGTGGCATCCGGATCGTCGCGCTCGGTGCGGCCTCCGCCGCCGCCCGGGCCACCGACGCCCGCTTGCGCGGCGACCGGCGCACCGCCGAGGAGATGGTGTCCGCTGGTCTGCGCCTGGTGGAGCACGGCCGCCGCTGCGCCGTCGACGGCAGCCCGCGCTCGGGCACGCTCGGCCCGGAGGGTCACGCGTGGCTCGCCAGGCTGGAGGCGGCCGCATCCGGCCTGACCGGACCCGCCGATCCGGCCCTGTGGGCGGCCGCCGCCGAGGCGTTCGGCTACGGCGCGGTGTACGAGCAGGCGATGTGCCGGTTCTTCGAAGCCCAGGCGTTGCTGGCCTGCGGCCGGTCCGCCGCGGCCGCGCTCGAGTCCGCCCACGGCGTCGCGTCGTCGCTCGGCGCGATACCCCTGCGCGACGCCGTGCGAGATCTGGCTCATCGCGCCCGCGTGGACCTCGCCGGAGTCACCCCGGCCACCGCGCCCGCCGTTGCGAACCCCCTGACCGATCGTGAACGCGATGTGCTCGAACGCGTCGCGCTCGGCCGGACGAACCGGCAGGTGGGGGAGGAGCTGTACATCAGTGAGAAGACGGTGAGCGTGCACTTGTCGAGAGTCATGGCGAAGCTGGGAGCCAGCCGCCGCGCGGAGGCGGTCGCGATCGCCTACGACCGCGGGCTGCTGACCGCACCGGTGATGGGCGACTGACGGCCGGGCTCACCGCTGGGCCTCTGATCATAGCCACGGCAAGCGGTGCGGCTCCATGGGTGCGGCTTGACGCGTGCGGCCGCGGGCCTTCACGGCGCCGGTGGAGGCGGTGGCCCGACGGGTGGGAAGTACGGAGCCGGCGCCGTCCGGTTCCACTGGCCGCCACCGAATGCGGCGAGCGCCAGCACCAGCACGGCGACCACGCCGCCGCCGAGCAGGAGCCAGAAGCCGGTCCCGGTCGTGTAGTGCGCGATGAGTTCGGAGGTGCGCTGCTCGTAGCTGAGCGTGGCCGACACGTCCATGGTCATCGTCCACACCGCCGCGACGACGGCCGCGCTCCCGGTGATCAGCAGAATCCGGGCGGCGCCGCGCACGCGCGTGAACACGAGGACCGCGCCGATCAGCAGCGCGACGGCCGCGACGGTGAGCGGGATGCCGTAGTGCGCGACGTGGCCGGCGCCGAACAGGTCCTGCTCCGACTGCGGGGCGGAGTCGACGGTGCGGTCCCACGCCGTCACGGAGAACGAGCTCTCGACCCGCCCATCCACCGTCACGCGCGTGATCGAGCTTGGCAGGAACGTACCCGCGACCACGAGTGCGGCCGCGAACACCCCGAGGATCCCGGCGAGCAGCCGCGCCACACCCCCGGGCTCGGTGGCGGGCGGCGGGTATCCCGGCACGCTGGTCATTGCGGCTCCTTCGCCTGCTCACGAGCGGATACGGCGATTGCACCACGAAAACCGCCCGCGGCGCCAAAGCGCGCGGGCAAGCAGCCCGGGCGGCCTAATCGGCGGAGTACATCCGGACGGCGATGTTCTTCCACTCCCGCAGCAGCATGCGGCGGCGCTTCGGGTCGCCGCCCAGCTCGGCATCGAGCGCGAGGCCGCGGGTGAGGTTGACGGTGAGCCAGAACAGGGTTTCCGCCTGTTCCCTCGGCAGGTCGCCCGCCACGTTCGTCACGTGGGCCAGCGTCGCGCGGCCGAGGGCGCGGTCGACGGGCCGGATGGCGGCGCGCAGCTCCGGGTCGGTGCGCGCGGCGACCCACAGCTCGGTCACCGCGGTCGACAGGGTGCCCGAGTAACCCGTCCACAGCAGGTCGATCACGGCTTCGACGCCGGGTGCGCCGCCCGGCAGTTCGTCGAGCGAGGCCGTGACCTGGGTGCTGATGCGGTGGGTGAGGTGCTCGACGGCGGTCGCCATCAGTTCGGCTTTCGTGGCGAAGTGGTGCTGCACCGCGCCCTTCGACACGCCCGCGCGGGCGCAGATCTCCTGCATCGACGTGCGGGCGTAGCCGATCTCCACCAGGCACTCGATGGTGGCGTCGAGCAGCGCGGTGCGCGTCTGCTCCCGGCGTTGCGCCTGCGTGCGGTGCGCCTTCCCCGTGACTCCGGCCATGCGCTCGGCCATGCGAACTCCCGCTTTACGGATCGGACTCCCCGGATGTACATTCCGGTTGGAACTTACCTTCCGTTCGTAATGTTTTCCAGCAGGAGGCGTTGCCGTGCCGTTGTCGATCCCTAAGAGCTCGTGGAGCACCACCGAACTCGAAGACCTCAGGGGCCTCGCCAAGTCCTTCCTGCAGAAGGAGGTCGTGCCGCACCAGGAACGCTTCGCGGCCGAGAAGAAGGTCGACCGCGAGGTGTGGACGAAGGCCGGCGAGGTTGGGCTGCTCGCACTGTCCATCCCCGAGGAGTATGGCGGCGGGGGCGGTACGTTCGCCCACGAAGCGGTGCTGTATGAGGAGCAGGCCCGCTCTGGTGACAGCGCGTGGGGGGTGACCGTCCACAACGGAATCGTCGCGCACTACCTGCTCGCCTACGCCGCCGAGGAACGCAAGTGCGAGTGGCTGCCGAAGCTCGCGAGCGGTGAGTTCGTGGGCGCCATCGCGATGACCGAGCCGGGCACGGGCTCAGATCTGCAGAGCATCAAGACCCGCGCCGTACGCGACGGCGACCACTACGTGATCAACGGCGCCAAGACGTTCATCACCAACGGCTACCACGCCGATCTCGTGGTCGTGGCCTGCAAGACCGACCCGGAGGCGGGCGCGCAAGGCGTGTCGCTGATCGTGGTCGAAACCGACACGCCCGGGTTCCGCCGGGGCCGCGTGCTCGACAAGGTCGGGATGAAGGGGCAGGACACCGCCGAGTTGTTCTTCGACGACGTCCGCGTGCCGGCCGCCAACCTGCTCGGGAGCGAAGAGGGACAGGGCTTCGTCCAGCTGATGCTGCAACTGCCGCAGGAACGGCTGATCATCGCCGTGACCGCGGTGGCCGGCATGGAGGCCGTGATCGACAAGACCATCGAGTACACCAAGGACCGGCATGCGTTCGGCCGGCCGATCTTTTCCTTCCAGAACACCAAGTTCACGCTCGCGGAGGCGGCGACGGAAGCGGCCGTGGCGCGCGCGTTCCTCGATCAGTGCCTCGAACGTCACCTCAAGGGCGAGCTCGACGTGCAGGGCGCGGCGATGGCGAAGCTGTGGACGACCGAGCGCGTGAACAAGGTCGTCGACCAGTGCCTGCAGCTGTTCGGCGGCTACGGCTACATGACCGAGTACCCGATCGCGCGCGCTTGGGCCGACATGCGCATCTCGCGGATCTTCGGCGGCACCAGCGAAATCATGAAGGAGATCATCTCTCGCACTCTCTGACGGAACGCGGCCTGCCGTGCAGGCCGGACCGCTGGGCGGGCTGAAGGTCGCGGAGCTCGGCGGCGCCCTTCGCCGCATGATTCTCGCGGACCTCGGTGCTCAGCCGAGATCCGCGCGGATCACGGAGTACAGCACACTGTCGCGCCACTGTCCGGCGCGGAACCCGTAGCCGCGAAGGACGCCTTCGCGGGTGAAGCCTGCCTTCTCCAGTGAGCGCTGCTCGGCGAGATTGCCGACCTCGGTGGTGGCCTCGACCCGGTTGAACTGCGTGTGCGCGAAGAGGTACTGCACGAGCAGCCGCTGCGCTTGCGTGCCGTGGCCGTGCCCGCGGGCCTCCCGCCGCAGCACGAGCCCCATGTTCCAGCAGTACGAGCTGGGGCCGGACCGCGAGCGGTGCCACGACAGCACCCCGAGCGGCTCGCCGCCCAGCGCGGGTACGAGCAACCCGCCCTCCGGGGTGAGGATGCGGCCGTCGAGCCAGCGGCGACGCAGGTAACCCGGTTCGTGCCAGCCGAACCACTGAAACTCGCCCGCGGCGTCCGGGTCGTTGGAGAGGCTCTCGAGCAGGTCGAGATCGGCTTCGCACACCGGTCTCAGCAGCACGTCGTCGCCGTGGTCCATCGCGGGAGCGTAGCGGGATCGCGCTGGGCCCGGATCACTCCATCGGGCCGAGGTCACCCGGTCGGGCAGCCTCGTGCCGCCGCCGAACGGGCCCGCGCCGGTGGTCGTCACTAGAGTGTGCTGTGCAACGCGGCGCAAGCCGGGGGAGCAGATCGGATGGTGGCATGTCGAGCGGTGTGAAGAAGATCGTGGTCATCGGGGTGGTCGTCCTCGTGCTGTTCTTCCTGATCACCCAGCCCACGCAGTCTGCCGACCTCGTGCACAGGGTCCTCGGCTGGCTGCGCGACGGCGCCGAGGCCATCGTGACCTTCTTCAAGACACTGTTTTCCTGACCGGCACTGTTTTCCTGACCGCGAGGACGACGCCGGCTCTGTAATCACTGAGAGTAATTCGATCTCGGGATTCGGGCGCCTCGCTCGACCATCCGGGTGGATTGGCCCCTGAAAGAGCCTGGTCACGGAATTTGTGCGGTCCCGGGTATGGCGGAGAAAGCGGACTCGGCCCTACGGTGCTCACATTGCGTGATCAGCTGGTTCTCCGGTCCCCCGGGAACCGGGTCACAGCGGGGTTTTCCGCTCGATCACGCGGGTTGGGTGCAAGTCGTGGACGCGCAACGGGGCCGGCGGTCAGGGCCGGCCCATCGGGGACCAATGAGGAGGCAGGGATGACCGGAGATCCCGGTGTGGACGCGTTGATCCGGCAGTGGGCCGCGGAGCGCGAGCAGACCCCCGAGGAGCAGGAGGTCAACCGCATCACGTCCGCCTGGCTGGCCGACTCGCCACAGGGACCACCCGGTATCCCCGGACAGCGCGCAAGGTCCGGCCCGTCCCGCTGGGCGCCGGTCGACGCCGCGGATCCCGGTTACCTCGCCGCCATGCGCGAGCGCCTCCCGGAGGTTCCCGAAGAGCTGCTCGTGGCCGCCGCAGGCTGGTGGCAGATGGTCGGTGACGTCGCCGAGGCCGAACAGTGGTGGGACGCCGGCATCAGCCCGCTCGACCAGCGGGCCCTCGACTACCGTGCCGCGGGCCTGGCGCCGTCGGACCTTGCGCGCCGGCTCGGCCCGATGACCGTGCTGCAGCACCTGCGCCGAGGCAGCGCGCCGGCGTGGTGCGTCGCGCGGCTCGCGCGGCAGCAGAAGTCTGCCTGACACCCGGCCGGGTGAACCGGCGTGGCAGGACGAATCCCGGCCCTCGCGTAACGCTAACCTGCGCGGGCTCGTTGTGTGAGGGACCGACCGCCACGCTGGAGGACCGCAGTCCGTGCCCGCTACCGAACAAGTCGAGGACGAGACCGCGGCCGCGGCCGAACCGGCTCGTGCCAGTGCCGGCACCGCGCTCGCGGTGCGGCTCGCCGTCGTCGTGGTCGTGCTGGCGGTCGCCGGCGGCGGAATCTGGTGGGTCACGCGGGTGTCGGCTCCGCCGGCGAGCCCGACGACCACGGACATCCCCGCGCTGAGCGTGAAGGCCGCCGACGTGAAGCCGGGCTCGATCGCCCCGGTGAGTGCCGTCGCGGCGGGTGGCGCGGATCAGCAGACCACCCCGCAGTCGGCGGGTTCCTCGGCCGATCCGCTCGCCGGCTGGGCGCGCGAAGTCGCCGCCGTCACCGGCGTTCCCGCGCGGGCGCTGCGGGCGTACGGCAATGCGGAACTCGCCATGCGCTCGGCGGACCCGGGTTGTCGCATTTCGTGGGCGACCCTCGCGGGCATCGGCCGCATCGAGTCGAACCACGGCCAGTACGGCGGCGCTGTACTGAGAGCCGACGGGCGCCCGTCGAAACCGATCATCGGCGTGCCCCTCGACGGTTCCGCCGGGGTCCGCGCCATCGGCGACACCGACGGCGGCCGGATAGACGGCGATCCGGCCGCCGACCGAGCCGTCGGCCCGATGCAGTTCATCCCGAGCACTTGGCGCAAGTGGGCCGCCGACGGCAACAACGACGGCCTCGGCGACCCGCAGCAGATCGACGACGCCGCGCTGACCGCGGCCCGCTACCTGTGCGCGGGCGGGCGCGACATGGCGACTGCGTCCGGCTGGTGGTCGGGCATCCTGTCGTACAACAACTCGACCGAATACGCGCAAAAGGTGTTCGGGCTCGCCGACAGCTACGCGAAGTCGGCCCGCGCCGTCCGAGCCGGCTGAGGCGTGCCGGTGTGAAATCCGTGCGAACTGCGTGGTCACCGGCTGAGAGCCGGGCCACGTGCGGGTGCTCCTCTCAGCTTCGAGCACACCGACCGGTGCTAGCGTCGAGGTCGTGCCAGTGAACTCCGGCCCGGCCGCGTCCCCGCTCGGGCGCCGGCTCACGATCGCCGCGACGTGCGTCGTGAGCCTCGTGCTGTGCTGCGGGTTGGCCTGGTGGCAGTGGGACCGGTTCATGTCGGCGAGCGGCACGTTCCAGAACCTCGGCTATGTATTGCAGTGGCCGCTGTTCGGACTGTTCCCCGCGTTCATGTTCTGGCGGATCAAGAAGCTGCGTGAGCGCGAGCAGGCAGGGCAGTCCGGGCAGGCAGGGCAGTTCGGGCAGGCAGGGCAGTTCGGGCAAGCAGGGCAGTTCGGGCAAGCAGAATCCGGGACGCCCCGTGCCGCGGCGACGGTGCCCGCTCCGCGGCCCGCGCCACCGGCGCGTCCGAGGCCGGCCCCCGCTCCGGTCGAAGAAGATGCCGAACTGGCCGCGTACAACCGGTACTTGCGCGAGCTCCACGCTCGCGACGAGCAAGCCTGAGCAAGCCCGGAAGTGAGGACGAACTCCATGACCACGAGCACCGACGGTGCCGCCCAGACCCGCCCGGTGCGCCTGCACGGCGCGCTGCTGCGGTTCCGCACGACCGCGTACGTCACCGGCGTCGGCCTGCTCGTGCTCTGCGCGACCATGGTCGTCGAGTACGCCTTCGGCAACGCCAAGCCCGCCGCCGTGTACTCGCCCATCCACGGTGTCCTGTACATGATCTACCTTGCCTGCAGCATCGACCTCGCGATCAAGGCCCGCTGGTCGATCAAGAGCACGATCCTCGTGCTGCTCGCCGGGTGCGTCCCGTTCGTCTCGTTCATCGTCGAGCGCCGCGTGACGCACCGGGTGCAGGCGGGCAAGGACATCTTCTAGGCCGCCCGCCCGCGGAAGGCCCGGCGCCGACCTGCTGCGGCTGGGCCACGGTTCCGGCTCCGCCGCGAGGCCGGGCCGGACCCGAGAAGCCCTGCCGGGGGCGGATCCCTCCGCAGATTCTCCGCCTGCACGTGCTGGACGTCGACGGTCAGCACGACGAAGGGGCGGGCCCCGCCGGATGAACCGGGGCCCGCCCCTTCGTCGTGACCGATGCGTCAGGAACCGATCCCCGTGAGGGAGCGGACCTCCATCTCCGCGTGCTTCGCCGGATCCTCCTTCTGCCCGAACATCGTGCCGATGAAGCCGCACAGGAAGGAGAACGGGATGGAGACCAGACCCGGGTTCTTGAGCGGGAACCAGCTGAAGTCCACGCTCGTGAAGATCGAATCCGCCTGACCCGAGACGACCGGGGAGAACAACACCAGCACGACACACGCGCCGAGCCCGCCGTAGATGCTCCACAGCGTGCCGGTGGTGTTGAACCGTTTCCAGAACAGCGAGTACAGGATCGTCGACAGGTTGGCCGACGCCGCGACAGCGAGTGCGAGTGCCACGAGGAATGCGATGTTCTGGCCGTTGGCGAGGATGCCGCCGAGGATGGCCATCACGCCGACCACCAGCGCGGTCAGGCGGGCGACCCGCACCTCGTCGGCGGCGTCGGCCGTGCCGCGCTTGAAGATGTTCGCGTAGACGTCGTGCGCGAAGGAGGCCGACGCGGTGAGCGTGAGGCCCGCGACCACGGCGAGGATGGTCGCGAACGCGACCGCCGAGACGATGCCGAGCAGCAGCGTCCCGCCGATGTGGAGCGCGAGCAGCGGCGCCGCGGAGTTTTCGCCACCGGGCGCGGACTTGATCTCGTTGCTGCCCACGAGGGCGGCGGCGCCGAACCCGATGACCAGCGTGCACAGGTAGAAGACGAACATGCTGATCGTCGCCCAGACCACCGAACGTCGCGCCTCACGCGAGTTCGGCACGGTGTAGAAGCGCATCAGCACGTGGGGCAGCGAGGCGACGCCGAGGACCAGGGCGAGCGACAGCGACACGAAGTCGAGCCGCGTGGTGCCGTTGGCGCCGTAGGATCCGCCCGGCTGGAGCAGGTTCGCGCCCATCGGGCTGTTGTCCGTGGCCGCCGTCAGCAGGTTCGAGAAGCTGAACCCGAACTTGCCGAGCAGGAACACGGTGATCAGCGTGGCGGCGATGAGCAGGATGCTCGCCTTGATGATCTGTACCCACGTGGTGCCCTTCATGCCGCCCACGAGTACGTAGACGACCATCACCAGGCCGACCACCGCGATCACGAGCGACTGGCCAAGGCGTGAGTGCACGTCGAGCAGCAGCGCGACGAGCCCACCGGCGCCGGCCATCTGCGCGAGCATGTAGAAGAACGAGATCACGAGCGTCGAGGTTGCCGACGCGGCGCGCACTGGCCGTTGCTTCATGCGGAAGCTCAGCACGTCGCCCATCGTGAAGCGCCCCGTGTTGCGCAGCAGCTCCGCGATCAGCAGCAGGTCGACCAGCCAGGCGACGAGGAAGCCGATCGAGTAGAGGAAACCGTCGTAGCCGTGTATCGCGATGGCGCCCGCGATCCCGAGGAACGACGCGGCGGAAAGGAAGTCGCCGGACAGCGCGATGCCGTTCTGCCGCCCGGTGAACGTGCTGTCCGCCGCGTAGTAGTCGGCGGTGGTCTTCTTGCCGCGGTTGCCCGCCCGGTAGACCACGAACAGGGTGATCGCCACGAACAGGGCGAACACGCCCGTGTTGACGAGTGGGTTGCTGCCCGGCGCGCTTTCGGCGAGCGCGGTGGAGGTCACTGGCGGGGTCCTTCCGTCACGGCGGCGCGTGCCCGTAGTTCGGCCACCCGGGGGTCGACCTCGCGGTTGGCGAAGCGGACGTACACGAAGGTGATCACCGCCGTGGTGACGAACTGCCCGAGGCCGAGCAACATGCCGACGTTGACCATGCCGAACACCTGCATGCTCATGAAGCTGTTCGCGTACGCGGCCAGCACGACGTACGTCAGGTACCAGACGAAGAAGGCCACGCTCATCGGGAAGACGAACCGGCGCAACTGCTTGCGCAGGGAGGTGAACTCCGGGCTTCGCTGGATGAGGGGGTAGTCGGGGCCGCGCCGGATCGCCGGCTCCGGCTCCGCGCCCTCACGGGCGAACATGGCCGGCATATTGCCGGTCTCTGCGAGCGGGGTTCCCGTCGCGGGGGTGGGCGCGACGTTGTGCATGGGTGCCTCCGGCAACTTGCGTGTCCGTGGTGGTGGCCCGGCCGGGTGCGTCTTGGTCGAGTGGCACCCGGATTGCCCTTGCGGTGTGGGAGGCGGCCATAGTAACGACGCCCTCTCACCCCGGAAAAAGGCGGTTCCACGGTGCCCTCTCCGGAATTCGTTTTGCAGCAGAAAATGCACGAAAAGGCAGGTCTGCTGAAGATCACGAACAGATCACTGGGAGAGTGAGGGCGAATGTCACGTGTCGTTATCGCAGCTGAGCAACACTGCGGCAAATGGTTGACAGTCGGGCAATGGTCGGACGAATGTCGTGACACCCGGTAGTCGAATTGCGTGGTCGAGGCCCTGGCGCGGCGTCGTTCGACCGAGGTTGGCGAGGGGATCCACTGGACGATGCCTGAACGGGAGAGAAATCACCGCTTCGGGCGGCGAGTCGCTGCGAGACCACAACATCGGGTTCAACTTCGTGGTCGTCCCACCCGTTGGGGGCACGCTCCGTAGGCCTCCTGTGGGATTCGACTACCCTCCGTGGGCTGATTGGGTGACGGGTCGACGGCATGACCCCGAGCAACCGGTAACCAGAATTCTCTCTTCAGGCCAGTTGTGGCTCGAATCCTGGACCCCTGGCCTGGGCCGAATCGCCTTTTCCCAGGTCAGCCGTCCGAAGCCGAACACAATAGCCTCGGCGAGGATTGGTGTACGATTCTTTGGCCCAGCTGACCGCAGCGATCGATAGGCAAAGACAAGTTGACTTCGACCACCGCCGTGCAGTACGCAACTTGCGCCGTGCACGTGCAAAGTCCCGGGAAGCAGCACGCCGGTGAACACGGTGAGAGGTCGGCACTGGCGTGCCTCAGTGGGGTCGATCGCGCGGGTCGGCGGAATGCCGGACACCGCCCACGGGCAACCACGACGCGGGACAGGGAGTCACTTTCGTGACCGTTGCAGGAGAAGGCCAAGTGCCCGTCGAGAAGCTGCTCGGCCGGCCACCCCGGCGCCCGAGCCGGTCCTCGAGTTGGCGTGCCGCGCTGCGCTGGCGCGACTGGAGCATTCCCGTCAAGCTCGCGGCGGTGACGCTGGTCCCCATCGTCCTCGCGCTGGTGCTGGGCGTCACGGCCATCGTCGGGCAGGTCAGCCGCTCCGGCGACTACGAGCGGATCGACAAGCTGGTCGGGCTGAGCACACAGCTGCGCAAGCTGACCGACGACCTGCAGAAGGAACGCACGCTCACCGCCGCGCAGCTCGCCATGGGCGCGTCCGGCGTCTCACCCGATCTCAAGTCGGCCCGCGCGGCCACCGACGCGGCCATCGACCCGTTCCTCACGGCCGCCAACCGCGTCGGCGCGTCCGAATCCAGCGTGTCCGGCGCGGTCAACTCGGCCACGGCGCAGGTCAACGAGATCGCCGTGATCCGTCAGCAGGTCGGGGCCGGCCTGCTCGACGCGGGTGAAGCGGTGAGCGACTACAACGCCGTCACCGAGGCCCTCATCGGCGCCGACACCGCGGTCGCCGCGGGTGCGAGCGCCGATGCGCTGGGCGGCACGCCGAGCGCGCTGCACGACCTCGAAGCGGCCAAGGAACAGGTGTCGGTCAGCCAGGCGCTCGTGTCCTACGGCATCGCGCAGGGCAAGCTCACCGACCAGCAGCTGAGCGACATCCGCGACGCCGAGCTGCGCTACGACGACCGCATCGACGACTTCACCGCCGCCGCCACCGTGCCGCAGCGCCAGGACCTCGACAGCACGCTCAAGCCCGACACCGCCTACGACCGCAAGCGCATGGTCGGCATCGTGCTGGGCGAGCAGGGCGCGACCAGTGACCAGGGGCTCGCCAAGATTCCGGCGCAGGAGTGGAACTCCTCGTCCGGCGCCGTCGTGAACCAGCTGACCGACGTGGGCAACCGGCTCAGCAACGAGGCGACCAGCGCGTCGGCCGCGCTGGTCGATGACGCCAGCAGCAGTGCCGGTCTGCTCGCCGTGCTGCTGTTCGCCGCACTGATCGCCGCTGCGGCCGTCGTCTTCATCATCACGCGCCAGATGCTGAAGTCGCTGAAAACGCTACGCCGCAGCGCGCTCGACGTCGCCGAAAAGGATCTGCCCGACGCCGTGCGCAACATCCAGGAGGGCCGCGCGCAGAGCGTCGAGGTCGAGCCGGTGGCCGTCCGGGTCCACGACGAGATCGGTGAAGTCGCGCGTGCCTTCGAGAAGGTGCACAGCCAGGCGCTCAAGCTCGCGACCGAGCAGGCCGCGATGCGCGCCGGCTATTCGAGCGTGTTCGTCAACCTGTCGCGCCGCAGCCAGAGTCTCGTGCAGCGCCAGCTGCAGCTGATCGAGCGGCTCGAGCGCGACGAGGAAGACGCCGACCAGCTGGCGACGCTGTTCCAGCTCGACCACCTCGCCACACGGATGCGCCGCAACAACGAGAACCTCATGGTCCTCTCCGGCGCCGAGCCCGGCCGCCGCTCGGGCATGCCGGTGTCGGCGCACGACGTGCTGCGTGCCGCGGTGTCGGAAATCGAGCAGTACCAGCGAGTTTCGGTGCAGCAGCCGCCGGCGGTGAAGATCGTCGGGTTCGCCGCGAGCGACGTCCAGCGCCTGATCGCAGAGCTGCTCGACAACGCGACCGCGTTCTCCGCGCCGGAGACGCAGGTGACCGTGGCGACGCGCCTGGCCGAGGACGGTTCGCTCAACGTCGACATCATCGACAAGGGCATCGGCATGAACGAGTACGAGGTGGTCGAGGCCAACGGCCGGCTCACCGAGGCCGGTTCGGTCGATCTCGCGACCTCGCGCCGCATGGGCTTGTTCGTGGTCGGCCGCCTGGCCGGACGCCACCGGATCGGCGTTTCGCTCCACGGCGGCAAGGACATCGTCGGCGTGCGCGCCACGGTCGTGGTGCCGCCGGAACTGGTCATGACCGGTGCTGCCGTGGACCAGACCGGTCCTTTCGGCAGCCTGGCCGCGCCGCCCGCGAGCACGAACGGCCTGCCTCGTCGCCAGCGCCCGGTCAACGGGTCGGCGCGCCCCGGTGTGACCTCGCCGGCACAGCCGGTCGGCGAAGCCGGCGACCAGCAGTGGCCTTCGGCGACCGACCTCGCCGGGTACGCGAACGGGCACACCATCGATCCGGGCGCGCGACCGCCGTCGGATCTGGAGATCTCCGGGACCGCGCTGTTCAGCCCGATCCCACGGGACGACGCGCCGCCACCCCCGCCCGCGCCGGTGCCCCCGATGCCGCAGGTCGTGGACGTGCCGCCGCCGCGGCCCGAACCCGCGCCCGAGACGCGGCCCGAGGCGGAACCGCAGCGCCGGGACGACCTGCCGTCGGGCAAGGACCTGTTCTCGGCCAACGGAACCACACTGAGCGACTGGTGGAACGAGGCCGCACAGAAGGTGCCGGACGTCCCGCCGCCGACCGCCGCCGAGACGACGGTCGAGAACACGCCGATCTTCGACGAAATGCTCTCGGCCTGGTTCCGCTCACCCGCGCCCCCTGCCGGGTCCACTTCGGACACGCCGGCGGCTTCCGGTGCCTCGGCCGGCGCGCCTGTTTCGGACCCGCCCGACGCCACGGCGGTCACCAGGCCGGAGACGGACGAACGCAAGTGGGACTTCGCGAGCGACGAGAACTGGCGCACCGTCCAGGCCGTGTCCCAGGTCGAGCCGACCGCGTTCACCAAGGCAGGCCTTCCGCGCCGCCGCCGCGGCGAGCAGCTCATGCCGGGCAGCGCGACGGCCGACCAGGCGCCGGCCGAAAGCACCGAGGAGCCCGCGAAGCCGGGCCTGCCCGTCCGCGATCCGGCCGACGTGCGCGGCCGCCTGACCAGCTTCCAGCGCGGTGTGAACCGTGGCCGCCAGGACGTCCGCGACGGCCTCGTCGATACTCCGGCTCCCGGTGCCGCGCCGGCCACTCCGGACGAGACGGATCAGCCGGGCCGCTCAGGTATCGCCGCCGCACTCGACGGCACCGCGACTCCGTCCGTCTTCTCTGCGTCGGACTTCCCTAAGTCCGACTTCACTGCGACGCCGGGCGACGTTCCCCCCTCGGCGGACCAGCCGGGTGCGGCCACCGCGTTCGCGGACACGCCGGCCCCGGGCGCCCAGGTGCCGGCGGTGTTCGCGCCGGAACCTGACCAGGAAGCGGCGGACCAGGCTCCGTCGAGGCCGGCGGCGCAAGCCGGAGACACCGCGGCTGATCAGCCGGGTGCGGCCGCCGCTTTCCACGGCGAAGCGACTCGGGATGTGCAGACTCCGCCGGCGTCGCCCAGTGGTGACCCCGCGGCCGATCGGTCCGGGATCGCGGCCGCACCCGGCGGCACGCCGGATTCGGAGGATCTGACGCCGTCGGGGTCGGTGCCCCGGGGCGGAGATGGGTCGCAGGGACAGCCCGGCGAAGCGGCCGCGTTCGAAGACGACGTCCCGCGAGACGGCGACGCGGACGGCCGGGCCCCGGCGGAGCGGACGTGTCCGGACAGCGTCTTCCGGACCGCGACGGAAGCACAGGACGGCGGGGCCAGCCAGGACCAGACGACCGGTGGCAGGGCCGACGTAGCCGGCGCGTTCCGCACCACGGCTCCGGCGACGTCGCAACAGGCCGACGAGCCCGTGCCCCCGGCGTTCGACCCGCACGGGACCTGGTCTGCGCCCACCCAGCCCACCGGAACCACCAAAACCACCAGGCCCACCGAAAACACCACTGGCAACGGCACCCTGCCGCAGCGCCGCCCGGACCCACAGCGACCGGCGAAGCCCGATTCGCTGCCGACGCGGCGCCCGGCGTCGACGAATCTGCCGCCCGGCCCGCCCGCGGTGGATCCGGCGCAGGTACCGGCCGCCGTCGCGAATCTGGAGGCCGCCGCGGCGGCAGCGGCGGCGACACCACCAGCCACCGAATGGGCGTTCGGGTCCGACGAGGGCTGGCGGACGGTGCAATCGGTGTCCCAGTCGACACCCACGTCGTTCACTGCCGCGGGATTGCCCAGGCGCCGCCGAGGCGAACAGCTGCTTCCCGGCAGCGCTCCACCGCCCTCGGGCGCGGCGAACCCCCGTCCGACCCGCGACGCGCACGACGTGCGCGGCCGCCTGAGCAGTTTCCAGCAGGGCATCCAGCGCGGCCGGCACCGGACCGCGCAGGCCGCCGAGACCAACCACGAAAAACTGGAGGGTGAATGACCTCGCCGAATACGGCACAGCCGCAGCAGAATCAGTTCGGCTGGCTGGTGAACGACTTCGCCGAGCGGGTCCCTGGCGTGGCGCACGCCGTGGTGGTGTCGGCCGACGGACTGCTGCTCACGGCGTCGAACCGGCTGCCGCTGGACCGCGCGGACCAGCTCGCCGCCGTCGCGTCGGGGCTCGTGAGCCTGACGCAGGGCGCGGCGCGCTGTTTCGAGGCCGGTGCGGTGAACGAGACCGTGGTCGAGATGGAGCTCGGCATCATGGTCCTCATGTCGATCAGCGACGGTTCCTGCCTCGCCTGCCTCGCGGCGCCGAACTGCGACATCGGCCAGGTGGCCTACGAGATGACCATGCTCGTCGATCGCGTCGGGCAGATCCTCACTCCCGAACTCCGTGCGCAACTGCAGGGCGCCGGCGGCTCGCTGATCGGCGAACCGGTGGGATGATTACGCCATGAGCACGGGGCCCGGATTATTCGGCGGAGAGCCCGAAGACGGCAGCGAGCCTCCGCGCGCGGGGGCACCCGATGCTGCCCGCGACGACGCGGACGGCACCTTCGCCGACGTTCTCAACGCTTTCAGCCTCGATTCGGCCCGCTCGCGCAAGAAGCGGAAGAAGAGCAAGGAGCCCCAGTCCCCCGAACCCCCGCCCGCCTCCCCCGGAGCGCACGCGGCGGAGGAACCGTCGGCGGCACCACCACCCCAGCCGCCGGCCGAATTAGGAGATCGTGTGACCTCTCTAGTCTCTCCACCGGGCAGTACCGACGCGGACGGGCCCAGACCAGGCGGGCTTTTCGACCCCGGACCGCCGAGCGGCGAGTTCGTGATGCCCGCCGCGTTCACGCGCCCCGACCGGCCCGAGCAGGTGGACCCGGGCGAGGAGACCTCCATCGTGCGGCCGTACGCTCTCACCGGCGGCCGGACCCGGGCGAACTACGCGCTCGAGCTGGAGACGCTGATCTCCACCAATGACCAGGTCGCCGCGGGGGGCTTCCCCGAGGCGGCAGCGGAGCAGATCGAGAGTATCTCGATCATGGAAGAGTGCCGGACCCCGCGCTCGGTCGCCGAGGTTGCGGCGGCCCTGCGGGTGCCTGTGGGTGTCGCCAGGGTGCTGATCAGTGACGCGGCCGACGCCGGTCTCGTCACCGTGCACCGGACGATTTCGGGCAACGACGGCGCCGAAGCACACTTGATGTTGATGGAAAGGGTTTTGAGTGGACTCCGTCGGCTTTAAGGCACCGCGGGAAACCGCACCCCCGACCATGACATCGGCGAAGATCGTGGTGGCGGGCGGCTTCGGCGCGGGCAAGACGACCTTCGTGGGTTCGGTGTCGGAAATCGTTCCGCTCACCACCGAGGCGATGATGACCGACGCGAGCCGCGGCATCGACAATCTCGATCAGACTCCGAACAAGACGACCACCACGGTCGCCATGGACTTCGGCCGCGTATCGCTCGACGCCGACCTGATCCTGTACCTGTTCGGCACGCCGGGCCAGCAGCGCTTCTGGTTCATGTGGGACGACCTGGTGCGCGGTGCGATCGGCGCCGTCGTGCTCGCGGACACCCGCCGCCTGGCGGACTCGTTCGCCCCGATCGACTTCTTCGAAGATCGCGGCCTGCCCTACATCGTCGGCGTCAACACGTTCGACGGCGTGCTGGAGCACGACATCAACGACGTGCGCGAGGCCCTGTCGATCGACCCGAGCATCCCGATCGTCCGCTGCGACGCCCGGGAGCGCGAGTCGACGAAGCAGACGCTGATCACGCTCGTCGAATACGCCATGCGGCAGTGGATCGCGCTGCGGGCGGCCAAAGCCGCACGCTGACGACCGTGCCGTCGACTGCACTGACGACACCGCCGGGTCACCTCGTCACGCGGTGACCCGGCGGTACCGCAGCAGCACCACGGATCCGTCGATCACGCGCGACTCCAGCAACCGCAGGCCGAGCCGCTCGGTGCCGACGGCGAACGGACGCTTGTCGCCGCCCAGCACCACCGGGTGCACGACCACGTGGTACTCGTCGATCAGCCCCAACCGGCCCAGCTGGGCCGCCAAGTCGGCGCCGCCCATGAGCAGAATGTCGTTGTCGTAGCGGGCTTTCAGCGCCGCCACCTCTTCGGCGAGGTCGCCGCTGAGCACCTCGGTGCGCCATCCGGGCTCGGTGAGCGTGCGCGAGAACACGACCTTCGGCTTCGCGCGCCACACAGGTGCGAACGCCAGGTCGTGGGGATCGTCCGACAGGGACTCCACCTGTGGCCAGTAGCTCGCCATCATGTCCCACACCCGCCGCCCGTAGGCGAACACGGCGGCGCGGTCGGACAGTGCCTGTGATTGAGCCGACAGCTCGGTTCCCATCACCGGCCAGTCGAATTCTCCGTTCGGCCCCTCGACGCAGCCGTCGAGCGAAACGTGGACGTAGAACAGCAGGTCAGCCATGGCGCGACCCCTCACTCCGGCGACGTCCCCTGTGGACGTCCTTCACCCTAGGGTCGGAGCGGCCCGGCGTGACCGGACACAACCGATCCCGAAGGCTCCGGACGACGCGGTGTGCCCGGCACCTGCCCAGTGCTCGCCTGTTCAGTGCTCGCCTGCTCAGTGCTCGGCTGTGTGGTATTCGTCGTGCCTTCGCCACCAACCGCCCGGCTCGTCGGAGCCACGAGACTCCTCTTCCCACGCCTCCTGCCGGCCCAGTGGTGTGATGTCCAGATAGCGGTGCGAAGCCAGGAACGTCTCGGCGCCGCGGCCGGACGTGAAATAGGTGCGGTAGACGTCGCTGCCGTCGCGGAGGAACACGCTCACGCCGAAGAACCGGCCGACGCCGCAGTCTTCGGTGAAGTCGCTGCCGTACGCCGAAACCCACGGCACGTCCCAGCCCATGCGGGTCTTGTAGCGCTGGATTTCCGCGAGGGTCGCCGGCGCGGTCACGGTGAACGTGACGTCCCGCGCGTTGAGGTGCGCCAGGTGCGGCACGTTGTCCACGACCATCGAGCAGCCGGGGCAGCCCGCTTCGTCACCGGGATGCAGCATGAAGTGGTAGACGATCAGCTGGCGCCGGCCTTCGAACAGGTCGGGCAGACTCTTCTTGCCGGTGGCCGAGGTGAACTCGTACGTCTTGTCGTAGCGCACCATCGGCAGCCGCCGCCGCTCGGCGGCGAGGTGATCCTGCTCCTTCATGAGTGCTTTTTCCTTGACCAGCAAGGCTTCGCGCGCGGTTTGCCACTCTTGGGCGGACACGACGCGGGGGAGTGAGGTGGTCATCGGGCGTCCTTGAGGTAGCGGGCGAGGTCTTCGAACGTGGAGTTCCAGCCCTCGGTGTGGGCGGCGCTCTGCTCTTCGCTCGGGAACGGGGCCTGGTGGAACGTCATCTCGGTCTTGTCGCCGACGGCGGCGAACGTGACCGTGACGACGGTTTCGCCGACCACGTCCCCCGGGTCGTCCCACGAGAACGTGAACACGAGCCGGTCCGGTGGGCTGATCTCACGGTAGGTGCCCTGCATCCACCGCTCGACGCCGTGTTTTTCACTGTGGATGCGAGCCCGCCACGCGCCGCCGGTCCGCAGGTCCAGCGTCGGCACCGAGGCGGCGAAGTCCTGCGGGCCGAGCCAGCGCGCGAGCTGGTCCGGCTCACTCCAGGCCCGGTACACGAGCTCCTGCGGGGCGTCGAACACGCGGGTGATGGTCAATTCCTCTTGAGTCATGACTCGGTCTCCTTCCGGGGCTCTTGCAAAAGCCGCAGGTGCTCGTCCAGGCGGTCGAAGCCCGCTTCCCAGAACTTTCGGTATTCGCCGACCCAGTCGGCGACGCGTTCGAGCGGCCGCGCTTCGAGGCGGCACGGGCGCCACTGCCGCGAGCGCCCGCGGGTGATGAGGCCGGCGTGCTCGAGCACCTTCAGGTGCTTCGACACGGCCTGCAGACTCATTTCGAAGGGCTCGGCCAGCTCGTTCACCGTCGCTTCGCCCTGGGAAAGCCGGGCGAGGATGGCGCGGCGCGTCGGGTCCGCCAGTGCGGCGAACGTGGTGCTGAGCTGATCGGTCGCCATCTGTACTCAATCACTTGGTTGTTTAACCTGTTGATTGAATATAGCGCCTAGCTGCCCGTCGTCAAGCGTTGTGCGGGAAAGCTTGAGAGGCGCGTCACCGCAGCTCGGGTTTCCAATAGTAGGAAGTCCAAGTATTTTGGAGGGTATGAGCAGCGACCTGTACCGTCCCGAGAACCCGGTCCGGTTCGTCACCGCGTCGAGCCTTTTCGACGGGCACGACGCGTCGATCAACATCATGCGGCGGATCCTGCAGTCGCAGGGCGCCGAGGTGGTGCACCTCGGACACAACCGTTCGGTCGACGAGGTGGCCACGGCCGCCATCACCGAGGACGTGCAGGGCATCGCCATTTCCGCGTACCAGGGCGGGCACGTCGAGTACTTCTCCTACCTCGTGGAGCTGCTGCGCGAGCGCGGCGCCGGGCACATCAAGGTGTTCGGCGGCGGAGGCGGCGTGATCGTCCGTGAGGAGATCGACCTGCTGCACTCGCGGGGGGTGGCGCGGATCTTCTCACCCGAAGACGGCTACGAGATGGGCCTGCCGGGCATGATCAACTCGATGATCAAGGCCTGCGACTTCGACCTCGCCGCGCAGCCGCCCGCGTCGATCGACAAGCTGTTTTCGGGTGACGTACCGGCGCTCGCGCGCGTGATCACGCAGCTGCAGCGGGAAAAGCTGCCCGACGAATGGCTCACCGCCATCACCGAGGCCGCCGCGAAGCACCCGGTGCCCGTGCTCGGCATCACCGGCACCGGTGGTTCCGGCAAGTCGTCGCTGACGGACGAGCTCGTCCGCCGGTTCCGCCTCGACCAGGAAGACAAGCTGCGGATCGCGGTACTCGCCGTGGACCCGTCGCGGCGCAAGGGCGGGGGCGCGCTGCTCGGCGACCGCATCCGGATGAACTGCCTCGACAACGGGTCCGCTCACCCCGGAGGCAATGGCACGGCATCGGTGTACTTTCGCTCCATCGCCACGCGCACGGCCGGTGGTGAGATCCCCATCGGGCTGCGGGAGTCGATCCTCGCGTGCCGGGCCGCGGGCTACGACCTCGTGATCGTCGAAACACCGGGCATCGGCCAGGGCGACGCCGGAATCGTCGACTACGTGGACGAATCGCTGTACGTGATGACGCCCGAGTTCGGTGCCGCGTCGCAGCTGGAGAAGATCGACATGCTCGACTTCGCCGACGTCGTCGCCATCAACAAGTTCGAGCGCCGCGGCTCCGAAGACGCACGCCGCGACGTCGCGCGTCAGCTGGTGCGCAACCGCGAAGCCTTCTCCGAGGGGCCCGAGGACATGCCGGTGTACGGCACGAGCGCCGCGAAGTTCAACGACGACGGGGTGACCGCGCTGTATCAGTACTTGCGCGACACGCTGGCCGAACGTGGGCTCTCGGTGTCGAGCGGTGTGCTGCCTGCCGTCGAGGGCAAGGTGTCCACCGACGCCAGCATGATCATCCCCGGCAACCGCGTGCGGTACCTGTCGGAGATCGCCGACACGGTGCGCGGCTACCACGAGAAGACCGATCAGCAGGTCGCCGCCGTCCGCCGGCGCGAGCACCTCGCCGCCGCGAAGGCCGCGCTGTCGGAAGTGGACGTGTCGACCGATGCGCTCGACGGCCTGCTCGCCGCCGCCGAGTCCGCTGTGGACGGTGACACGAACCAGCTGCTGGAGCGGTTCCGCGCGCTCGCCGAGGAATACCGCGGCGACGAGCTGGTGGTGAAGGTCCGGGACAAGGAGCTGCACACGCAGCTGTGGCGCGACACGTTGTCGGGCAACCGGGTTCCACGTGTCGCGTTGCCGCGCTACAGCGACCCCGGTGAGCTGCTTTCCTTCCTGCGCCGGGAAAACCTCCCGGGCTACTTCCCCTACACCGCGGGCGTGTTCCCGTTCAAGCGCGACGGCGAGGACCCGGCTCGCATGTTTGCCGGCGAGGGCGACGCGTTCCGCACCAACCGCCGGTTCAAGCTGCTGTCGGCCGACTCCGAGGCCAAGCGCCTGTCCACGGCCTTCGACTCCGTGACGCTCTACGGCCACGACCCGGACACGCGCCCGGACATCTACGGCAAGGTCGGCACGTCCGGCGTCTCGATCGCCTCGCTCGACGACATGAAGGTGCTCTACGACGGGTTCGATCTCACGGCGCCGAACACGTCGGTGTCGATGACGATCAACGGGCCGGCGCCGACGATCCTCGCGTTCTTCCTCAACACCGCGATCGACCAGAAGCTCGCCGCGTTCCGCGACGAGCACGGCCGCGAACCGTCGGACGCCGAAGCCGCCGAGCTGCGCGAGTGGACGCTGAAGAACGTGCGCGGCACCGTGCAGGCCGACATCCTCAAGGAAGACCAGGGCCAGAACACCTGCATCTTCTCCACGGAGTTCAGCCTGCGGATGATGGCGGACATCCAGGAGTGGTTCATCGAGCACGGGGTGCGCAACTTCTATTCCGTCTCCATCTCCGGCTACCACATCGCCGAGGCCGGCGCGAACCCGATTTCGCAGCTGGCGTTCACGCTCTCCAACGGCTTCACCTACGTCGAGTCGTATCTCGCGCGCGGTATGGACATCGACGATTTCGCGCCCAACCTGTCGTTCTTCTTCTCCAACGGCATGGACGCCGAGTACTCGGTGCTCGGGCGGGTGGCGCGGCGGATCTGGGCGGTGGCGATGCGGGACCGCTACGGTGCGAACGAGCGGTCGCAGAAGCTCAAGTACCACGTGCAGACCTCGGGCCGCTCGTTGCACGCACAGGAGATGAGCTTCAACGACATCCGCACCACGCTGCAGGCGCTGTGCGCGCTGTACGACAACGCGAACTCCTTGCACACCAACGCCTACGACGAGGCGATCACCACGCCGAGCGAGTCGTCGGTGCGCCGCGCGATGGCGATCCAGATGATCATCAACAAGGAATGGGGTCTGTCGAAGAACGAGAACCCGTTGCAGGGTTCGTTCATCATCGACGAGCTGACCGACTTGGTCGAAGAAGCCGTGCTGACCGAATTCGACCGGATCTCCGAGCGAGGCGGTGTCCTCGGCGCGATGGAGACCGGCTATCAGCGCGGCAAGATCCAGGACGAGTCGATCCTCTACGAGCGCAAGAAGCACGACGGCTCGCTGCCGATCATCGGCGTCAACACCTTCCGCAACCCGCACGCCGGCGAGGACGAGGTCGAGGTCGAACTGGCTCGCGCGACCGAGGACGAGAAGGTTTCCCAGCTCGAGCGGCTGTCCGACTTCCAGTACCGCCACCGGGAGGAGGCCCAGCAGGCCCTCAAGGCGCTGCGCGAGGCCGCCACGCGCGGTGGCAACCTGTTCGGGGTGCTGATGGACGCCGCCCGGGTGTGCACGCTCGGTCAGATCACCGACGCGTTCTTCGAGGTCGGCGGGCAGTACCGGCGCAACGTCTGAGCGCGGCCGAGTCCGGTCAGGCGCGGTGCGCGCTCAGGTGCCAGACGGGGACGAGGATCTGCCCGTCCTCGTCGGTGCCGAGGCGGTCGAGTTCGGAGAGATCGACGTCGTCGTCACCGGCGAACGAGCGCGCGCTCGCGCGCAGCTCGGTCGAGGTCAATGAGGTGGTGTACTCCGCGGGCTCGATGGCGTCGATCGTCCAGTGCCGCCCGATCGTCGCCCCGAGATCCGCCTCGGTGATCCGGAACGGCCCGGGAAACGTGCTCGGCACGCTCTGCGAGAAGGCGAACAGGTGCAGCCGGGCCCCTGGCCGCGTCGCGCGAGCCAGCGCGGCCGCGTACTCGTGCCGCTTCGGTTCCGGCAGGCAGTGATAGAGCGCGCTGTCGAGCACCGTGTCGAAGCGGCCTTCCCAGCCCTCGAGTTTCGTGGCGTCGGCGAGCGCGAAGGTGACGTCCGCCCCCACGACCGCGGCGCGGTCGCGGGCCTGCGCCAGCGCCGACGGCGCGCCGTCGAGCCCGGTGACGCGCAGTCCGCGTGAGGCCAGGAACACGGCGTTGTCACCGAGCCCGCAGCCGACGTCGAGCACTTCTCCAGTGAATTCGCCGGCCTCGGCCAGCGCGACGACGGCAGGCTGGGGAGCGCCGAGGTCCCACGGGACCCGGTGGCCGAGCGGTGTGTCACCACGGTAGACCTGTTCGAAATCGACGTCTTCGACGCGCATGCCCGGTTCGGTCACGACAGCCCCTGTATTCAACGGGTGATGAGATTAACGTCATGCTGCGCTCGGTGGCTCGACGTTGTCAACCCGAACCGCTCCGCCGGAATACCCCGGCCCGCCATCGGGTAGAACGAATCATGGACTTCGGGATCTCCACGTTCGTGACCGACGAAGGCATCCGACCCGATGTGCTGGGTGAGGCGATGGAAGAGCGGGGTTTCGACTCGCTGTTCCTCGCCGAGCACTCGCACATCCCGGTGAGCCGCCTCACCCCGTATCCGGGCGGTGGCGATCTCCCGGAAAAGTACAAGCGGACGCTCGACCCGTTCGTCGCGCTGACGGCGGCCGCGGTGAACACGTCGGATCTCGTGCTGGGCACGGGCATCGCGCTGCTGATCCAGCGCGACGTGATCCACACGGCGAAAGAGGTCGCGTCGCTCGATCTGGTGTCGCGCGGACGGGTGGCGTTCGGCGTCGGGGTGGGCTGGAACCGTGAGGAGATGGCCAACCACGGCACCGACCCGAAGACCCGCGGCGCGCTGATCGACGAACAGCTCGAAGCGCTCAAGGCCATCTGGACCCGGGACGAAGCGGAGTACCACGGCAAGTACGTCGACTTCGACCCGATCTTCGCGTGGCCCAAGCCCGTGCAGACACCGCACCCGCCGATCTACGTCGGTGGCGAGAGCCCGGCCGCGCTCACCCGCCTGGCCCGACTCGGCGACGCGTGGCTGCCTCGCGCACAGACCAAGGGCGACGAGATCCGCCGCGTCCGCGAGTGGCTGGGCGAACAGGGCCGCACGAATGTGCCGTTCAGCGTCTTCGGCGGTCCGGCCGACTCCGACGTCGTCAAGCGGTTCGCCGAAGCCGGCGTGGAGCGCTACACGTTCCTGCTGCCGACGCTGCCGGAGGACGAGACGCTCGAGGCGCTCGACGACCTCGCGCGGCTGGCGGCGGACCATCGCTGAGCCGTGGTTCGATGAGCGCATGAGGTTCGGGATCTTCAGCTTCGGTACCGGCGAGCACGTCCGGCCGGACGTACTCGCCGGTACCGTCCGGGAGCCCGGCGTCGACGCGCGGTGGTACCCGGAGCCCGTGCGAGAGCTGTCCCCGCCGGTATCCCGACGCCGGATTCCGTGGGTGCCGGAGCGGGTTCAGAAACGATGCGCTGCTGGAGGCTGGCGTCGGAGCCGGGGGTGGAGCGCGTCACGCTCCGGCTCGGCAGGCGGCCCGAAGCGGATAGCCTCGAGCAGGCCCGACGACCTCGACGAGGTCGTCGGGAAAGACCGGTGAAGGAGCGGATAACGCGTGACTGACGTGCAAATCGGCCTGGCGGCCGCGCTGGAGCAGTTCTCGCCACGCGAGTCGATCGAGCTCGCGAAGGCGGCGGAGGAGCGGGGTTTCTCGGGACAGATGGCGGCGGACCACTTCCAGCCGTGGGTGCCGCAGCAGGGGCAGGCTTCGTTCGTGTGGAGCGTGCTGGCGTCGCTGGCCGAGAACACGACCGGTGACCTCGGGCCCGGGGTGACGTGTCCGTCGTTCCGGCTGCACCCGGCGATGGTCGCGCAGGCGGCCGCGACGCTTGAGGCGACCTACCCGGGCCGGACGTGGCTCGGGATCGGTTCGGGTGAGGCGCTCAACGAGCACATCATCGGCGGTTACTGGCCGGAGGCTCCGGAGCGGGTGCGGCGCATGTTCGAGGCGCTCGAAGTGATCCGGAAGCTGTTCACCGGCAAGGACGTCAAGCACAGCGGCGAATTCTTCAAGCTGCACACCACGCGGATGTGGACGTTGCCGGACGTGCCGCCGCCGGTGTACATCGCCTCAGCCGGACCGTACACCTCGCGTAAGACCGGCGAGCTGGCCGACGGGCTCATCACGCCGGGTGCGTCGATCGACAAGCTGGCCGGGATCCTCGAGAACTTCAACGCCGGTGCGAAGAAGGCCGGGAAGAACGGCGACGAGATGCCGAAGCTGCTGCAGGTGCACCTGTCGTGGGCCGAGGACGAGCAGACCGCCTGGGACAACGCGATCGACCAGTGGCCGAACGGCGGCATGAAGTTCCCGAAGGCCGACGTGCGCTCGCCGTTCGACTTCGCGCAGATGGCGAAACTGGTGCGGCGCGAGGACTTCGAGGGCCGCATGGTGATCTCGTCGGACCCCGACGTGCACCGTGCCTCGCTGCAGAAGTACATCGACGCTGGCTTCAACCGCATCTACATCCACAACGTCGGACGCAACCAGGAACAGTTCCTGGACGTGTTCGGCTCGCAGGTGCTGCCGAAACTCACCGCCTGAGTGCCGCGGGCAAGTGGGGCCCGCTCGCGGGTCTCACTTGTCGAGCAGCAGGCGCACGGAAAGTTCCAGCCGGTTCGCGACGTCGGCGGCCGAGGCGCGCCGGGTGACCCATGCGACGAGGTTGGCCATCCACACGTCGGCGACGACGTGGAAGACGTCGCGGTCGGACTCCGTCGGCTCCGCGATTCCCATGGCCTGCGCGAACATGTCCTCCATGAGCCGCCCGACGAGCTCGACCTCCGCGGCGGCGGAGGTGTCCGCGAACATGAACGCGCGCACCATCGCCTCGGTCAGGTGGGGGTCGCGTTGCATGAGCCGCGTGTTGCGGCCCAGCACGAACATCAGCCGCTCGGCGGGCGTGTCGCCCGGGATCGCCGCGCGCTCAAGCTTTTCCTGCGCCCGCTCGAACTGCCGGGCCAACCCGGACACGAGCAGGTGGATCTTCGACGGGAAGTAGCGGTACAGCGTGCCGAGGGCGACATCGGCTTTCTCGGCGACCGCGCGCATCTGCACGGCGTCGTACCCGCCCTTGGAGGCCAGCTGGAGCGTGGCGTCGATGATGCGGCGACGGCGGTCGCGCTGGGCCGCTGACCCGAGCTCGTCACCGATCGTGCCCAGTCCGGTGCGTGCCTTCGCCGCCGGAGCCTTCGCCTTGCCCGGCATCGGCCTTCTCCCGTCTTTGCGGAACTCGTTCCAGTTCTGCGCTCAGCCTACCTTCCCTGGCGAAACGTTCCACTACCGACCCGCTGGCCAAAAAACTGTAACACGTTCTACACTCGCGAGTAGTGTTCCGTCCCGCGAGGAGGCCCCGATGGCGGTCGCGCTCACCGGTGAACAGGCGGCGCTCGCCGCCGCGATCCACGACTGGGCCGCGGCCCACGACCCCGTGGCGGCCGTCCGTGCGGCCGAAGGCGCAGGGGCCGGAGTGCCCGATGGATTCGCGAAGCTCGGATTGCTGGGGATCGCTCTGCCGCCGTCGGCCGGAGGTGCGGGCGGAAGTGTCGCGGACCTTGCGACGGGTCTGGCGGCCGCGGCGGAAGCGCTGGTGCCCGGGCCGTTGCTGGGCACGGCGGTCGCCGGGCTCGCGCTGGGCCGGCTGGGGGAGCGGTTCGCGGACGGGATGGCGCACGCGGCCGTGTTGTTGGAAGCGCCGTACGAGAACGGGGTGCTCCACGGCGGGACGGGACCGGTGCCGGGCGCCGACGCGGCGGCGTGGTTGCTCGTCCCCGTGCCCGGCGGGCACGTCCTGCTTCCGCCCGGCACAGCGGGGGTCGAACCGTTGGCGCCCTTCGATTTCTCGCGCCCGCTCGCGCGCGTGCACTTCGACCACGTGCCGGTGACCGGCGTTCTCGAGCTGCCGGATGTGCGTGATCTCGCGGCGACGCTGGCCGTCGCGGAGGCGGCCGGGGTGGCTCGGTGGTGCCTGACCACGGCGGTCGAGTACGCGAAGGTGCGCGAGCAGTTCGGCCAGGTGATCGGGGCATTCCAGGCCGTGAAGCACCTGTGTGCCGAAATGCTGTGCCGCGCCGAAGCGGCGGAGGCGCTCGCCTGGGACGCGGCCTCGGCGGCAGGTGGGCCGCAGCACGCGGCGGCGGTCGCGAGCGCGGCCGCCGTGGCACTCGACGCGGCTGTGGCCAATGCCAAGGACTGCGTGCAGGTACTGGGTGGCATCGGGTTCACGTGGGAACATCCCGCGCACCTCTACCTGCGGCGGGCGCTGGCACTGCGGCACTGGCTCGGCGGTTCGTCCGCCTGGCGCCGGCGCGCGGCGGAGCTGGCGCTGGCGGGGGAGCGGCGAACGCTCGATGTCGACCTCGGCACTTCGCCCGAGATCACCGCGCTCGCGCGGGAAATCGCGCGGCTGCCGGAGGATCGGCGGCGCGGTGCGCTGGCTGAGCAGAGGCTACTCGCGCCGCACTGGCCGAAGCCCTACGGCCGCGACGCCGGCCCCGCCGAGCAGTTGCGCATCGACGCAGCCCTCGCCGACGCGGGCGTGCGCCGCCCGGATCTGGTGATCGGCGCGTGGGCCGTGCCGACGATCCTGGCCCACGGCACGCCTTCGCAGTGCGAGCGGTTCGTCGGCCCGACGCTGCGGGGCGAGCTGGTGTGGTGCCAGCTGTTCTCCGAACCCGGTGCCGGCTCGGACCTCGCGGCGCTGCGCACGGCGGCCCGGCGCGTCGACGGCGGCTGGCGGCTCACCGGCCAGAAGGTGTGGACGTCGCTCGCGCACGAGGCCGACCGCGCGATCTGCCTCGCCCGCACGGATCCCGGCGCACCGAAGCACAAGGGCATCACCTACTTCCTCGTGGACATGCACTCGCCCGGCATCACCACGCGCCCGCTGCGCGAGATCACCGGCGCCAGCGTGTTCAACGAGGTTTTCCTCGACGACGTCTTCGTGCCCGACGCGGACGTCGTCGGTGACCCCGGCGCCGGGTGGCGCCTGGCCCGCACGACCCTCGCCGGCGAACGCGTTGCACTCGGGAAGGGCTCCGCCGCGGGCGAAGGCGTCGAGGCACTGCTGGCCGGGGCGGGCCCCGACCTGGACCGCGACCGCCTCGGCGCCTTGATCGGCGCGGGTACCGCCTGCTCGGTCCTCGATCTGCGCGCCACCCTGCGCCGCCTCGACGGCCAGGGCCCCGGCGCGGAATCGTCGGTCGCGAAACTGCTCGGCGTGCGCCACCGCCAGGACGTCGCGGAGTTCGCGCTGGATCATCACCCCACGCTGCTTCCCGGTGACGCGCCCTCCCACGAGTTCCTGCTCAGCCGCTGTCTGTCCATCGCGGGCGGCACCACGCAGATCCTGCTCTCCGCGGTCGCCGAACGGGTGCTCGGCCTGCCGCGCTGAACCGCCGCGGTGTGCCGGCGTCGCACGGTGCGAGAAGCGGCGAACCGGTTCACCGTGCGGAGCAGATTGTCGGCCCCCTGTCCTAAGGTGGCTGTCCGTGGAGTACGGCGCGCAGACCCAGGCCATCTACCTCCCTTCGGATCCGCCGCGAGAAGGCGTGCTGGCGCTGTGGGGCGACGACGTCGCGGGGGACACCGCGATCGAGCTCGTGCTGCCGGGCGGGGGAAAGTTCGCGCGCACGAAGGTGTCGGCGCGGCTGGTGCCGCTGGCGCGGGCCATCCCGCGGCTGCTGGTGGTGCCCGACGACGCGAGCCCGGCCGTCGCGGCGTGGTCGGCGGCGATCAACGCCGGGGTGAACCTCGTGGCGCGCGGGCGGTTGCGGCCCGCGCTCACGCCCGGCGGGCTGGCCTCGTGGCGGGTGGGGCCGCTCGACGCGGCCGACGAGGAGCTGCTGCGGGACCTGGCCGCGGCGTTGCCGCCGGAGGCGCATGCGTTGCCGTTGTCGGGGGTGAAGCGCATTCGGTTGCACTCGCCGGAGTCGCTGGTGCGAGCGTTGTGGGACGCGGCGGCCGACGTGCTCGTGCGCAGCCCGGCCGCGTCGGTCGGCGCGGGTGATCGGGCGTTCGCGGCGGCGGAACCCACGCCGATCGGGCCGGACGGCGCGGCGTGGCTCACCGAACTGGACGCCCGCGGACCGCGGGGCGCGCAGTTGATCTTGCGCGTCGAAGCCCGCGACGACGAGCGGTTCGCCGGGGTGTTGGCCGTGCGGTCGGCGCTCGAACCGAGCCTCGTCGTGGAGGCCGCGACCCTGTGGGACGCGCCCGACGCCGTGCTCGCGCGGCTCGGTGACCAGGTGGAGACGCAGCTGCTGCTCGGCCTCCGCCGTGGCGCGCGGGCGTGGCCGCCGCTCGGGCGGGTGCTCGCCGAGGCGGCGCCGACGGAGCTGGCGCTGACCGACGACGACGTCGTCGACCTGCTGGGGCCCGGCGGCCGGGAACTGGGCGGCGCCGGCATCGAAGTGTTGTGGCCCAAGGATCTCTTCGCCGGGGAGGTGCGCGCCAAGGCGAGTGCGACGCAGGCGCCGTCGAGTGAGGCCGGCCCGGCGTTCCCGCTGTCGGCCCTGCTGGAGTTCCGCTGGCGCCTGTCGCTGGACGGCGCCGAGCTGACCGACGACGAAGTCGCCGCTCTCGCCGAGGCCAAGCGGCCACTTGTCCGTCTGCGCGGCCAGTGGGTGAAGCTCGACCCGGCCCTGCTGGCGCGCGTGCGGGCGCGGCGCAGCCGCAAGCTCACCGGCGCCGAAGCGCTCGCCGCGGCACTCACGGGCGAGCTGGAGCTCGACGGCGAACGGGTCGAGTTCGCCGCGCAACCCGCGCTCGCCGGGCTGGCGGAGCGGCTGCGTTCGGGCACCCCCGAACCGGCAGGGGTGCCGGCCGGTCTCGAGGCGACCCTGCGGCCGTACCAGCTCGCGGGCGTCGGCTGGCTCGCCACGATGACCGAGCTGGGCCTCGGCGCCTGCCTCGCCGACGACATGGGCCTCGGCAAGACCATCCAGCTCATCGCGTTGCATCTGCACCGCCGCACGCTCGGCGCCGGGCCCACGCTCGTGGTGTGCCCGACGTCGCTGCTCGGCAACTGGGAGCGCGAGTTCGCGAAGTTCGCTCCCTGCGTGCGCGTGCGGCGGTTCCACGGCGGCGGCCGGCACCTCGACGACCTGGCGCCCGACGAGGTCGTGCTGGCCACGTACGGCGTGGTGCGCCGCGACCGCGCGGCACTGTCCGAAGTGGACTGGGGTCTCGTGGCGGCCGACGAGGCGCAGCACGTGAAGAACCCGCTGTCCGCCACGGCGAAACAGCTGCGCCAGGTGCCCGCCACCGCGCGCGTGGCGCTCACCGGCACGCCGGTGGAGAACCGGCTTACCGAGCTGTGGTCGCTGCTCGACTGGACGACTCCTGGCCTGCTCGGTCCGCTCGAGAAGTTCCGGCGCACGGTCGCGCGGCCGATCGAACGCGACCACGACCGGGCCGCGACGGAACGGCTGGCCGCGACCGTGCGCCCGTTTCTGTTGCGGCGCCGCAAAACCGACCCGGACATCGCGCCGGAGCTGCCGCGCAAGACCGAGACGGACCGGTTCGTGCCGCTCACCGCGGAGCAGACGACGCTGTACGAAGCCGTGGTGCGCGAGAATCTCGCGCAGATCCGCGAGGCACAGGGCGTGCAGCGGCGCGGGCAGGTGCTGAAGCTGCTCACGGAGCTCAAGCAGATCTGCAACCACCCGGCGCAGTTCCTCAAGGAGAGCGGCGGTGTCCTCAGTGGACGGTCGGGCAAGCTCGCGGCGTTCGAGGAGCTGCTCGACGTGATCCTCGACGAGGGTGACAGCGTGCTGGTGTTCAGCCAGTACGTGCGGCTGTGCCGGTTGCTGCAACGACGGCTGACCGAACGCGGATTGCCGGTGTCGTTGCTGTCCGGCGAAGTGGGGCCGAACCGGCGCGACGAGCTGGTGGCGTCGTTCCAGTCCGGTGACGTGCCGGTGTTCCTGTTGTCGCTCAAGGCCGGCGGGGTGGGGCTCAACCTCACGCGGGCCACGCACGTGATCCACTACGACCGGTGGTGGAATCCCGCCGTCGAGGACCAGGCGACCGACCGGGCGTACCGGATCGGGCAGGACCGGCCGGTGCAGGTCCACCGGCTGATCGCCGAGGGGACGCTGGAGGAGCGGATCGCCGCGGTACTGAAGGCCAAGCGTGGGCTGGCCGAGGCGGTGGTGGGTGCCGGAGAGGACTGGATCACCGAGCTGTCCGACGACGAGCTCGCCGACCTCGTGCGGCTGGGAGGTGGGTGATGCCGCCCCGGCGGACGTTCGGCACCACGTGGTGGGGCCACGCGTGGGTGGAGTCGCTCGAACAGCGCGCGAGAGTCGACCCGAATCGGCTGCCACGCGGGCGCACGTACGCGCGCAAGGGCACGGTGAGCGAGCTGGCCATCGGGCCCGGCGTGGTCGCCGCCTTGGTGCGGGGCAGTCGGCCGCAGCCGTACCGCGTGACGATCCGGATGCGCGAGTTCACGCCCCCGCAGTGGGAGCGGCTGCTCGACGTCGTCGGCCGCCGGCTCGGCCACGCCGCGGCGCTGCTCGATGGCGAGCTGCCCGAAGAGCTGGCCGCCCAGGCCCGCGGAGCCGGCGCCGATCTGCTGCCCGGCCCGGGTGATCTGCGGCCGCGCTGCTCGTGCCCGGACTCGGCGAATCCGTGCAAGCACGTCGCCGCCGTCTACTACCTGGTGGCCGATGCCGTCGACGCGGATCCGTTCGTGCTGTTCGAGTTGCGCGGCCGGGCACGCTCTGAGGTCCTCGCGCTGCTGCGAAGCCTGCGCACGCCCGAGCGCCCGAAACGCACCCGCGTCCACGACCCCGGCCTTACCCCGAAGCGCGCGTACGCCCGCCGTGTGACGGCCGTGCCCGCATTGCCGCCGGTGCCCGCCGTCGCCGGCCCACCCGCCGTCCTCGACCTCGATCCGCCCCCGAACACGGGCTGGACCACGGCGGGCTTCGCCGCGCTGGCCGCCGACGCCGCCGCCTTGGCCCGCGACCTCCTCGTGTCCGGTGGCGCTGCTGCCGACCTGACGTTCGAGGAAGATCTCGCTCGCCGCGCCGCCGCTCGTCCGGCGGCCGAACTCCCCGCACTGGCCACCGCCGCCGGTATGCCGCTCGCCGAGCTCACCTCGTGGGCCAAGGCCTGGTCCGCAGCGGGGCGCTGCGGCCTCTCCGCTTTGCGCGACGTCTGGTCCGCGGGCCCCGGTCCTCTCGCCGCCGCTCGCTCCTGCCTCGCCGACGCGGGCCTCCCGACCCCCATCACCACCTGGCGCAACCGCGTCACCCAAGGCCCCCTCCAGCTCCGGTACGGCCTTGATCACCGCTGGTACCGCTTCCTCCGCACCGGCACTTCGTGGCACCTCGACGGCCCGCCGTCGACCCAGCCGCTGGACGTCGCCTACCCGCCCGGTTGACCATCGCGGCCCCGTACTTTCCAGGGCGTCCCCGCGGGCCGGACGACTCGTGCCGCTGGCCGACGGTGATAACCCGGCCCGAAAAACCGGTGCGGCCGCCGCCGGATCGCGTCTCACGGAGAAGGCCGTGGGTGCAGCTCACCTCGGCGCGACACCTGGACGGGCCCGTGCCGGACGTCGGCTACCTGACCGCCCGATCCTCCCGGCCGCGGAGTTCCACGCAGCACGCGCCAGGGCGGGGGGTGACGAGGACGGCGTCGACGTTGGGTACGGCGAGGCCGGTGAGAATGCCGCCGACGAAGGCTTTGTTGATGCCGCACACCAGGTGCGGCTGTTTCCCGCCCACGGGTTGGAACGGGCAGTTGCGGAGGCGGACTCCGGTGGGGGAGTTGCGGGTGGGTTCGAAGCCGTGCCGGGTGAGGACGGCTTCGGCGAGGGTGAGTCCACGTTCGGTGCCCAGGTGCCCGGGGCGTTGGTCGGCACGTTCGGCGGCGCCGAGGTCCGCGCCGTGACGGGCGGCGACGCGCAGAGCGGCGTCGCGGGCAGTTTCGCCCTCGGCCTGGGTCGCGACCGCGTCCAGGAGGATGTCGGCGAGCACGGCGTGGCGGCGCGGCGGGATGCTGACGGCGAAGTCGGTGTCGGCAGGTTCGTAGACCTTCGGTGTCCGGCCCACCTTGCGGATCCCGCCGACCGGTTCGTACCGCGCCCGCAGCAGGCCCGCGGCCACGAGCTTGTCGAGGTGGAAAGCCGCGAGCTTGCGCGAGATGCCGACGGACGCGGCGGCCTCATCGCGCGTGACGGGCCGGCCCGCGGCACGAATGAACGCGTACATCCCGCGGCGCAGGTCTTCCTCCAGCGCGGCCACGGCCTTGATCGCGGAAGTGGCGGGCTCAGTCGTCACGCACCCACGATAACGCCCATGAGGGTGTCCACAAGTGGTCACGCGAATTGTTGACCTGGTCACCTTGACCGGTGAGCGGAATAAGACCAATATTCATGTGCGAAAACTCGTCGAACCCCGAGGTGTCACCATGCGCGCCGGACCTGCACTTCGCGTCGTCCACGAACCCGATCCCGGCATCGACCTGGACGCCGCGACCCGCGCCGCGGGTGACTTCCTCAAGGCGCTCGGCGTGGCCCTGGATTCCGAGAGCCTCCAGGGCACCCCCGGTCGGATGGCGCGCGCGTACGCGGAGCTGTTCACGCCGCGCCCGTTCGACCTCACCACGTTTCCCAACGACGAGGGCTACGACGAGCTCGTGCTGGCCCGTGACATCCCCGTGCGGTCGGTCTGCGAGCACCACTTGCTGCCGTTCACCGGTGTGGCGCACGTCGGCTACCTGCCCGGTGAACGCATCCTCGGGCTGTCGAAGCTCGCGCGCGTCGTCGAACACTTCGCGTGCCGCCCGCAGGTGCAGGAGCGGCTCACGAAGCAGGTCGCCGGCTGGCTGAGCGATCAGCTGAGCCCGCAGGGCATCGGCGTGGTCATCGAGGCCGAGCACTCGTGCATGACACTGCGTGGGGTGCAAGCCACCGGGTCGAGCACGGTGACCTCGACATTGCTGGGTATCTTGCGGGAGGATGCCCGTTCCCGCCAGGAGTTCTTCGCACTGACCGGTGTGAACGCATAGCGGAGGTGTTCTCTGTGCCAGAGCAGGGTTTTGTCATCGTCGGCGCGGGCTTGGCCGGTGCCAAGGCCGCGGAGGCGTTGCGGTCCGGTGGATTCACCGGACCGGTGACGCTCATCGGCGACGAGCCCGACCGCCCCTACGAGCGGCCGCCGTTGTCGAAGGAATACCTCGCCGGCAAAGCCGAACGCGACAGCGTGTTCGTGCACGACGAGGCGTGGTATTCCGAGCACGACGTCGACCTGCGCCTCGGTGTCACGGCGACCGAGATCGACCGGGCCGGCCACGTCGTGCGCCTCGACGGGGGCGACACGGTGGCCTACGGCAAGCTCTTGCTGGCGACGGGAGCGAGCCCACGGCGGTTGCCGATCCCTGGCGCCGACGCGCAGGGCGTGCACTACCTGCGTCGGCTCGCGGACTCGGCCCGCCTCAAGGAGGCGATCACGGCCGGTTCCCGTCTCGCCGTGATCGGCGCCGGCTGGATCGGCCTCGAGGTCGCGGCCGCCGCGCGCGAAGCCGGTGCCGCGGTGACCATCCTGGAGAGCGCCGAACTGCCGCTGCTGAACGCGCTCGGCCGTGAGGTTGCCGCCATCTTCGCCGACCTGCACCGCGCCCACGGCGTGGACCTTCGGCTCGGCGTGACCGTCGACGAGATCACGACCGCCGACGGCAAGGCGAGCGGTGTCCGCCTCGACGACGGCACCGTGGTGGACGCCGACCTCGTTCTCGTCGCGGTCGGCGCCGCGCCGAACGACGCGCTCGCGCAGGCCGCCGGCCTGACCGTGGACAACGGCGTGGTCGTCGACGCCTCGCTGCGCTCGTCCGACCCCGACGTGTTCGCCGCCGGCGACGTCGCGTCGGCGCTGCACCCGCTCTACGGCGAGCACCTGCGGGTGGAGCACTGGGCCAACGCGCTCAACCAGCCCGCCGTCGCGGCCGCGGCCATGGCCGGCGGCGAGGAGACCTACGACGAACTGCCGTACTTCTTCACCGACCAGTACGACCTCGGCATGGAGTACCACGGCCACATCGACGCGGGCGGGTACGACCGGGTCGTGTTCCGCGGCGACGTCGAGGCCCGTGAGTTCATCGCGTTCTGGCTGCGCGGCGGCAAGGTGCTGGCGGGCATGAACGTGAACGTGTGGGACGTCGGCGACCAGCTGAAGGCCTTGATCCGCGCGGAAGGCCCGGTCGACGCCGAGAAGCTGGCGGACACCGAAGCGCCGCTGGAGCCCTGACCTAACGGTTCGCAGCCGCCCACGTCCGGTGGGTGTGGTCGAGGAAGCGCGCCACACCCCGGACGACGTGGGCGCTGCGGATCGAGGTGAACACGTCGAACGCGTGCTGCGCCCCCGCGAGTTCGGCATACGCGACGGGTTCCGCCGACGCCGAGCGCAGCCGACGTACGAACTCGCGCGCTTCGGCGACGGGTACGAGCGAATCGTGGCTGCCGTGGATCACGAAGAACGGCGGCGCGTCTTCGCTGATCCGGTCGAGCGGCGACGCGGCGAGGTAGTCCTCGAGGTAGCGAACCGGATCACGGTCGGCGGCGAACACGCGCCGGGCCAGCAACTCCAGCCGGTACCGGCTGGATTCGGCGCCGCTGGTGGCGGCGATGTCGTACACGCCGTACAGCGGCACGCACGCCTGCACGCTCGTATCCCCTTCGGGGAAGCCGGGCTGCAGCGCCGGGTCGTTCTGACTGAGCGCGAGCAGCGCGGCGAGGTGCCCGCCCGCCGAGCCTCCGGTGACCGCGATGAACGCGGGATCACCGCCGTAGTCTTCGACGTGCTCGCGGATCCACACCAGTGCCCGCTTCGCCGCCACCACGTGCGCCGGCCAGCGGTTCGCGGGGGCGAGCGGGTAGTTGATGGCCACGCACACCCAGCCGAGGCGGGCGAGGTGATACATGAGCGGCAGGCCCTGCTCGTCCTTGTTCCCGATCGTCCACGCGCCGCCGTGGATCTGCAGCAGGACCGGCGCGCCCGTGACGGGTTTCGCGGGCCGGTAGACGTCGAGCAGGAACCGTTTGCCGCCCTCGGCGTACGCGATGTTCCGCTCGCGCACCACATCGCGCTCCCGGGCGCGGAACGGCAGCGCGAGCCGCAGCCACGGCGTCGCGAGATCCGCCGGCTCGTGCGAGTAGTCCGGTCCGAGCGCCTCCGTCAGCGCCGACTCGACTTCGCCGCGCGCGTTCTGCGCCGAAGCCACGAGCGCGCCGAGCCCGGCGGCCGACAAGGTCGCGAACGCGAGCCCGGTCTTGGTGGCGCGAGAGCCCAAGCCGTGGCGCACGACGTGCTGCACGGCGTCGGCCGCGGTGAGCGCGAGCAGGTGCGGGGCCAGCTCACCGGTAAGCCATCCGGCGAAGAACACCGGGACCGACGAGCGGCGGTAGCGCGGCGGGCGCAGGGCGATGGCGGTGAGCCCGAGCTGCACCGCCCGTCGAGTCGGAAAGGCCGGTTTCACCTGCTCGATGCTACCGCCGAGCCCCTCCGCCCGGCCGATTCTGGCTTACGCTGGCGACATGCAGAGACTGAGTGGGCTTGATGCGAGTTTCCTCTATCTGGAGACCCCTTCGCAGGTCCTGCACGTCTGCGGCCTGCTGCTGCTCGACGGGTCCACGATCCCCGGCGGCTACTCGTTCGCGGAGCTCAAACGCCGGCTCGCTGAACGGGTCGAGCTGATTCCGGAATTCCGCCGCAAACTGCACAATCCACTCTGGAATCTCAGCCACCCGGTGTGGGTGGAGGACGAGGATTTCGACCTCGACAACCACGTGCACCGCATCGGTGTGCCGTCGCCGGGCGACGACCGCGAGCTTGCCGAACTGTGCGCCCACATAGCCGGGCAGCAGCTCGACCGCGGGCATCCGTTGTGGCAGTTGTACGTGATCGAGGGCCTGCGCGACGGCGGCATCGCCGTGCTCATCAAGATGCACCACGCGAGCACCGACGGTGTCGGTGGCGCCAGCCTGATCACCTACCTCGCCGGGCTCGAACCCGACGCGCCTCTTCCGGAGATCCCACTCGACCGGCAGCACAACAGCGGCCTGCCGACACGGGTCGAGATCCTCCGCGAAAGCCTCCACGGCCTGTCGCACCGCCCGTTCGAACTGGCCCGGTTGCTGCCCGAACTCGTGGAGCTCGTGCCCCGCTGGCTCGGGAAGACGTTGCGGGGCAAGGGGATGCCGGTGCCGTTCACAGCGCCGCGCACGTCGCTCAACGGCACCATCACCGGCCACCGCTCGGTCGCCTACACCCACGTCGACCTCACCGACGTGAAACGGGTGAAGAACGCCTTCGGCGTCACCGTGAACGACGTGGCGCTGGCCCTTGTCTCCGGCGCGCTGCGGCAGTTTCTCCTCGGGCGCGGCGAACTCCCGGAAGACCCGCTGGTCGCGACGGTTCCGGTGTCCGTGCACGAACGCACCGAACGCGACCGCGGCAGCAACCGGGTGTCGGCGTTCTTCGCGTCGTTGCCCACACACCTCGCCGACCCGGCGGCCCGCGTGTTCTACCTCGCCGAGGCCAACCGTCTCTCGAAAGACCATCACTACGACATCGACGCCGACATGCTCGCCGACTGGGCGCAGTTCTCCCCGGCCACGGCCTTCGGCCTCGGTGTGCGCGCGTACTCGGCCCTCCGGCTCGCCGAACGTCACCCCGTGGTGCACAACCTGATCATCTCCAACGTGCCCGGCCCCCAGCTGCCGCTCTACTTGCTCGGCGCCCGCGTGCGGAGCCTGTACCCGCTGGGTCCCGTCTTCCACGGCGCCGGTCTCAACATCACCGTCTTCTCCTACGACGGCAAGGTCGGCATCGGCCTACTGGGGGCGAAGGAACTCGTCAAGGATCTCTGGCCGCTCGCCGACTCCCTCCCGGAGGCGATGGCGGAACTCCTGAAGGCCCGCCCCTCCTAGCCGTGTGCGAGCGTCCGTCCTGAGTGGATGCTCTGCCGGCCTCGGGAACCGCTCGTGAGTGGCGGTGCCGGTTCTGACCGGCGGCGCCACTCACGAGTCCGTGTGCGCAGGTCAGGCCGACTCCACGTCTTCGGTGTCTCCCGCGTCGTTTCCGTCCCGGCGAGCGGCTTCCTGGTCGACGATCGCCGCGTGCACCGACGTGCAAGCCGCCATCAGCGCGGGCACGAACTGGTGCGCCGAGAGTACGCACGCCGTGTGGCCGGCCGGGATTTCATACGTCGCGGCGCCCGCGATACGCCGTGCGAGGGACCGCTGGTGTGCGGGCGCGATGAACCCGTCGCGCGCCGTCACGACGACGGCCGCGGGCAGGCGCAGCGTGTGCAGCCACGGTGCCGAGTCGAAGCGGCCGATCTCGTCGAGCGCGACCGCGATCGCCCACGGGCTCGTGGACCGGAACTCCGCGAGCGCCCATCGGTGGTCTTCCAGGCGTGCCAGGCGTTCGCGCCGCGGCTCGCCCGGTACGAGGCCGATCTTGGCCTGGTCGCGCAGCAGCCGCAGGGTCCGTCCGAACAGGTCGAGTGCCACTTTCTGACGGACACCTCGGCGGAAGTAGCTCGCCGTCGAACACAGCACGAGCCCGCTCACGCGCTCGCGCTCCCGGTAGGCGACGAGCTGGCCGACCATGCCGCCCATCGAGTAGCCCGCGATCATGAACCGGTCGATGCCGAGTGCGTCGGCGACCGCGACGACGTCGCCCGCGCAGTCGTCGAGCGTGAAGTCGTGGGACCGGATGCCCTGGCCGTGCCAGCGCTGGTCGAACACGACCACGCGGTAGTGCGCGGACAGCCGCTCCAGCACGGGATACCAGGTCAACAAGCCCGTGCACGCCACGGAGTGCAGGAGAATGATCGCGGGCGCCTGGCGCGGGCCGACGTCGACGACCACGGTCTGACCACGCCCGGGCAACGCGAGCGGCACGGGGTCGGGCACACCGGCGGTCGACGGGATCGTCGCGAGGCGCCTCGTCGCTTGCCAGCCCACGTCGCTCAGCGCGTCTTTGAGAACCTGTTCCGCACCCACGTCGACCCGACGCCTTTCTTCGTCCGACGGCCTGTTCCGCTTCTGGAATACCCGGTTGCCGAAGCAGCCGGGGGTTGCCGAGCCGACCCCTTCCCGTTAAGACTAGAACGTGTTCCACTTACGGCGGCCATCCGGAGGGAGCGACCGGCGTGGACTTCACCCCAGACGATACGCAGACGGCGATCGCCGCGCTGACCGCGCGGGTGCTCGGCAAGTCCGCCGAGCCGGCCGAGCAATGGCGCGCGCTGGCCGGCGCGGGACTGCTCGCGCTCTCCCTGCCCACGGACCTCGGCGGCGACGCATTGGGGATCGCGGAGGTCGCCCAGGTGCTCACCGAGGTGGGCCGCGCGGCGGCAGGCGGACCGGTGTACGCCGTGCTGGCGCTGGGGGTGCTGCCCGTCGAGACGCTCGGTACGCCGCGGCAGCGCGCAGAGCTGCTGCCGCCCGTCGGGGCGGGCGACGAGCTGCTCACGGCAGCCTTGCACGAACCGTCGGGTCCCCTCACGAATGTTCCCGCCACCACCGGCCGCGCCGCCGACGGTGTGTGGCAGCTCACCGGCGTGAAAACGGGCGTGCCGTACGCGGCTGAGGCCACGCGGATCCTCACACCGGTCGCCCTGCCCGGCGGCACCGCGGTGGCGCTGCTCGATCCGCGCGCCGACGGCGTCGAAGTCGCCCGCACGTACAGCTTGACGGGCACCCCCGAGTACACCGTGCGACTCGACGGCGTACGCGTCAGCGACCGGTACTTCCTGCGCGACCGCGCGCCCGGCCACGCGCTCGCGACCGTGCACCGCTTCGCGCTCGCGGGTGCCCTCGCACTCGGCGACGGGCTGCTGGCCGGCGCGCTCGCCGCGACGTCGCACCACATCGCCGAACGCACGCAGTTCGGCCGTCCGCTGGCCGCGTTCCAGGCCGTCGCGCAGCAGATCGCCGACGTCTACGTCGCCGCCCGGACCGTGCACCTCGCGGTGACCTCGGCCGTGTGGCGGCTGGCCGCGGGCCTCGATGCCGACACCGAGCTCGACGTCGCCGCCTACTGGTTCGCCGACCAGGCACCCGCCGCGCTCGCGACGTGTCACCACCTGCACGGTGGTCTCGGCGTCGACCGCGACTACCCGCTGCACCGGTATTCGTCGGCGGTCAAGGACCTCGCCCGCGCGCTCGGCGGCGCCGCGCACCGGCTGGGCCGGCTCGGGGAGCGGGTGGCCGGATGAGCCCGCACATCGAGCTGACGGCCGCCCAGCAGGCACTGCGCACCGAGTTGCGCGAGTACTTCGCCGGCCTGCTCACGCCCGAGGAGCGCCGGTCGCTGCTGCGCGAGCGGCACGGACCGGTGTACCGCGAGGTCGTGCGCCGCATGGGCCGTGACGGGAAACTCGGCGTCGGCTGGCCGAAACGCTACGGTGGCCAGGGATTCGGCGAGATCGAGCAGCACCTGTTCGTCGACGAGGCCGCGCGCGCCGACGTGCAGCTGCCTTCGGTGACGTTGCAGACCGTCGGGCCGACGCTGCAGGAATTCGGCACGGAGGAGCAGAAAGCGCGCTTCCTGCCCCGGATCCTGGCCGGGGAGGTGCATTTCGCCATCGGCTACACCGAACCCGAGGCCGGCACGGACCTCGCTTCGTTGCGCACGCGCGCGGTCCGCGAGGGCGACGAGTACGTCGTCAACGGCCAGAAGATCTTCACCACCGGAGGGCACGACGCCGACTACATCTGGCTTGCAGTGCGGACTTCGCCCGACGCGCCGAAGCACAAGGGGATCTCCATTCTCATTGTCGACACGCGCGATCCCGGATACTCATGGACGCCGATCATCACGTGCGACGGCGCGCACCACGTGAACGCGACCTACTACCAGGACGTGCGGGTGCCGGCCGAAATGCTGGTGGGCGCGGAAAACGCGGGCTGGCGGCTGATCACCACGCAGCTCAACCACGAGCGCGTGATGCTCGGGCCCGCCGGGCGCATCGGCGGGCTGCTCGATCGGGTGTGGGCGTGGGCGGCGGCGCGGAAGACACCGGACGGCGTGCCGTTGCTGGATCTGCCGGACGTGCGCGCGGCGTTGGCCGAGACGTTCGCCGTGGCGCGCGTCAACGAGCTGCTCAACTGGCAGGTCGCGGCGTCCGCACCGGTCGCGGTGGCCGACGCATCGGCCACGAAGGTGTTCTCTTCCGAACGTATCCAGCGAATCGGCAGGCTGATGGAGAACCTCGTCGGACGCCACGGCGATCTCACGGACCCGGAGACGGCCGAGCTCGCCGAATGGCTCGACGTGCTGGCGAAACGCAATCTGGTGCTGACGTTCGGCGGTGGGGTCAACGAGATCCAGCGCGAGCTGATCGCCTCCGCCGGCCTGGGACTGCCGAGGGTGCCGCGATGACGACGATCGAAGAGGCCGCCGCGAAGATCGCCGCCGCCGGACCGTGTTCGCCGCGCCTGGCGAGGGATCCGGTGAACCAGGCGACGGTGAACACCTGGATCGAGGCGATCGGTGACGCCAATCCGGTGTACCGAGACCCGTACTTCGCCGCGTCGAGTGTCCACAAGGGACTAGTGGCGCCCCCGGCGATGGCGCAGGTGTGGACGATGCCGGGGCTGCGCGGCGCGCGCGCCGGCGACGACCCGATGGGCGCGATCATCACGGTGCTCGACGAAGCCGGATACTCGTCGATCGTCGCCACGAACTGCGAACAGACCTACCACAGGTACCTGCGTCCGGGCGAGCGGGTCGCGGTCACGACCGAACTCGAAGGTGTCGCGGGGCCGAAGCGCACTGCGCTCGGTGAGGGCTGGTTCGTGACCACGCACATGCGCTGGACGGTCGACGGTGAGCTCGTCGGGGAGATGCTGTTTCGCGTGCTGAAGTACCGGCCTGCCGCTCCCGAACCCCCTGCACCGGTGCTGCGGCCGGTGATCAGCCGCGACACGGAATTCTTCTGGGCCGGCCTGCGTGCGGGCGAGCTGCGCATCCAGCGCTGGGGTGACACGCTGCGGCATCCGCCGGGGCCGATGCCACCCGACGGCGCGCTCGACACGACACCGGACTACCTCGTCGCGAGCGGCCGCGGCACGGTCTACAGCTACGTCGTGCACCACCACCCGCCGGTGCCGGGCAAGCGGCTGCCGTTCGTGGTGGCGCTCGTGGAACTCGAGGAAGGGGTGCGGGTGATCGGCGAACTCCTCGACGCGGCGCCGGACGAGGTGCGAATCGGGCTGCCGGTGGTCGCCGCGTTCGTGCGGGTGGACGACGACCTCACCCTGCCGGCCTGGAAACCGCTCGTGAGTGGCGAAGCCGGTTCTAACCGGCCGGGCCACTCACGAGCAGTTTCGGAGCTGCCGCCGTTGCGGATCGACGCGAGCACCACGTTCGTGGTCAGCACCGCGCTCGCGACGCGGGATTTCCAGGACGTGCACCACGATCGTGACGCTGCCGTCGCGCGGGGATCGCAGGACATCTTCCTCAACATCCTCACCGACACCGGGCTCGTACAGCGCTTCGTGAGCGAATGGGCTGGGCCCGAAGCGATCATCCGGTCGGTCAAGATCCGCCTCGGCGTGCCGTGCTACGCCGGGGACACGCTCACCTTCACGGGCCGGGTCCTCGCGCGGGACGGCGCCGAGGTCGAAGTCGCCGTTTCGGCGACCGGGAAGCTCGGAGAGCACGTGACCGGCACCGTCGCGCTGACCCTGCCGGCCGGTGCGTCGTGACACTCTCACGGGCGGCGGCGATCGCCGGGATCGGGGCGACGGAATTCTCGAAGGATTCGGGGCGCAGCGAGCTGCGGCTGGCAGCGGAGTGCGTGACCCACGCGCTGGCCGACGCCGGGCTGGTCGCGTCCGATGTGGACGGACTGGTGTCGTTCACGATGGACGGCACCGCAGAGATCGCGCTCGCCCGCGAGCTCGGGATTCCGGAGCTCTCTTTCTTCAGCCGCGTCCACTACGGCGGCGGTGCGGCGGCCGCGACCGTGCAGCAGGCGGCGATGGCGGTGGCCACCGGGATCGCCGACGTCGTGGTCACGTACCGGGCGTTCAACGAGCGTTCCGGACAGCGCTTCGGCCGCGTGTCGGCCGCGGCTGCGGCGCAGGTGAATTCGTCCGGTGTGGACAATGCGTTCCACTATCCCATGGGCATCGCGACACCGGCCGCGACAGTCGCGATGGTCGCCCAGCGCTACCTGCACGACTACGGTGCCACCAGCGAGGACTTCGGTCGCATCGCCGTGGTCGACCGCGCGCACGCCGCGACGAATCCGGCGGCGTGGTTCCATGGGCGGCCGATCACGCTGGCCGAGCACCAGGCGTCGCGCTGGGTCGCCGAGCCCCTGCACCTGCTCGACTGCTGCCAGGAGAGCGACGGCGGCGTGGCGCTGGTCGTCACGAGCGCCGAGCGCGCCCGCGATCTACGGCACCCACCGGCCGTGGTCGCCGCGGCCGCGCAGGGCAGCGGGCCGGACCAGTACGTGATGACCAGCTACTACCGCGACGACCTGGCCGCCCTCCCGGAAATGGGTGTCGTCGGAAGGCAGCTGTGGGCGCAATCGGGTCTTGGACCGTCCGATGTGGACGTCGCGGTGCTCTACGACCACTTCACTCCGTACGTGTTGATGCAGCTCGAGGAGTTGGGCTTCTGCGGCCGCGGCGAGGCGAAGGACTTCATCGCGGGCGACACGCTGACCCTGAACGGACCACTGCCGCTGAACCCGCACGGCGGGCAGCTCGGCGAGGCCTACATTCACGGCATGAACGGCATCGCCGAAGCGGTCCGCCAGGTCCGCGGCACGGCCGTGAACCAGGTGCGAGGGGTCGACGCGGTTGTGGTGACGGCGGGCACGGGCGTACCGACCAGTGGACTCGTCTTGACTCGTGACTGAGCGTCCGTCACTCCCTTGCCCCGTCCCCCAGCCCAGTGAAGGCCCGTAACCCCTGTGGCCCAACGGTTTCACCTCTTCGCTGGCTGGTGCACACCGTCCGTCGGTGTCACTGTGAAGCCGGATTCTGACGGAGCGTGAAACCTGGAGGTCCGGACCCGTGCTGGCCTGGCTGCTCACCGCGGTGTTCGCGCTGCTCGCACTACCGTGCGTGCTGCGGCTCGTGCGCCTCGACTACCTGCGACTGGGCGCCGGGCTGCGCCACGCCGACCTCGCCGAGCTGCTGCTCGTGGTGGCCATGGTCGCGATGATTTCGCCCGTCGGGGGCCCCATTCCGGCGGCCGGCTGGCAGGCGGTGTTCTCGCTCACGGCGGCGTGGTTCGGCTTCGCCTGGTGGCGGGGCCGCGGGCACACCGCGAGCTGCGGGCATCACGCCCTGTCCGCCGCGGCGATGCTCTACATGATCACCGCGATGCCCCACGACGGCATGGCGCACGGACCGTGGCTCACGATGTCCGCGATGGACACCCGGCTCGCGCTGCCGGTGCTGGCGGTCGCCGGAGCCGGCTACTTTCTGGTCGACGCCGCGTGGTCGGGTGTCGTCGCCGTCCGCACGCGAGCGGTCGCCGTGCCGGGGCTGACGTCGCGCACGGTGTGCCGCGCCGTGATGGGGGCGGGCATGGGGTATCTGCTGCTGGCCGCCGTGTGACCGTCGGTCACCCCATTCGGCGGACCTCGCCGTCGGGCAGGGGAGCGCCCAGATCCGGCAACGCCGAGGCGGGGTGTTCGGCGACCCATTCGCGGGTCGCCGCGACGTCGCGGTCGAGTGCCGCGACGAGTTCCTCGCCGGAGCTGTACTTCTCCTGGTCACGCAGGTGCGCGCCGAGCCAGACGGTGAGCTTCTCGTCGTAGAGATCGCCCGTGAAGTCGAGGAGGTGGGCCTCGACGAGCCGGTAGCCGTCGGCGCCGTAGTACGTGGGGCGGCGCCCGACGGACACGGCGGCGGCCACGTACGTGCCGTCGGCGCGCTCGGCCCAGCCGGCCCACACCCCGTCGCCGACCTGTCCGCCCTGGTCGCGCAACGCGATATTCGCCGTGGGGAAGCCCAGCTCGCGGCCGCGCTTGTCACCCGGCTCCACCGGCCCGCGCACCACGAAGTACGTGCCGTGCTCTTCCGCCATCCGTCCCGTCCCGATCACCAGTGCCGACACCGTCAGTTCCGACACCGTAATACGGGCGGGCGGGTCAGCGGGGCACGAGCACTGTGTCGGACAGCACAGGGGCATTGTCCCGGTCAGGGGCCGTCGTCGTGGCCAGGAGACGGCCGTCTTCCCGCCAAACGCTCGTGCGGAGCCGTTCGCCGGGGAAGACGACGCCGGCGAACTTCGTCCCGAACGAGCGAACCCGGCCGGGGTCGCCGTCGAGGGCCGCGTCGATGAGCGCTTTGGCCACGACGCCGTAGGTGCACAAGCCGTGGAGAATGGGCCGGTCGAAGCCGGCGCCGCGCGCGAACGCGGGGTCGGCGTGGAGCGGGTTGAGGTCGCCGCACAGGCGATACAGCAGTGCCTGCTGGGGCAGCGTCGGAGTGTCGAGTACCTCGTCGGGCTCGCGGTCAGGGAACTCGAGCTTCTGCGACGGCCCGCGTTCGCCGCCGAAGCCGCCTTCGTCACGGGCGAAGATGCTCGACCGGGCCGTCCACAGTGGAGTGCCGTCGGCCTGCGTCACGGTGGTTTCCTGCACCAGTACGGCGGCTTTGCCCTTGTCGAACACGTCGGCGATGCGGGTGTGCGCGACGGCTTCCCCGCTGGCCGGGATCGGCTGGTGCACCTCGATTTCCTGCGTGCCGTGGAGGACCTTCGCGAGGTCGATGTCGACGCCAGGGAACTTGAGCGCGGGCGGGGTGAATGTGCGGAGGTTCGCCGCGACGGTGGCGAACGTCGGGATCACGCGCAGGTCCTGCTCGTAGGCGTAGCGCAGCTCACGTTCGTCGAGCGGGTCGGCGCCCGCGCCGAGCGCGAGGTGGTACTGCAGCACGTCGGACGGCGTCCAGGCGAATCGCAGCTCGCCGAGGTCGGCGCCGATCGCGAGCGCGGGATCGATGGGCACGGGCTCTCCTCACTCGTAGCTCACGGACACCCTGTCCGTCACCGGCAGCGACTGGCAGGCCAGCACGATCCCGTCGGCGACGTCCTCGGCGTCCAGCACCTCGTTGCTCAGCATCTTCACTTCACCCGAGGTGAGCCGGCAAGCGCAAGCGCTGCACTGGCCTTCGCGGCACGAGTACGGCGCATCGAACCCCTCGGCGAGCAGGTGGTCGAGGAGTTTGCGCCGCCGCGGCCAGGCGACAGTGCGAACCTCACCGTCCAGATCCACGGTGAGCCGCACCGGCTCGCCGGCGTCCTCCTCGTCGGGCCCGCGGCGGTCCTCGAACGGGTTCCCGGTGAGGGAGTGGAACTTCTCGACGTGCACCTTCGGCACGCCGAGCGCGCCCAACGCCGCCTTGACCTCGGCCATGAACGGCGCCGGCCCGCACACGTACGCCTCGCGGTCCCGGTACGGCGCGGCCAGCGTTTCGAGTGCCTTCGCCGTCGGCAGGCCCTGAAGGTTTTCGAGCCAGTGCAGCACGGTGAACCGGCCGGGATGCCGTCGTCCGAGGTTGGCCAGCTCCTTCGCGAAGATCACGGACGCTTCGTCGCGGTTCGCGTAGAGGAGCGTGGTGTGGCCGTGACCGGCCTCCAGCGCGGCCTTGAGGATCGACATCACCGGCGTGATCCCGCTGCCCGCCGCCACCAGCAGGAAATCGCCCTCCGGCGTCGATGGCCCGAAGTCCCCGGCGGGCGGGAGCACATCGATTTTCGCGCCCGCTCTGAGCTCGTCGCACACCCACGCCGACCCGAATCCGGCCCGTTTCACGGTCACCTGCACCCGGCCTTCGTGCGGCGCACTCGACAAGGAGTAGCACCGCGCGACGGAACCCGTGCGGTCACTGGGAATCCGCAGCGTCAGAAACTGCCCGGGCCGATACTCGAACGCCGCCGCGTGCTCCGCGGGCACCGCGAACACGATCGAGCGCGCATCGTCGGTTTCCACGATGACCTCGGCAACGGTCACCGTCACTACCTCAGCCATCGTCCACCGCCGGGCTGGCCGCGGGCGGGGTCACCGAGTTGTCCCGCACCGGCCCCGGGGAACCGCCCGCGGTGGTGTCCGTACCGTCCGCGACCGGGAGCGTGCCGTCGTGGACGGCGGCGGCGATGCTGTCCGTCAGGTCCCCGCAGCCATCGAGCAGGGCGGGGTGATGACCAGCGGCGACATGGGCCGCCAACACCGGGCAGCGGTGCGATGCCTGGCCCGTCCACTGGATGCTCGTGTGCGCGAGGCTGTTCTTCTTGACGAGCACGCGGGTTCCGCAGCTGCGGCAGTCGTGCGGTCGCAACCCGGCATTGAGGAACTCCGTGGCCTCGGCCGTCACCCGGTTGCCTCTCCCGCCGCCGCGCGCTGCCGCGCCAGATTTTCCGCGACCTCCGCCGCCCATGCTTCGTTGGCTTTCGTGGTGTCGACCTCGAACTCGAAGCGGCGCGTCATGTCGTCGGTGACGTCGGCGGCGTCCACATAGAACTGTTCGTACCAGCGCCGCAGCTGGTACACCGGGCCGTCTTCCTCACACAGCAACGGGTTGTCGATGCGTGACTTGTTCTTCCAGATCTCCACGTCCTGCAGGAACCCGACCCCGATGCCCTTCGCGAGCTTCGCCGCGATCTTGTCCGCGTGCTCGTCGGAAATGCCCGGCAGCTTCTTCACCATGATCCCCCACTGGAGCACGAACGACGTCGGCGTCACGGGGTAGTGGCAGTTGATGAGCACGTTCTCGATCTCGAAGCCCTGGAAGGAGTTCACCAGCTTGTTGATCATGTACGACGGCCCGAAGTAAGACGCCTCGGAGCGCAGCAGGTTGTCCTCACCGCCGTAGTTCGACGCCATTCCCATGTCCGGGCGGCCTTTGGTGTTGAGGAACTGCGTGGCGACGTGACCTTCGAACACGTTCTTGAAATACGTCGGGTAGGCGTAGTGGATGTAGAAGAAGTGCGCCATGTCCACGACATTGTCGATGATCTCGCGGCAGTTGGCGTTCTCGATGAGGATCGAATCCCACGTCCAGTTGCTCCACTCGTCGCTGAACGCCCCCTCCACGCGGGGGATCACGACGTCGTCGGGCGGTGCGTTGCCTTCCGGGTCGTGCCACACGAGCAGCTGCTGGTTTTCCTCGAGCACGAGCCACGACCGCGTGCGCGCCCGCAGCGGAACCCGTTTGGCGTAGGGGATCGAGACGCATTTGCCCGAGCCGCTCCAGCGCCAGTCGTGAAACGGGCACGCGACCTCGTCGCCCTTGACCGAGCCCTGGGTGAGGTCGCCGCCCATGTGGCGGCAGTAGCCGTCGAGCACGTGCAGTTTGCCGGACGAGTCCGCGAACACCACGAGTTTCGTGCCGAAGGCCTGGACGGCGTGCGGCTTCCCGTCGCGGAACGGCTCGGCGAGGCCGAGGCAGTGCCAGCCGCGGGCGAACCGCGTCGGCGGCGCGCCGACTTCGATCGTGCGCACTTCGGGTCCTCGCGTGGGTGTCGTCTGTGGCGTCACAACCTGCCTCCCGTGCCGGTCCGATCTTGGGTTGCCAGCGACTCCGCCGCAAGGTAGCCGAACACCATGGCCGGCCCGATGGTCGCGCCAGGGCCGGCGTAGGTGCGGCCCATCACGGCCGCGCTGGTGTTGCCCGCCGCGTGGAGCCCGGCGATCACCGAGCCGTCTTCGCGCAGCACCCGGGCGTGTTCGTCGGTTCGCAGCCCGCCCTTGGTGCCGAGGTCGCCGGGCACGATCTTCACCGCGTAGAACGGCGCCTTGTCCAGCGGCCCGAGGCTGGGGTTGGGGCGGTTGCGCGGGTCGCCGTAGTAGTGGTCGTACGCGCTACGGCCCCGGTGGAAGTCCTCGTCGACGCCGGCGCGCGCGAAGCCGTTGAACCGCTCGACGGTCGCGGTCAGCGCTTCGGCCGGGACCTCGATGCGTTCGGCCAGCTCTTCGACCGTCCCCGCCTTGGCGACGATGCCTGCGCGGTACCAGCGGCCGGGCAACGGCTGGCGCGGGCCGATACCGGTGAACAGGTAGCGGTGTTTGTAGCGCTGGTCGAACAACAGCCACGTGGGAATGTGCTCGGCGGGCCCGTCGCCGTCGCCGTACATCGCGTGGACGGCCTCGACGTACGGCGCGGACTCGTTCACGAACCGACGCCCCCGCGCGTCGACCATGAGCGAGCCGGGACGCGAGCGTTCGGCGAGGGCGAACCACGGTCCGCCGGTCAGCGGCATCGACGGGCCCCACCACGCGTCGTCCATGAGGTCCGTGGCGGCGCCGAGTTCGAGCCCGGCCGCGATGCCGTCCCCGGTGTTGGCGGCGGCACCGACGGTCCACTCGGTGCCGATCGGCGCGCGCTGGTACTTCGTGCGAAGTTCCGCGTTGTGCTCGAAGCCCCCGCACGCCAGCAGGACGCCGCGCCTGGCGGTGAACACGCCGTCGGGTGTCCGCACGCCCGTCACGCGGTCGGCTTCCGTGCACAGATCCAGCAACGGGGTCTCGAGCAGGACCTCGACACCCGCCCGTCGTAGCCCCAGGTAGAGGCCCGCCGCAAGCGCTTGCCCCATCGCGACCGGCTGCTGTCCGCGCAGCCGGCCGGCCAGCCAGCGCGCGCCCAGCTTCGCGACGCGCGCCACGCCCCTCGGGTGGCGCGCGAGCAGGCTGAGCCAGCGGTAGTCCGACTGGGTGATCGGCACGCCGAGCGGCGGCGCGCTGTACGGCGGTTCGAGCCAGGCGAGGTCCGCGCCAAGCAGCTTCGCGTCGAGCGGCCGCGGTTCGACGGAGCGCCCGCCGGCCCGACCGCCCGGTGCTTCGGGGTGGTAGTCGCTGTACCCGGGCACCCAGCGGAACTCCAGCGGCGTGTTCCGCGTGACGAACTCCAGCACCTCGGGACCGCGCGCGAGAAACGTGTCCCGGTTGACCTCCGGCACGACGTCGCCGACGATCGCCGCCAGGTACTCACGGGCACGTTCGGGTGGCTCGTCGACGCCGGCGGCCTCGAGGGCGTGGTTGCCGGGCAGCCATACCCCGCCACCGGACCGCGCGGTCGACCCACCGAAGCACGCTGCCTTCTCCAGGACGACGACACTCAGGCCCCGGTGCGCCGCAGCGAGTGCGGCGGTCATCCCGGCGGCGCCGCTGCCGGCGACCACCACGTCGTACTCGTTCCCCATGCCACCTCACATGCAACGTGTTATCGCGAGTTCCTGGCCTGTTCGGAGCGGCTTCTGTCACCATAGACGAGAACGTGTTTCAGTTCTAGGGTGACCGACATGGACGAGCTCGTGGCGGACGTCGTCGTGATCGGAGCAGGAGCGGCTGGGGTGTGCGCGGCACTGGAGGCCGCCGACGCCGGGGCCGACGTGCTGCTTCTCGACCGGTTTTCGGGTGGCGGCACGAGCCGAGTGAGCGGCGGCGTGATCTACGCCGGTGGCGGCACGTCGCAACAGGCCGCGGCCGGTGTCGCCGACAGCGTCGACGCGATGTACGTGTACTTGAGCCTGGAGACCGGCGGGGTGGTGACGGAGCGGACGCTACGGCGGTTCTGTGCGTCGAGCCCGGCGATGATCGCGTGGCTCGAAGCGCAGGGGGTGCCGTTCGAGGGCAGTTTGTGCCCGTACAAGACGTCGTACCCGGGCAACGCCCACTACCTCTACTACTCCGGTAGCGAAGCGTCGGGTGGGTTCCGCGACGCCGCGGTGCCCGCGCCCCGGGGGCATCGCGTGAAGGGGCCCGGGACGTCCGGGAAGCTGCTCATGGCCCGGTTGCTCGCGGCGGCGCGCCGTCGTGGGGTGGGGATCCTGCCGCAGACGCGGGTATGTGACCTCGTGGCGTCCGACGGCGCCGTGACCGGCGTCGTCGCGTCGACCCTTCGCGACGCGCCCCGGTGGGCCCGCCTGCGACACGCACGGCTGTCGGCGTACTCGGCGAAACCGGGGATCTACGTGCCCCCGCTGCGCCGGTCGCTGCACCGGCGCGTCGAAAAGCTGGAACGGCGCTACGCGCGGGAACTTGGGGTCGTCGCGCGCCGGGGCGTCGTGCTCGCGACGGGCGGGTTCATCGCGAACCGGGAGATGGTGCGGGAGCATGCGCCCGCGTATCGCGGTGGGCTCGCACTGGGCACGTCGGCGGACGACGGCTCCGGGATCGCACTGGGCGTCGCGGCCGGTGGCCGGGTCGCCGAGCTGGACCGGATCTCCGCGTGGCGGTTCCTCACCCCGCCCGCGGCGTTCCTCGGCGGCCTGCTCGTCGACGCCGACGGCCGGCGCGTCATCGACGAATCGCGGTACGGCGCTGCGATCGGTGAGCGCCTGATCACCGAGCACGGCGGCCGAGGCTGGCTGCTGGTCGACTCGTCCGTCATCGCGGAGGCTCGGCGCGACGGACGCAAGCAAGGTCAGTGGTTCGCGTGGCTGCAGTTGCGGTACCTGCTGGATCGTGGCCGCGTGACGGGCGCGACGATCGAGGACGTCGCACGCCGCGCAGGCGTGGACCCCGAGGGGTTGCGCGCGACCTACGACGAATACCGACGCGGTCCGGATCCCACGGGCAAACCCGCGGATTTCGCGCGACCACTGGACGAGCCACCGTTCTCGTTGATCGACGTGTCCGTGAAACCGAACCTCGGCTACCCGTGCCCCATGCTCACACTGGGTGGGGTGGTCGTCGACGAGGACACCGGCGCGGTGGCCGGCGTGTCCGGGTTGTACGCGGCCGGCCGGGCAGCGGTGGGAATCTGTTCTAGGTCGTACGTGAGTGGGCTTTCGCTGGCCGACTGCGTGTTTTCTGGACGCCGCGCCGGATGGCACAGCGCGCTGGGGGCTGACCACGTCGACAAAAACGAGAACGTGTTCTAGTCTTGGTCTCGTCGAACGAGAGAGGGACGGCCGATGAGCGAGCTGGCTGCCGTGGTCGCGGGAGTGCGTGACCTGCTTCCGGTGCTGCGCGAACGCGCGCAGGAGACCGAGGATGCGCGCCGCGTGCCGGCCGAGTCCGTCAAGGCGTTGCAGGAAACGGGGTTTTTCCGGTTGCTGCAACCGAAACCGTACGGCGGGTTGGAAGCCGACCCGGTCACGTTTTACACCGCGGTGAAACTGGTGGCGAGTGCCTGCGGGTCCACCGGCTGGGTCGCGTCGGTCCTGGGTGTGCACCCGTGGCACGTGGGGCTCTTCGACGCTCGGGCGCAGCAGGAGGTTTGGGGTGAGGACCACGACGTGCGCATCTCGTCGTCGTACGCCCCGATGGGCAAGGCGACCGTCGTCGACGGCGGCTACCGGCTTTCGGGCCGGTGGAGCTTCTCGTCGGGCTGCGACCACTGCACCTGGGTACTGCTGGGCGCGCCGGCGTTCGACGGTGAGTCTCCAGTGGATTTCTGCACCTATCTGCTGCCGCTCGCTGACTACTCGATCGTCGACGTCTGGGACACTGTCGGTCTGCGCGGCACCGGCTCCAACGACATCGTGGTGGAGGACGTGTTCGTGCCGTCCCACCGTGCACTGTCCTTTGTGGCCACTTCGAAGTGCCGGACGCCCGGTCAGGAGCTGAATCCGGGTCCGCTGTACAAGCTGCCGTACGGTTCCGTGCACCCGAGCACGATCACCGCGCCGATCATCGGCATGGCCCAGGGCGCGTACGACGCCCACGTGGCGTACCAGGGCAAGCGCGTGCGCGCGGCGTACGCGGGGGAGAAGTCCCACGAGGATCCTTTCGTCAAGGTGCGGATCGCGGAAGCGGCAAGCGAAATTGACGCGGCCTGGCTGCAGCTGACGCATAACATCGACGAGCTGTACCAGCTCGCGTGCCGCGGCAAGAAGCTGCCGTTCAGCACCCGGTTGCGCGTGCGCCGAGATCAGGTACGCGGCACCGAGCGTGCGATCTCGGCGATAGACCGGCTTTTCGAGAACTCTGGTGGCCGCGCGCTGTCCCGCGGCACGCCGATCCAGCGCTTCTGGCGCGACGCGCACGCCGGTCGCGTACATGCGGCCAACGACGCCGAGCGTGCCTACGTCATGTTCGGTACCGGTGCTTTCGGGCTGCCTGTCGAGAATGCGATGGTGTGATGGGCTCGTTCATTTCTGTCCCGAGTGGACTGTCGCTGCATTACCACGAAGCCGGCACGGAACACGCCGAGTCCGTTATCCTGCTGCACGGCGGCGGTCCGGGTGCTTCGGCGCAGGGCAACTTCGGCCGCAACCTTCCCGTTTTCGGCAAGGCGTTCCGGGCGATCGCGCTGGACCAGCCGGGGTTCGGGCAGTCGTCGAAGCTCACGGAGCACCCGCAGTACTTCCGCTACAGCGCCGACGTCGTCGTCGAGTTCATGGATGCGCTCGGCATCGAGCGCGCGCACCTCGTCGGGAACTCCCTCGGCGCCGGTACTGCCGTGCGCCTCGCGCTTAGCCACCCGACCCGCGCGGGCCGCCTCGTGCTCATGGGTCCCGGCGGCGTGGGCCTCAACCTTTTCGCCCCCGACCCGACGGAGGGGGTGCGCCTCCTCGGCCGTTTCGCCGCGGCACCCACGCGCGAGCGGATGGCCGCCTTCCTGCGCATCATGGTCCACGACCAGTCCCTGGTCACCGACGACCTCATCGATGAACGCTTCGCTCTCGCCTCCACCCCGGAGGCGCTCGCGGCGCTGCGTGCGATGGGCCACTCCTTCACCACCTCCTACGAAGATTCCCTGCTCTGGCGCGACGCCTACCGCCTCCGCCAACGCGTCCTGCTGGTGTGGGGTCGCGAGGACCGCGTCAACCCACTCGACGGCGCCCTTGTTGCCCTCAAAACGATTCCCCGCGCCCAACTCCACGTCTTCGGCGGCTGCGGCCACTGGGCCCAGCTCGAAAAATTCGACGAATTCAACCGCCTCGCCCTCGACTTCCTCGGGAGCTCCTGATGAACCTTGCTCCACTCGCTTCCGGAGGTTCCTGATGGCCATCTGTTCCTTGGGTTACCTCCGCATCGAAGCGACCGACGTCGACGCCTGGCGCGTTTACGCACTGAAGGTTCTCGGCCTCGTCGAAGGCGACGGCCCGGATCCCGACGCGCTGTACCTCCGCATGGACGACTTCCCCGCGCGCCTGGTCATCGTCCCCGGCTCGCAGGACCGCCTCGCTCAGGTCGGCTGGGAAACCACGAACGCCGCCGAACTCGACGACGTGCGCACGCGTCTGGCCGCTGCTTCAGTGCCTTACAAAGAAGGCACGCCCGACCAGCTGGCCGACCGGCGCGTCACTGAACTCATCTCGTTCACTGACCCGTCGGGTGTCACGCTGGAGGCCTTTCAGGGTGTCGCGCTCCAGCATCGTCGCGTCGTCAGCCCCTATGGCCACCATTTCGTCACCGGCGACCAGGGCCTCGGCCACGTCGTCCTCTCCACCCCCGACGACGCCGCATCACTTGTCTTCTACCGTGACATCCTCGGCTTCCGCCTCCGCGACTCGATGCGCCTGCCCCCGCAGCTCGTCGGCCGGCCCGCCGACGGGCCACCAGCGTGGCTCCGGTTCTTCGGCTGCAATCCTCGCCATCACAGCCTCGCCTTCCTGCCCATGCCGACGCCGAGCGGCATCGTGCACCTCATGATCGAGGTCGCCACGACCGACGACGTCGGCCTGTGCTTGGATCGCGCCCTGCGCCGTAAGGTGCCCATGTCGGCCACCCTCGGCCGCCACGTCAACGACTTGATGCTCTCCTTCTACATGAAGACCCCCGGAGGTTTCGATCTGGAGTACGGCTGCGAGGGCCGCCAGGTCGACGACGCGGCGTGGGTCGCCCGCGAATCCACCGCGGTCTCCCTGTGGGGCCACGACTTCTCCGTCGGCGCCCGATGATTGCGCCCACCGTCACCGTCACCGTTGCCGCGCCCGCGCCCTCGGCGCGTCGTTCGGCCACGTGCCGCCGTTTCCTCACCGCGGCGCCAATAGCCGCAAGACCGTCGATCCACGCCGCGGCGAAGCCCAACCGGTTTCCGACGACTCCGCGCACCGGCGGCCCGGAGCCCGTCCCGTTCCTGCGTCTCCGGGAGACCTGCGCGGGATTCACCGCGAGACCGTCATGACCGCGCTCCCGGACTGCGCACGGTTTCGTACCGTGCTGGGGCACTTCTGCACCGGTGTCACGATCGTCACCGGACACGACGGCGGCCACCCTGTGGGCTTCGCGTGCCAGTCGTTTACCGCCCTGTCCCTTGACCCTCCTCTCGTTCTCTTCTGCGTTTCACGGACATCGCGCACGTGGCCGGTGCTGGCCACGACAGGTCACTTCGCCGTCAACGTCCTCGCGGAGCACCAGCGCGACATCAGCGCCGCCTTCGGTGCCCGCGGCACCGACAAGTTCGCGACGGTCACCTGGCACCCGGCCCCGTCCGGCGCACCGCTCATCGACGATGTCCTCACCTGGGTCGACTGCACCCTCGAGAGCGTCCACGAAGCCGGCGACTACTACGTGGTCATCGGCCGCGTCGCAACCCTCGGCGACACCTCCGACTCGCGCCCGCTGCTTTTCCACCGAGGCAAGTACACCGTGACCGAGCCGGCACCGGACGTCCTGACCGCCCTCATGCCCTGGCCCCGCCCCGACGACTGGCTGTAACTCACCTCCACCGGAAGTGCACGAACACCCGCCCGAAGTTGTCCTTGTCCTTCTCCACACGGTGGTAGAGCGCCTTGATCTCCTTCCTTTCCAAGAACCGCAACACATGCTTCTTCAATTGCCCCGACCCTTTCCCGGGAATGATCTCCACGAGAGGTGCTTTTTTGGCCACGGCTTCGTCGATCACCGCCCGCAACGCGCGGTCGATCTCGCCACCCCGGTTGTAGATGTCGTGCAGATCGAGCTTCAGCTTCATGCCCTTCAGCCTGCCACTCGACGCCGGAGCTGCGCACTTGTCGTCGGCAGCCATCACTTCCCATTGCCGTCTGTGTCGTAATTCCACCTCCCCCAGCGATCGGCCTCTTCGATCAGCACTCCGTCATCGTGCCCGCGGGCGCCAACCGTTCGCAGTCATTCGAACATATGTTCGCACGATCGAGTGATCGTTTCGGCGAACGCCGGAAACGGCGGCGGGTGGCGCTACTGTCGATTGCATCGATCGGCGCAGGGCACGGTGTGGCTCGACCCGCTGCCTCAATCGCTGGAAATCGTTCACAGGCAAGCAGATCGGCGTGACTTCGGTCGGCACGGCGTCGGACCAAGAGAAGTGGACCAGGGATGAACACCTCAGAAATCACGGTGGCGCGGATGGCGCGTCGTCATCGAGGACCGCGACGCACGACGGCGGGTCGTCGGCGAAGACCCGTGGAGTCAGGCGAGCGTCTGCCACCAACCGTCCACAGTGGGCGGGTTCGCGGTGTCGATTCGCTGACCCGGCCTCGGCACGGCAAGTGCGATGTCGCTGGCCTTGGCCTCGCGCCACACGCGATCCGCCGGTTCGCCCCACGGGTGCAGTGCAAGGGAGAATGTCGCCCAATGCACGGGCACGAGCAGTCCGCCGCGGACGTCGATGTGCGCCGCGACGCCCTCCTCGGGCGTCATATGGATGTCGGGCCAATACGGGGCGTAGGCGCCGATCTGGATGAGTGTGGCGTCGAACGGGCCGTGTTCCTCGCCGATCGCCGCGAAGCCGTCGAAGTAGCCGGTATCGCCACTGTAGAACACGTTGTGGTGCGGCCCGGTGATGACCCACGACGTCCACAGGGTGCTGTCGTTGCCGAGACCGCGGCCGGAGAAGTGCTGGGCCGGGGTCGCGACGAACCGGACACCGGCGATCTCGGCTCGTTCGTGCCAGTCCAGTTCGACGATGCGCGAGGCAGGCACCTGCCACCGCTCAAGGTGTGCGCCGGCGCCGAGTGGCACGAGGAACGGCGCCTCGTGTGCGGCAAGCAGTGCGCGGACAGTGGAGAGGTCGAGGTGGTCGTAGTGGTCGTGCGAGATCACGATCGCGTCGACGCGGCCAGGGGCGGTCAACGGCACCGGCGGGGCGTGCAACCGGTGCGGGCCCGCGAAGGCGGTGGGCGACACCCTGTCGCTCCACACCGGATCGCACAGTACGCGAACGCCGTCGATCTCGACGAGCGTCGATGCGTGGCCGTACCACGTCAGGAAGAGGCCTTCGGCCGAATCGGTCGCCGGATCCGACACCAGCGGAATCGCACCGGCGGGCTTGCGCTGGGCGCGGTTGTCCGCGGAGAGGAGCTCGCGCAGAAGGCCACGGGCGGCCGAGGCCGAAGGGGTCGAGCGCGTGGGTGAGGCGTTGTGGAACACGCCGTCGGCGTACTGGGCCGAGCGGCGCATCCGCTCGGCCCGCGAGCCAGTGGCCTTCGCGCCGAAGGCCACCGGAAGGTCGCCGAGCGCCGAGAGTGTTCGCTTGAGCACGTGTCCGAGTCTAGGAACGTTTCCTGAGAGGAGCCCCAGCTTCGTGGAGGTGGGCCAAGGCCTGCCGATACGAGTCCACGAGACCGGTCTGCAGGTAGGGAAGGCCCAGCTCCGCGCAGTAGCGCTCGACGATCGGCCGGGCCCGGCGCAGGTGCATCGACGGCATGCTCGGGAACAGGTGGTGCTCGACCTGGTAGTTCAGGCCGCCGAGCGCGACATCCACGACCAGCCCGCCGCGGACATCGCGCGAGGTGAGCACCTGCTTGCGGAGGAAATCGAGCTGCGGGCGGCCGGTGAGCGTGGGCATGCCCTTGTGGTTGGGAGCGAAGATCGACCCCATGTAAATGCCCCACAGCCCCTGGTGGGTCGCGAAGAACAGCAGCGCGAGACCCGGCGGCAGGACGACGAACAGCGCGGTGAGGTAGGCGGCGAAGTGCGTGGCGAGCAGCGTCGCTTCGAGGCCACGCCGGCGCAAGCCGGGGCGGGCCACAGCGCGGATTCCGGACCAGTGCAGGTTGAGGCCTTCGAGGGTGAGCAAGGGGAAGAACAACAACGCCTGGTGCTTCCCGACAAACCTGGGCAGGCCACGGCTCGCACGTGCCTGCTCGTGCGACCAGACGAGGATGTCGGGGTCGACGTCGGGATCGAGCTCCTCGTGGTTGGGGTTGGCGTGGTGGCGGGTGTGTTTGTCCATCCACCAGCCGTAACTCATGCCGATGCCGATGTTGCCCGCCAGCAGGCCGGCGAGCTCGCTCGGGCACCGGGTGCGGAACACCTGGCGATGGGCGAGGTCGTGCGCAAGCAAGGCGATCTGGCCGAACATGAAGGCCTGGAACACGGCGAGGGCCAACTGCCACCACGAGTCACCGAGCAGCGCGAAGCCAATCCAGCCGCCTGCGAAAAGGGTCGTCACCACCGCGATGCGGGCGGCGTAGTAGCCGGGACGGCGCCGGAGCAGGCCGGCGTCGACGACGCGGCGCGACAACCGGGCGAAGTCGCTGCCGGAGCCGGCGGTGGGCGAATGGACGAGGTTCTCTGCGGTCACCTCGCAAAGCCTTTCGGGAAAGCGCGCTCAGCAGAACCAGGCAGGCCCGAGAACCGGTACGGGGGCTGGCCCCACCCGGTCAGGGCCGGACCCGGCAGAGGTGGTGGTGCGGCGCGCCGAAGAGCTGCGCGGCCGCGTGCGCCCGTTTGAAATAGCGGTGTGCGGGGTGGTCCCAGGTGATGGCGATACCGCCGTGCAGCTGGATCATCTCGGCGGCGACCTTGGTGAACGCCTCGCTGCAGTGCACCTTCGCCACCGCGGCGAGCCGGGGTGAACCGGGGGCGGCGTAGGCCGCGGAGCGCGCGGTCTCCACAAGGACGTGGAGGTCGGCCATCCGGTGCTTGAGCGCTTGGAAGCTCCCGATCGGGCGGCCGAATTGGACGCGTTGCTTTGAGTACTCCACGGTGAGCTGGAGTGCCCGCGCGGCGGCCCCGGCTTGCTCGGCGGCGAGTACGGCGCAGGCCACATCGCGGACTCGAGACAGATCGACTGGGCCCAGAGGGTGTGCGCGGACACGGTCGAGCGTGACGGTGGCGAGATGCCGGGTCTCGTCCATCGTCGGTACGGGTTCGCAACGGACGCCGGGAGCGGCGGGGTCGATTTCGAAAAGGACGGGTCCACGGGGGGTTCGCGCGGCGGCCAGGAGGACGTCGGCGCCGTTGGCGTCGAGGACGTAGCGAGCAGTTCCGTCCACTGTGGACTCTTCGGCTTCGAAGGCGGGCCGGTGCGGATCCCACCGGCCATCGGCGGTCCAGGCGAGTGCCGCGGTGTCTCTTTCGGTGAGGCGAGGCAGGAGGCGTTGGCAAGCGGCGTCGGAGGAGGTGGTGAGGAGCGCGGTCACCGCGAGGACGGAGGAACCCAGGAATGGAACGTCGGCAAGAGTACGGCCGAGTTCCTCCGCGACGATCTGGACTTCGGTCAGGCCGGCACCATCGTGCGGCTCGGTGGAAGTGGGTTCTGTCGTGGACGCGCTGGTGGAGCCCGCCGCCGGCTCGGTGCCGGAGCGGGCGAGACCGCCGAATCGTTCGGGGACGGTGAGGGCGGCGACGCCGATCTGAGCGCAGAGTGCGGGCCACGGTGACGGGTCGCGGTCGAGGAGGCTGCGGACGGCGGCGCGGAGGTCGTCCTGCTCGGGCGTGAACGTCACGGGGCGATCGCCGCCAGCACGCGGGCGCGGTGAACCGCCGGAGTGCCCCAGGCGGCGACGAGCGCGCGGATACGGGTGAGGCGCAGGCCGAGCGGGTGCTCCGCGGTGTAGCCGATGGCGCCGTGGACCTGGAGAGCCGTGCGGGCCGCAAGGTAAGCGGCGTCGCCGGAAGCGGTTTTGGCGGCGGAGACGTCGGCGGGGTCGTGGGTGACCGCGGCGCCGTGGAGGAGCGGGGTGGCGAGCTCGAGGGCGGTGGCGACATCGGCGAGGAGGTGCTGCACCGCCTGGAAGCGGCCGATTTCCCGGCCGAACTGGCGGCGTGACTGCGCATGGTCGACGGAGGCGTCGAGCAACCAGCGTCCGGCGCCGAGCAGGAAGGCGGAAGTGAGGAGGGCACCGATGTCGAAGGCCTGGGCGGGCGATAGTGCGCGGCCGACGGCGGGGCCGGGGACGGGCTCGAAGAGTCGTCGAGCGGCGTCGAGAGAGGGGAGGGCGGCGCCGGGCGTGAAGGTGCGCAGGTGGGACCCGTCGAGGAAATAGCGGGCGTCGGCGAGGTCGGCGTCTAGTGCGAACGGAACGTGCGGAGTGAAGGCGAGCGAAACGAGGGTGTCGCCGGTGGCTACGGAGGAGAGCACGGCGTCGTCGACCAAAAGCGGCAGGACGGCGGTGTCGGTCCAGGGGCCGGGCAGGCAGAAGCGGCCGAGGGTCTCGAAGGCGACGACGGCGTCGATGGTGTCAGCGGCGAGGCCGCCGTGGTGCGCCGGGACGGTGAGGGCGTGGATGCCCTGGTCGGCCAAGCGATGCCAGATCTTGAGGCCGGGCCCGGGATCGCCCGTGGCCCAGGCGCGGGTGGCGGCGTCACAGTCGAGAGTGGACAGAAGGGAAGACAGAGTGTCGGTGAAGGCGTGGTGTTCGGCGGAGAGCGTGAAGTTCATCGGTCTCCTCTCGGCAGGCCGAGGAGGCGTTCGGCGATGATGCCGCGCTGGATCTGGTCGGTGCCGCCGTAGACGGGGCCGGCGAGGGAGAAGAGCCAGCCGTCTGGCCAGGGGCCGTGCAGTTCGGCGCTCGGGCCGAGCAGGTCGAGAGCGGTTTCGTGGAGGGAGACGTCGAGGTGTGACCAGAAGAGCTTGGTGACACTGGCTTCAGGGCCGACGTGTGCGCCGGTGGCGAGGCGGGAAACTGTCGCGAAGGTGTGGAGCTGGTAGGCGCGGGCGCCGATCCACGCGTCGGCGACGCGTGCGGCGGTGCCGTCGGGGCGGCCCGAAGATGACCACAGCGCGACAAGTCGGCGCGCGGAGGCGAGGAAACGGCCGGGGCTGCGCAGTGAGAGTCCCCGCTCGTTGGCCGCGGTGGTCATGGCCACGCGCCAGCCTTCGCCGGGGGTACCGATGACGTCGGCGTCCGGGACGAAGACCCCGTCGAAGAAGATCTCGGCGAAGCCGGGCTCGCCGTCGAGTTGAGGGAGGGGACGAACCGTGACGCCAGGCGAGCGGAGGTCGGCCATGACATAGGTGAGGCCGCGGTGACGTGCAGAACCCGGCTCGCTGCGGAAGAGGCCGAAAGCGCGGTCCGCGAAGGCGGCCCGGGAGCTCCAGGTCTTCTGCCCGTCGAGGAGCCAGCCGCCGTCGGTTCGGGTGGCCGTGCTGCGGAGCGAGGCGAGGTCGCTTCCGGCTTCCGGCTCGGACCAAGCCTGCGCCCAGACTTCCTGCGAGCGAGCCATTTTCGGCAGGACGCGGGAGAGCTGGTCGGGAGTGCCGTGGGAAAAGAGCGTGGGAGCCAGCATGAAGATGCCGTTCTGGTTCACGCGGGCCGGAGCGCCGGCGGCATGGTACTCCTCCTCGAACAGGACCCATTCGAGGAGCGTCGCGTCACGGCCGCCGTATTCGGCCGGCCACGCGACGGCGGACCACCGCGCGTCCGCCAGCTTCGCCTCCCACTCCCGGTGCGCCGCGAAGCCCTCTGCGGTGTCGAACGACGGCAGCGGCTCGCGGGGAACGTGTACGGCCAGCCACGCGCGGGCTTCGTCGCGAAACGCTTCGGCGGCCGAGCCGAGGGCGAGGTCCATCGCGATCAGTCCTCGCGCTCAGCGGTGGGGGTGGTGGGCGGCGTGCCCGCCGGCGCGGACGTAGAGGCCGGGGGTTGGCGCATGGACAGTGCGGTGTGACCGCCGAGGGAATCACCGGTGGATTCGGCGTTGTGGGAGTGACCGAGGTGGTGGAGGGCGAAGGCGGCGTCCATGCCGGAGCGGAGCCCCATGAGGTCTTCGGCTTGGTTGACGGCCTTCTTCGTCAGCGCGAGGCCGAAGCGGGGCATTTCGGCGATCTGCCCGGCGAGCGCCGAAGTCTCCCGCTCGAGGTCGGCACGGGGGACGATGCGGTTGACCATCCCCCACGCCAGTGCCTGTTCGGCGGAGAATCGGGCACCGGTGAAGAGGATTTCCTTGGCGACCCGCGGCCCGAGAACCCAGGGGTGGGCGAAGTACTCGACGCCGGGGATTCCCATCCGCACCACAGGGTCGGCGAAGAACGCGTCGTCAGCGGCGACGATGAGGTCGCAGGTCCAGGCGAGCATGAGTGCGCCCGCGATGCACGCGCCCTGCACGGCGGCGATGGTGGGTTTGGGCAGCTCGCGCCAGCGGCGGCACATGCCGAGGTAGACCTCGGCCTCGCGCGCGAACCGACGATCGGCGCCGGAGGCTCCGACGTGGTCCCACCAGGTGACGGCGCGGCGGTCGAAGGAGACGTCGGCATCCCGGCCCGGGGAACCGATGTCGTGCCCCGCCGAGAAGTGGTCGCCGGCACCGGTGAGGACGATGACCTTGACGGCGTCGTCTTCCACCGCGCGGGTGAAGGCGTCGTCGAGCGCGTAGGTCATGGCGGAGTTCTGGGCGTTGCGGTACTCCGGCCGGTTCATCGTGACGAACGCGACCGGGCCGCGCAGCTCGTACCGGACCTCAGCCATCCGTGCCCTCCCGCAGAACTCGTTTCAGCACCTTGCCCGCCGGGTTCCGGGGTAGCTCGGCAACGAGCACCACCGACCGGGGCAGCTTGAAATTGGCCAGGTTCTCCTTGCCGTACGCCAAAATGTCCTCAGCGGATGGGCGACGACCCGGGCGCGGCACCACGAAAGCGCGGCCGACCTCACCCAGCCGTGCATCCGGGACCCCGACCACGGCCGCCTCGGCGACGTCCGGATGCGCGGCCAGCACCTGCTCCACCTCGGCGGGGTACACGTTGAACCCGCCGCACGTGTACACGTCCTTCAGGCGGTCGGTGATCGTGAGGTGACCGTCGCGGGACAAGCGCCCGACGTCGCCGGTGTGCAGCCAGCCGTCGGCGTCGATCGCGGCAGTGGTGGCGGCGGGATCGTCGAGGTAACCGAGCATCACGTTGGGGCCTCGCAGCAGGACCTCGTCGTCCGCGCCGAGCCGTACCTCGAAGCCCGCTGCCGCGCGTCCTGCCGTGTGCGCCACAACGGAAAGCGGATCCGATGGACGGCACATCGACGCGACGACAGCCTCGGTCAGACCGTACGCGGTGAGGACCGTCTCGAAGCCCAGCTCCGACTTCATCCGCGCCACCAGCGTGACCGGCACGGTCGCTGCCCCGGTCACGGCAAGGCGCAGGCTGGAGAGGTCCCATCGCGACCGGTCGGGCTCGTCGAGGAGCATCTGGTACACGGTCGGTGCGCCGGGCAGCACGGTGATGCGCTCATCCTGGATGAGCCGCAACGTCGCGGACACGTCGAACACCCGCTGCGGGACGATCGTCGCGCCGGTCAGCACGCACGCGAGAATTCCGGCCTTGTAACCGAAACTGTGAAAAAACGGGTTCACCACGAGATACCGATCCTGCGCCGTCAACTGTGCGCACTCCGCCCACGCGGCCGCCACCCCCAACGCCTGACGGTGGGCGCTCATCGCGCCCTTGCTGCGGCCCGTCGTGCCGGAGGTGAAGAGGATGTCGCTGACGTCGTCCGGGCGCACGGAACTCGATGCCGCAGGAGCGCGCTGCTCCTCTGCCTCGGACCATTCGAGGACACCCGACATGGGTGGCTCCTGCACATCTTCCACCGCCACCCGCACGACGAGTGGTGGCAGAGTGTCCAATCCGGACAGACGTGACACACCCAGGAACCGCCCGGCGATCACCAGCGCCGAGGCGTGGGAGCGAGTCACAACGTCCTGGATTTCCCGCGCCGTGAAACGGGTGCTGATGGGGACGAGCGTGGCGCCGGCGCAGAGGCTGGCGAGCGAGGCGACGACCCAGTGCCAGGTGTTGGGGGAGCACAGCGCGACCCGGGAGCCGCGGCCGATCCCCCTGGACCTCAGAAAGCCGGCGAAGGAACCGACACGCGCGTGGAGCTCGGGCCAGGTGAGGCGCACTGACCCGTCGACGACCGCGCAACCAGGCCAGGAGGCGGCGATGTCGAGCGCAGCGGGCACGGTGACAGGTGATGGCAGCGCGCCCGAGACCGCTGCGGGTGGCGGTGGGTGCGTCATCGCGAAACCTCCCTAGCAAGTGCTTGGTAGGGTAACGTACGGAGGGGGCCGGGGCCAGAGAGGAGGAGCGTGGTGGACGAATTCCGCGAGCGGATCCGCGTGTGGCTGGCCGAGAACCTCGACCCAGCGCTCAGAGGACTCGGCGGCCCCGGGCGGGAACACGAGGCGTTCGAGGAGCGGCGGGCGTGGGAGCGAAGGTTGCACGATGCCGGCTGGAGTGGGGTGGGGTGGCCGCGGCGCCACGGCGGGCTGGGGGCGACGTTCGCGGAACAAGTGGCGTTTCACGAGGAGTACGCGAGGGCCGGTGCCCCCGCGCGGGTGAGTCATCTCGGGCAGGAGCTGCTGGGGCCCGCGCTCATCGAGTTCGGCACGGCGGAGCAGCAGCGCCGGTTCCTGCCGAAGATCCTGTCCGTCGACGAGCTGTGGTGCCAGGGGTACTCGGAGCCCGGCGCGGGTTCCGACCTCGCGGCGGTGCGGACGAGCGCGCGCCGGGAGGGCGACGAGTGGGTGGTCGATGGGCAGAAGGTGTGGACGTCGCTCGCGCACGTCGCGGACTGGTGTTTCGCACTGGTGCGGACCGAGCCGCGAAGTGACCGGCACCATGGGCTGTCGTTCCTGCTCGTCCCGATGCGGCAGGACGGCGTCGAGGTGCGGCCGATCCGGCAGCTCACCGGAACGGCCGAGTTCACCGAGGTGTTCTTCACAGAGGCGCGCACCACGGAAATCGTGGGGGAGCCCGGCGACGGGTGGCGGATCGCGATGGCGGTGCTCGGTTTCGAGCGGGGCGTGGCCACGCTCGGGCAGCAGGTGGGCTTCCGGCGGGAGCTCGAAGCGATCACCGAACTGGCCGAAAAGTCCGGCGCGGCAGGGGATCCCCATGTTGCGGAGGCGCTCGCCATGGCGTGGGTGGGGCTGGAGGTGATGCACGCGCACGCCGTCCGCACGCTTCACGATCCGCATTCGGCGTCGGTGGCCAAACTCGTGTGGGCGGGCTGGCACCGTCGGCTGGGAGAGCTGGCGATGCTCGTGCGCGGTGCCGCGGGCCTCGTCGCGCCTGGGGACTTCGACCGGTGGCAACGGCTGTTCCTCTTCTCGCGCGCCGACACGATCTACGGCGGTTCCGATGAGATCCAGCGCACCGTGATCGCCGAGCGGGTGCTCGGCCTGCCCAGGGAGGCCCGACCGTGATCACCGTCCCGAAGTACCCTGAAGGCCGAAACCTGTTACGGGACAAGGTTGTCGTCGTCACCGCGGCCGCCGGAACCGGCATCGGCTCGGCTGCCGCGAAGCGCTGCGTCGAGGAAGGTGCCCACGTCCTCATCAGCGATCGCCACGAACGGCGGCTCGCCGCGACAGCCGAAGAACTCGGTGTGCCGAGCGTGCCGTGCGACGTCACGCGCGACGAAGATGTTCAGCGACTTGTCGACACAGCCGTGACGCACTACGGCCGGCTCGACGTCCTCGTCAACAACGCCGGCCTCGGCGGCACCGCCTCGATCCTCGACATGACCGACGACGAATGGTCGCGTGTCCTCGATGTCACGCTCACCGGCACGTTCCGCGCCACCCGCGCCGCGTTGCGCCGGTTCGCGGCCCAGCGGACCGGCGGGGCGATCGTGAACAACGCCAGCGTGCTCGGCTGGCGCGCGCAGGAAGGCCAGGCGCACTACGCCGCCGCCAAGGCGGGTGTGATGGCGCTGACCCGCTGCGCCGCCGTCGAGGCCGCGGCCTACGACGTGCGCGTGAACGCCGTCGCCCCCAGCCTCGCGATGCACGCGAACCTGGCCAAGGTGACCAGCGACGAGCTGCTGGCCGAGCTGACCGCGCGCGAGTTGACGGGGAGGGCGGCGCACCCGTGGGAGGTGGCGAATGTGATGGTGTTCCTGGCCAGTGGGTACGCCTCGTACCTGACTGGTGAGGTGGTGTCCGTCAGTGCCCAGCACGCGTGAGGTGGAACGAGTGAAGAACGCCCCAGGATCCCGGCGCGCCGAGCTGCTCGCGCTCGCGGCGAAGCTGTTCGCCGAGCGCGGCTACGTCTCCACGACAGTTCGCGACATCGCCGACGCCGCCGGCATCCTGTCCGGCAGCCTCTATCACCACTTCGACTCGAAGGAGTCGATGGCCGACGAAATCCTGTCGGGCTTCCTCGACGAGCTTTTCGGCGCGTACGCCGAGATCGTCGGGGAGCGGCGAGGCCCGCGGGAGACGTTGGAGGCCGTGGTCATCGCGTCGTTCGATTCGATCCACCGTCGCCCCGCCGAGGTCGCGATCTACCAGAACGAAGCCAAACACCTGATGCAGCTGCCGCGCTTCGCCTACCTCACCGACCGCAACGCCGAGTTCCGCAAGCTGTGGAACGGCATCCTCACCGACGGCGTCGAGACCGGTGTCTTCCGCGAGGACCTCGACGTGGAGCTGGTCTACCGCTTCATCCGCGACACGGTGTGGGTCGCCGTCCGCTGGTACAACCCGGACGGCGCGCTGAGCGCCCGTGATGTCGCCGAACAGTACCTCGGCATCCTCCTCGACGGCATCGCAACGAAGACCCCGGCACCGAAGACGGCAGCGCCCAACACTGTGGCAGCCAAGACAGCGGTAACGACGACGGCGGCAGCCAAGAGCCCGATAGCCAAAAACACGGCAGCCAAAACCCCGGCAGCCAAGACGGCGGTACCCAAGAACACGGCAGCCAAGACGGCGGTACCCAAGAACACGGTAGCCAAGACGGCGGTACCCAAGAGCCGAGGCCGTCGTGGCTGAAGCCTACGTACTCGACGCCGTCCGCACCCCCGTCGCCCGCCGCGGCGGCGCGCTCGCCGATGTGCATCCGGCCGACCTCGGTGCCCACGTGATCCGCGCGGTCGTCGCGCGTGCCGGCGTCGACCCTGCGCTGGTGGACGACGTGGTGCTCGGCTGCGTCGACACTCTCGGTCCGCAGGCCGGCAATCTCGCGCGCACCGCCTGGCTGGCGGCGGGGTTCCCGGACCAGGTGCCGGGGGTGACCGTCGACCGGCAGTGCGGGTCGAGCCAGCAAGCCGTGCACTTCGCGGCGCAGGCGGTGCTCAGCGGCACCGCCGACCTCGTGCTCGCCGGCGGTGTACAGAACATGTCGGCCGTGCCGATCGGCTCGGCGATGCTCGCCGGACGCGAACTCGGGTTCCCCGACCCGTTTTCGGGTTCGAAGGGCTGGCGGGAGCGCTACGGCGGTGAGACGGTGTCGCAGTTCGCCAGCGCCGACCGCATCGCGCGTCATTGGGACCTTTCGCGCGCGGAGATGGAGCAGTTCGCCTTGCGCAGTCACCAACGCGCGGTCGCGGCGATCGACGAAGGGCGTTTCGCCGGCGAGATCGCGCCGTACGGCGATTTCACGACCGACGAGGGTCCCCGCCGCGACACCAGCCTCGAGAAAATGGCCAGGCTCGTGCCGTTGAGCGAAGGCTCACGCATCACCGCCGCCGTGTCCAGCCAGCTTTCCGACGGCGCGAGCGCGACGCTGCTGGCGTCGGATACCCTCGTCCGCGACCACAAGCTCAAGCCTCGCGCGCGGATCCACCACCTGTCCGTCCGCGCCGCCGATCCCGTGTGGATGCTCACCGGACCCATTCCGGCCACCGCCCATGCGTTGCGCCGGACCGGATTGACGATCGGCGACATCGATGTGTTCGAGGTCAACGAAGCCTTCGCGAGCGTTGTCCTCGCTTGGCTCGATGAGACGGGTGCCGACCCGGCTCGCGTGAACGTCAACGGCGGCGCCATCGCGCTCGGCCACCCGATCGGCGCGTCGGGCACGAAATTGTTCGCCACGCTGCTACACGAACTCGAACGGCGCGGCGGTCGCTACGGCCTGCAAACCATGTGCGAAGGCGGGGGCACCGCGAACGTCACGATCATCGAACGGCTCTGACCTCACGCGCCGGGGATCGGTGCCCAGAAGTCGAGCGGGACCCGTCCGGCCGCCAGGCCGGTGGTGCCGAGAAGCCGTCCCATGAGTTTGAGGCCCCGCAGCGTCACGGCGCGATCGACGATCTCCAGCCACGGCAGCTTGGCCGCCAGCGAGCTCTCCAGCGGCACCGTGTCGTGCTGGGAACCGAGCCACACCACCAGCATCAGGTTCGCCGAACCGGTGATCGCGGCACACATGCGCACCTCCGGCAGCATCGCGAGCGACCGCGCGGTCGTCTCGAGTTTGTCGGGCGGCACGCGCAGCCACAGCATCGCCGTGACCGGCGCGGGCGACAGCGGCCGCGCGATTTCGCAGCGGAGCCGGATCGCGCCGCGCGACAAAAGCAAGCCGAGCCGGCGCCGCACAGTGCTCGCGCCCACGCCCAGCGCCGCGGCGAGCGTTGCCGCGGAAGCCCGGCCGTCGGCGCCGAGCGCCAGGACCAGCGCGCGGTCCAGCTCGCCGAACCGCAGGGGCCCTGACGTCCGAGACGGCGGCGAGACCAGCGCTTCCCGCTCGCCGGGAGAGATCGCGCGCACGCGCCACCGGCTGCCTTCGGTGAACAGCCGCGGCGACACGACCGTGCGTGTCCCGGCGACGCCCGGCAGCCGCGAAAGTCGGTGCAGCACGTAGTCGGCGATATCCCGCAGCGCGGGCGCCACCACGTGGATGTGCAGGTCACAGTGCCCGGCGACGTACTCGATCGTCGCGACGTGCGGGTCGCCCGACAGTGCCCGTGCGACGGTCAGCGCCGCGCCCGGTGCACACCGGACCTCCACGAACGCCAGCGCCAGCTGCGACACCAGCTCGCCGCCGGGATACGCCGTGAGCCACGCCTGTCCACGCTCGACGAGCGTGTCCCAGCGCCGCGCGGCCGTCACGGCGCCGATGCCCAGCGCGCGGCCGAGCTCGGACCACGATGCCCGCGGTCGGGTCTGCAGCGCGTCGACGAGTTTGAGGTCGCTCTCGCTCAACATGGCCGATCCTTCAATCCGGTGGCGTCGATTTGGCGGATTCCTGCGATCTGACCGGCAACGGCGTTCGACACTCGCATCATCTTCGGACCAGCATATGTCGATCCTTCAGCGAGGGAGACCCATGTCCTTGCGCTCAGACGCCGCAGCGTTGCACCCCGACCTGGTCGCGTTGCGCCGCGTCCTCCACCGCACCCCCGAAATCGGTCTCGATCTGCCTCGTACGCAGCAAAAAGTGCTGCACGCGCTCGACGGCCTCGGCCTCGAGATCACGCTCGGGCGCGACTTGTCGTCGGTCACCGCCGTGCTGCGGGGCGGCGAACCCGGTGGCGCGGTGCTGCTGCGGGGGGACATGGACGCGCTGCCGGTCACCGAAGCGTCGGGCGAGGAGTTCTCCTCCGAGATCGACGGCGCGATGCACGCCTGCGGCCACGACCTGCACACGGCGGGGCTCGTGGGTGCCGCGCGATTGCTCGCGGCGCGCCGCGAACACCTTCGCGGCGACGTCGTGTTCATGTTCCAGCCCGGCGAGGAAGGCTGTGACGGGGCAAGTTACATGATCGAAGAAGGCGTGCTCGCCGCCGCCGGTCGTCCGGTGGACGCCGCATACGGTCTGCACGTGTCGTCGTCGCGGGAGGCGGGAATGTTCACCTGCCGTCCTGGACCGCTGATGGCGGCGTCGGACGCGGTGAAGGTGCGGGTGGTGGGCGCCGGGGGCCACGGTTCCGCGCCCGAGCTCTCGCGCGATCCGATTCCGGCGGCGTGCGAGATGGTCACCGCCGTGCAGACCCGGATGACGCGGGGTTTCAGCGCGTTCGAACCAGCGGTGCTCACCGTCGGGTCCTTCCACGCCGGCACGCGCCGCAACGTCATTCCCGACGAAGCCGTCTTCGAGGCCACCGTGCGCTCCTTCGACCCGGAGGTCCGCGAGCGGATCCGCAGGCAGGTCGTCCGCGCGTGCGAAGGCATCGCCGCCGCGCACGGCGTCGACGTGGAGATCACCTACGACGCCGAGTACCCGGTGACCGTCAACCCGCGAGCGGGGTACGAGTTCGCCGCCGACACTGTTCGCGAGGTGTTCGGCGAGGAGCGGTTCTCTTTACTGCCGCAACCGATGACGGCCTCGGAGGACTTCTCGCGCGTGCTAGCGAAGGTGCCCGGTGCCTTCGTGTTCCTTGGCGCCTCGCGGTCGGCCGACCCGGCCACGGCGGCGAACAACCACTCGCCGCGCGCCGTGTTCGACGACGCCGTGCTGGCCGACGGTGCCACCCTCCTGGCCGAGCTGGCGTGCCGTCAGCTCACGGCACTGGCAGCGTGACCCCATGCGCAGCTACCACTTCCCGCCGATCGTTCCGGTGATCGCGCTGGTCCTCATGCCGTTCCTGCCGTTCGTCAACTCCACCGGGCTGTGGATCGGCCTGCCGAAGATGATGGTGTGGGGCGCCTTCTGGTGTCTCATGTTCACTCCGGCCCTGTTGCTCAGCGAACGCATGATGGCGCGCGCCGGGAAAGGGGACGACGAATGATCCTCGCCTTCACCCTCGTCGGCATCGTGCTGATCGGCGTGCTCGGTTTCGTCGGCCGCCGCAAGCCCGCGGCTGACCTGAGCGAATGGACCGTCGGCGGCCGCAAGTTCGGTGCGCTCACGATGTGGTTCCTCCAGGCAGGCGAGGTGTTCACCACCTTCACCTTCCTCGGCATGGCCGGGCTCGCGTTCTCCGGCGGCGTCGCCGCGATGTACGCGCTGCCGTACGTGCCGATCGCCTACGTGATCCTGTTCTTCCTGGCCAAACGCTTGTGGCGGATGGGAAAGGAACGCGGCTACCTCACACAGGGAGATTTCCTCGAGGATCGTTTTTCCAGTAAGTTCCTCGGCACGCTTTCGGCCGTGCTCGGCGTGATCTTCGTGTTGCCCTACCTGCAGCTGCAGATCACCGGACTCGGCCTGATCGTGCGGCTGGTCACGGGCGACGCGGCGTCGGGCAACCTGAGCATGGTCGCGGGCAGCGTGCTCGTGGTCGCGTTCGTGCTGTGGGCCGGCCTGCGCGGCGTCGCGGCGACGTCGTACTTCAAGGACGCGATCATGCTCGTGGTTCTCGTGGTGCTGATCATCGCCGTGCCCGCGCATTTCGCCGGTGGTGTCTCCGGCGTGTTCCACAAGATCGAGCAGCTGCACCCGGAGAAGCTTTTCATCCACGCCGGCACCAATGACCACACGTGGTTCATCACGAGCATGCTCGTGAGCGCCATCGGCGTCGGGCTGATGACGTTGCCGCACACGTGGCCCGCGCTGATGTCCGCGCGTGACCCGAAGGTGCTGCGGCGCAACTACACGTGGATGCCGATCTACGAGCTGTGCCTGCTGCTGCCGATGATCATCGGCTTCGCCGCGCTCCTCGTGGTCCAGAAGGGCAGTGACCCCAACGGAGTTCTGCTGACGCTGAGCAAGGACGCGCTGCCGGGCTGGGTCACCGGGCTCGTCGTGGTGGCGGCCACGGCGACGGCGATGGTGCCCGCCGCCGGCATTCTCATCGGCATCTCTTCGCTCGTGGCGCGCAACATCGCGCGGGTGCGCGGCGAGCGCAAGCAGTTCTGGATCAACCACGGCACCGTCGTGCTGGCGAGTGCGCTGGCGCTCGTGCTCGGCATCTTCAGGCCCGACCTGCTCGCGAACCTGCTGCTGCTGACCTATTCCGGTTCGGTGCAGCTCGCACCGGCCAACCTGCTGGGGTTCCTCAAGAAGGTGCCGGTCGGGAAGGGCCCGGTGCTGGCCGGGCTGATCGCCGGGGAGATCGTGGTGGTCTGGCTGACCTTCTTCGACACGAAGTTCGCCGGCACCGTGAACGTCGGCCTCATCGGGCTCGCCGCCAACCTCGTGGTGCTGGCCGTGGCGACACTGATCGAGCGGGCCCTGACCCGGCCCGGCGTCCCCGTGAAGACAGGAGAACCGGTATGACCCGCACGGTGTTCACCGGCGGCACGGTGTTCGACGGCACCGGCAGCGCGCCGGCCGAAGCCGACGTGGTGGTCGAGAACGGACGGATCGTCGACGTCGGCACGGGGCTCGACGGCGACCGAGGAGTCGACTGCACCGGTGCGACGCTGCTGCCCGGGCTGTTCGACTGCCACGTGCACGTGACGGTGTCGGAACTCGGGCTGCTGCAACGCGTGCAGAAGCCGTTTTCCTACCAGTTCTACGAAGCCGCGCGAAACTTGTGGACCACGCTCAAGCTCGGCATCACGACGGTACGCGATGCCGCCGGCGCCGACCTCGGCATCAAGCAGGCCGTGGCCGACGGGCTGATCCCCGGGCCGCGGCTGCAGATTGCGATCAGCCTGATCAGCCCCACGGGTGGCCACGGCGACGGCTGGCTGCCTTCGGGCCACTGTGTGCCCTTGTCACTGCCGCATCCCGGCCGGCCCGACTCGACGGCCGACGGGCCCGATGAGATGCGCCGGGTCGCGCGCACCCTGCTGCGCGCCGGTGCCGACGTGCTCAAGGTCTGTACCACCGGAGGCGTGCTCTCGCCGCGCGACGATCCTCGGCATTCGCAGTTCACGTTGGAGGAGCTCGATGTGCTCGTCACCGAGGCGCAACTCCAGGGCCGCACGGTGATGGCCCACGCGCAGGGCGCCGAGGGCATCAAGAGCGCCGTGCGCGCGGGCATCCGCTCGATCGAGCACGGTATCTACCTCGACGACGAGGCCATCGAGCTCATGCTGGCCCGTGGCACGTGGCTCGTGCCGACGCTCGTGGCGCCGGTGAACGTGATCCGTGCGGCCGACGCGGGTGTGTCGCTGCCGGACGTTGTGGTGCAGAAGGCGAAAGAGGTTGCCGAGGTGCATGCCGACTCCGTGCGCCGCGCCGTCGCCGCCGGCGTGCGGATCGCCATGGGCACCGACAGTGGTGTCGGACCGCACGGGACCAACCTCGAGGAGCTGCAGCTCATGCACGAGTGCGGCATGACGCCGGCCGACGTCCTCGCGGCGGCCACGTCGTCGTCCGCCCGCCTCCTCGGCCTCGACGGCGAGCTGGGCCGGCTCGCCCCCGGCCACCGCGCCGACGTCGTCGTGGTTTCCGGCGACCCGTACGACTTCGGCGCACTCGCCGCGAACGTGCGGGAGGTGTGGCAGGACGGCGTGCGGGCCGTGTGAGGTCGTGAACTTCGCGAACGAAGTGTTTCGGCAGAGCCCCGGCCACTGGCTGCGCACCGCCGTTCTGGCCCGGTCAGGTCTGCGTGTCCCACCAGTTCAGCACGCGCTGGGCGTGAAAAGTCAGCCACTTCGACGGTTCGCCGGCTGGCACGTCGATCTCGAACCAGACACGGCCGGGGTGGCGCCGCGACTGCAGCCACGTGCCGTCGGGGCGGCGGGCGGCGCGGATGAGCTCGATGGCCTCGGCCATGCGGGGGTCGTGGACGTCCGCGGCGCGGAAGTAGTCGGCGGCGTTGAGGACGTCGTAGAACCAGCGGAACGGGTAGCTGAAGCGCGAAACCCACGGCGCGATCGGCTCGCCCGTCGAGAGGCGGCGGAACAGGCCGCGCCGCAAGAGATACTCCTCGCCGGCGCGGCGGGCGTCGCGTACGGCGTCGGTGGGGCAGGCGCAGGCGAGCAGGCCCTTGAGCGCGTTGAGGGTCGAATGGACGGACGAGCGGGTCGCGCCTTCGACCCAATCGCAGTTCCAGCCGTCGTCGGGCAGGCGGTGCTCGACGAACCACGCCGCGAGGCCACGGACGTCCACGCCGAGCCATTCGCCGTTCGCGAGCGTGTAGGCGTTGATGCAACAGTCGACCTCGCCGTCCCAGTACGGCAGGCCCTGGTACTCCCAGCGGCTGTTCGCGGCCAGCTTTTCGGCCGTGCCGTGCAGCACCGACGCGTCGAGGCCCCACTCGCGCAACGCGTTGAGCGACCACGTCGTCGCCGTCCACGGCTGTCCCTCTTCGGATCCGGTGTAGCCCGCCGGAAAGAACGCGCCGCCGGCCCACTGGCCGTCCTCGTCCTGAAGCGACAGCAGCTGGGCGCCGAAGCCTTCGGTGGCCACGCGGGCGCGGGTCGGCTCCCAGACCTCCGGTGGTTCCCCGGCCAGATCGCGCTCCACCTGCCAGCGCAGGGCCGGGTCGCTGTCGAGCAGCCACGTCGTCACGTCGGACATGGGCCGACTCTACGGCCGGCTCACCCCGACGTCAGCCCGTGCCGATAGGCGTAGCCGACGGCCTGCGCGCGGTCGCGGGCGCCGATCTTGCCGAGAATTCGGTTGATGTGGCTCTTGACCGTGGCCTCGGCGACGAACAGCCGCTGGGCGATCTCCGCGTTGGACAGGCCGTCCGCGATGAGGGTGAGCACGTCGACTTCGCGCGGGGTCAGCCCGTCCGGCGTGGGTGCCGTGCGGCGCGGCGTCGCCCCGGAAGTCAACGCGTCGACGAGGTGGTGCTGCACCGCGGGGTCGATCACGGCCGCGCCGCGCGTCACCTGGCTCAGCGCGCGGCGGATCTCCTCGGAGCCGGCGTCCTTGGTCAGGTATCCCCGCGCACCGGCTTGCAGCGCGTCGAGCACCGACTTGTCGTCGGCATACGTGGTGAGCGCGACGACCTGCACGGTCTCGTCGTGCGCGCGGATGCGGCGGGTGGCCTCGATGCCGTCACAGCGCGGCATGCGCAGGTCCATGAGCACGACGTCCGGCTTCAGCTCCCTGGCGAGTTCGGTCGCCTCGTCGCCGTCGGCCGCCGTGCCGACGATCTCGACGCCCGGCAGCAGCCCGAGCAGCATCGACAGGCCGTCGCGGACGACCCGCTGGTCGTCGGCCACCAGCACGCGGATCACGTCGGCGCCCACAGGCTCACCCGGAATCCCGTGCCCGTCGGTGCGGCGTCGAGCTGCCCGCCGAGCAGCTCGGCGCGCTCGCGCATGCCGCTCACGCCGTATCCGTGGTCACCGGGCGCGGTGCCCGGCTTGCCGACGTCCTCGACGGTCAGCCGCGTGCCGCCGGGCTCGTAGGTCAGCCGCACCTCGACCCGGTCGGCCTCGGCGTGTTTGCGGACGTTCGTGAGTGCCTCCTGCGCCACCCGGTACAGGGTCAGCCGGGTCTGCGCGGTGAGGTCCGGTGCGCCTCCGCGCACGACGAGTTCGCACGGGATCCCGGTGTCGCGTTCGAACTCCGCGGTCAGCAAAGCCAGGCGCTCCGGACCGGGCAAATCCTCACCGCGCAGCGCGCCGATGGCCTGGCGGGCCTCGGCGAGCCCGTCCTGTGCCAGCTGGTGCGCGCGTTCGACGGTGTCGGTCAGCCGCGAATCGGCTCCACTGTGGACGGCCAGGAGCCGGGCGCCTTCCAGGTGCAACAGGAGGCCGGACAAGGAGTGGGCGAGCACGTCGTGCATCTCGCGCGCGAGCCGCTGCCGCTCGGCCAGAGCGGCGGCGCGCACCTGAGCCGCGCGGGTCTGTTCCAGCTCCTCGGTGCGCTCCCGCAGCTTCCGGGTGTACAGGCCGAGGCGGTAGAACGCGAGCATGCCGATGGCGCTGAGCGTGGTCGGCACCGTCGAATGCGGCGCGCCGAGCAGGCTCGCCCCGACGAGCAGGACCACGGCGAACCCGGTCATGATCGCGCCCGCGCGCATGCTCATCCGCGCCGAAGCCGTGGCCGCCAGCAGGAAACCCCCGAAGAAGCCCGATCCGTTGGGCTCGAACCAGACCAGCGCCAGCGAGCTGGCCAGCACGAGCGTGCACAAGGTGGCTTCCACGGCCACCGGCTGCGGCCCCCGCGGAAGGATCATCGCCGTGCCGGCGACGAGCAGGCCGGCCAGTCCGAGCAGCACGCCCAGCCCGGGACCATGCCACGACGGGCCGGGGTCACCCTGGGCCGCGAGCAACGTCAGCAGCACCATCACGGCGACCGCGACGGGGCGGCGCCAGACGTATTCGCCGCGGACTCCTTCGGACATGCCTCGACGTTATCCGTCGCCGCCCGCCCGCGTCTTCAACCCCCGGGTGCAGATCCACCGGCCACCGTCCACTTCGTCCACCCGTGGGTGCACGCGCGGTTCCCACCCGTGCGCCGACGCGCCTGAGGGCACGCGGGCGCCATTCTGAACGGGTCCGATTCACCGAAGGGGAGGACTCAGGCGTGAAACCCGAACTGCTGCGCAGCGTGCTGCCGAACGTCGTGCTGCCGCTGGCGGTGTATCTGCTGCTCAAGCCCGTCGTCGACAACGAGGTGGCGGTGCTCGCGATCTCCGCGGCGATTCCGCTGCTGGTCACTGTGGGCGTGTTCGCCATCCGGCGGCGCGTGGACCCGATCGGCGTGGTGGCCGTGGTGGGTTTCGTGGTGATGCTCACCGTCTTCTGGCTGACCGGGGGCAACGAGCTGGTGCTCAAGCTGCAGGAAGCCGTCTTCACCGGCCCCGTGGGGCTCGTCGTGCTGGGCTCGGCGCTGATCGGGAAGCCACTGCTGCTCGTGGTGCACCGCTTCACCGGCCACGACCCCGCCGCGCTGGCGCCACAGCAGCGCAAGGCTTTGACGGTGCTGACGGCCATGATCGGTGCCGGGCTCGCCGTGCACGCGGGCGTGCTGCTGGCGCTGGCGCTGTCGATGTCGACCACGACGTTCGTTGCCGTCGGCCGCCCGATCGGCTGGGCCGTGATCGCCGTCGGGGCACTGGCCGTGTTCGCTTACCGCAACCGGCTGCGCGCTGCTGCCGAAGCGTGATCAGGCCGCGGCCAGCAGCTCGCGCAACGCCTCCGCGAACTTCGGGGCGTTGCGCTGCGGCGCGAGATGGGCGCCGGGGACCTCGGTGAACGGCAGGCCCAGCTCGAGGGCCAGAATTTTGGCCGGCTGATAGTGGTAGTGCCCGCGGCTGCCGACGCCGGCCACCGGCATGATCTCGGTGCTCGCACGGCGCAGCGCCCGCAGGTCGGGCAGGTAGTCGAAGAACTCGGTGAGCTCGCGGTCGAACAGCCGCAGCCAGTCGGCTTCGTTCGGGAGCCGCAGATAGGGCAGATCGGGCAGCGCGGCTCCGGCGATGCCTTCGGAGAACCGGGCAACAGCGCCCATCAGGTCACCCGAACGGGCCAGCCGCACCTGGTCGTGGGCAGCTTGGAGCCAGCCCGCCGCGTCGGGCATCAGCTGCACGGCGGGCGGCTCGTGCGCCACGAGCACCGACACCCGTTCGGGGTGGCGGGCCGCGAGATCGAGACCGATCAGCGCGCCGGCACTCGTGCCGAACACGGGAATCGGGCCGGCGCCGGCGTGGTCGAGCACCGCCAGCGCGTCGTCCGCCTGCCGCGAAACGGGTATGGGTCCAGCGGTGGCGTCGGTGCTGCCGAAGTGGCCGCGGCGGTCGTAGGTGATCACGGTGTGGTCCGTGCTGAGCTGGTTGGTCAGCGCGCGGTACGCGTCGGCGCTCCCGGTCCCGCCGGGGATGAGCAGCACCATCGGGCCCTCGCCGACGACGCGGACGGCGAGCTCGCCATCCTCGATCGGGCAGCGACTATCCGGGATCATGCAGGGAAGTCAAGCACAACCGCCGTTGCCGAGTCGGCGCAGGATCGTCTCCGCGTCGGCCACGATCCGCTCGATCAGCTCGGCGACCGGCGGGAGGTCTCGCAGGAGCCCGGCGACCTGGCCCGACGCCAGCACGCCCGCCGCCGGATCGCCGTCGACGAGGCCCGCGCGCAGCAGCATCGGCGTGTTCGCGGCCATCAGCACCTGCGCACGGGAGCGGCCGCCGCGCCGCAGCCGGAGGCCTTCCCTGACGAGCGCGCCCCACGTGACTCCGCTCAGCCGCCGAAACCGCGCGGCGTTCACGGCGGCCCGCGCGAACCCGGTCAATGGCCCGGATTTTTCGAGTGCTTCGACGAGTTCCGTGCGCAACACGCGGTGTGGCATTCCGTCGACTTTGTGCGTGACGACCGTGCCGCCGAGGTCACCTCGCAAGTACACCTGCTTCACGGCGTCGGGCACGGTGCTTTCCCGCGTGAGCAAGAACCGCGTGCCCATCGCGATGCCGGCCGCGCCGTACGCCCGCGCAGCCGCCAGCCCGCGCCCGTCGAAGAACCCGCCCGCGGCGACCACGGGGATGTCCACCGCGTCGAGCACGGACGGCAACAGCAAGGTCGTCGCCACCGCACCCGTGTGGCCACCGCCTTCCCCGCCCTGCACCACCACGGCGTCGGCGCCCCAGTCCGCCACTTTCTGCGCGTGACGCGCGGTGCCGACCGAAGGCAGCACGACGATCCCGTGGTCCTTGAGCTTCGTGATCAGCTCCCGTTTCGGCGCCAGCGCGAACGACGCGACGGGCACCCCTTCGGCGATCAGCAGGTCCACGCGCCGGCCGGCGTCGTCCGCGTCGGCGCGGAGGTTGACGCCGAACGGCTTTTCGGTGCGGCTCCTGGTCTCCTTGACTGCGGCGGCGAGCTCGTCGTAGGTCATGGTCGCGGAAGCGAGGATGCCGAGCCCGCCCGCCTCCGCCGTCGCGGACACCAGGCGCGGGCCGGCGACCCAGCCCATGCCCGTCTGCACCACCGGATGACGGATGCCGACCAGTTCCGTGAGCGCCGTCCTCACGTCAGGACCTCCCTGTCCCGCAACGACTTCGGGTCCAGCACCTCGCGCAGCAACGTGAGCTCCTCGCCGGTGGGGTCACGGGTCGGACGCGTGTCCGCCGTGTCCAGTGGGAACGACGTCGCCGCGAGCACCTCGTCGATCAAGATGCCCGGATGCGTCGCCAGGAGCCGCGGCGCGTGGTCCGGACCGCCGAAGTCCAGTACGCCCAGGTTCGTCACCACGCGATGGACGTCGTGGTACGGCTGGGAAATCGCCCGCGCGAACCCGACACCGGACACCACGTCGACACGCTCCACGAACACGCGCCGGCTGTGGTGCGGCACCCAGTAGCTCGTGCGGTGGTTCACCGTGTTGCCGGGCCCGCCGCGCACGCCGAGCAGCTGCTTCACCGGCTTCGCGTGCGGGCCGATCGCGGAGATGTTCTGATTGCCCTCGCGGTCGAGCTGGTTCGCGCCCATCACCACGTGCCGCTTCCCGTGCGGTACCACGGTGTCGAGCACTTTCCGGAACGGCTGCCAGCCTTCGACGACACCGTCGCGGTCGACGAGCCGCGCCTCACCGTCGGAGAGCAGCAGATCGGGCTCGAACGTCAGCCGCGCGAGTTTCGCCCCGAGCGCCGGGACGTAGCCCATGGGGCTGGCCAGTATCTCACCGTCGCCGCGGAACAGTTCGGCACACGCGATCACGGCGTACTCGGCGCGCGTCACGGTTTCCATGCCGCCTCCGCGGGAAGAAGTGCGTCGGCGGGGTGGATGGCCGCCTCCGCGGGAAGAAGTGCGTCGGCGGTGGTCATGCCGCCTCCGCGAATCGGTCGACTTCCCGTTGATACGCCGCTTCGTCGCCGGACAGGAAACGCTCCGCGAAGGCGGGCCACCGTTCGGGATCCTTAGCGCAGGCCACGTAGTGGCGCTGGAAGTTCTCGTCGCGCCCGTAGTCCGGCGCGGCACTTGTGAAGTGCGCGCCGTGCGGGGTTTCGACGACGCCGTGCACGCTCGCGCGGCTCAGCAGCAGGCTCTGCACGGGTGCCGTCGCGGTCAGTTCTGCAGTGGGGACCACACGTTCGACCGACACGTAACACCGGTCGGCGGCCAGGGCGAACAGCTCGTCGAAGTACGGGTCGGGGCCGAGATACTGGGCGTTACCGCGTGCGTCGGCCCGGTTCAGGTGCACCAGCGCGGCGTCGAGGTTCAGCGCGGGGACAGCGAGCAGCTCCTCGCCGTCGTCATACGGCGAGCGGATCGTGCGCAGGTGCGGGTTGAACGAAATGACGTCGGAACCGAGCCCCGCCCGCGTCGGCAGGAAGGGAAGCCGCGCCGCGGCAGCCGAAAGCCCGGTGCCGAGCACGCCCTCGTCGTACTCCGTGACATCGAACGCGCCGGCTTCGCGGGCGCGGCTGAACCACGGGTCGTAGGGGATCGAGTCGAGCGTGACGAACCCGAACACGAGCCGCCGCAGCTTCCCGCTGGAGGCGAGCAGGCCGACGTCGGGGCCGCCGTACGACACGACGGTGAGGTCCTTCAGCGGCGACCGGAGAATCGCGCGCACGAGCGCCATCGGCTTGCGCCGCGAACCCCAGCCGCCGATGCCGATCGTCATGCCGTCGCGCAACTCGGCGACCACTTCGTCGGCGGTCATGCGCTTGTCGGTCACGACATCGCCTCTCCGTCGAGGAACTTCCGGCGGGCCGCGCCGGACACCCCGGCGAGATTGAGCTGGAAGGTGAAGCCCTGTTCGAAGCGGTAGCTGCGGTGCACGGCCTGTACGTCGATACCGTTGATGGCCTGCTTCGCCGCGCGGATCACGCGGGTGTCCTTGGCGGCGATGCGGCGCGCCAGGTCCCGCGCCGTTTCGTCGAGATCCGCGCGGGGGACGACCGCGTACACGGAACCGTGGTGGTGCAGCTGTTCCGCGGAGATCGTGTCGGCGGTGTAGTACAGCGCGCGCATCAAGTGCTGCGGCACGAGCCGCGTGAGGTGAGTGGCCGCGCCGAGTGCGCCGCGGTCGACTTCCGGCAGGCCGAAACGGGCGTCTTCACTGGCGACGACCACGTCGGCGTTGCCGACGAGCCCCACCCCGCCGCCGAGGCAGAAGCCCTGCACGGCCGCGATCACCGGCACCGCGCAGTCGTACACGGCGGCGAACGCGGCGGCGCAACCTTCGTTGGCTCCGATGAGCGCTTCGTGGCCCGGGTCGCGCTGGATCTCCTTGATGTCGACGCCCGCGTTGAACCCGCGGCCCTCGGCGCGCAGCACCACGACGTGGGTCGCCGGGTCGCGCCCGGCTCGCGTAATGGCGTCGGCGAGTGCGAACCAGCCGGGCCCGGTCAGCGCGTTGACCGGGGGAGCATCGACCGTCACCACGGCGACGCCGGGCTCCGGGGAGTGCGTGGACACGGTCATGGTCACCTCGGACGGGTTAACAAACCTAGCACTTGCTTGGTACGTTAGCACGGGAGTGACGCCGATGCGGGAGGCCCGAAGTGGCACTGGATCTTCGGCTGGACGGTGCCGTCGTGCTGGTCACCGGCGGGACGCGAGGGATCGGGGCCGGCATCGCCTGCCGGTTCCGTGAGGCCGGAGCTCAGGTGGTCGTGTGCGCGCGGGCCGGTTCGGGTGCGGACTTCGTGGCCTGCGACGTGCGGGAGCCCGCCTCGGTCGACGCGCTCGTGGCGGAAGTGGTGCGGCGGCACGGGCGGCTCGACGTGCTGGTGAACAACGCGGGTGGTGCGCCGTTCGCGGACACGGCGACGGCGTCGCCGCGGTTCCACACGAAGGTCGTGGCGCTGAACCTGTTGGCGCCGCTGGGGGTCGCGCAGGCAGCCAATGCCGTGATGCAGCGGCAAAACCAGGGCGGGGTGATCGTGAACGTGAGCAGTGTCAGCGCGATGCGGCCGTCGCCGCGGACCGCCGCGTACGGCGCTGCCAAGGCCGGGCTGGACAACCTCACGGCGACGCTGGCCGTGGAGTGGGCACCGCGGGTGCGGGTGAACGCGCTGGACGTGGGAATGGTTCGGACGGAAGCCGGGCGGTACGGCGACGGCGTGGCCGCGACCGTGCCGCTCGGGCGGCTGGCGACGCCGGCGGAAGTCGGTTCGTGTGCGGTGTTTCTGGCCTCGCCGTTGGCTTCGTACGTGAGCGGTGCGCGGCTGGCGGTGCACGGCGGCGGCGAAGCGCCGGCCTACTTGCGAGGGGAGTGACCGTGGGACTGGTCGACGGGCGGGTCGTGATCGTCACCGGCGCCGGGCGCGGAATCGGGCGGGCGCACGCCCTCGCGTACGCGGCCGAAGGTGCGAGGGTGGTGGTGAACGACGTCGGGGCGGCGCGCGACGGCTCGGGTGGCGCGGCAGGTCCGGCTGCGCAAGTGGTTTCCGAAATCCACGCGGCCGGCGGGGAAGCCGTGGCGAACACGGACGACGTCGCGGACTGGGCCGGCGCTTCGCGACTGGTGTCGGCCGCGATTTCCGCCTTCGGCGCGCTGGACGTGCTCGTGCTCAATGCCGGGTTCCTGCGCGACCGGATGCTGGTGAACCTCGCGGAGGACGAGTGGGACGCCGTCGTCCGCGTGCACCTCAAGGGCCACTTCGCGCCTTTGCGCCACGCCGCCGCGTACTGGCGCGCCGAGGCGAAAGCTGGCCGCCCGCGCAAGGCCAGGGTGGTGATGACTTCGTCGGGCGCGGGCCTGCTGGGCAGCGTCGGCCAGTGCAACTATTCGGCGGCGAAGGCGGGAATCCTCGGCCTCACTTGCGTCGCGGCCGCGGAACTGGCCCGCTACGGAGTGACTGTGAACGCGATCGCCCCCGCCGCCCGTACCCGCATGACCGAGGGCACGTTCGACATGGCGGCACCGCCTTCGGGTTTCGACGCGATGGCGCCGGAAAACGTGTCACCCCTTGTGGTGTGGCTGGGTTCGCCGGAGTCCTCCCGCGTGACCGCCCGCGTGTTCGAAGTGGACGGAGGTCGCGTCTCCCTCGCCGACGGCTGGCGCCACGGCCCCGTGCGCGACAAGGGATCACGTTGGGCGCCGGCGGAGCTGGGCCCCGTGGTCGCTTCGCTGCTGGACGAGGCCGCGGCGCCGGAACCGGCGTATGGGGCTTAGGTTCAGTGCTCCGGATGCGGGGCGCCCGGTTTCTGTCGGTGCCGGGTGTTTGACTGGTTCGCATGACCACTTGGCAGACTTTCGCGGCGGCGGCGCCGTCGCTCGCTTCCCACGTACGCCGGCGATTCACGGCCGGCGAGTCACACGTACTGGCCACCTTGCGCCGCGACGGATCGCCGCGCGTGAGCGGCTCCGAGGTCGAGTTCCGCGAGGACGGCCGGCTCTACATCGGCTCGATGCTGGGCGCGGTGAAGGCTCTCGACCTCCGCCGCGACGGCCGCTTCGCCCTCCACTCCCAGCCCGCCATCACCGAAGGCGGCGAGGGCGACGCCAAACTCGCCGGCGTGGCCGAGGAACTTCCGTCACCGGATGGCACCGCCCACGTGTTCCACCTCGACCTCCGCGAGGCCGTCTACACGTGGGTCGCCGACAACACCCTCTTCACCGAGTCCTGGCACTCCGGCGGCGCCTGGGTCCGCTTCGCCCGTCCGGACAACGGCCCGGTGGAGCGGACTGTGCTGGCCTGAGTCCGCCGCGGGAGAAGACCCGGGGTCGAGTGCCCCGGCGTGGGAAGTGCTGCGCAGCGGGCGCTCGGTGTGTGGGCCATTCCCCGGCCGCGGCGCGGGGGGAAATGGTCGGCCGATGGCACGGGATCGAAAGAGGCGTTCGTCCGGCCGGTGGTCACGAGTCCTACGGCTGAGGAACCTGGCGGATTCCTCGGCGGTGGGCGATTCGCCGTCGCGGGTGGCGTGAGCGTCGGTGACCAGAGTGACCGGGGTGGCTCCGCCGTAGGGGCCGCCAGGGTCGTTTCGCGGGCGCAGAAATCGCTCTGCAGGCACCCCGGCGAACCGGCGCGGCCGAGGGCACGCGTTCCGGCGGCGGCCGTGGTCTGCCGTCGGTCGCGGCCGGGTGATTCAATGCCGGCATGGTGGAGGAGCTCGCCGACCGCCCGGGCACGGTGCTGATCATCGGGCCGTCGAAGGCGAAGGCCGCCGGGGGTGGCCCGCGGACGCCGGGGCGGGCGGACTGGCCCGGTGAGCTGCTGCGGGCGCGAGCGCGGCAGCTGGCGCGCTCGGGTGTGGACGAGAGCGCGGAGCTGCCGGCATGGCAGCGGTACCGGGGCCACTTCTATCGCAACGTCGGCGACGCCCTGCCCGACGCCGCGGCTTCGGGGCGGCTGCTGATCCTCAGCGGCGGCTACGGCGTCGTGCGAGCTGAGGAGCCGATCTGCCGCTACGACCGGAAACTGCACCTGCGGGATTGGCCGCCGGGCGTCCTCGAAGCCGCACTCCTGTACGAGGTGCGCCGGCTCAAGGCGCGCCGAGTGCTCGGGTTCGGGTCAGCCAGTGCCGATTACACCGCGCTGCTGCGCCGCGTCCCGTGGGAGGTGCCGGCCACGCTCGTGACCATCGACTTCCACCAAGGGGGCGCACAGGCCGAAGTCCCGAAACGTCTCGCCACGGCCTTCGCCGCCGTCTGGCGGCGTGACCGGGCGGGTCTGCCACCCGGCGTCGTCACCGAGCGGTTGGCCTGATGGCGGCGCTCAGAGGCGTTCGAGAATCGTCGCGGTCGACATGGCGCCACCGGCGCACATGGTGATGAGCGCGGTGGTGGCGTCGCGCCGGTCGAGTTCATGGATGGCCGTGGTGAGAAGGCGAGCGCCGGTGGAGCCGACGGGGTGGCCGAGCGCGATGGCGCCGCCGTTGACGTTCACGCGCGACGCGTCGGGCTGGTGCACCCGTTGCCACGAGAGGACGACCGAGGCGAAGGCTTCGTTGACCTCGAACAGATCGAGGTCACCGATCGTCATTCCGGCCGAGGCCAGCACCCGTGCCGTCGCCTGGATCGGGCCGTCGAGGTGGTAGTAGGGCTCGGCACCGACGAGGGCCTGTGCGGCGATCCGGGCGCGCGGGCGCACGCCGAGGGAACGGGCCAGTGCGGCGTCCACGATCAGCAGCGCCGCCGCGCCGTCGGAGATCTGCGACGACGTGCCGGCGGTGTGGATGCCGTCGGGGACCACGGGTTTCAGCCGCGCCAGCCCAGCCACGGTGGTCTGCCGCAGCCCCTGGTCGCGGGATACCAGCGTGGTCCCGCCGGAAACCGGATCGGGTGCCTTCACCGGCACGATTTCCCGGTCGAAGTGCCCTCCGGCCCAAGCCGTAGCGGCCTTCTGCTGCGAAGCTGCGCCGAACTCGTCCACGTCCGCTCGCGTCAATCCCCGTCGGACGGCGATGCGTTCCGCGGCGGCGTACTGGTTCGGCAGGTCGATCGACCACGATGCGGGTCGGGGCGAACCGGTGCCCTCGCACCGGTTCGCGCCCAGCGGCACTCGGCTCATCACTTCGACCCCGCACGCGATCCCGGCCGAAATCGCCCCGGCCGCGACGAGCCCCGCCACCAGGTGTGCCGCCTGCTGGGCCGAGCCGCACTGCGCATCGATGGTCGTCGCGCCGGTCGCTTCAGGGAGGCCGGCGTGCAGCCACGCCGTGCGCGTCACGTTGCCTGCCTGCTCGCCCGCCTGTGTCACGGCGCCGCCGACGACCTGCTCCACGAGAGTCGGATCGACGCCACCTCGTGCGAGGACCTCCCGTAGTGCCACGCCCAGCAGCTCGGCCGGATGCAGACCCGAGAGCCATCCTCCGCGTTTGCCGATCGGGGTGCGCACCGCCGCCACGATCACCGGTTCGCCCACGAGAATCCCCTTCGTCCGAAAACGGTGTTCACCATCTCAAAATTAGAACACGTTTCAATGATGAGCAAGGTTTCCCAGCTGCCCCACAATTTCGATCTTCGCCGACTGAGCGCTCGTTCACCAGTGCAGAACCGATAAAGTAAACAGGTATCACCAAACGGGTTCCCTAAGTAAACGCCGTATGCTCTACTGGCCCATAGAACATGTTGCAGTACGTGAATCAGCGCCGATCCCGTGCTGGAGGCAGCCGTGGCCGCTCCGCTCTTGCCCGCCGGTTTCGACTTCACGGATCCGGATCTATACGCCAATCGCTTGCCGATGGAGGAATTCGCCGAACTCCGTCGCACGGCGCCCGTGTGGTGGAACCCCCAGCCCCGCAACACCGCCGGCTTCGGCGACGACGGCTACTGGGTCGTCACGCGCCACGCCGACGTCAAGGAGGTCTCCCGCGACAGCGACCTGTACTCGTCGTGGGAAAAAACCGCCATCATCCGCTTCGACGACCAGATGACGCCCGAGAATCTCGACGCCAACCGGCTGGTGCTGCTCAACATGGACGCCCCGCAGCACACCAAGCTGCGCCGTATCGTCTCGAAGGGCTTCACGCCGCGGTCGATCGCGAAGCTGGAGGACACCCTGCGCGAGCGCGCCGAGCGCATCGTCGCCGAGGCCAAGCGTAAGAATCACGGCGATTTCGTCACCGACGTCGCGTGCGAGCTGCCCCTGCAGGCCATCGCCGAGCTGATCGGCGTACCGCAGGAGGACCGCATGAAGATCTTCGACTGGTCCAATCAGATGGTGGCCTACGACGATCCCGAGTACGAGCTCGAACCGCTCACGGCGAGCGCCGAGCTCGTCGGCTACGCCTGGAACATGGCCGAAGAACGTCGCCACTGCCCGGTCGACGACATCGCCACCACGCTCGTGCAGGCTGACCTCGACGGCGAGTCCCTCGGCTCGGACGAGTTCGGGTTCTTCGTGATCCTGCTGGCCGTCGCGGGCAACGAGACCACCCGCAATGCCATCACCCACGGCATGAAGGCCTTCCTCGACCACCCCGACCAGTGGGAGCGCTACCGCGCCGAAAAGCCCAAGACCGCGCCCGACGAGATCGTGCGCTGGGCGACGCCCGTGGTGGCGTTCCAGCGCACCGCCACGCGCGACACCGAGCTCGGTGGCGCGCACATCCGCAAGGGTGACCGCGTCGGCATGTTCTACAGCTCGGCGAACTTCGATCCCGAGGTGTTCGACGCGCCCGAGCGCTTCGACGTCTTCCGCGAGGACAACCCCCACGTCGGCTTCGGCGGAACCGGATCGCACTACTGTCTCGGCGCCAACCTGGCTCGCCTGGAGATCGATCTGATCTTCACCGCGATCGCCGACATCATGCCCGGTATCACGGAGGTCGCGCCGCCGCAGCGGCTGCGCTCCAGCTGGCTCAACGGCATCAAGCACTACCCGGTCCGATACGCCTGATCCGCCGGAAACCGGCATGATGGCCGGGTGGTCCACGTGTGCGTCGACGTCGAGTTCGGCGTCCGGGTGACGAAACCCGGACTCGCCGCGATCTCGGTCGCCGCCGTGCACGCGGACGCCGACGAGCTGGCCGTCTCGGGCGCCGGCTGTCCGCGTGTGGCCGAGTTCGACCACGGCACGCGCGCGGCGGTGTACGACCTGCCGGCCGGCGAGCACCACGTCACCTACCACGGCGAACGCACGTTGCAGCGGACCGCCGCCGAACCCGTGACGCTCGCCGATTTCGCCCGCTACCTTCGCCCGAGCCGGTTCTGCCCGGCCGACCGCATGGCCGGGCTCGAGCTGCCGGAGGGGGACGACCGCGTCCGTGTCCGCGCCGTCGCCGACCACGTGCACGAACGCCTCGACTACGTTCCCGGCGCCCGCGAAGGCCGCGATGCGGCCGAAGTACTGCGCGCCGGAGTCGGCGCCTGCCGCGATTTCGCGCACGCCTGCGTCGCGTTGTGCCGGGCCGCGGGAATTCCTGCCCGGTTCACCACGGTCTACGCACCGGGGTTGAGCCCGATGGACTTCCACGCCGTCTTCGAAGCCGGCGTCGGCGGGCGCTGGGTCGTGTTCGACGCGACCCGGCGCGCGCCGCGGCAGACGATGCTGCGGATCGCGACCGGCCGCGACGCCGCCGACACCGCGTTCCTCACCCCGCTCGGCTGCGAGCTCGAGTTCCTCGGCGCCACCGTGTTCGCCACGGCCGACGGAGCGCTGCCGCGCGACGAGCCGGGCAAAGCGGTGGTACTGGGCTGAACGCGTGTCCGGTGCGACAAACCCGGCCCCGGATGGGTAGACAGGGTCCGTGAACCGTGAACTGCCTGGGCCGAGCCGGTGGGCCCGCGCGCGTGCCCGGTACCGGTGGCTCGATCACCTCGCCCTCGCGACGAACCGGTACTTCGAGTACGGCGGCTACCACTACGTCGCCTCGATCACCTACTTCAGCCTGCTCTCGCTCGTGCCGATCCTGATGCTCGCCTCCTCCGGCGCGGGCTTCGTGCTGGCGTCGCAACCGCAGTTGCTGGCCGAGCTGCTGCACGCGATCTCCGGCACGCTGCCGGGGTCGCTGGGCACGCAGGCTTCGGGCCTGCTGACGGGATTCGTGGAGCAGCGCACCGGAGTCGGGGTCGCCGGTCTCATCGTGGGCCTCTACTCGGGGTGGAACTGGATGAACTCGTTGCGCGACGCGCTCACCGCCATGTACGGGCAGAATCGGTCCGATCAACCGCTGCTGCGCACGATCGCCGTCGACGTGCTCGCGTTGCTGGGGCTCGCGGCCGCGCTGCTGGTGTCGTTCGGCATCACCGTGTCGGGCACCGCGGTCGGCCACTACCTGCTGAGACTGGCCGGCGTGGCGGACACGAGCTGGGGCCACAGCGTGCTCTCGATCGGATCCGTGCCACTGGCGCTGGCCGCCGACTGGTTCGTGTTCCTGTGGGTGCTCACGCGGCTGCCACGGGAACGCGTCGGCTGGCGAAGCGCGACGCGGGGCGCGGCCGCCGCGGCGATCGGCTTCGAGTTGCTGAAACAGGCAGGGGGCATCTATCTCAGCCTGATCACCGTTTCCCCGTCGGGCGTCGCGTTCGGCTCCGTAATCGGCTTGCTGTTCTTCATTTCGCTGATCGCGCGCATGCTCGTGTACATCACGGCGTGGACGGCCACGGCGCCCGACGCGCCGCGAAAGCCACTCGCCCCACCGACGTCCTCCGAGCTGCGGCCGGTGGTCGCGCCGCGAGCGAGCCCGGCAGGCCCGTTCGCGCTCGGCGCGGTCCTCGGCGTGCTGGGGACCGTACTCGCCTTGCGCCGCCGCCGGAACTCGTGAGTGCCGAAGCCGGTTAGAACCGGCGCCGCCACTCACGAGCCAGGTTTGGCCGAGCCCACCACCCACATGCTGAAGTACTGCGAACCGCCGCCGTACGCGTGCCCGAGCGCGACGCGCGCGCCGTCGACCTGGTAGTCACCCGCTCGGCCCATCACCTGCTTGGCCGCCTCGGAAAACCGCAGCATGCCCGAAGCGCCGATCGGGTTCGACGACAGCACACCGCCGGACGGATTCACCGGCAGCAGGCCGCCGAGTGCGGTGTCGCCCGCATCGGTGACCTTCCAGCCCTCGCCTTCGGCGACGAATCCCAGGTTTTCCAGCCACATCGGCTCGAACCACGAGAACGGCACGTAGATCTCCGCGACGTCCACTTCGGACAGCGGATCGGTGATCCCGGCCTCGTGCCACAACGCCTTCGCCGCGTCCCGGCCGGCCTGGGGGTTCACCTGGTCGCGGCCGGCGAACGTGGTCGGCTCCGTGCGCATCGCCGTGGCGTGAACCCATGCGGCCCCGCCCGGCACGGCATCGCCCGCCGCCTCGTCGCCGAGGACCATGGCGCACGCGCCGTCGGACGACGGGCACGTCTCGGCGTACCGGATCGGGTCCCACAGCATCTGCGACGCCTGCACCGATTCGACGGTGATGTCGGCCTGACGCAGGTGCGCATACGGGTTGCGGGCGCCGTTGCGCCGGTCCTTGGCCGCGACGATCGCGCCCACGTGCGGCGGCGCACCGGAACGGCGGATGTACGAGCGCACGTGGGGCGCGAAGTACCCGCCCGCGCCGGCGCCCACCGGCATCTGGAACGGCGGGAGAATCGACAAGCCCCACATGGCGTTGGACTCCGACTGCTTCTCGAACGCCACCGTCAGCACCCGCCGGTGCACTCCGGCCTGGATCAGCGACGTCGCGACGAGCGCCGTCGAACCGCCGACGGATCCGGCGGTGTGCACGCGCAGCAGCGGTTTCCCGGTCGCGCCGAGCGCGTCGGCGAGGAACAGCTCGGGCATCATCACGCCTTCGAACAGGTCCGGCGCCTTGCCCAGCACGACGGCCTCGATGTCGTCCCAGCCGACGCGTGCGTCGGCCATCGCGCGGTCGATCGCTTCACGTAGCAGGCCGGCCATCGACACGTCGGTGCGCTTCGCGCGGTGGTGCGTCTGGCCGGTGCCGAGCACGGCCGCGAGCTGTTTGGTCATCGTGCCTCCACCACGGCGAGGAGGTTCTGCTGCAGGGCCGGACCGCTGGTCGCGTGGGCGAGTGCCTTGCCCACCTCGCCGCGATGGATGCTCGCGGCGGCTTCGCCGATGCGCGCGAGCCCGGCGGAGAACATCGGATTGCCGGTGAGCGCGCCGCCCGACGGGGTGATCCGCACTCCTTCGCGGAGCCCGAGCGCGGCGCGGACGATCAGTTCCTGGTGCGTGAACGGCGTGTGCAGCTCGGCGACCTCGACCCCGTCCAGGTCGAGAGCCTTCGCCGCTGCTTCGATGCTCGGCGAGCGGGTGAGGTCGCGGGCGCCCAGCGTGGGGGAGTCGACGCGATGCTCGAGGCCGGTGATGACAGCCGGGCGGTCGACGAGGGCTTTCGCGCGTTCAGCCGCGGCGAGGATGATCACGGCGGCGCCGTCGGTGATCGGTGCGATGTCGTGGGCCCGCAACGGATCCGCAACGTAGGGTGCGTCCAGCAAGCGTGCCGCGTCGACCTCGCCCCCGAGCTGTGCGGCCGGGTTCGTGGCCGCGTCGGCGCGGCACCGCGCCGCGACTTCGGCGAGGTCCTTTTCGGACCACAGCCCGGCGTCGAGTCCCAGGCGGGCCTGCAGGCCGGCGATCGCGAGCGAATCCGGCCACAGTGGCGCGACCACATACGGGTCGAGCTGTAGCGCGAGAACGCGGCGCAGCTGTCCCGCGCTCGCTTTGCCGAAGCCGTAGACGAGCGCGGTGTCCACCTCGCCCATGCGGATCTTCAGCCACGCTTCGTACAGCGCCCACGCGGCGTCCATTTCGACATGGGACTCGTGGATCGGCGGGAATGCCCCGATGGCGTCGACCGCCGCGATGAACGAAAAGGCGCGCCCGGCCAGGTAGTCCGAGGAGCCGGAGCACCAGAAGCCGATGTCCTCTTTGGTCAGTCCGGTCGCGGCGAACACCTCGGCGAAGATGGGCACGAGCATTTCGACGCCGTTGGTGGTGCCATCGGTTTCCCGGACGTTCGGTGCCTGCGCGAACCCGGCGACGGCGACTTCGGACATACGTCCCCCTCACAGGTGATGGGCGAAGGATTCATACGGCGCGTCTTCTTCGCCGGTGGGTTCGAAGTGGCTGATGTTCTCCAGCGACGTCCACCACTGCTCACGCGGGCGCCACGCGGCGCGCACGCGCATCCCCATCCGCACGTCTTTGGCCGCACAGCCGAGTACGAGGTGCAGGAACGCGATGTCGGCGCCGTCGAGCAGGATGTAGGCCGCGACGTACGGCGGCTTGATGCGCTGGCCGAGGAAGGGGACGTTGACGATGCAGAAGGTCGTGACGATGCCGGTGTCGGGCAGTGCCACCTCGTCGGTGGTCGGCACGCCGTCGGTCGGGCACGCGCCACGTGGCGGGATGTAGACCTTCGCGCAGGCGGGGCAGCGTTCGCCGATCAGCCGTCCGTCGGCGAGTGCGCGCAGGTAGCGGCTTTCCTCCGGTGAAGCGGAGTGCCGGTAGTGCAGGTGCACTGGCGTGATGACGACCTCGACGGGTGCGCCGGCTTCGCGTTTCGCCACCGGCGGAGCGGCTTCGGTGGGTTCGGTGTCGGACGCGTCGACCGGCAGGAAGTACGCGATGTCGCGAATGTGGCCCACGGTCTTTTCGGCCCAGCGGACGCGCACGCGCTGTCCGGTGTGGACGTTCGCGGGGTCGCCGGCGTCAAGGGCGTGCAGCAGTGACGTGTCGGCGCCGTCGAGGTTGACCAGTACCCACGCGAACGGCCGCGAAAGTGGTTGTCCATCAAGGGGTTCCGCGCACCAGGTCCAGGAGACGACGGTGCCTTCGTCGGCCACGGGTACGAACTCGGTGAGCGGCTCGGCCGTCACCGGGTCGAATTCGATCGGGGGCACGTGCACGCGCCCGTCGCTGCCGCGGACGCCTTCGATCCGGCGCTCGCGCAGGGCGTTCACGAACCGGCCGAGTACGGGCCCGGTCGAGCGGGTGTAGTCGAATCCGACGTCGAGCGGCGCCGAGAGCGGGGTGTCCGATATCGTCACAACTTGAGTGAAACACGTTCTCGAATAAGAGACAAGTCAGCTGTTGTGTCGCAGTGTAACGAGTTCTAGATTTGACGGCATGGACCTGGGACTGTGGACGATTGCCGCGGCCGAGCCGCACCGAGCGGCACTGATGAACCCCGACGGCGGCGAAGTCTCCTACGGCGAGCTGGCGGCGAAGGCGAACCGCTACGCGCTGGGCCTGCGCGAACTGGGGCTGCGCGCCGGCGACTGCGTCGTGCTGCTGCAGCCCAACGGCGATGAACTGCTGGCCGCGTACTTCGCCGCGATCCAGTCGGGGCTCTACGTGGTGGTGGTCAACTGGCACCTGGTGGGCCCGGAAGTCGCGTACATCATCGCCGACAGCGGCGCCAAGGCGTTCCTCGCGCACGAACGGTTCGCCGGCGTCGCCGTCGCCGCGGCCGACGAAGCCGGGCTGCCGGCGTCCGCGCGTTTCGCGGTGGGGTCGGTGCCGGGATTCCGGCGCATCGAGGAGCTGGGCGCGGGATTGGGCGAGGGCCGTCCGCCCGAACGCACAGCGGGTTCGCCGATGCTCTACACTTCGGGCACCACGGGCCGGCCAAAGGGCGTGCGGCGGCCGCTGACGGGCGGTGACCCGGACCAGGTGCCGGTGGCGTCGACGTGGTTCTTCGGGATCTTCGGGCTCGCGCCGTTCGACGACCATGTGCACCTGTGCGGATCGCCGCTCTACCACACGGCGGTGTTGAACTTCGTCGCGATCTCCGTGCAACTGGGCCATACCGCGGTGCTGATGGACCGCTGGGACGCCGAGGAGATGCTGCGGCTGATCGAGCGTCACCGCGTGACCCACAGCCACATGGTGCCCACGCAGTTCCGCCGGCTGCTGGCCCTGCCCGATGACGTGCGGTCGCGCTATGACCTTAATTCGCTGCGCGTGATGATCCACGGCGCGGCGCCGTGTCCGATCGAGGTGAAGCGGCGGATGCTGGAGTGGTGGGGTCCCGTCGTCACGGAGTACTACGCCGCGACGGAAGGCGGCGGTACGGTGATCAACGGCGAGGAGTGGCTGCGCAAGCCGGGGTCCGTCGGCCTGCCGTGGCCGGGTTCGACGGTACGCGTCCTGGACGACTCGGGCTCCGAGGTCGCTCCGGGCGAGGTCGGCACCGTGTACCTGAAGATGGGTGATTCTTCCTTCGAGTACCACCGCGACCGCGAGAAGACGGAACGCGCGCGCGTCGGTGATCTGTTCACCCTCGGCGACGTCGGGCACCTGGACGCCGACGGGTATCTCTACCTCCACGACCGCCGCTCGGACCTCATCATCTCCGGCGGTGTCAACATCTACCCGGCCGAGATCGAGGGTGAGCTGGTGATGCACCCGACGGTCGCCGACATCGCCGTGTTCGGGATTCCGCACGAGGACTGGGGTGAGGAGATCAAGGCCGTGGTGCAGCCGGCGGCGGGGGTCTCGCCGTCGCCCGAGCTGACGTCGGAGCTGCTGGCGTTCGCGTCGGCGCGGCTGGCGCGGTTCAAGCTGCCGCGCTCGGTGGACTACCTCGACGAGCTGCCCCGTGATCCCAACGGGAAGCTGTACAAGCGGCGGTTGCGCGAGAACTACTCGTGAGTGTTCGCGCCGGTTCTAACCGGCCGCAGCACTCACGAGTCCGCGAAGTCACCGGCCCTCGAACCAGGGCTTCCGCTTCTCCGCGAACGCTTTCGGACCTTCCTTCGCGTCCGCCGAAGCGAAGACTTCGATACCGTACTTCGTGTCCACTTTGAACGCCTCGGTTTCCGGCAGGCCTTCGGTGTCGCGCATGGTGCGGAGGATGGCACGGACGGCGAGGGGCCCGTTGGCGTTCACGAGCTCGGCCAGCTCCAGCGCGCGCGTCAGCGCGGTGCCGTCGGGGACGACATGGCCGATCAGTCCCGCGTCGCGTGCTTCGGCGGCCGTGAGGTGGCGGCCGGTCAGCAGCAGCTCGGCGGCGAGGGTGTAGGGAATCTGGCGCGGCAGCCGCACGGCGGAGCCGCCCATGGGAAACAGTCCCCAGCGCGCCTCGGACACGCCGAAGCGCGCTGAGGCGCCGGCGATGCGGATGTCGGTCGCCTGCAGGATCTCGGTGCCGCCGGCGATCGCGGGCCCCTCGACGGCCGCGATGAGCGGTTTGGTGAGCCGACGGCCTTTCAAGAGGCCATCGATGCGGCTCGGATCGAACGAGCCCGAAGCGAAGGCCTTCGAGGGTGCGTTGCGCGACATCGACTTCAGGTCCGCGCCCGCGCAGAACGCGCCGCCGGCGCCGGTGAGGATGCAGGAGCGGACTGCGTCGTCGGTGTCGACGCGGTCCCACGCCTCGGTCATGATCGCCAGCATTTCCCCGGTCAGGGCGTTGCGTGCCTCGGGGCGGTTCATCGTGACGACGAGCGTGCGCCCTTCGAGGGACACGAGTGCGTGTGGCTCGGTCAACTCCGACCTCCGGGTTCCGCGGACCGTGGCGTTGTTGCCCAGAACGATAACATGTTCTACTTTGGGTGCGTGGCACTCAACATCGCGGATCTACTCGAGCACGCCGTCGACGCCGTGCCGGAGCGCGTCGCGGTCGTGTGCGGTGAGAAGCAGGTGACGTTCGCGGAGCTGGACACGCGCGCGAACCGGCTGGCGCACCACCTCGCCGCCCACGGCGTGGGACGCGGTTCCCACATCGGTGTCTACTCCCGGAATTCCATCGAAACACTGGAGTCGATGTTCGCCGCGTACAAGCTGCGCGCGGTCGCGGTGAACGTGAACTACCGGTATGTGCACGGTGAGCTGCGCTACCTGTTCGACAACGCCGACCTGGTCGCGCTCGTGCACGAGCGCAAGTACGCCGAGAAGGTGGCGGCGGTGCTGCCGGAGGCCCCGAAACTGAAACACGTTGTCGTCGTCGATGACGGGTCGGGCGTGCCGTGCGCCACGGGTGTGTCCTACGACGAAGCCCTCGAATCCGGCTCGCCCGAGCGTGACTTCCCGGAGCGCGGGGCCGACGATCTCTACCTCCTCTACACCGGCGGCACCACCGGGTATCCGAAGGGCGTGCTGTGGCGGCACGAGGACATCTGGCGGGCGCTGGGCGGCGGGATCAACTTCGTCACCGGTGAGTACGTGCCCGACGAGTGGACGCTCGCCGAGCAGGGCAAGACCGGCGCACTCGTGCGGCTGCCCGCCGCACCCCTCATCCACGGTGCCGCGCAGTGGGCCGCGTTCGGTGCACTCTTCACCGGCAGCCCGGTGGTTCTCGTGCCGCAGTTCGACGCGCACGACGTGTGGCGCGCCGTGCGGGACCACAAGGTGCAGGTGCTCACGATCGTCGGCGACGCCATGGCGCGCCCGCTCGTGGAGGCCTACCGCTCGGGTGAATACGACGCCTCGTCGCTCGTCGCCGTGTCGAGTCACGCCGCCCTGTTTTCCCAGTCGGTGAAGCAGGAGCTGCTCGACCTGCTGCCGGGTGTCGTGCTCACCGACGCCATCGGCTCGTCGGAAAGCGGATTCACCGGGATCGGCATGGTGGGCAAGGATTCCGACCACAGTGCCGGCCCTCGCGTGACGTTCGGCAAGGACGCGATCCTCCTCAGCGAGGAGGGGGCGCCTGTCGAGGCGAAGCCGGGTGCGATCGGGCTCATCGGCCGCCGCGGTCACGTGCCGCTCGGGTACTACAACGATCCCGAGAAGAGCCGCACGATCTTCGCCGACGTCGGCGGGGTCCGCTACGTCGTGCCCGGCGACTGGGCACGCTACGAGGAAGACGGCACTGTCACGTTGCTGGGCCGTGGTTCGCAGTGCGTGAACACCGGTGGCGAGAAGGTGTATCCCGAGGAGGTCGAGGGTGCGCTGAAGTCGCATCCGGACGTGTTCGACGCGCTCGTGATCGGCGTGCCCGACGACCGGCTCGGCCAGCGCGTGGCCGCCGTGGTGCAGCCACGTCCCGGCGTCGAACCCGACCTGGCCGCGATCGAGGCGCACGTGCGCACCGAAGTCGCCGGCTACAAGGTGCCGCGCACGGTGTGGCTGGCCGACGAAATCGGCCGTTCACCCAGCGGCAAGCCCGATTACCCGTGGGCCCAGCGTTATGCCGCCGAACACGAACCCGCCTAGGAGCAGCGCATGCGGACTTCCCTCTGCGACCGGCTCGGCATCGACCTGCCGATCGTCGGGTTCACGCCGTCGGAGCACGTCGCCGCCGCGATCAGCCGCGCCGGCGGTCTCGGCGTGCTCGGCTGCGTTCGCTTCAACGACGCCGAAGAACTCGACGCCGTGCTCGGCTGGCTCGACGAGAACACCGGCGGCAAACCGTACGGCGTCGACATCGTGATGCCGGCGAAGGTACCCGCGGAGGGTAGCCAGGTCGATCTCACGAAACTGATCCCGGACACGCACCGGTCCTTTGTCGACAAGGTGCTCCGCGACCTGGCGGTCCCGCCGCTGCCCGACGAGACAGACGAGCGCGCCGGTGTGCTCGGCTGGCTGCACTCCGTCGCGCGGTCGCATGTGGACGTCGCGCTGAAACACCCGATCCGGCTCATCGCCAACGCATTGGGTTCACCTCCCGAAGATGTCATCGGCCGTGCCCACGACGCCGGCGTTCCCGTCGCCGCTCTCGCGGGCAAGGGTGAACACGCGGCTCGCCACGTCGCGCGCGGCGTTGACCTCGTGGTGGCGCAGGGCTACGAGGCAGGTGGGCACACCGGCGAGATCGCCTCGATGGTGCTGGTGCCCGAAATCGTCGACGCCGTCGGCGCCGACGTCCCGGTGCTCGCCGCCGGCGGCATCGGCTCCGGGCGCCAGGTGGCGGCCGCCCTCGCCCTCGGTGCGTCGGGCGTGTGGATGGGCTCGTGCTGGCTCACCACGCAGGAGTACCGCCGCACCATGCCGGGGTCCGCCGCCATGCAGACCGCGCTCGTCGCCGCCACCTCCGCCGACACCGTCCGCACGCGGATCTACACCGGCAAACCCGCCCGCCTGCTCAAAACCCGTTGGACGGACGCCTGGTCCGCCCCCGACGCCCCCGAACCCCTGCCCATGCCGCTGCAAAACCTCCTGGTTTCTCCGGCGCACAACCGCATCCACGCCGCCGGTGACCCCTCAGTGGTCTCGATGCCAGTGGGGCAGATCGTCGGCCGCATGGACCGGATCCGCCCGGTGGCGGACGTGGTGGCCAAGCTGGTGGCGGGCTACGAGAAGGCCGTGGCCGGATTACCACGCTGACCACTGTCGCCGTGGTCTGCCGACGTGGCCGTGGGGTGACCGCCGGTCGAACGCGCGGCGTTGTCGCGCAGCGGGTGAGGGCTGCCCGGTCACCCCGCTGGTTGTCGCGTCCCCGCCGCCGTTCCCGGCGGGCACCACTGGCGGCGTGCGGCGGGGACGCTGGTGCGCCCAGGGCCGGACGAGCTGCTTTCTGCTCGCGGAACCGGCGGTGATGGCGTCCGGTTTTCCTGGGCCGCCTCCTCCTCCCGTAGGTGGCTCGCACCGTGAGTGCGGAGGGCTTTTCCGCCCGTACGAGTGCAGGCGGCTTGGGCAACGGCTGACCCGGTGGGGTGTCCCTCGGCCAGTGAAGGTGTCAACTTTTCGATGACGAAGTCTCTTGTCATCGTTTGGATGACATGGTACATCTGTGGTGTGCGTCGACAGCAGAGCCGAGAAGAGAGGGAGGAAACGCCATGTTGATGCGCACCGACCCGTTCCGTGAGCTGGACCGGCTGACTCAGCACGTCTTCAACAACGTCGCGGGAACCTGGTCACGTCCGACGGCGATGCCGCTGGACGCCTACCGGGCCGGTGACGAGTTCGTCGTCGCCTTCGACCTGCCTGGCGTCGACCCCGACGCGATCGACCTGAACATCGAGCGCAATGTGCTGACCGTCAAGGCCGAGCGCCGGCCTGCCGTGACCGACCCATCGGTCGAAATGCAGGTGTCCGAGCGGCCCCTCGGCGTGTTCTCCCGGCAGTTGTTCCTCGGTGACACCCTGGACACCAACCGGATCAATGCCGACTACAGCGCAGGCGTGCTGACGCTGCGGATCCCGATCGCCGAACAAGCCAAGCCTCGCAAGATCGAGATCAGCGGTGGGCCGGTCGCCCGCAAGGAGATCAACGCCTGACCCGCTGTGGTGATCGCCGAGCTGATCATCGAGTTGATCACGCTGTGATCACGCTGTGATCGCGATGGTGCCGGCCGTGCGCGCCGGCGGGAGCTGATCCTCGCCCTGCCAACGCCGCAGCCGCGGCGCGGCATGAAGTGGGCAGCGAGAGTGGACGACAAGAGCGGGCGCATTGATCCGAGCCGGCAACTCGGCCGCAGCGAAACACTCGTGAGTGGCCAAGCCGCTTAGAACCGGTTTTGCCACTCACGAGCATTGCAATGGCACGTCTCCACTTGACCGCGGAGTCGTCTGCCACGGGAGGATGGGGCGAGAAGTGTGACGCACAAAACGGCTCCCATCCGAAGCTGGAGTGGTCCCGGACCGAGACCCGGGACCACTCCAGCAGCCGGAGCACTGCGCTGGCGGTGGTCCCGACACGACGCCGCGCGTCCGCATGCTGGCAAAGCTGTTGCGGTGCTGACAATGCCGTTGCGGTGCTGACAATGCTGTTGCGGTGCTGACAATGCCGTTGTGGCGCCGGCAAAGCTGTTGTGGTGCCGGCAAAGCTGTTGTGGTGCTGACTAAGCCGTTGTGGTCGTGAAGGACTCGAAGGCGCCGGAAATGACGGTGGAAAGGCATTTCCGCTCGCGACCCGGTCCCTCTGCAGGTCCGGTCGTCGGGCTCTTGGCCTACGCGCCGAGGCCGGCGGCCTTGGTACTCGGCGTGGGATTGGCCTGCCCCGGCCCGCTCGACCGCGCCACCGGCACCCTCGGCGGCTGGGCGGGCGAGCGCTGAGTCTCGCCGGGGGAGCGGCAGCTGGGCCGGCACCGGAGATTCCATCGGCCCGACCGGTCACTGCTGCCCGGTCACTGTTCTTCCGTGTCGCGCTCGAGCTGGCTGCGAAGTTCGGCGATCTGGTCGTGCGCGGCGGCAAGGTCGTCTTCCAGCCCGATGATCCGCGCGGTCGCGGCCAAGCTGTGGCCCTCGTCGAACAGCGTGCGGATGCGAGCGGCGAGCTGGAGCTGGCGGCGGCTGTAGCGACGGTGTCCACCGGCGGATCGCTGGGGACGGAGCAGGTCGGCGGTGTCCAGACTGCGCAGGAACGCTTGCTGCACGCCGAGCAGGTCCGCGGCCTGCCCGGTGGTGAATGCCGGATAGTCGAGGTCGTCGAGGTTGTCGAGATTGTTCATGGCCACAGGCGAGGCGCTCCTCCATAGTGCCGAAGGCCACCGGGGGTGGCTCAGCCGCTCAAGATTATCTCCAGTACTTGCTTGACACAATCTACAGTGCTCGCTATATAAAAAGTATCGGTCTTACACCTGGTGTAGGTGAGCTGGGAGTGATCGAGATGGACGGCTCGAGCGTCCCCGGGCCTGCGCGAGTCCAGCGCGGGCGGCTGTCCGAGACGGAGCGGCACGGCTTCGCCGATCTGCTCTGTGCCGACCCGGAATGGGTCCGCGTGGAATTCGACTCGATCATCGCCGACAGCTTCGCCGCGACCACTGGGTGCGGAGATGATCCCCTGCGCCGTCCACCAGGTCCTGTGGGGAATCGCCGTCGTCGGTTCGGAGGGGCGGACCGCGCGTCCGATTCGCCGAACTCGGCTTCTCGAGGTGGCTTCGCCCCGGCGGCCCGCCTGACCGGTGCTCGGGAGCGATCTCCTCCGCCATCTCAACGCCGCTCGCGTGGCGCACCACCGAGCGAGTACGACCGGAAAAGGCGAGTGATGGAAAGGAGGTGGTGAGGGAGGGCGCGGTGCCGAGACGTGAATGGGTCTGTTGTGGACAGTCGGCCCTCGTACCCGCCGGTTCGTCGTCCGCGTGGAATTCGACCCGATCACCGCCACCCGCTTCGACGCGGCCACGGTCTGGGATCAGTGAGGCGCGCCGGCCCGGCGTCTCGTGACGAGATTTGGACGACCGGTCGCTGCACGGGTTCACGCGTCGGCCCGAGAGCCCTCCGGTACGACTTGCGTCTCCCTTCCTCGACTGTCGAGTCCGATGCTCGCCACGGCCGCGCTGCGGCGAGCATCGGATCGTCGGGGACGACCGGAGCGCACCTCTGACCGAAATCATGCCACCTGGAACGAAATCTGAGCGGACCGTTGTCGATGACGAGAGGCGGGGAACCGCCGAACTCGATTCCGAATGGTGTGAAAGGAGACTGTGACATGTTGATGCGTACCGACCCGTTCCGGGAACTCGACCGGCTCACCCAGCAGTTCTCCGGCGCCAACGGGACCCTGGCCCGCCCGGCGGCGATGCCGATGGATGCCTACCGCGCCGGTGACGAATATGTGGTGGCTTTCGACCTGCCCGGCGTGAGCCCGGACTCCATCGACCTCGACGTCGAGCAGAACGTGCTCACCGTGAGGGCCGAGCGGCCGGGCTCGTCCGGCGACGGCATCGAGTACCAGGTCGCCGAACGGCCCCACGGCGTGTTCGGCCGCCAACTCTTCCTGGGAGAGGCGCTGGATGTGGAGAAGATCCAGGCCAGCTACGAAGCCGGAGTGCTGACGCTGCGGATCCCGGTCGCGGAGCGCGCCAAGCCACGCAAGATCGCCATCAGTGCCTGCGATGACACCAAGCAGATCAACGCCTGACGAGACAGCCGCAGCGGCCCCGGAGGACGCCTGTCCCCCGGGGCCAGGCTGGAAGCGGCAAGTACCGCGCTGATCGCGCCGGGCCGATGGCCGGGCTGATATCGCCGCCTCGGCGACTGGTGGAGGAGTGCGGCGCCGCCCACATCCGTTGGACAGCGTGGCCCAGTGCCTGAGTAGCGGGTCTCGTGACCGAGCTGCGGCGGCCGCTGCGCGCCAGTTGGACCCCGGTTGCGAATGAGGTCGTCGCGGAGCACTCCACGGAGGCGGTGGCGGCGAAAAGCGTTGTCACGCCTACAGTTTCGCAGCGGCCGACGCGATGGCGGCCGCGAAGGTGGTTACCTCGGTGTACACGCCGGGGGCGTGAGCTCGCGCGCAGCCGGTGCCCCAGCTGGTGATGCCGACCTGGGTCCAGTGGCCGTCGGGGTCTCGGCGGGTCAGGGGGCCGCCGGAGTCGCCCTGGCAGGTGTCGGTGCCGCCGGAGTCGACGTCGCCGGCGCAGAGTTCAGCGCGCGGGATGAGGTCTGTGTAGTCGCCGCCCTGTGCGGTACAGGTGGCGTCGGTGACGAACGGAACCTCGGATTTGAGCAGGTAACGCTGCTGCTTGCCGCCTTCGGCAGTGGCGCCCCACCCGGCGATGGTGAAGGTGCCGGAGTTCAGTGCGGTGCTCGTGGCGAGCGGCAGCACCGGGACGCCGCTGACGGGTTTGGCGAGCTTGACGAGTGCCCAGTCGCCGCCGGTGGTGTCGTAGGTGGGGGAGCGGAACACGTAACTCGAGCGCACCGTTTTCGCGTCGGGACCTTGCAGGTCGACGGACCCGAGCGTCGCGGTGATCGAAGCGTCGGCGCCCGTGCGCTCGACGCAGTGCGCCGCCGTCAGTACGAACTGCGGCGAGTACAGCGCCCCGCCGCAGCCCATGGAAAGCCGCACCATCCACGGCAGCTCGCCCTCGGCCGCCCTGCTCCCACCGACAACCCGCACGCCGTTCGTCGCCGCACCCGCGGGCGCCGCGAGCCCGAGCGCCGTCGCGAGCACGGTGACGGCGGCCAGCGCCTTGCCGAGCAGGAGCAACCATCTTCTGGAGGTCACGGTGAACCCTTTCGCTGAATACGAGGAGTGATTCCGTGACTACACCAGAGCGCGGGCAAGGGAACAACGTTCCTTCCCCGGATTCGCAGCGCGAACGGTCCGCTCGTACCGCACGACCAGGCTTTTCGCTGGTCAGCGTCGCGCGCCGGTTCGAAAAAGCCTGGGCCCGAGCGGTCCGAGGGGACCTTTCGCGCGAGGCCCGACGGAGTCCGGACGAGATACGCCGATCGCGCGCCGATTGCAGGTGGCAGCAGAGAACGACAGAAGCTGACGAGGCCGACCGTGTCACAATCACGCCCGCCGTCTCGTTCCCTTCTCGACCGCCGCCTATTGGAGAGGGGACCTTTCGTGACCATCGCGCTCTGGACCGGGCAGATCATCCTCGCCCTGCTCTTCGCACTGTCGGGCTCGCTCAAGCTGACCATGTCGCGCCGGCGCTTGCTGGAGACGGGCCAGACGGGGGCTGCCGCCTACCCGCTGCCCGTGGTGCGGGTCACCGCGGCCTGCGAGCTGCTCGCCGTGCTCGGCCTGATCCTGCCGCAGCTCACCGGCATCGCCCCCGTCCTCACCGGCTGGGCCGCGGCCGGCCTGGTCGTGGTGATGATCGGCGCCATGGCCATGCACGCGCGCCTGGCGATCGTGCAGGACAAGAGTGCGGAATGGCGCAACGTCGCTGTGAACGTCGTCATCGCCGCCCTCGCCGTCTTCGTCGCGACCGGCCGCCTCTGACGAGGACTCGTCCCGAGCCGCGGCGGCCGCGCCACACGGCCCGGTCTGAGAAATTCGGTCCGGGCGCGTGCAACCTGACCGGCACCCGTTCCGTCCGCAAGGGTATGAGGACAACGGTGAAGCTCCTGGGCGTGAGCGCCCTGCTGCTTTCGGCCGCGGCGTGCGGCCAGAAGACCGTGCCCGCCGGGCCGGCGCCGGTGCCCACCACGCCCCCGGCGGCCGGTTCCACCAGCCCGCCCGCGGTGAGCAGTACACCGCCCTCGACGCAACCCGGGCCGCCGCAGACCCGCCCGACGCAAGGCACGGCGCCGGGTGACGGCGCGCCCGCGCAGGGACAGGTCGACGCCTCGGCGCTGCCGCCCGGCTACCCCCACGACGTGACGCTCGCGGAAGGCGGAAAGGTCGTCGTCATCCACGCCGAGGAAGGCGGCTGCGACCACCTCTCGGCCGCAGCCGGCGAGCAGACGGCGCAGCACGCCGTCGTGAAGATCACCGTCACGCACGCTCCGCGCGGCCAGATGTGTCCCATGCACGTCACCGAGATTTCGCTGCCGGTGACGCTCGCGCAGCCGCTCGGCGGCCGGACGTTGGTGCTGCAACCAGGTCCATGATCGCGTGCAACCCGCCGCGGCTTCCGTTCCGTCCCAGGCACATGAGGTACCTGACGAAGCTGGTCGGCACGAGCTTGATCCTCGCCACACTCACCGCGTGCGGCAGCCAGGACACGATGGGCACGCCACCGGCGTCCGGCGGTGACTCCGTCGAGCCGAGCGGCAGCGTCTCGACCGTGCCCTCAACCGTGCCGGCGGCGCCGAAACCCGGTTCGCCGTCTTCGGTGTCCCGCTTCGACTTCCCGCCCGGTGCGATCCCGGTCCCGGCCGCGCAGGTCGACGCCGCGGCGCTGCCGCCTCGGTTCCCGCGCGAGGTCTACACCTACAACGGCGGCACGATCCTCGCGCTGCGCGGCGAGGAAGGCGGCTGCCAGCACGCCCTCGGCAAGGCGACGGAACAAACCGCGCAACACGTGGTCGTGGACCTGAGCGAGACGAAGGCGCCGCGCGGCCGGATGTGCACGATGGACCTGCGCTACCCGGTGCTGTCGGTCGCGCTCGCCGCGCCGCTCGGCCACCGCACGGTGGTGCTGAAGCAGTCGCCGCCGCGGTGATGCTTCCGGCACCGCTCGACTCGCGGGGGGCTTCGAGCCCGGGCCGTGGCGGTGCCGGTTCCGGGATCACCCGGGTGTCCCGCCCCCTCGGCGCCCGGGTGATCTCCTGTCGTGCGGAACCCGTACGGCCCCTACGCTCAGCGCTCATGGGTAGTCGCCAGGTTTGGCGTGCGGTGACCGTCGCCGCCAGTCGCGAGCAGATCTTCGACCTGCTCGCCGACCCCGCCAACCATCCGCTGCTCGACGGTTCGGGCACCGTCCGCGCCAGCCGTGACGGCGGGCCCACGCGGCTTTCGCTCGGCGCGCGGTTCGGGATGGACATGCGGATGGGGGCGCCGTACCGCATCCGCAACACCGTGGTGGAGTTCGAGGAAAACCGGCTCATCGCGTGGCGCCACTTCATGGGTCACCGGTGGCGCTGGCTGCTCGAACCGGCGGGAGACGGAAAGACGACGGTGACCGAGACGTTCGACTACTCCACCGCGCGTTCGCCGCTGGCCCTGCGGTTGCTGGGTTTTCCGCGCCGCAACACCGAAGGGATCGCGAAGACGCTCGCCCGGCTCGCGAAGATGTTTCCCGGCTGACGGGATCACCACCGTGAGCTGGGCCGCGTGCCGGTGACGGCCGGGAAATTTAGTTGTAGTGTACTAAATGTTAGGAACCTACAACTACTTTTCGAGGGGTGCCGTGCCGGAGCTCAGCCGTCGGCGACGTCAGTTCGTGCTCGGGGTCTGCTGCATGAGCTTGTTCATCGTCGGGCTCGACAACACGATCGTGAACCTGGCACTGCCCTCCATCCAGCACGACCTCGGTGCGTCCGTCTCGAGTCTGCAGTGGACGATTGACGCCTACACCCTCGTGCTCGCGAGCCTGCTCATGCTGTCGGGCTCGACGGCGGACCGGCTGGGGCGGCGGCGCACGTTCCAGACCGGCCTGGTGCTGTTCGGCGTCGGCTCGCTCTTGTGCGGCGTCGCGCCGACCGCGGGGCTGCTCATCGCGTTTCGCGCACTGCAGGCCATCGGCGGTTCGATGCTCAACCCGGTGGCGATGTCCATCATCACCAACACCTTCACCGACCCGAAAGAACGCGCGCGAGCCATCGGGATGTGGGGCGCGACGATGGGCCTTTCCATGGCCATCGGCCCGGTGCTGGGAGGGGCGCTCGTCGGCGCGGCCGGCTGGCGCTCGATCTTCTGGATCAACGTCCCGATCGTCGTCGTCGCACTGGTGCTCACGACGATCTTCGTGCCGGAATCGCGGGCGCCGCGGCCGCGTCGGCTCGACCCGGTGGGCCAGTTGCTGGTCATCGTGTTCCTCGCCGGGCTCACCTACGGCATCATCGAAGGCCGTGACGCCGGCTACGGCTCACCGCGGATCCTCGTCGCGTTCGCGCTGGCCGCGGTTGCGCTGGTCACGTTCGTGCCTTACGAACGCCGGCGCGATGAACCGCTGCTCGAGCCGCGGTTCTTCCGGAGCGCGCCGTTCTCCGGTGCCACCCTCACCGCGATCTGCGGCGTCGCCGCGATGGCCGGGTTCCTCTTCCTCAACTCCCTGTACCTGCAGGACACCCGCGGGTACAGCGCCCTGCACGCGGGCCTGCTGACACTGCCGATGGCCATCATGTGCGCAGTCTGCGCGCCCATCTCGGGCCGGCTCGTGGGCAGCCGCGGGGCGCGGCTGCCGCTGGTCGGCGCGGGCATCGGCACGGCCGTCGGTGCAGTACTGATGCTCGATCTCTCCGCGACGACGCCGCTGTGGCTGCTGATCATCGCCTACGTCGTGTTCGGCGTCGGGTTCGGCCTGGTCAACGCCCCGATCACCTACGCGGCCGTCTCCGGTATGCCGCGTGCGCAGGCCGGCGTGGCGGCGGCCATCGCGTCGACGAGCCGCCAGGTCGGCACTTCGCTGGGCGTCGCGGTGATCGGGGCGGTCGTCACGGCTCGCGTGGACGGCCCGTTCGCCTCCGGTTTGCCGTCGGCGAGTCACGCGGGCTGGTGGATCATCGGCGGATGCGGTGTGTTGGTGGTCCTGCTCGGGCTGGTGACGACCACGCGCTGGGCCTACGCGACGGCCCGCCGCGTTGGCCTCGAAGAAGACCACGGCTCCGACCTGGTGCGTGCGTGATGCCGGCCGACGACTACGACGTCGCGGAGCGCGTCTGGGCTCGCGTCCGCGCGCTCGTGCTCGACCGCCACGAACGCAGACGCGAAGTGTGCGAAGCACTCGGCATGAGTTTCATCAAGATCAAGGCATTGCGCCGGGTGGCCGCCACCCCGCTCACGATGAGCGAGCTGACCGAGCAGCTCAACACCGATCGCCCCTACACCACGCACGTCGTCGACGAGCTGGTGCGGCGCAAGCTCGTGCTGCGCGAACCTCACCCCGAAGACCGCCGGAGCAGGGTCGTCACCGCGACCCCGGCCGGGGGCGAGGCCGCGGCTGTGGCGAACCGCATCCTCGGCGAGCCGCCCAAGACGATGCTCGCGATGTCGCCCGAAGAACTCGCGGAGCTCGACCGGCTGACGGCGCTACTGGTCGAGGAGTGACGCCGTCCCCCTGTGGCGCCGCGACGCCACAGGGGGAGGCGGGCTAGCGGAAGCTGATCTGCAGGACCGGTTCGCTGGTGGCGGCGAAGAAGTCGTTGCCCTTGTCGTCGATGACGATGAACGCCGGGAAGTCCTCGACCTCGATCTTCCAGACGGCTTCCATGCCGAGCTCGGGGTATTCGAGCACGTCCACCTTCTTGATGCAGTCCTTGGCCAGCCGCGCGGCCGGGCCGCCGATCGAGCCGAGGTAGAAGCCGCCGTGGTTCTGGCACGCCGCCGTGACCTGCTTGGAGCGGTTGCCCTTCGCGAGCATCACCAGCGAACCGCCTGCGGCCTGGAACTGCTCGACGTAGGAGTCCATCCGCCCCGCGGTGGTCGGACCGAACGAGCCCGACGGGTACCCATCGGGTGTTTTCGCCGGGCCGGCGTAGTACACGGGGTGGTCCTTGAGGTACTGCGGCATGTCCTCGCCGGCGTCGAGGCGTTCGGCGATCTTGGCGTGGGCGATGTCGCGCGCGACGACCAGCGGTCCGGTGAGCGAAAGCCGCGTCTTCACGGGCAGCTGCGAGAGCTGGGCGCGGATCTCGGCCATGGGGCGGTTGAGGTCGACGTTCACGACCTCGTCGGACAGGTCGTCCTCGGTGACGTCGGGCAGGAACCGCGCGGGGTCGCGTTCGAGCTGCTCGATGAACACCCCGTCGGCGGTGATCTTCGCCTTCGCCTGGCGGTCGGCCGAGCACGACACGGCGATCCCGACCGGGCACGACGCGCCGTGGCGGGGCAGGCGGATCACGCGTACGTCGTGGCAGAAGTACTTGCCGCCGAACTGCGCGCCGATGCCGAACTGGCGCGTCATCTCCAGCACCTGCCGCTCGAGGTCCGGGTCACGGAACGCGTGGCCGAGCTCCGAGCCTTCCTGCGGGAGGTTGTCGAGGTACCGCGCGGAGGCGAGTTTCGCGACCTTGAGGTTGAACTCCGCCGACATGCCCCCGACGACGATCGCCAGGTGGTACGGCGGGCACGCCGCGGTGCCGAGGCCGCGCAGTTTCTCGTCCAGGAACCGGGCCAGGCGCTTGGGATTCAGTACGGCCTTGGTTTCCTGGTACAGGAACGTTTTGTTGGCGCTGCCACCGCCCTTGGCCATGAACAGGAACTCGTAGGACGGGTCCGACGGCTCGCCGGCCGTGTTGTCCTTGTGGTACAGCTCGATCTGCGCCGGGAGGTTCGTGCTGGTGTTGCGTTCTTCCCAGAAGTTGAGCGGCGCCATCTGTGAGTAGCGCAGGTTCAGCTGTTGGTAGGCGTCGAAGATGCCCTGTGACAGGGCACGCTCGTCGTCGCCGCCGGTGAGCACGCCCTCGGTGCGCTTGCCGATGACGATGGCCGTGCCGGTGTCCTGACACATCGGCAGAACGCCGCCGGCGGAGATGGCCGCGTTGCGCAGGAGGTCCATCGCGACGAACCGGTCGTTGCCGCTCGCCTCGGGGTCGTCGACGATCGCGCGCAGCTGCTGCAAATGTGATGTACGCAACAGGTGTTGGATGTCGGTGATGGCCGTGCGCGCGAGCGTGGTCAGCGCCGCGGGTTCGACCTTGAGGAACGTGCGGCCGGCCGCCTCGACGGCCTCGACGCCGTCGGCGGTGACCAGCCGGTATTCGGTGGTGGTGTCCTTGCCCAGCGGCAGGACTTCGGTGTGCTGGAACGTGGTGGACGGCACAGCCTGGCTCCTTTGCCCTGATCGGGATCCGCCCACGGTACTCAGCCGCCGCGATCAGCCGTCCCTACCCGCTGGGCACTGTGCTGTACGGCACTGGATGGTCTGCCGCGACGCCCTGGATCAGGCGTTCGGGCCGGTGGTTCGGGAGGCCGGGCCCACCCCGACGGACCCGACCTCCCGGGGAAAGCGGAACGGATGCCTCCACCCGCACCGCGTGGCTCGTCGCTGACACCCCGTCGTCGCCGTCGGCTGGGCGGGGTTGTCGCCCCTGCTTGCTACCCACTGCCCAGACCTGTCAAACCCTGGTGATCGTTCGACTTCCGTGCCGCCTCATCTCCGCCCTGTGTCGCCCTCACTACCCACCTCGCCTCCCGGCCTCATCTCTTTCGGCCGCTCCGCCCACGACTGCCTAAGAGCGAGGACCCCACAGCCGGCGGGCTGTGGGGTCCTCAAAAGGTTGGGCTGGCGTCGCTAGGTGACCACGGCTGGGGGTCCGGGGGGCTTGCCCCCTGGCGGGGGTCTGGGGGTTCGACCCCCAGAGAACACACTCGCGGGGGCGTGGCGAGCGCACTACGCGAGCACACTCCACCCACCCCCGCGCCGCACCTCAGCTTGCGTAGGCCCGCAAGCGGTCGGCGCGCTCGCCTTGGCGGAGCTTCGCCATGACTTCGCGTTCGATCTGGCGCACGCGCTCACGAGAGAGGCCGAAGTGTTTGCCGATCTGGTCGAGGGTGCGGGGCTGGCCGTCGTCGAGGCCGTAGCGGAGGCGGATGACGTGCTGTTCGCGGTCGTCGAGGGTGGCGAGCACGCGGCGCAGGTCGTCCTGGAGCAGGCCGGAGATGACGGCGCTTTCGGCGTCCGTCGCTTCCGAGTCTTCGATGAAGTCGCCGAGTGGGGCGTCTTCCTCCGTGCCGACCGGCATGTCGAGACTCACCGGGTCACGCGACTGGTCGAGCAGGTCCGAAATCTTGTGCACCGGGATGCCGGACTCCGCGGAAAGCTCTTCGTGCGTCGCGTCGCGGCCGAGCTGCTGGTGCAGGTCGCGGCGGATGCGGGCGAGCTTGTTGACCTGCTCCACGAGGTGGACGGGCAGCCGGATGGTGCGTCCCTGGTCGGCCATCCCCCTGGTGATGGCCTGGCGGATCCACCAGGTGGCGTACGTCGAGAACTTGAAACCCTTGGAGTAGTCGAACTTTTCCACCGCGCGGATCAGGCCCAGGTTCCCCTCCTGGATCAGATCGAGCAGCGGCATCCCCCGGCCGGTGTAGCGCTTGGCGAGCGACACCACCAGGCGGAGGTTGGCCTCCAGCAGGTGGTTCTTCGCCCGGTGCCCGTCGCGCACCAGTGCGGTGAGCTCCGTGCGGCGCTTGCCGGTGAGCCCTTCGGCCGTGTCGAGCATGTGCTGCGCGAAGACCCCCGCCTCGATGCGCTTGGCCAGCTCGACCTCGTCGGCTGCGGTGAGCAGTGCGGTCTTGCCGATGCCGTTCAGGTACACCCGCACCAGATCGGCGGCCGGGCTCTGGGCGTCGAGGTCTGCGTCCGTGGGCGTCCCCACACTCACGGGCTCCTCGTTGTGCTGTGCTGGAATACCACGCTCGCGAATCCCGCGCGCTTCGCGTTCGAGAGTCTGGACTGACATTCTCTGCCTCCCCGGTCACGGGCTGAACGTGTCTCGCCGGTGCTGCGCCTCGGGTGTGGGCCCTGTGGAAACCCGTACCGTCGGCCCAGCGGGCTTAGCTGGACACCTGTGTCAACGCACCGGGTTTCCAAAACGTTCCCGGCGTGCTGAATAAAGGACGGACAGGCGTGCCGCGCGGTTGCTCCACCAAAACTGAGGTTTTGCTGAGAAGCGCGTCACTTCCGGAATAAACATGAGAATCTCATGAGAATCGGTGCATGGTTCGAACCACCCGAACCACCACGGACGCGATTCCGGAGTGGTCTAGACCTCAATGAGCACGGTGAAGGGACCGTCGTTCACGCTCTCCACCGCCATCATCGCGCCGAAGCGGCCGGTCGCCACCGTCGCGCCCCGCTCGCGCAGCTCCTCGACGACGGCCTCCACGAGCGGCTCGGCCACTTCCGGCCGTGCAGCTGCCACGTACGACGGACGGCGGCCCTTACGTGTGTCCCCATACAAAGTGAACTGCGACACCACGAGCAGCGGAGCGCCCGCCGTCGCACAGGACTGTTCATCGCGCAGCACACGCAGTTCGTGGAGCTTGCGTGCCATCGTCGCGGCTTTTCCGCGATCGTCGTCGGCGTGAATTCCCAGCAGCACCAACAGCCCGGGCTCATCGATGGCGCCCGCCACGTCGTCTCCCACCGTCACCTTCGCGCGGGTGACGCGGGCCGCGACGGCTCTCACCGCGAAACCGGCGCGAGCATGCCGTGGCGCACGAGCTCGCGCACGACCGGCAGTGCGGCGGCCGCCAGTTCCTCGGCGTCCAGGCCCTGCGCGGCCGCGAGCAGCTCGATGAGGTCTTCGAGCGGCAGTACACCGCGGCAGCCGGCGAGCAGCCGCTCGGCGAGCTCGTCGACCTCGTGCTGCCAGCCGGGCCCGTCGGTGCGGTGCAGACGCCGCACGGTGGTGGCCCAGCCCTCGTCGCCGGGTGCGTCGACGCGTTCCAGCAGCACGGTGTCCGGCACGCGGAACGCGACGTCGAGCAGCTCGTCGCCGTGCCCGCGCAGCCACTCCACGCGGTCGAGCCAGCCGGCCGCCTCCGGGCCCAGCGGGTCGTCGTAGGCCTGGCGAAGGTCTTCGCACACGACGGTGGGGGTGCGGCCCGCGGCGCGGCGAAGGGTGACGAACCCGAAGCCGATGCCCTGCACGTCGGTTTCCCCGAACCAGTCGAGCCACGCCGCCGCCTTCGCGCGCCCTTCGGGCGAACGTGGGTCGATGCCTTCGTCGCGCAGCCACGTGCCCACGTACAGCGCGGGGTCGGCGACGTCGCGTTGGACGAACCACGCGTCCGTCTCCGCCGGCAGCCACCGCGCCACTCGATCGGCCCAGTCCTCGCCGCCCGTGTGCAACCAGGAGGCGAGCAGCTGCCCGACGCCGCCGTCGGTGAGGAAGCCGGGCAGCTGCCGTACGACCAGGGCGCTGGCGTCGTCGCCGGCGAGACCGGAGTCCCGGTAGGTGTAGTCCACGCGCGGCGGGCCGACCACGAACGGCGGATTGCACACCACTTGGTCGAAGCGGCGCCGTGCGACCGGGGCGAACCACTCGCCGCGCACGAGTTCGACGTCGAGCTCGTTGAGGCGGAACGTGCCGGCGGCCAGTGCGAGCGCCCGCGCCGACACGTCGGTGGCCGTCACCCTCTGCGCGTGCCGGGTTGCGTGCAGGGCCTGGACTCCGTTACCGGTGCCGACGTCGAGCAGCGAGCCGACCGGACGGCGGCTGGTGGCACGGATCAGGCTGAGCGACGCGTGCCCGACGCCGAGCACGTGGTCCTCGGGCACGACGTGGCCCAGCATGTCGGCGTCGAGGTCCGACACGACCCACCAGGAGCCCTCTTCGTCGCCGTGCGGGCGGATGTCGAGGGCGGCTTTGAAACCGCCGGGATCGCCGGCAGCGAGGACCCCGGCGGCCACGGCGGCCTCGACCGGCAAAGGGGCGAAAGCGGATTCGACGGACTTTTCCGGCTCAGTCATCCCGAGCAGGAACAGCCGCACGAGCACGCCGAGGTCGCCTGCGTCGAGGCTCGCGCGCCGGGCGGGCTCCGGCTCGCCGCGGCCCAGCGCGGCATGGGCGGCGCCGCCGAGGGCGGCCACCACTCCGTCGGCGTCGTACGAGGCTCGGCGGAAGGCTTCGCGCAGCCGCGCGCAGACGTCGTCGGACAGGTCGGGTAGAGGCGTGTTCGTGCTCACGGCCGGTAAGCCTGCCACGATGACCGTTGTGACCATCGAACGTGTCCTGGCTCCGCTCGCCGCCGCCCTGCCCGGGTTGGAAGCGCTCTACGTCGACCTCCACCGCCACCCCGAGCTGGCCTTCGCCGAGACCCGCACGGCGGCCGAGCTCGCGCGCCGGCTGTCGGACGACGGTTTCGAGGTGCACACGGGCATCGGCCGCACCGGCGTGGTCGGCGTGCTGCGCAACGGCGAGGGACCCACGGTCATGCTGCGCGCGGACATCGACGCGCTCCCCGTCGAGGACAAGACCGGCCTGCCGTACGCGAGCACAGCGCGGGGCGTCGACGCCACCGGCAACGACGTGCCCGTGATGCACGCCTGCGGCCACGACATGCACGCCACCTGGCTTTCGGGCGCCGCGCGCCTGCTCGCCGCCGCCCGCGACGAGTGGTCGGGCACGCTCGCCGTGGTGTTCCAGCCCGGCGAGGAAGCCGCGGGCGGCGCGGCCGGCATGATCGCCGACGGCTTGTTCGACCTCTCCGGCCCACCCGACGTCGTGTTCGGCCAGCACCTCGCGCCCGCCCCGGCAGGCTGGGTGCTCACCCGCCCCGGCGTGGTCATGGCGGCGAGCGACACGCTCCGCATCACGCTGCACGGCCGCGGCGGCCACGGCTCGCGCCCCGAGACCACGATCGACCCGGCCGTGATGGCGGCGTCAGTGGTGCTGAAGCTGCAGACGGTCGTCTCGCGCGGCGTCGCGGCCACCGACCCGGCCGTGGTCACGGTCGGGTCGCTCCACGTGGGCTCGGCCGCCAACATCATCGCCGATGACGCCGTGCTGGAAGTCAACACGCGCGCGTTCGACGGCGCCGTCCTCCTGCGGCTGCGCGCCGCGATCGAGCGGATCGTGAACGCCGAGGCCGAGGCCGCCGGCGCGCCCGAGCCACCGACGATCGAGCTGATCAGCTCGTACCCAAGGACGTTCAACGACGAGCAGGCCGCCGAGGGCCTCGTCGAGGTGTTTCGCGGTCACTTCGGCCCGGACTCGGTGATGCCCGCGCCGCTCGTCACCGGCAGTGAGGACTTCGGCGAATTCGGCTCGGCCGCAGGCGTGCCGTCGGTGTTCTGGTTCGTCGGGGGCCTCGAAGCGCAGGAAGTGATCACCGCCATGGCCGAGAACCGGTTCGACCGCGACATCCCTTCGAACCACTCGCCGCGATTCGCCCCGATCCTGCACCCGACGCTACGAACAGGCGTGGAAACGCTGGTCGCCGCCGCGTTGTCCCGGATGCACCACCCGGGTATCGCATGAGGACGCGAAGTGGGAGCATGGAGTACGGAGGTGGTGCTGTGAACGAGCCCGCCCGCGGATCCGATCCCCGCCCGGCCCCGGTGCTGATCACCGAGGCAGAGCCGTCCCACGACGATCAGCTCGCCGCGCGGAAGAGGAAGTACACCATCATGATGGTGTGCCGTATCCCGTGCCTCGTGCTGGCCGGCCTGACTTACCACACCTGGTGGCTGGCCGTGCTGTTCCTGGTGATCTCCATTCCTCTTCCGTGGGTCGCGGTTCTCATCGCCAACGACCGTCCGCCGCGGAAATCGCTGAAGGTCAACCGGTTCGAACGGGAGCATCGGCAACTTGAGCCGCGCGACCACCGGGTCATCGACGGCTGAAGTGGCTGAAGTACTTCCCTGATGGGTGTCGTGCCGCACCGGCGCGACACCCACGGCTCAAGCCTGTGCTCTCAGGGCTGAAGGATCAGGGCTGCGCCGTCACGGCTCGGGGGCCACGGCTCAGCTGTCAGGGCTGAGGGGTCACGGCTGAGGGGTCAGGGCTCAGGGCTGAGGGGCTCAGGGCTGAGGGGCTCAGGGCTGAGGGCCGATCCGGCTCACGGCCAGCGCACCCAGCTCGACGCCGGTGCGCAGGACGTCCACAGTGGACCCTCCGGCCAGCCAGGTGGTCAGCACTCCGGCGTCGAACGCGTCACCGGCCCCCGTCGAGTCGACGCAGGCAACTTCGACGGCGGGCACGGTCGTCACGCCGTGTTCGTCGATCCAGCTCGCGCCGTCCCGCCCGGCCGTGACGACCACCGCGCCCACGCTCCCCAGCAGCGTCTTCGCGCTCGCGGGGTCCGCGGATCCGGTCAGTGCAACGAGTTCCTCCGTGTTCGGCATCAGCAGGTCCGTACCGTGGACGTCGGTGAGGAACGCCGCCGGGTCGTGGATGTGCGCGGCGGCCTGTGGGTCCACCGACGTCGTCAGGCCGGCTTCCTTCGCCGCTTTCAGCGCCGCCAGCCCGGCCGGCCGCGACGACGGATCGAGCAGTACGTAGCCCGACAGGTGCAGGTGCTGCGCCCCGGCGAGCGCTTCGGCCGGGACATCCTCGGGCCGAAAGCGCTTGTTCGCGCCGCGGTCGGCGAGCATGCTGCGCTGGCCTTCGCCGTCGACGAGCACGACGACGCAGCAGGTGACGGCCTCCGGATCGACCGCGAAGGCACAGCGCACGCCCGCCGCCTCCAGCTCCGCCTCGATGAGCCGACCGCCGGAGTCATCGCCGATGCGGGCGACGAGCGTGGTCTCCGCCCCGAGGGAGCGCAGCCACAAGGCGGTGTTGGCACCGGCGCCGCCACCGGTGAAGCGGATGCCGGCGCGGGCGTCACCGCCGTGGGGGAGCGCGTCGTCGTGGCGAGCGACGACGTCGAGGCCGGCGTCGCCGACCACCACGATGCCGGTCATCCGCGGGCCGCCAGCGCGACGGCGACCTCGGCCGCGAGCTTGGCGTTGTTCAGCACGAGCGCTTCGTTGGCCTCGATGCTCGTGCCGCCGCTGGCGGTGTGGAAGTGCTCCAGCAGCGCGGGCGTCACGTCCTTGCCGCGGACGCCGTTTTCACGCAGCTTCGCGAGGCCGGCCGCGAGCAGCTCGTCGTGCCGTTCTCGGTCCATTTCGGACTCTTCCGGGATCGGATTCGCCAGCAGGACACCGGAATCCGCGTAGGCCCGGTGCGCCGCGATCACCGCGGCAGCCTCCTTCGCGTCGTCCACGCGCCACGCGACGCGGTGGCCGGACGAGCGCAGATAGAACGCCGGGAACTCATCAGTGCGGTACCCGAGCACGGGCACCGAGCTCGTCTCGAGGACCTCGAGCGTCGCGGCGATGTCGAGCACCGACTTCACCCCCGAGCAGACGACCACCGTCGGAATCTTCGCGAGCACCCCGAGGTCGGCCGACACGTCCCAGGTCCGCTCGGCGCCGAGGTGCACTCCGCCGAGCCCGCCCGTGGCGAACACGCCGATCCCGGCTGCCGCCGCGAGCGCCGACGTGCCCGCGACGGTCGTGGCCCCCGAGCGCCCCAGCCCGACGGCCGCACCGACGTCCCGCAGCGACAGCTTCGCCAGCCCCGCCTCCGGCTCGCACACCCGTTCCAGCTCGGCGCCCGACAGTCCGACCACGGGCCGTCCGTCGAACACGGCGATGGTGGCCGGGACGGCGCCGCCGTCGCGGACCACGCGTTCGAGCCGATGGGCGACCTCGAGGTTACGAGGGTGGGGCAACCCGTGCGCCAGAATGGTGCTCTCGAGCGCGACGACGGGTTTGCCGTCCCGCACCGCTCGGGCGACTTCCTCACGGACGTTGAGTTCTGTGGTCACGACCGGACATCATCGGTGATCCCCGGATGCCGGCGCCATCGGGATCCTGCCTCGTGAGTGGCGGCGCCGCCGGTTAGAACCGGTGCTGCCACTCACGAGTCCTGGAGCCGCGCCCGCCCGCCGCTGAGGCATGATGGACGGGTGAGCACCGAGACGCTGACGAAGCCGGAAACCGACAGTACCGAGTCGACCGACGACGACTCGCCGAAGATGTTCCACTACGTGCGGAAGAACAAGATCGCGGAGAGCGCGGTCATGGGCACGCACGTGGTGGCGTTGTGCGGCGAGGTCTTCCCGGTCACGAAGTCGCCCAAGCCGGGATCGCCGGTCTGCCCGGCGTGCAAGGAGATCTACGACGGTCTCCGTCCTGGCGGCGACGAGTAGGACCCGGCGGCGGGTGGCCACGGCCGAGTGGCCGTGAGGGCGGCGTCGGCCCAGCAAATGTGAAAAAAGTTCACTCGCCCGAAATGCGGCCGGAACAGCCTGGTAGGGCCGGGAACGCCAGGACATCCGCCGCGCGCCCGCGATGTCCCCGGTGTCTGCTTCGCCGGGGACAGCATGACGCCGCGGTCCCGCCGGCAGTGCCGGTCAGGGCAGCTTGCGCACCGGGTCCGGGTGCTCGGAGACGTCCGGCTCCCCGTCCTCCGCGGGCGGGGAAGACGCCCGTGGTCCGGCCCGTTTGGGACGGCGCAACGGGATCGTCGTGCGGTCCCACAGCTTCCGGCCCTCTTCCGCCCGCATGCGCTCGTTCGCCCGCTCCATCTCGAGCCGCCGCCACCGGCGGCGCTGCCGGCGCGTCGCCTTGGCCGGCCACAGCTCCTGGATCGCGCTGTTGAAATACGCGCCGGCGACCACGGCCAGCCCGATGAAGAACATCAGCAGCAGGAACGCGATCGGGGCGGCGAGCGCACCATAGGTGTAACCGGTTTTGGTGATCCAGTTGAGGTAGATGCGCAGCCCGATGCTGGACACCAGGAAGATCACCATCGCCAGCACCGCGCCCGGCAGTCCGCGGTGCCACGGCAGCCGCCGCGGCAGCGCGAGCTTGTACAACGTCGTGAGCGCCAGCACGATCATCACGCCCAGCACCGGGTAGTAGAGCGCGCCCACCCACGCGGACACGGTGTCGCGCCACGCTTCGGGGAAGAACTCGGGCAGCAGATCCGGCCCGATCGCGAGCAGTGGCAGCCCGATCACGAGGATGATCAGCGCGCACAAGTACAGCAGCAGCGCGAAGATCCGCTGCCACACTTCGTTGCGCACGCCGTACTGGTCGTGGGCCACGGTGATCGCGTCGACGAACGACGACATCGCCGACGAGCCCGCCCACAGCGAGATGATGAAGCCCACCGACACGATCTCGCCCTTGCCGACGGTGAGGATGCTGTTCACCGTCGGTTCGATGATCTCGTTCACCGCGTTGGTGCTGAAGATCGTGCGGCAGAACGTGATGATGCGGTCGTGCACGGCCTCGACCACGCCTTGGCCGAACCATTCGCCGACGAAACCGAGGCTGCCCAGCAGCCCCAGCAGCAGGGGTGGCAGCGAGAGCGTCTGCCAGAACGCCGCTTCCGCGGCCTCGGAGAAGATGTTGCCGTCCCACGCCTTGGCGAACGTGCGCGTGATGAGCCGCCACGGCCCTTTGCGCACCGGCTTCGCCGCGGTTTCGGTGTCCGTCTTCTCCTCACCCATGGTGGTCCCAGCATGGTCCATGTGCCGGGATTTGGCTCGTCGCGGTTGCATCACGCGGGCGGAGCGGCGAACGCCACCCGTGGCGGTGCCCGGGTCCGGCACACCCGGAAGGTAAGCTCTCCGGAGTGCCCTCACCGCAGTCGCCGGCGTCGAAGCCGGTGCCACAGTGGGGGTTTTCGCACGTCACGGCCGCGTCCCGCGGCCAGGGGAGAGGGTGAGCGAGGTTGTCCGAGCCGACGCAGGGGGTCCTCGGTGCACCGCCCGCCGAGCAGGACAGCACCGCGCGGCCGCTGCGTGCCTGGCAGCGCCGGGCACTCACGAAGTATCTGGCCACCCGGCCGCGGGATTTCCTCGCGGTCGCGACACCCGGTGCCGGTAAGACCGTGTTCGGGCTGCGCATCGCGGCGGAACTGCTTTCGGACCGCACGGTCGAGGCCGTCACGATCGTCACGCCGACCGAGCACCTCAAGCACCAGTGGGCCGCCGCGGCCGCGGCCGCCGGCATCGACATCGACTCGAACTTCCGCAACACCACGGGTGTCACGTCGTCGGACTACCGCGGCGTGGCCGTCACCTACGCGCAGGTCGCCGCACACCCGACGCTGCACCGCGTGCGCACCGAGAACCGCAAGACGTTGGTGATCCTCGACGAGATCCACCACGCCGGCGATGCGAAGTCGTGGGGTGACGCGACCCGCGAGGCGTTCACGCCCGCCGTCCGGCGCCTCGCGCTGACGGGCACGCCGTTCCGCAGCGACGATTCGGCCATCCCGTTCGTGACCTACGAACCCGACGCGGGTGGTTTCCAGCGCAGCAAGGCCGACCACAGCTACGGCTACGCCGACGCGCTCGCCGACGGCGTGGTCCGGCCCGTCGTCTTCCTCGCCTACTCCGGCGAAGCGTCGTGGCGCACGAGCGCGGGCGAGGAGTTCACCGCGCGGCTGGGCGAGCCACTGACCGCGGAGCAGAACGCGCGCGCCTGGCGCACGGCGCTCGACCCGGCGGGCGAGTGGATCCCGTCCGTGCTGCACGCGGCCGACACGCGCCTCACGCAGGTGCGCCAGGGCGTGCCCGACGCCGGTGGCCTCGTGATCGCCACCGACCAGGAGTCGGCGCGCGCGTACGCCAAGATTCTGCAGCGGATGTCCGGTGAAGCGCCCACGCTCGTGCTGTCCGACGACCCGAAGGCGTCCGGGCGGATCAAGGAGTTCTCCGAATCCTCCGACCGCTGGATCGTCGCGGTCCGGATGGTCTCCGAGGGCGTCGACGTGCCGCGGCTCGCTGTCGGGGTGTACGCCACGAGCGCGTCGACACCGCTGTTCTTCGCACAGGCGATCGGTCGCTACGTGCGGGCCCGGAAGAAGGGTGAGACGGCGAGCGTCTTCCTGCCGAGCGTGCCGGTGCTGCTCGAACTCGCCAGTGAGCTGGAAGCACAGCGCGACCACGTGCTCGGCAAGCCCCACCGCGAGAAGGAGGGCTGGGACGACGAGCTGCTCGCTCAGGCCAACCGCACGGAGGACGAACCCGGCGAGGAGGAGAAGGCGTTCACCTCGCTCGGCGCGTCGGCTGAACTCGATCAGGTCATCTACGACGGCAACTCGTTCGGAACCGCTGTCTTCTCCGGCTCCGACGAGGAGCAGGAGTACCTCGGCCTGCCCGGGTTGCTCGAACCCGACCAGGTCCGCGCGCTGCTGCGCAAGCGGCAAGCCGACCAGCTGGCCGACGAGAAGCGGCGAAAGCCGGAGGCGGAGAAGGCCGCGCCCGTGGCGCCGGCGCGGCCGCAGTCGGTGAGCGAACGGCTCGGTTCGCTGCGCAAGGAGCTCAACGCTCTCGTCGGTGTGTACCACCACCGCACCAAGAAGCCCCACGGCGCGATCCACAACGAGCTACGCAGGGTGTGCGGTGGGCCGCCGACCGCCATGGCGACGGTGGAGCAACTCGAGGAGCGCATCGTCACGCTGCGTTCCTGGTAGGCCGGAACCCGTTCGGGGGCCTCGCCCCGCGAGCTGGGGTGTCGGTGAGTCGGCTGTCCGTATTCGGCCTGCTTGCGTACCGCGCCGAGTCGGTACGGCCCGCACTCGCTTACGGACTGTGGGCAGTGAAATGCGCTGGGCACACTGCAGCTCAGCGGTCCCCGCCCGCCGCCATGGTGACGCTGAGTTTCGCCTGGCGATCACTCCGTCAGCGGATTTACCCTTTCCGGATCCTGGACGGGGCATGTTGCCGAACCGTGTCCAATTGGTGTCATTTTATCGATCCAGCCATCTTCCGCGAAGCCCCTCAGCGGCATATGTTGTCGGCCACAACATATGCGCAGCGGTGCGCCGGCCTCCCCGGATCGCCGCCCGCGAGCAGATCCGGAAGGAACGAGGATGCGCAGCAGAACCCTTACCCTCCTTGCCGCCACGGTGAGCGCCGGCCTGGTGCTTTCCGCGTGCGGTGCCAACTCCTCCGGGGGCTCGGGGAGCAATCCCTCGTCCTCGGGCTCGGCTTCCGCCCCGGCGGGCGGTGGCGCGAACGGCAAGGTCGGCGTGATCCTGCCGGAAACGGCCACTTCCGCCCGGTGGGAAGCCTTCGACAAGCCGATGCTGCAGTCCGCTCTGCAGGCGCAGGGCTTCTCGGCCGACATCCAGAACGCCCAGGGTGACAACCAGAAGTTCTCGACGCTGGCCGACGGGTTCATCAGCCAGGGCGTCAAGGTCCTGATCATCGCCCCGTCCGACCCCGCCGTCGGTGCCGCGATCGAGGCGAAGGCGAAGACCGCGGGCATCCCGGTCATCGACTACGACCGCCCGAGCCTCGGTGGCTCGGCCGAGTACTACGTGTCGTTCGACAACGAGAAGGTCGGCGAACTGCAGGCTCAGGGCCTTGCCGACGCGCTCAAGAGCAAGCCGGGCGCGAGCGTCGTCCAGATCGAGGGCGCGCCGACCGACAACAACGCGACCTTGTTCGGCGACGGGCACGACAAGGTCCTCAAGCCGCTGTACGCCTCGGGCGCGCTGAAGCTGATCCAGAAGCAGCCGATCAACGACTGGGACGCGCAGCTCGGTGGCACCACCTTCGAGCAGATCTTCACGCGCGTCGGTGGCAAGGTCGACGGTGTCGTCGCGGCGAACGACGAGCTCGCGGGCGCGGTCATCACCGTGCTGAAGAAGAACGGCCTCAACGGCAAGGTCCCGGTCACCGGACAGGACGCGACCGCGGCCGGTCTGCAGGCCATCCTGCGTGGCGACCAGCTCCTGACGATCTTCAAGCCGATCAAGCAAGAGGCGGACAACACCGCGAAGCTGGCCGCCGCACTGGCCAAGGGTGACAAGGCCGCGGCCGACGCCATCGCGACCGGCACGCTGCACGACCCGAAGAACAACCGCGACCTGAAGTCGGTTCTGCTCACGCCGCAGCTGATCACGGTCAACGACGTCAAGACGGTCATCCAGCAGGGTTACGTCAAGGCGTCCGAGGTCTGCACCGGCGACGTCGCCGCCAAGTGCACCCAGTACGGCATCTCCTGATCCGCACCGCGTAAGCACCAACCCAGCAGCCGGGCCGGGACGCGTACCCCGACGACGCATCCCGGCCCGGTACCCACGCGAGAGAACAGCGAACCCCATGAGCGAGCCCATTCTCGACATCAAAGGCCTGAACAAGAGTTTCGGACCGGTCCACGTCCTCCACGACGTGGACTTCGCCGTGCGGGCCGGTGAAGTTACCGCGCTCGTCGGCGACAACGGCGCCGGCAAGTCGACGATGGTCAAGTGCATCGCCGGCATCCACCCCTACGACACGGGCACCGTGCGCTTCAACGGCCAGGAAGTCCACATCCACAACCCGAGGGACGCCGCCGAGCTCGGGATCGAAGTCGTGTACCAGGACCTCGCGCTGGCCGACAACCTCGACATCGTCCAGAACATGTTCCTCGGCCGCGAGCGGGGCAGCAGATGGCTCATGGACGAGGCGAGCATGGAGCAGGCCGCGCGCGAGACGCTCGCCTCGCTGTCCGTGCGCACCGTGAAGTCCGTGCGCACGCTCGTCTCGTCGCTCTCCGGTGGCCAGCGCCAGACCGTCGCCATCGCCAAATCGGTGCTGTGGAACAGCAAAGTCGTGATCCTCGACGAGCCGACCGCCGCACTCGGTGTCGCCCAGACCCGCCAGGTCCTCGACCTGGTCCGCCGCCTCGCCGAGCAGGGCCTCGGAGTGGTGCTGATCAGTCACAACATGGCCGACGTGTTCGAGGTCGCCGACCGCATCGACGTGCTGTACCTCGGCCGTCTGGTCGCAGAGGTCCAGACCAAGGACGTGACGACGAACCAGGTGGTCGAGCTGATCACCTCGGGCCGGTCGGGTGACCTCGGCCTCGCCCGCCCCGAAAACGTCGTGCTGTGAGCAACGAGAAAGAAACGGACATGACTGAGACCCCTGCCAAATCCGCGAAGCCGGACGCGGCGATCACCGACTTCGGCATCGACACCACGTCGCTGTCGACGGGCGAGGCGATCAAGGACTACTTCGCGCGGATGAAGGACGGCCAGCTCGGCTCGATCCCCGCCGTGCTCGGTGTGATCGCGCTGGCGATCCTCTTCAGCGCCCTCTCGGGCGACTTCTTCACCTTGCGCAACATCGCGAACCTGCTCGCGCAGGGCGCCGGCCAGACCATCATCGCGATGGGTGTCGTGTTCGTGCTGCTGCTCGGCGAGATCGACCTGTCGGCCGGTACGGCGTCCGGTGTGTGTGCCTCGCTGATGGCGTTGCACTACGTCCGCAACGGCAACCTTCTTGGCTCCATGGGCACGGGCGTGTTCATCACGTTCATCGCGGTCCTCGCGCTCGCCGTGATCCTGGCGCTGCTGCAACGGATCTGGGCCGGCGCGGTGGTTTCGCTCGTCGGGATCGTGGTGATCCTGATCGGAGCGCCGCAGAACGCGTGGCTCGAAATGGTCATCGCGATCACCACCGGTACCGCCATCGGCTGCATCACCGGTTTCCTCGTGTCGAAGATCGGCATGCCGTCGTTCGTCGTGACGCTGGCGCTGTTCATCGTGTGGCAGGGCGTGATCCTGCAGTTCATCGGTGAGGGCGGCACACTGCCGATCAGCACGAACGACACCCTGAACGCCGTCGCCAACGGCAACCTTTCGGTGCTCGGCAGCTGGGTCCTGTTCATCGTCGCCGTCGGCGGGTACGCGCTGATCGCGCTGGGCCAGCACTTCTCGCGACTCAAACGAGGACTCGTCGTGCAGCCGACGCCGATCGTGCTGTTCAAGGTCGCACTGATCGCGGTGATCTCCGCGGTGGCGACCTACCTCCTGACGGTCAACCGCTCGTCCAACGCCACCGTGGAGATCGACGGCGTGCCCTACGTGGTCCCGATCGTGCTGGTGCTGTTGTTCGCCGGCACCTACGTGCTCAACCGCACCAAGTACGGACGGCACCTGTACGCGGTCGGCGGCAACAAGGAGGCGGCCCGTCGCGCCGGCATCAACGTCGCGAAACTGCGTACCAGCGTGTTCGTGATCGGTTCCTCGTTCGCGGCGATCGGCGCGATCGTGTACTCGTCGAAGATCGGTGCGGTCAACCCGCAGTCCGGTGGCCTCAACACGCTGCTGTTCGCGGTGGGCGCAGCCGTCATCGGCGGCACGTCGCTGTTCGGCGGCAAGGGCCGGATCATCGACGCGGTGATCGGTGGTGCCGTGCTGGCGATCGTGAACAACGGACTCGGCCTGCTCCAGCAGCCCGCCGCCGTCGTCAACATCGTCACCGGCCTCGTCCTGCTGCTCGCTGCCACCGTCGACGCGCTTTCGCGACGTCGGGCGGCCGCGTCGGCTCGCTGACGCAACCCGGTGACGAACACTCCCGTCGCACGGCCGGACGAGGTGCGCCGGCACAACCGCACGACCTTGCTCCGGCTGCTGCACGTCGGCGGTCCGAGCACCCGGGCGGCGCTGGCCACCGAGCTCGGGCTCAACCGGAGCACGATCAAAACGCTCGTGGACGGACTCGCGGAAGCAGGCGTCGTCGAGGAGCGGGTGCCGCGGCCGGGACGAGGCGCGGGCCGCCCCTCGCTCCTGGTCTTGCCCCAGCCGCACGCGGCTGTGGTGGTTGCGGTCGACGTGCAGGTCGAGCACGTGGCGCTCGCCCTCGTGGGTCTCGGCGGCCAGATCCTCGGCCGCAACAGCTGGAACCTGCGCGGGCGCATGCGTGAGGCCGACGAGGTCATCACGCACGTGATCGAGTCGACCGCGGTGCTCGCCGGTGACCTCGCGGTCACCCCTGTGGCCGTCGGCGTGTCCGTGCCCGGGGTCGTGCGGCGCGCCGACGGCCACGTGCACGAGGCGCCCAATCTGCGCTGGACCGACGTCGCACTGGGTGAACGCCTGTCCGGCGTGCTCAACATCCCCGTGCTGGTCGGAAACGACGCCGAGCTCGGCGCTGTCGCCGAACATCTGCGCGGCGCGGCTCGCGGGTCGTCCGACGCCGTGTATGTGTCAGCCGACGTCGGGGTCGGCGGTGGCGTGATCGCACAGGGCTCGTCGCTGCGCGGCGGTGCGGGCTACGTCGGGGAGATCGGCCACATGGTCATCCGCCCCGGCGGGCGTGCGTGTTACTGCGGCAGCAGCGGCTGCTGGGAAACCGAAATCGGGGAGGCCGCGCTGTGCCGGGCGCTCGGCCTGCCCGAGGACACCCCGCGTGGCGCCATCCTCTTCGAGCTGCGGGAACTCGGCCGCGACCCGGGTGCCGCGGCCGAGCGGCTGGCCGAGTTCGCCGAATGGCTGACGCTCGGGCTCGTCAACGTCGTGAACCTACTGGGCCCGCAGCTGGTGGTCCTCGGCGACCTGCTCACGGTCCTGCCCGAGTCCGTCATCCGCTCAGTCGGCGACGAGGTCCGCCGGCGCAGCCTCGTCAGCCGCGCGGTCGGGGGCACCCGCATCGTCAGCTCGGCACTGGGTGCGGACGTGAAGCTGCTGGGCGCGGCCGAGGTCGCGTTCGAGGTGGTGCTGGACACGGTGTGAGTGCTGTTCTGCCCTGGTAGGTCGCTGCGGGCTTGTCTGGTTCGTCTCGTGGGTAGCCGCAGCTGCGGGCGCCAAGCCGGAAACCCGGAGGTGGCAGTGCTGACCCGACTGCCACCTCCGGGGCGACCGGACAGGAATTGTCATCGCGGCCGGAATTTCGGATCCGACAACGAACGTGATATGCGCCACTATTCAATGTGAATTCGGACAGGCACCGGTTCCGGCGTCCGCTGTGGTGGGTGAGCCTGAAGGAAAAACGTCGGTTCCGCGCCGAGTGTAAAAGAAAATTTGCATCGCCGAAGTGGCGTTCGGCAATGTCGGCGGACCGCGGGCGTAGAAAGCATTGTGCTGCTCGATCGTGAGCCGTTCTGCGCGCGAATTGCGCGGGTCGCCCGACGCCGAGATGGACCCGCGCGGCGGTGCGCCTTCGTGCGGGCCGGAGACGTGAAAGGCGGCCGGCGCCGTGTGCGCCGACCGCCTTCCGGACGTGTCAGTGGTGTTTGCGGACCCCTATTTCTGGATCTCCGCAGCCAGTTCCTTGAGCTTGGCCTCGTGTTCACGGGCGTGGTGCCCGCAGAAGAGCAGCTCTCCTCCGGAGCTGAGGACGGCGCGTACCTGCGCCGCGGCTCCGCACCGGTCGCAACGGTCGGCGGCGGTCAGTTCGGGGCGGGTGAGCGTCGGTGTTGTCATGGGGGTCTCCCTCCGTCCCGGTACCGGTCTCCCGGTACCTCGATCCAGCTACGCCCACTTCGGCAATGATGCCCTCGGCGGGATCGCCTCCGGCTCCGCTGTGTTCGTGCTTCCACTCTTGCAGACGTTTCGCGGCTCGCAAGTGTTCCCGCTCCGGTGGGACCTGTGTCACGCCGAATTACCCCGGTTGCCGTAGTGGTGTCCCGATCCTTAGGACAACTGGCGGTGCGGAGCATCGTTTTCCGAGGTCAGCGGCTCAGCGATAGCGCGATTCCCAGTATTCGGAAACGAAGACGGCACCATTCTCGCCTCGCTTGTTCGTTCTCAGCGGAATTCTGTGACCCGCCAGATCCGCCAGATCCGCCAGATCCGCCAACCCGATCACCCCGGCGGGGCAGTTCGGCGGCGCGGGTCGGGGTCTCCGTCGCGTACCCCCCGCGCGCCGGCCGGCTCGGTGCCGTTGGCCCAGGCCGCGCCGAGCCGCGATACTGACCGGATCCACTGGAGGTGGCGATGACCAAGGCGGCGTCGGCGGCGGCGAAGGACCTGGCCGCGGCCGGGGTGAGCGGGGTTCACCTCGCGTGGGCCGACAACAACGGGATTCCGCGTTCGCGCATCGTCCCCATCGGTGGCCTCGCGGACGCCGCGACGCGCGGGGTGGGTGCGAGCTCGCTGTTCGCGGTGTTCGACAGTCACGACGCTATCACCTACGGTCATGCGGGGCTCGCGACGCCCTCGGGTGACATCCGGCTCGTTCCGGTGGTCGAGCGGCTGCGTCGGCTGGCCGGACAGCCGGCGCTCGCGTGGGCGCCCGCGCGCCAGGTTGCCGCCGACGGCTCGCCGTGGCCGTATTGCCAGCGTTCGGCACTGGAACGCCAGGTCGCCGAGGCCACGCGCCGCGGACTTGAGTTCCGCGCCGGCTACGAGCTGGAGTTCGCCGTGACTCCGGCCGGGAGCGCGGACGTCGTCGCCGCGCCCGGGCATCCCGGGCCCGCCTACAGCCCACACGCGCTCGTCGGGCTTGACGGCTTCGTCGCGGCCCTGCTGCACGACTTCGCGGCCAACGGGCTGCAGATCGGCCAGCTGCACGCCGAGTACGGCCTGGCCCAGCTGGAGCTGTCGCTGGTCGCCACGGACCCCGTGGCAGCCGCGGACGACCAGCTCCTGGCCCGGCAGACGATCCACGCCGCCGCGCACAGCCACGGGCTTGCCGTGAGCTTCGCGCCGCTCGTGAGCCTCGCGGCGGTGGGCAACGGCTGGCACCTGCACACCTCCGTGCGCCAGCGCGGCCGCAATCTCCTCGCGGGCGAGGCCGGGCCCGCCGGCGACGGTGCCGCCTACCTCGGCGGGCTGCTGCGGGACCTGCCGGCCCTCACGGCCGTGACGGCGCCGAGCGTCCCGTCGACGATGCGGTTGCGCCCGGGCTACTTCGCGGGTGCGTACGCGTTCTGGGGCGTGGAAAACCGTGAGGCGCCGCTGCGGTATGTGCCGGGCTCGGCACTGCTGGGTGCGGACCACGCGAACGTGGAGCTCAAGACGTCCGACGCCTCGGCCAATCCGTACCTCGCGCTGGCGGCCGTGCTGGCCACCGGGATGGCCGGGATCGAGGACGGCTCGGCGCTACCCGATCCGATCGGCGAGGATCCGGGCGGCTGGACGGCGGGTGAGCGCGAGACTCGAGGTGTGCTGCCGTTGCCCGCGAACGCGGGCGAACAGGACGCGGCGCTGCTCGCGTCACCACGGGTGTGCGGCGCCCTCGGCGACGAGTTGCTGGGGGCGTTTCGGGCCGTCCGCGCGTCCGACGCGGCGTGGGCTGCCGAGCGCACCCCCGACGAGATCGTGGCGGCGCACCTGTGGCGGTATTGAACCCGCGGGCGGGAGCCGCTCCGTGAGCGAGCTGTCCGCCGTGCAGTGGCTCCCGGGCGGAACCCGGCTGGTGGCCGAAGCGCGGGCCGAGCTGCCGCAGAAGGACGGGCTGTCCGCTGCGTTCACCGCGCTGACGGCGCTGCGGGCCGCGGGCTTCGCGGTTCCGGACCAGGACGAGGTCGCGGTGGCGGCCGGCACGGTCCGGGCTCCGGGCGCCCCGCCGGAGGGCGCGAAGGGGCGCGCAGACTTCCGGCTGCCCATTCCGAGCGACGCCGCTTCGGCCGGCACGGACCCGGCAGCGCTCGCGGGGGCCGTGGAAGCCTTGTCGGGCGGTCGGTTGCGCGTGGTACCGGCGTCGGGCGAATGGTCGGCCGAGGCGTTGTTCCACCTGCTGGTGGCGCTGTGGGACCTGCCGCGCGTCGCGGTGATCGCGCGGCTCGACCCGGCCGAGCTCGGCTCGCCCGGCACCCCGCGGCGTGCACTGCTCGACTACCTCCACACCGGTGTCCCACCACTGTGGACGAACCGGTGGCGCCCGCCCGGCTACCACCACGTGCTCCTGGCGGGTGTGCGCATCGGGTCCGAAGGCACGCTGCTGTCCGTTGTGGACACCTATTCCGTGCTGGGGGACAACGGAGTTCACGACCAGCCGCTCGAATGGGTCACCGCGGCGCTCGCGGGCAAGGGGGTGCTGCTGCTCGTCGCCGACGCGGCCCACGCCGGCGTGCTCGCCGAAGCGGTCGCCGGCGCGGGCCTCGTCCCGCGGTTTCCCGCCTAGGCTTGCGACTTCGCCCGGTTGCCCGGCGCCAGCCGCGAGTGATTGCGGCCGTAGAACACATAGATCAGCAGGCCGAGAACCAGCCACGCCGCGAAGCGGATCCACGTGAGCACGTCGAGGTTCAACGTGAGGTAGAAACACGCGATCGCCGCGATGATCGGCACCACCGGAGAAAACGGCACGGAGAACGGGCGGTTGAGGTCGGGGCGCCGCTTGCGCAGCACCGGCACGGCCACCGCCACGATGATCATCGCCGACAGCGCGCCGATGCTCACCATGTCCGACAGCACGTCGATCTTCACGAACGCCGCGAGCACGGCGACGAGGATCGCACCGCCGATGGTCATCCGGTGCGGCGTGCCCCAGCGCGGGTGCGCGGTACCGATCGCCTTGGGCAGCAGGCCGTCGCGGCCCATCGCGAAGCCGATGCGCCCGATGGTCACGAGCTCGACCATCATCACCGACGTGAGCCCGGCGACCGCGCCCAGCGAGATGAGCGCCCCGACCCAGTGCTGGCCGACGCTGTCGAAGGCGGCCGCGAGCGGCGCGCCGGTGTCGATGTCGGTGAACGGGATCATGCCGGTGAGCACGATGGACACCGCGATGTAGAGCACCGCGCAGACCGCCAGCGCGCCGAGGATGCCCACGCGCAGGTCCTTGCGTGGGTTCATGGTCTCCTCACCGAGATTGGCCAGTGCTTCGAACCCGGTGTAGGCGAAGAACACCACCGCGGCGGCGGTGAGCACGCCCGCGACGCCGTACACGGATTGCCCCAGCCCCAGCGCCGCCTGCACCACCGGCTGTTCCAGCACGCCCGTGCCGCTCGGCGGCGCCTTGGCCGTCGGGACGAACGGGGTGAGGTTGGCGCCCTTCACGTAGAACACGCCCACCACGACGATGAGCACGCACACCGCGACCTTCACGACCACGAGTGCGTTGGTGAGGAACGAGGACTGCTTGATCCCGAGCACGGCCACCACCGTGAGCACCGCGATGATCAGCACGGCGCCGACGTTCACGGTCGCGTCTTCGCCGAACCAGGACGAGGGCAGGCCCAGCAGGTTCGTCAGGTAGCCGGACCACCCGCGGGACACCACGGCGGCGCCCAGCGCGAACTCCAGTAGCAGGTCCCAGCCGATGATCCAGGCGAACGGCTCGCCGAGCGTGGCGAAGGCGTAGGTGTAGGCGCTGCCCGCCGTGGGCACCGAAGACGCGAGCTCGGCGTAGCAGAGCGCCGCGAGTCCGGCCACGACCGCGCCGATCACGAACGAAAGTGTGACGGCGGGCCCGGCGTGTGTTTTGGCCTCCACGCCCGCGAGCGTGAAGATGCCGGTCCCGATGATGATCCCGACGCCGAACCCCACGAGGTCGCGTCCTTTGAGCCGCCGCTTCAGCTCGCCCGAGTCCTGCCGTTTCAGGACGTCGTCCACGTCCAGCGTTCTCCGTGCACCCATTGGGGGAACGTTAGAAGGTCCCGCGCTCGCGCGCACAGCGATGCGCTCGCGACTCACCCGCCGGCCCCCTCCGTTCGGGACACGGGCGCGAAATTCGCCACCGCGATCAGCCATGGGCGGTCCTACACTGAAGCGATGGCCGGCGTTCTCGCCCTGTTCGCCGCAGTTTGCCTGGCTCCCGCGGCGCTCTTCTGGTGCGCGCTGAAAGTGCCCGCACTCGTGCACCGGGTTCTCGACCGCCGTCGCGTCCGGCTCGCCCCGGCAGGCCCGCCGGTGGAACGGCTGGCGGCTGATCTGCGCCGGGTGCACCGCCTGTTGGCGGGCTACCCGCCGGGCACACCGGCCGCGCGCCGCCTTGGCACGCGCCAGGCCTACGACGAACTGCTGACCACGGCGTGCCGCGAAGTCGGCGTCGCACATCGGCTCGACACGTTGCCCGAAAGCCTCGACCGCGATCTGGAGCGGCTGCGCGTGGAGGAAGCCCTGCGCCGGGCCGGGCTCGCCGTGCCCTGACTCCGCCGGCCGGTGCCAGGATGATCACATGGACTTCCGCCCGCTCGACCGGCCCGCCGGAGCGTTCCAGCAGCCACTGACCCCGGAGCAGATCGAAGCCGTGACCACGCGGGTCTGCGGGCCGGACGTCGAGGTCGCGGCGGCGACGGAGCTGGGCTGGGGCGGGTACAACACCACCTACCGCGTCGAGCTCGCCGACGGGCCGGTGATTCTGCGCGTGGCGCCCGAGCCGGCGCGCCAGACACGCGTCGAGTGGCAGTTCATGCGCAACGAATACCTCGCGGCACCGTACTTCGCCCCCATCGCACACCTGCTGCCGCGCACGATCGCGGCGGATTTCACCCAGGAGCTGATTCCGCGCGACTACGTGGTGCAGGCCGTGCTGCGCGGCCGGCCGGCCCCGGACGTGCTGCCGGCGTACCCGCCGGCCGAGCGCGCGCCGTTCTACCGGGAGCTGGGCCGGCTCACGCGGCTCGTCCACGGCGTGGCGGGGCCTGGGTTCGGGACGGTCGCCGGCCCGCACTTCGCGACGTGGAGCGAAGCCCTGGTTGCCTGCTTCGCCGACAACGCGCTCGATCTGGAGGACCTCAGCCTCGACGCCGCGGACGTGCGCGAGGCCGGCGAGCTCGCCACCCGCGATGCCGCGCTGCTCGACGAGATCACCGAACCCCGGCTCCTGCACGGCGATCTGTGGACGGTCAACGTGATGATCGAGCCCGATCTCACCGTCACCGGCGTCTACGACCACGATCGCAGCTGGTGGGGCGATCCGGCCGCCGACTGGCCGATCCGCATGGCGCTGGCGAAACCGGGCGCGGAACGCGACGCGTTCTGGGACGCCTACGGCGTGCTGGACGCCTCCCCGAACGCGCGACGGCGGATGCTCTACTACCGCGCTCGGCACCTGGGTGCACTGCGCCTGGAACGCCATCGCCTCGGCCATTCCGAGCGGCTGGCCGATTCGTACGCCGAGCTGGCGACCGTACTCGGCGAGCTGCGATCAGGACGGGTCGGAGCCCCGTAGCGCGGCCCACCAGAAGCCGAACGCGGCGACGAGCACGGTGACCGTGAGCCACCCCGTGAAGCCGCTGCCGTCCACGAACGCCCAGAACACGCCGACCACGGGCGCGGCCACGAGCACCGGCAGGTCGGCGCGGAACTGTCGGCGCAGCGACACCGGCCGGGCCGCAGCGAGGGCGCGTTCCTCGTCGGGCTCTGCCGGGTTGTCGAGCCGCCGCCCGCGCGGTTCGGTCACACGCACCGCGCCCGCCGGGTGGAACACCTCGCCGCCGAGCGACACCGCGACGTGCCGGTCACGGCGCAGATCACCATGGACGGTGACCTTCACCGGCGTCGGCAGGCCGATGAGCGTGGGGGAGAAGTACACGGGGATCCACCGCGGCGTCGCCGTTTCGGTCTCCAGCCACGAGCGCGTGAGCACACCCCGTTGCACCTTCACCCGTCGCACCGGCACCGGCGCTCCCGCAGGCACCCGCCCGGGCCGGACGAACCGCGTGACCAGGAGAAACCCGTCGACAGCCAGCATGGCCAGCGCGGCGACCACGGCCACCGTCGCGTAGGTCGACGCCCGGTCTTCGGCCACGAGTGGGGTCGCGTCACGGATCACGGCGCGGTCCGGCCGCGCCGGGTCGTACCGCACCGGAACCTGCGCGCCCGCCTTGGGTGCCGACCCGTCCAGGTCGATGGTCGCCGTCGCCGAAGTGCCGCCGGCCGGGAATCGCACGGTGGCGGAACCGTCGTCGCTGCGCACCACCGTGGCCGTGCCCGGCGCCGTCAGCCCGCGCAGCTGTTCCTGGGCGTGCGAGAACTCCAGCAGCTGCACCAGGAACACGACCGCGCACACCACGAGCACCACCGCGCTCGTCACGAGTACGTGGCGCACCGGCCGCAGCCGAAGGAACGTCCGCACGAGTCCACCTCAGATGTCCACAAAGGAAAGAGCGGCGCGAGCCGGGGCCCGCGCCGCTCCCGTCGAACGCCGGCCCTACTTCAGGAAACCGATCTTGACGAAGTCGTACGGCGTGTTGGCGTAGCCGGGCGAACCGAAGTTGCCCAAAGTCTTGCGCACGACGAACGCACCGGGTGCCTGGAAGATCGGGAGCTGGTGGCCGAGCGCCCAGATCTCCTTGTCGGCGGCGTTGATGTCCGCGGCCCGCTTCGTGTCGTCCAGTTCCTGCGCCGCGGTGTCGAGCAGCTGGTTGAGCTTGTCGCTGCCGATACGGCCGTAGTTCTGGTTGATGTTCTTCGGGTCGAGGTAGTAGATGCCCTTGCTGCCGCCGATGGGGAACGAGTTCGACAGCCAGCGGAACAGCGTCAGGTCGAAGTTGCCGACGTTGACGTAGTTCTTGAAGAACTCGGTGGTCGGCACCGACTGGACGTCCAGCTTCACCCCGATCGCCTTGAGCTGCTGGAGCAGGATCTGCGAGATCTGCTGGCTGATCGGCGTGCCCGACGGGATGACCAGGCGGACCTCGAGCTGCTTGCCGTCCTTGGCGCGGAAGTCACCGGACTGCTTCCAGCCCAGCTTGTCCAGCGCGGCCTTCGCCGCGTTCGGGTCGAACTTGTACGGACCCGAGTTGTCCTGGTAGGTCTTGCTGCCCTTCAGGTACAGGTGGTTGCCCAGCGGGGTGGTGTCCTTCTGCATCTGTCCGAGGATCGACTTGGAAATGGTGACCGTGTCGATGCCCCTGATGATCGCCAGCCGCAGATCCTTGTCGGCGAGGATCGACGACGCCGCACCGTTGAAGGTCAGGTGCGTGTAATCGGGGTTGTTGGACTGGCGGATCACGGCGTTGGGGTCGGCCTGTCCGCGCTTGTAGGTGTTGATGTCGCTGTTGGTGTTGTAGAAGTCGATCTGGCCGTTGGCGAACGCGTCCGGCTGAGCCGCGCGGTCCACGACCTTGAACGTGACCGTGTCCAGCTTGGGCTTGTCACCCCACCAGTTCGGGTCGCGTTCGAGCACGACCTGCTTCGCGGTCGCGTCGATGCTCTTGACCTTGAACGGGCCGGCGGTGATCAGCGGCTTCGCCGCCCACGCCTTGTTGAAGGTGTCGGCGTCGGAATTCAGCTCCTTCGGGTAGAGCGGGGCGAACAGCGACTTCCACTCGGCGAACTTCTTCGCGAAGGTGACTTTGACGTCCTGGTCGTCGGTGCCCCGTTCGACCTTGGCGATGTCCTCGTAGCCGGTGGTGCCGGAGACCTCGTAGGCCGGGTCCTTGCCGTTGAGCACCTTGGCCTGCGCGGCGAAGTCCTCCCACGAGAACTGCCGCCCGTTGCTCCACTTGGCCTTCGGGTTGATCTTGTACTCGATCACCTGCGGGTCGGTACTGATCACCTCGGCCGAGGTGAGGTAGTTCTTGTTCAGCGACACCGAGGCGTCGGCGTTCTGCGTGAACACGTAGGGGATCATCGCCCCGTCCATGTACGCGCCGTCGGCGACGGTGCCGTCCACCTCGTTGTAGTTCCAGTTGTCGGGCAGCTGGTCGACCGGCCACTTCAGGTCGCCGCCGTCCTTGAGGTTGTCGAGGGGCTGCGGATTGATGTCCGCGGTCTTCACCCCTTTGGTGCCGGCGTCCTGCAGGCCGGTGCCGCCGCTGCCACTGCCTCCGCCGCAAGCGGACAGGATCAGCCCCAGTGCGGCAACGGGAGCCACGAGCGTGGCCATCCTCCGTCGCATCATGTTCACCTTTCTTCCCTGGTGTGCCAACGGATGGCTACACGACTTCGCGGGGCTTGGCGTAGTGGCAGGCGACCTCGTGGTCGGCGGCGCGGGATTCGCGCGGCGGCTCGAGGTCGACGCACTTGCGTTTGTCCTGTTCAGACAGGTGTGAGAACACGAAACAGCGCGTGCGGAACCGGCAGCCCGAAGGGGGGTTCGCCGGGCTGGGCAGGTCGCCGGTGAGGATGATGCGGCTGCGTTCGCGTTCCTTGACCGGGTCGGGGATCGGGATCGCCGACAGCAGCGCCTGCGTGTACGGGTGCTGCGGCGCCTCGAACACCGTGCGGACGTCGCCGATCTCCACGATCTTGCCGAGGTACATCACGGCCACGCGGTCGGCGATGTGGCGCACCACCGACAAATCGTGAGCCACGAACAGGTACGAGAGGCCGAGCTTGGCCTTCAGCTCGTCGAGCAGGTTGATCACGCCGGCCTGGATCGACACGTCGAGCGCCGACACCGGTTCGTCGAGCACGATCAGCTTCGGCTCCAGTGCGAGCGCCCGCGCGATGCCGATGCGCTGGCGCTGGCCGCCCGAGAACTCCGCCGGGTACCGCTCGGCGTGTTCCGCGCGCAGCCCGACGAGGCCGAGCAGCTCCGGCACGCGCTTGGCGATCCGGGCCTTGTCGTAGCCGTGGGTCACCATGGGCTCGGCGAGGATGTCGCCGATGGGCAGCCGGGGGTCGAGCGCGGCCATCGGGTCCTGGAAGACCACCTGCAGGTCGCGCCGGATCGCCTTGCGCGCCTTGCGGTCGAGCTTCGCGACGTCCTTGCCGAGCACGGCGACCGAGCCGGCCGCGGGTGCGGCCAGCTCGAGGATCTCCATGAGCGTGGTCGACTTGCCGCAGCCGGATTCGCCGACCAGGCCGAGGGTTTCGCCCTCGACGATGTCGAAGCTGATGCCGTCGACGGCTTTCACGGTGCCGGACTTGCGCTTGAACACCGTGCCCTTGGTGACCTGGTAGTGCTTCGTGAGGTCCTGCACGTCGAGCACGGTCTCGCGCTGTTCCCGCGGCACGGACGCGACGGCGGCGTCCACCACGAGCGTGGCGCCGTAGACCTCGGCCGCGTCGGCTTCGGGGCGCGCGAGCTCCTCGGTACGGATGCAGGCGGCGCGGTGGGTGGTGTCGACCGGCGCGTTCGGGTTGCCGGGCGTGATCGTGTGCAGCTCGGGCTCCGCGCGGTGGCACGCGTCGATCGCCAGCGGGCAGCGCGGCGCGAAGGGGCAGCCCTGCGCCAGGTTCACCAATGAAGGCGGCTGGCCCTCGATCGGCACCAGCGGTTGCTTCTCCTGCGCGTCGACCCGGGGGATCGACCCCAGCAGCCCTAGCGTGTAGGGCATCCGCGGCTGGGCGTAGATCGTCTCGACCGGACCCTGTTCCACCGCGCGCCCGGCGTACATCACCATCAGGCGGTCGGCGAACCCGGCGACCACCCCGAGGTCGTGCGTGATGATCACGATGCCGGCGCCGGTCACCTCCTGCGCGGTCTTCAGGACCTCCAGGACCTGGGCCTGCACCGTCACGTCGAGCGCCGTGGTGGGCTCGTCGGCGATGATCAGGTCCGGGTCGTTGGCGATCGCGATGGCGATCACCGCGCGCTGGCGCATGCCGCCGGAGAACTCGTGCGGGAACGCCTTGGCGCGGGCTGCGGCCTTGGGAATGCCGACGAGGTCGAGCAGCTCCACGGCGCGATTGTTGGCCTGCTGCTTGCTCATCGGGCCCTTGGCGTGCACCAGCAGGGCCTCGGCGATCTGCGCGCCCACGGTGTACACGGGCGTCAACGCCGAGAGCGGGTCCTGGAAGACCATGGCGATCTTCTTGCCGCGAATCTTCGACAGCTGCAGGTCGGAACGGCCGATGAGCTCGCTGCCCTGAAATCGGATCGAGCCGGACACGCGGGCCTGCGGCGGCAGCAGCCCCATGACCGCGAGCGACGACACCGACTTGCCCGCACCGGACTCGCCCACGATGCCGAGCACCTCACCGGCCGCGACCTCGTAGTTCAAGCCGCGCACGGCGTTCACCCGGCCGGATTCCGAGGGGAAGGACACTTCGAGGCCCGAGACCTCGAGGACGGTGCCGGTGGGTTTCGGCGTCTCCGCGCTCAATTCGAGTGAGGCGGTCATGCGTCGGCTCCTGTGGTGCTGGGGGACTTCGTCTTCTCTGTGATGCGTTTGCGTTCCTTGCGTCGCGACCGGCTCGACGACGGGTCGAGGGCGTCGCGCAGACCGTCGCCTGCGAAGTTCACCGCGAGCACGGTGAGCACGAGGAAGCCGGCCGGGATGTAGAACAGCCAGGGGAACGTGCGCACCGATTCGGAACCCGCCGAGATGAGCGTGCCGAGTGAGACGTCGGGGGCCTGCACGCCGAATCCGAAGTAGGACAACGAAGTTTCCATGATGATCGCGACGCCGACGTTGATGGTCGCGTCGATGATCAGCAGCGAGGCCATGTTCGGCACGATGTGCTTGGCGATGATCCGCCACGCCGGCTGGCCCATGAACTTCGCGGCCTTCACGAACTCGCGCTCCCGCAGCGTCAGCGTCATACCGCGCACGATGCGGGCGGTGATCATCCACTGGAACAGCGCGATCAGGCCGACCAGGATCAGCCACGTCTTGCCGCGGAAGGCGGGGGAGAGGATCGAAATGATGAGGAACGGCGGCAGAATCAGCAGCAGGTCGACGATCCACATCGCGATGCGGTCGGTCCAGCCACCGAAGTACCCGGCCGCTGCGCCGACGATCGAGGCCACACCCGTGGAGAACAGCGCGGCCAGCAGGCCGATCGTGAGCGACTTCTGGAGCCCGCGCATGGTCTGCGCGAACATGTCGCCGCCGATCTGGTTGGTGCCGAACCAATGGCTCCCGTCCGGGGGCACGAGATTCGCCAGCGGGTCGAGCGACTCGTACGACCACGGCGCGTACCAGGTGTAGGTGAAGGCCAGTACGTAGAACAGCACGATCACGGCCAGCGCGGCGACGGCGAGCTTGTTGCGTAGGAACCTCCGCAGCACCAGCTTGCCGCGGCTCGACGAGGTGCTGTCGCGCTCGCTGCCCGGGTCGGTGGCGAGGGTGGCCGAGTCGACGATGTCGGCCTCGTTCACGGGAGCGGCCATCAGATCCTCACCCTCGGGTCGAGCACGGCGTAGAGCACGTCGGCCAGCCAGCCCGCGAGCAGCACGCAGATGGCGATGAACAGAGTCACGGTCGCGACGATGTTGGTGTCCTGCTTCTGGATGCCGGTGATCAGCCAGTCGCCCATGCCGTACCAGCCGAAGATCCGCTCGGTGAAGATGCCGCCCGTGATGAGCAGGCCGAAGCCGAACGCGAACAGCGTGGCCATGGGGATGAGCGCGGTCCGCAGGCCGTGCTTGAACAGCGCGCGGCGGCGGGTGAGGCCTTTGGCCTGTGCGGTGCGGAGGAAGTCGGAGCCGATCACGTCGAGCATCGCCGAACGCTGGTAGCGACTGTAGTAGGCGACCTGCGTGAGCACGATCGCGAGCGTGGGCACGATGATGTGCTGCAACCGGTCGAGGAGCACATCTCCGAAACTGCCGCCGAGGCCGCTGGATTCGCCCTGCACGATGAAGAACTGGTAGCCGCCGAGGAGGTTGTCGTTCACGGACTGCGCGCCGGCCTTGAGGATCGTGGCGATCACGAAGACCGGTGTGGACAGCACGACGAAGGAGAACGTGGTGGCCAGGTAGTCACTGATCTTGTACTGCCGGATCGCGCTCACGACTCCGACGAGCACACCGATGATGATGCCGATCGTGATGCCGAGCAGGAACAACCGCAGGCTCACGCCCGCCCGGCGGAAGAGCTCGTCGGTGATCGGCTGATCGGCGACGGTGCGCCCGAAGTTCCCTTGCAGCACACCGCCGAGCCACGTGAAGAAGCGCTCGGGGATCGGCTGGTTCAGGTACAGCTCGGCCGCCTTGGCGTCGATCGTGGCCTGCGGCGCCGGCGGATTGCGCAGTTTCAGGGCGTCCAGCGGACTGAACGCCAATGAGGCCAGGGAAAACGCCGCGAACGTGGCTACAAGGCACAGGGCGACGTAGTTGACCAGACGGCGCGCGAGGAAGCCGATCACGGTTTCCCCGATTCACGACGGCCGGAGGATCGGCTCCCGCTCGGATGTCCGCCTGTTTGAGTTTCCGTCGAAAACACTGGACCGCTACTGCCTTCCGGACTTCCGAATGCTGACGCTCGTTGTCGGCGCAGCATAATCCGTTGACGGCTCTGCGATCTTCGTTCTCAGGCAACCAAATAATCACGATTTCCGCGCTCTGGCGGTAAAAGACCGACTTTCGGATGTTGCGTCCGCCGGGCCCGGCGCGGTATTCACAACCGCCCCTTCGTCGCGGTGGGTGCCGTGCCGAATACCGCGGATCACGTTCCGGAAATGTTTCCGGAACTCTTCCGCCCCTGCGGAACGACAGGAACGCAGTGGTGTGGACCTGTCAGGTGGTGCAGACCGATGAGTCCACAATGGTCGGTCAAGCGGGTCTAGTCGCGCTCACCCGCCGCTGAACTGCCCGCCACGACAAGAAACCCCGCCACCGGCCGGTGACGGGGTTCCTCGTTGACCAGAACGATCAGTCCAGATAGTCGCGCAGCACCTGGGAGCGCGAGGGGTGGCGCAGTTTCGACATGGTCTTCGACTCGATCTGGCGGATCCGCTCGCGCGTGACGCCGTAGACCTGGCCGATCTCGTCGAGTGTCCGCGGCTGGCCGTCGGTGAGACCGAAGCGCAGGCGGACCACGCCGGCCTCGCGTTCGGACAGCGTCTGCAGGACCGACTGGAGCTGGTCCTGAAGGAGCGTGAACGAGACCGCGTCGACGGCGACGACCGCTTCGGAGTCTTCGATGAAGTCACCGAGCTGGGAGTCGCCCTCGTCGCCGATGGTCTGGTCGAGGGAGATCGGTTCCCGAGCGTACTGCTGGATCTCCAGTACCTTCTCCGGAGAAATGTCCATCTCCTTGGCGAGCTCTTCCGGGGTCGGCTCGCGGCCGAGGTCCTGGAGGAGTTCACGCTGGATCCGGCCCAGCTTGTTGATGACCTCGACCATGTGCACCGGAATGCGGATGGTGCGGGCCTGGTCGGCCATCGCGCGCGTGATCGCCTGGCGGATCCACCACGTGGCGTACGTCGAGAACTTGTAGCCCTTGGTGTAGTCGAACTTCTCCACCGCGCGGATCAGGCCGAGGTTGCCCTCCTGGATGAGGTCCAGGAACGCCATGCCGCGGCCGGTGTAGCGCTTGGCCAGCGACACCACGAGCCGGAGGTTCGCGTCCAGCAGGTGGTTCTTCGCGCGCTCGCCGTCGCGCACGATCCACTTGAGATCGCGGCGCATCTGGGTGACGAGCTTCTCGCCTTCCTCCTCGGCGGTGCGCACCCGCTCGGCGGCGTAGAGGCCCGCCTCGATGCGCTTGGCGAGCTCCACCTCCTCCTCCGCGTTCAGCAGTGCGACCTTGCCGATCTGCTTGAGGTAGGCGCGGACGGAGTCGGCCGAGGCGGTGAGCTCGGCGTCCTTGCGCGCCTGACGCAGCGCCTCCGACTCTTCCTCGTCCCAGACGAAATCGGGGTTGTCCGACGCCTTCTTGTCCTTGTCCGCGGTGGCGGTGCGGCGGCGGGCGGCGGGAGTCTCCTCGGCGTCGTCCTCGTCGTCGGCGTCGTCCGAGACCTCGTCGTTCACGGTCTCGTCGACCACGTCGACCTCGACCTCTTCGAGATCCGACAGGTCGGGGCTGTCGAGCTCGGCCTCGTCCAGCTCTTCAGGACCGTCGGGCTCGCCGTCTTCCGTCTTGGCCCCCTTGGTGGCGGCCTTCTTGACGGGCGCCTTCTTCGCGGGGGCCTTCTTCGCGCCTGCCGGCTTGGCGGCGGTCTTGCGCGCCGCGGGTTTCTCCGCGCCGGTGGCTGCCTCGTCGGCCGGCTCGCCGGCTTCGGTCGCTGTCTTCGTCCCGCTTCGCGTTGCGGTTCTTGCGGCTGCCACTTACGCCCTTTCGCAGCGGTCGATCATGACGAGCCGAGGTATCGCCACCTCGGCTGCCTCACATTCGGGGAACACGCCACGGCCTGCGGTTTTCGCTCCCGCAGCCGTGGGCCGTGTTCCATTGTAACGACGCCCGGCGAGTGCGTCGCGAAGCGATCACCCTCCGGCCTGCCGCACGGTACCCCCACGTGACCCTTCCGTGACCGCCGCGTGTGTTTTGCGAGCCGACGGCGGCAGCACCGGCGGCACCGCCCTCGGTGCCCGATTCCCTCGGTGCTCGATGCCTGCGGTGCTCGATTCCCTCAGTGCTCGATTCCCTCGGCGGCCGCGGCCGCCGCGCCGACGATGCCCGCGTTGTTCTGCAACGAGGCCACGATCACCGGCGTGCGGATGTCGAGCAGCGGCACCCACTTCTCCGACTTCTTGCTCACGCCGCCGCCGACGATGAACAGATCCGGCCAGATGAGGTTCTCCAGCACCGTCAGGTAGCGGCGGACCCGCTTGGCCCAATGCGAGTACGAGAGGCCCTCACTGTCCTTCACCGACGCCGCCGCGCGCTTCTCCGCGTCGTGCCCGTCGACCTCCAGGTGGCCGAACTCGGTGTTGGGCACGAGCTTGCCGTCGTGGAACAAAGCACTGCCGATGCCGGTGCCGAACGTCAGCAGCGCGGTCACGCCGGTGCGCGCGCGTTCGTCGCCGAACCGGATCTCGGCCATGCCGGCGGCGTCGGCGTCGTTGAGCATCGCGACATCGGAGACCGGCTTGCCGAGCCGTTTCGCGAACAGCGCGTCGGCGTCCGTGCCGATCCACTTGTGGTCGATGTTCGCGGCCGTGTGCGCCACGCCCTTCTTGACCACCGCGGGGAGTGTGACGCCGACGGGCCCGTCCCACTCCGCGATCCGGACGATCTTCGCCACGACGTCCGCCACGGCGTCGGGGGTCGAGGGCTGGGGAGTCTCGATCCGGTGGCGCTCGCCGATGAGCTGTCCGGTTTCCAAATCGACCAGCGCGCCCTTGATCCCGCTGCCGCCGATGTCGATTCCGAAACCTCGGGTCGCCGTCACTGACGTGGTCCCTTCTCGCACGATTCAGAAGCCTGCTCCGGAGACTTTAACCGGATGTGGTGACATGTCGGACGTGGGAGTTGATGAGACGTTGCTGAAGCGTGTCGCGGAGCAGGTGGCCGCGGAGGCGGCCGCGCTCGTGCGCGACGCCTGGACCGCCATGCAGGACGGTCGAGAAGTCAGGGTGGACACGAAGTCGGCCGACACCGACGTGGTCACCGCGGTCGACAAGGAATCGGAGGAACTGGTACGGGCGCGGCTGGCGGAGCTGCGCCCTGGCGAACCCGTGCTCGGGGAGGAAGGCGGTGGCGAGGCGGCGGGCACCGGCGTGACGTGGGTGGTGGACCCGATCGACGGGACCGTGAACTTCCTCTACGGGCTCCCGCCGTTCGCCGTTTCCCTTGCCGCGCAGGTCGACGGGGTGTCCGTGGCGGGCGCGGTCGTGGAGCCCGTGAGCGGGCGCCGCTGGACCGCGGCGCGCGGCCATGGTGCCTGGCTCGACGGACGGCGCCTGTCGGTGTCCACGCCCCCGCGGCTGGACCTGTCGCTCGTCGGCACGGGATTCGCCTACGACCGCACGCGCCGCGTGCGCCAGGGTGCGCTCATGGCGGAGCTGCTCGGCCACGTCCGGGACATCCGCCGTGGCGGTGCCGCTTCGCTGGAGCTGTGCGCGGTGGCCGCGGGCTGGCTCGACGCGTTCTTCGAGCACGGCCTGCACCGCTGGGACTGGGCGGCGGGTGCACTGATCGCCGAGGAGGCGGGCGCGACGGTCCTCCTGCCCGGCTCCGCACCGGACCTTGGCGCGGACGCGACGTTCGTCTGCGCGCCCGGCGTCGCGCAGCCGCTGCGGGACGTGCTGGCCCTGGCCGGCGCGGCGACCGTCTGAGAGACCCTCAGCAGGTCACGTCGCGCGCGGCGGCCAGCAGGGTCTGGTCGATCACGGGCGCACTGGGGCCGGCGGCGGCTTCGTTGCCGCCGCCGCCCTGGTGCGCCTGTGCCCAGTCGGAGAGTTTTTTCAGGATCTGCAAAGCCTCGGGCCGCGGTGAGATGTCGCCGAAGAGCGTCCCGGTGGCGAGGTCGACGCTCGCATCCTTGCGGTTGTCCCGCACGAGTTCGGCGCACGGCACGACGAGGCTGACCGTACGGGCGGCCGACGCGCCGTTCTCGCCGTAGCGGATCTGGCCGCGGCACTTGGCGTTGCCGTCGGGATAGGCAGGGTCGTTGGCGGGGTCGGCGATGCCGGTGAAGCCCAGCTCGCGCAGTGCCGTGGTGGCGATGCCGCCCTGGCCACGCGTGGTGCTGGCGTTGAGGACTTTCAACGCGATCTCGCTGGGCGGGAGGGGGGCGCGGTCGTCGAGGCCGTCGTGGGGCACGACGGTGTAGGTGGTCCCGGGTGGTGGCGTCGGAGCCGGCGTGCAGTGCACGGCCTCGTTGATGTCGCCTCGCGTCACCACCGCGTTCACCCACACGATCACCGCACCGAGTGCGAGCACCCCGATGACGATGAGTGCGGGCAGTGGGCGGTGCTTCCGATAGGGCCGCGCACCACGGTCCCCCGAGCCGTTCCCCGACGCCACCTGCCCGTCCCTTCCCGAACGCGGACCCCCGTCCGCCCCACCGCGAGGCTGCGCGCGCCCCGATCGGTGTGATCCCCGGTGTTCTTGAAGACACCTTACGTAGCCGGTGAGCCTAGGCGCTGCACGCCGCGGCCGGTGGCGCGGGTCACCTCGTACGCGCGCGGTCGGCACCGAGGCCGAACCCTCATTCGATCGCACCACGGCGACGTCCCGGGGATCAAGCGGACACGGCTGCCGGGTGATCTTCGTGACCTGAGGGCAACCTGCGCGCGACGCGGCCGCCTCACCAGCGCGTTCCCCCTGTCGGGTGACGAATGGCGGGCATTGTGCGACTCGGTGCGGACGGCGCCGGGCGGTGAGCTACCCTTCCCGGGCTCCGGCCGCAGGAAGAGGGGCATCTGGCTGAGACCTCGGTCACTGCGCGCGGCGGGCACAAACATGGGCGCTGGAACGTTGACCAGCGGCACGGCGGACTTTCGGGCGAAGCCCGGGGACCGGAACGACGAACAAGAGCTGAAATCGCAGGGGTGAGGGACACATGGCTACCGACTACGACGCTCCGCGCCGCAGCGAAGCCGACGAGCTGGCCGAAGACTCGTTGGAGGAGCTGAAGGCCCGGCGCAACGAGAACCAGTCCGGCGCCGTCGACGTCGACGAGGACGCGAACGCCGAGAACTTCGAGCTCCCGGGCGCCGACCTCTCCGGGCTGTCCGGTGAGGACATGACCGTGAAGGTCGTGCCGAAGCAAGCGGACGAGTTCACCTGTTCGCGCTGCTTCCTGGTGCACCACCGCAGCAGGCTGGCCGAGGACAACGGCGGTCTGCTGATCTGCCGCGACTGCGCCTGAGTCACCTCCCGGCGAAACCGGGATCTCGCAGGCTTTTCACCGCAGGGGTGGTCAGGGGAAACGCAGTCGCGGCGGGGGGAGCTCGCTCGCGAGCTGGGCAAAGGGGGTCGGCCCGTGGGGCCGGCCCCCTTCCGCGTGTCCGGGTTCAGTGCTGCCGAAGCAGTGCCGCGACGCGCTGGGGCTTGCGGGTGCTGAACAGCCAGTACGGGGTGGGGTCGTCCGGGTCCGTGAGCTGCAGGCGGACGGCCGGGCCCACCCAGCCGCGATGCATCACGAACGCGGCCGGGTCACCGTCGCGGCCGAGGGCACGGCGCTTGTCGTCCTTCTCGACGATCTCGACGGCGCCCACGAATCGCAGCGGCAGGTGCGCGTCGCCGACCAGGAGCTCGGGTTCGTCGCCGGCCGTCACGCGCACGCGCGAGCGCCCGAGGGACAGCAGCAGAGCGGCCATGACCACGATCGCGATGGGCAGCGGGATCCACACGGGGATCGACGGGTAGCCGAGGTGGATCTCGACGCCGATGAGGATCGCGCCCAGCATCGGCAGGGGCCAGGCCCACAACGGCACGTACAGCCGTTCGGAGTGCGCCAGGCCGCCCTTGACGGCGGTGTTCACGGTGTCAGCCACGGGACAAGGGTAGTCTCGCCGCCCGTGTCCAGCGTTCAGGTCCTCCTCACCCGGCTCGATCCCGGCGTCCCGCTGCCCGCCTACGCGCGGCCCGGCGACGCGGGCGCCGATCTCGTCACCACTTCGGACCTCGTGCTCGGGCCCGGCGAACGCGGGGTCGTCGGTACCGGGGTCGCGATCGCGCTGCCGCCCGGGTTCGCGGGGTTCGTCCACCCGCGATCGGGGCTCGCGGCGCGCGTGGGACTTTCGGTGGTGAACACGCCCGGCACGATCGACGCGGGCTACCGCGGTGAAATCCGCATCTGCCTCATCAACCATGATCTCCGTGAGCCTGTCGTGCTGGCGCGCGGCGACCGGATCGCGCAGCTCGTGGTGCAGCGGGTGGAGCACGCCGAGTTCGTCGAGGTCGCCGACCTCGGTGACTCCGAACGGGGCGCCGGAGGTTACGGCTCGACGGGTGGGCACGCCACACTGGTCCCCGACGTGCCGGCCGCGGACGCGAGCCGGGGGGAAGGAACGGAGAAGTAGTGGGGATTTTCGGGCGTAAGCGCAAGTCCGACGGCGGAGAAACCGAACCCGCCGAGCTCGACGCCGCTGGCGGCGACCACACCGACGACACCGGCGACATCGACCACACCGACGACACCGACGACACCGACTACGCGATCGAGCCGGAGAGCCAGCTTTCCGAAACCGCCGACGGCCCGTTCGACGTCGCCGACGCCGAAGACGACGGCATCCCACGCATCGACCTGGGCTCCGTACGAGTCCCCGTCCCCGACGGCTCCCAGGTGCAGGTCGAGATGGACCCCGACGTCGGCGGCGTGCGCGCGGTACACGTGGTGACCGAGCTCGGCCAGATCACGGTGTCCGCCTACGCCGCGCCGGGCTCCGGCGGCCTCTGGCGCGAGGTCGGTACCGAACTCGCCGACCAGCTTCGTGCCGACGGCGCCAAGGTCACCGTCGGCCGCGGCGAATGGGGTCTCGAACTGTCCGCCATCGTCGGCGACGTGGCACTGCGCTTCGTCGGCGTCGACGGTCCCCGCTGGATGCTGCGCGGCGTCATCGCCGGCCCCCAATCGGCCGCCGCGCAGGCCCCCGACGCCCTCCGCGCCATCGTTCGCAAGACCATCGTCGACCGCGGCCCGTCACCCATGCCCGTCCGCACCCCGCTCCCCATCACACTGCCCGAGGCCGTCGCCCAGCACATCGCCGAACAGCAGGAACAACAAGGCCAGCAACAAAGCTGAGCACCGCCGGCTGATCTCGATCCGGTTCATTCGCCGGCCCTCCCGCTCCGGAGCGCCGACGCGGCACGGGCCCGGCAACCGGCCTTGTGCGGCCCCCGTCGGGCAACTCGCCATCCGGGGCTCTGAGTTTCCGGGGCTCTGAGTTTCCGGGCCAGGCCCCTGACCCGTCCCGCGAAATCCCCTACGACCTCCCACAAGCTTCCAGAAACGCCCTCAGGCTCGCCCTCCCCAACACCTCCCGATCCCGCCCCATCTCGGCCAACTCCACCACTCTCACGACCCCCCTCCGGACCCCTTCACCCCATTGCCGTGCCACCTGCACCGGATGCACCCAATCCCCCTCGCACCCCGCCACCCCCACCGGCACCGCCACGTCCCGAAGCTCCTCCATCGAGGGCGCCCTTCGTCCCGCAGCCACTCTCAGCCCCGCCACCAGCCCGTCACCGGCTCGCTGCCACGCCCTCGACAGCTCGTCCACCAACCAGGCCGGGCTCCCTTCCGCGATGACCCTCAACGCCCTCTCGACGCCCTCTTTCTCCACCAGATCCGCCGACGCCCGCGCCGCGACCGCCGCCGGTGCCTGGCCCGGCTCCCCGCTCCAGGCCGGCAGCGCGCACACCAGCCCGGCGCACCGCCCGGGATTCGCCACGGCCCACTCGGCAGCGAGATGCGCACCGAAGGAAATCCCGCCGACGATGAGTGATCCGTGTCGCTCAGCGAGGCGGTCGAGTTCTTCCAGGTATCCCTCGGCCAGCGCCTCGCCGGGGGGCGGCGCGGGGGCGATCAACCGCAGGCCCGCCGAGGCCAGCGGCCCCGCGAAGACGGCGCGGACGAAGACCTCGTCGGACCCCGTCCCAGGCATCAGGACGACGGGCTCGTTCCGGATAGCGGACGTCACGTTGCGATCTTGGCCCAAACCCGTTTCCCTTGCCTGGACCAGAGCTACGCTGGACTACGCACGGGCCGCGAAGTCGTGGCCCCGGAGCACAGGAGCACACCATGTCCGCCAAGGACGGCGGCTATTTCAGCCGGTTGGTTCGCAAGCTGACCAGCGACGTCGAAGACCTCGACGCCGACGAGATGTCCGAACGGTCGGGGGCGGAGGGAGCGCAGCGCGCCTGCGACTGCCGGTCCGGCGAAGAGGTGACCGTGCTCGGCAGGCTCCGCAGCGTCGAACTGTGCCCGAACGACGGCGCGCCGACGCTCCAGGCGGAGCTCTTCGACGGAACACAGGGAGTGACGCTAATCTGGCTGGGCCGACGCCGGATCCCCGGTATCGAGCCGGGGCGAACCGTCAAGGTCCGTGGCCGGATGGCTGAGCGTGACGGCCAGAAGGTGCTGTACAACCCGTACTACGAACTCCAGAGCCCGGTAGGTTGATCGACTCTCGTGACTGAGCCCGCCCCCCGCGACGACAAGAACGTGCCCGAAGGTGGGGACGGCAGCAACGACACGGACAAGCCCGCACCCACTCTGCTGGAACAGATGGGCGGTTTGTCCGGTCTGGTCTACTCGGCTCTGCCGGTGGTCGTGTTCGTGCTGGTGAACGCGTTCGGCGGGCTCACCGCGGCGATCTGGGCCTCGGTCGGCAGCGCGGTCGTGATCACGATCGTGCGCCTGGTGCGCAAGGAGCCGCTGCAGCCGGCGATCTCAGGGTTCTTCGGCGTCGCGATCGCGGCGTTCATCGCATTCCGGACGGGTTCTGCGAAGGGCTACTTCCTCTTCGGCATCTGGGCGAGCCTCGCCTACTGCGCCGTGTTCGTGATCTCGATCCTCGTGCGCTGGCCGATCGCCGGCGTGGTGTGGAGCGCGCTGAACGGTTCGGGCCAGGCGTGGCGCAAGGACAAGCCGTCGCGCTACGGCTACGACATCGCCACGCTCGCGCTGGCCGTGATCTTCGCCGCCCGCTTCGTGGTGCAGCGCTGGCTCTACGACAGCGACTACACCGGCTGGCTCGCCTTCGCCAAGATCGCGATGGGTTACCCGCTGTACGCACTGGGGCTGCTCGTGGTCGTGTGGGCCGTCCGCCGCTCCGACAAACGCCTCAAGGCGCTCGCCGCGGCGGAGCCGGAACCGGAGACCGACGCGCAGATCGAGGCGCGGCTGCGGGAGAAGTACGCGCAGGCGCCGACGCCCGAAGCCTGAAGACCCCCAACGGGCCTCTCACGTCCCCGTGAGAAGGCCCTCGGCGTTGTTCCGAACTCAGTACCCCAGCGCCGAGCGGATCTCGGGCTCCACGTCGGCGTTCGCGACGAACAGGAGCTCGTCGCCTGCCTCCAGCGGATCGTCCGGCTGCGGCACGATCACTCGGTCGCCGCGCAGGATAGTCACCAGCGCGGCGTCGCGCGGGATCAGCAGTTCGCTCACGGGCTTGCCCGCCAGCGGAGTCTCCTCCGGCAGGGTGAGCTCCACGAGGTTCGCGTTGCTCTGCCGGAACGTCATGAGCCGCACGAGGTCGCCGACGCTCACGGCCTCCTCGACCATCGCGGCGAGCATCCGCGGGGTCGACACGGCCACGTCGACGCCCCACGCGTGTGTGAACAGCCACTCGTTCGCCGGGCTGTTCACCCGCGCCACCACCCGGCGCACGGCGAACTCCGTCTTCGCGAGCAGTGACACCACGAGGTTGGACTTGTCGTCGCCGGTCGCGGCGATCACGACGTCGCAGCGTTCGATGCCGGACTCCTCGAGGATCGACACCTCGCACGCGTCGCCGAGCACCCAGTCGGCCTGCGGCACGGTCTCCGGCTCGAACTGGTCGGCCTCCCGCTCGATCAGCATCACCTGGTGCCGTCCGTCGATCAGCTCGACGGCGATGGAACGCCCGACGGCGCCCGCGCCAGCGATCGCGACCCGCATCAGTTCTCCTCCTCCGGAGCGCGTCCGGCCACGCTCGTCACGTCGCTGACGGTGCCGGAGCGGGCCGCGACGTACACGAGGTCGTCGGCCTGCACCACGGTCTTGTTGTCCGGCAGGACACCGTTGCCGAACCGCATGATGAACGCGACGCGAGCGTCGGTGGCCTCCTGCAGCTCGCGGACGCTCCGCCCGATCCAGCCCTCGTGCAGCGGCAGCTGCAGCAGCGCGACGTTGCCGGACGGGTCGCGCCACGCCGAGGCGACGCCGTCGGGCAGGAGCGTGCGCAGGAAGCGGTCCGTGGTCCACGGCACGGTCGCGACGGTCGGTATCCCCAACCGCTCGTACACGGCCGCGCGCTTGTGGTCGTAGATGCGCGCGACGACGTTCTCCACACCGAAGTTCTCACGCGCGACGCGCGCGGAGATGATGTTGGAGTTGTCACCGCTCGACACGGCCGCGAACGCGCCCGCCTGCTCGATGCCTGCCTCCTCGAGCACTTGGCGGTCGAATCCGACCCCGACGATCTGGCTGCCGTGGAAGTCGCTGCCCAGCCGGCGGAACGCCTGCGGGTTCTTGTCGATGACGGCAACCTCGTGGCCAAGGCGCTCCAGCGCCGAGGCCAGGGACGCGCCGACCCGGCCGCACCCCATGATCACCACGTGCACGCGCTGCCTCCTCTAGGTGGGATGACCCGTGCGTAGGTACCCTCGCGCACCGGCGCCGAACCTACCCTGCCGGGTCCCGCTCGCCTCCACCGTCCTCCCGCCACGGCCTTCCCGCGGCTCCGCTCGCCCTCAGGCTTCGCGCCGAGGAGCCTGAGGGCGCCCTCGACGGAGGAGGTTTGCTGCCGTTGTGGCTCCGGCGTCCTTGCTGCCGCCCTCAAACGAGGAGCTTTGCTCCGCTGTAGCTCCACCGTCCTCCCCACCACCGCCCTCAACGGAGGGGCTTCGCTCCGCTGTAGATTCTTGTGGTGTCGAAGTTCCCGACCGTGCTGAAGCGACTGGTCCTCGGACGTCCCTTCCGCAGCGACAGCCTTGCCCACACGCTGCTGCCCAAGCGCATCGCGCTGCCGATCTTCGCTTCCGATGCGCTCTCCAGCGTCGCGTACGCACCGGAGGAGATCTTCCTGACGCTGAGCTTCGCGGGCCTGTCCGCGTATGCGTTCGCGCCATGGATCGGCGTGGCCGTGGCGGTGGTCATGCTCACGGTCGTCGCGTCGTACCGGCAGAACGTGCACGCCTATCCGAGCGGCGGTGGCGACTACGAGGTCGCCACGACAAACCTGGGCGGCAAGTTCGGGCTCACCGTGGCGAGCGCGCTGCTCGTGGATTACGTGCTGACCGTCGCGGTGTCCACTTCGTCCGGTGTGGCGAATATCGGGTCGGCCATCCCGTGGGTCGCCGACCACAAGGTGGTCACCGCTGTGGTGATCGTCGCCGTGCTCACCGCACTGAACCTCCGCGGTGTCCGTGAATCGGGCAAAGCGTTCGCGATCCCCACGTACGGGTTCATCCTGGGCATTCTGGTCATGGTCGCGTGGGGTCTGATCCAGGCCGCGACGGGCACGACGATGCGCGCCGAAAGCGCGGGCTTCACACTGCGCTCCGAGGGCACCTGGACCGGGTTCGCGTTCGTCTTCCTTGTCCTGAGGTCGTTCTCGTCCGGCGCCGCGGCGCTGACCGGGGTCGAGGCGATCAGCAACGGCGTGCCGGCGTTTCGCAAGCCGAAGTCGAAAAACGCGGCGACCACGCTGCTGATGATGGGCGTGCTCGCGGTGACGATGCTCGTCGGCATCATCACGCTCGCCGTGATCACCAGGGTGAACTTCGCCGACAACCCGGCCGAGCAGCTGCGGGGCGCGCCGGCGGGGTACCAGCAGAAGACGATCGTGGCGCAGATCGCCCACGCCGTGTTCGAAAACTTCCCGCCGGCGTTCTACTACGTGTCCTTCTCCACCGGCATCATCCTGCTGCTGGCGGCCAACACGGCGTTCAACGGATTCCCCGTGCTCGGCTCGATTCTCGCGCAGGACCGCTACCTGCCGCGCCAGCTGCACACGCGCGGTGACCGGCTGGCCTTCTCCAACGGCATCCTGTTTCTCGCGATCTTCGCGCTGGTGCTGATCATCGCGTTCGACGCGGAGGTCACTCGGCTCATCCAGCTCTACATCGTGGGTGTGTTCGTGTCGTTCACGGTGAGCCAGGCGGGCATGATCCGGCACTGGAACCGCATGCTGGCCAACGAAACCGACGGCACGAAGCGGCGGCGTATGCGGCGTTCGCAGACGGTGAACGCAATCGGCCTCACGATGACCGGCACCGTGCTCGTGATCGTGCTCATCACCAAGTTCCTGCTGGGCGCGTGGATCGCGATCGCCGCGATGGTCGCGATCTTCGCGCTGATGACCGCGATCCGGCGGCACTACGACCGGGTCTCGGAGGAGCTGAAGGAAGTCGAAGACACCCCGACCGTGCTGCCCTCGCGCAACCACGCGATCGTGCTGGTGTCCAAACTGCACCGTCCGACGCTGCGCGCGCTGGCGTACGCCAAGGCGATGCGTCCGGACGTGCTCGAGGCGATCACGGTCAACGTCGACGACGCGGACACCCGCACGCTCACCGCCGAGTGGGAGGCGCACAAGTTCAAGGTGCCGCTGAAGGTGGTCGAGTCGCCGTACCGCGAAATCACGAAGCCGGTGCTGGACTACGTGAAGCGGGTGCGGGGCGACAACCCGCGCAACGTCGTCACCGTGTTCATCCCCGAGTACGTGGTCGGCCGTTGGTGGGAACAGCTGCTGCACAACCAGAGTGCGTTGCGGCTCAAGGGAAGGCTGCTGTTCCAGCCCGGCGTCATCGTCGCGAGTGTGCCGTGGCAGCTCGCGTCCTCGGCGAAGGCGGCCGAGCGTGAACGGCGCGCGCGACCGGCCGCCGGCGACGTGCGGCGCGGCTTCACCGCGACACCGGGGCGTCCGGTACCCGCGCCGAAGCCGGAGAAGGAGCCGGCGGAGTGACGGAGAACTGGTCCGGTCGCACGCTCGAGCTCGAGATCGGGCCCGTCGCACACGGCGGACATTGTGTGTCCCGAGTGGACGGACGAGTTGTGTTCGTCCGCCACGGTTTGCCGGGCGAACGTGTGCGTGCGGTGGTCACGGAGGACAAGGGCGGCTCGTTCTGCCGCGCCGACGCCGTCGAGATCCTGGTGGCGTCGGAACACCGGGGCACCCCGCCGTGCCCGCTGGCCGCGCCGGGCGGCTGCGGCGGCTGCGACTGGCAGCACGCGGACCCCGGATACCAGCGATCCCTCAAGGCGGCCGTGGTGGCCGAGCAGCTGCGGCGCCTCGCCGGACTCGAGCGCGACGTGGTGGTGGAACCGCTCGACGGCGGGCCGCTCGGCTGGCGCAGCCGGGTGCGGCTCGTCGCCGGTCGAGACGGCCGGGTCGGGCTACGAGAGCACCACAGCCACCACGTCGTGTCGCTGGACACCTGTCCGATCGCAGTGCCCGGCATGCTCGACGTCGCGCTCGCCAAGCGCTGGCGCCCCGGTGCCGAGGTGGAGGTGACCAGCGACGGCGACGGGCACACGCACGTGCGGGAGCTGAACACCGTCCACGGGCGCACTCGATCGCGCGAGGTCTCCGGTGGTGTCGCGGTGCAGCACGCGGCGGGCCGCGACTGGCACCTCGACGCGCACGGGTTCTGGCAGGTGCACCCCTTTGCCGCGGAGACGTTCGCGCAGCTGGTGGGGGAGTGGGCCGAAGCGCCGTGCGACGGCGTCGCCTGGGACCTCTACGCCGGTGTCGGGCTGTTCGCCTCGGTGCTCGCCGCGCAGGTGGGGCCCGGCGGACGGGTGCTGGCCGTGGAGTCGGGCAGACGCGCGGTGTCCGACGGCGAAGAGAACCTCGCCGACCTGCCGCAGGTTTCGTGGCGCGCGGGCCGGGTCGAGCACGCGCTGGCGCACGCGCCGAAACCCGTCGACGTCGTGGTGCTCGACCCGCCGCGCAAGGGCGCCGGGCGGGCCGTCGTCGAGGCGATCGCGGCGGGGCAGCCGGACCGGATCGTCTACGTGGCCTGCGATCCGGCCGCGCTCGCGCGGGACCTGGCGACGTTCGCGGAACACGGGTACTCGCTTACGGAGCTGCGCGCGTTCGACGCGTTCCCGATGACCCACCACGTGGAGTGCGTGGCGCTGCTGCAGTGACCCCAGGCCGCCACTCACGAGCTCGGCCGGCCAAGGTAAAGACGCCGGCCGCACCCGCTCGGCGACCGTCAGTGGTTTTATCAGTGGTTTTTCGTCACGTAGCCTGCGGCGAGCCCGGTGGCCGTCACCAGCAGTCCGGCGCCCAGGAGCAGCCAGATCCCGAAACTCGTCGTGATCCCCGCGGCCGGGTACCTGTCCGCCAGTCGAGGCAGCGACCGCACGAGGTACTGCGCCGCGATGCCCACGACGATCAGACCCGGCAACGCGGTGAAGGCGAGCACGTCGCCCCGGCGGCGGGTCAGTGCCACCCAGCCCAGAGCGAACGCGCCCGCCAGCGCGATCGCGCACACGACCCGCAACGCCACGCTCAGTTCCGGCCCTGCCAGCCCGGCGGGGAACTTCCCGGGCACGAAGCGGGCCGACGGCAGCACCAGCGCCACCCAGCCGCCCACGGTGGCGACCAGCACGACGACCGCGCGCACCGCACCGCCCACGACACCTCCCAGCGCTCGGGGCCCCGAGTCTACGGGCGCCGCCGCCCGTTTTCCCTCTTCCACCGGGCCGTGAGTGAGACTTTTCGCCGTCCACATCAGACGCGGCACGGTGGTCTGAACTCGACCCGGCCGGGCCCGTTCCAGTTCGAATCATCGTGGCCACGGTGGGTAGCCGACGCCGTGATCGCACCCGCGTACGGCTCGCCCTGGATCTCGCTCGTGTGATCCGGGACGCGGGTACCCGAATGGTGGTGGCGCGGGTCCGTAGACTGACCGGAACTGGCCGCAGCGAACGGGAACCAGGCGAGGTGGAGCTGTGACGATGCTGGACTCCGTACACGGACCGGCGGACCTGAAGCGCTTGAGCGTCGAGGACCTCGACGAGCTGGCCGCCGAGATCAGGGACTTCCTCGTCGAGAAGGTGCGGCGTTCGGGTGGCCACCTGGGGCCGAACCTCGGAATCGTGGAGCTCACGCTCGCGCTGCACCGGGTGTTCGACTCGCCACGGGATGCGATCGTGTGGGACGTGGGTCACCAGGCCTATGTCCACAAGATCGTGACGGGCCGGCACGGTGACTTCGACAAACTGCGCCAGCTCGGCGGCCCGACCGGATATCCCTCGCGCGCCGAGAGCGAACACGACTTGGTGGAGAACAGCCACGCGTCCACCGCGCTGTCCTATGTGGACGGCCTGGCGAAGGCTTTCGAGCTGTCCGGCGGAACCCCGCGCCACGCCGTGGCGGTCGTCGGCGACGGCGCGCTGACCGGCGGCATGTGCTGGGAAGCGCTCAACAACATCGCGGCGAACAAGGACCGCCCGGTCGTGATCGTCATCAACGACAACGGTCGCTCGTACTCTCCGACCATCGGTGGCCTCGCCGATCACCTCGCCGCGCTGCGGCTGCAGCCCGGTTACGAGCGCCTGCTGGACGGTGGCCGGGAAATCCTGCGCAACACGCCGGTCGTGGGCAAGCCGCTGTACGCCGCGCTGCACGCCGCGAAGGCAGGCATCAAAGATGCGTTGAGCCCGCAGGTCATGTTCTCGGACCTGGGCCTCAAGTACCTCGGCCCGGTCGACGGCCACGACGTCGTGGCGTTGGAGAAGGCGCTGCACAGTGCGCGGTCGTTCGGCGGCGCCGTGATCGTGCACGTGGTCACGGAGAAGGGCCACGGCTACGCACCGGCGGTGAACCACCAGGCCGACCAGATGCACCAGACCGACCCGATCGACCCCGAGACCGGTCTGCCGCCGGTGAAGGGCCCGAGCTGGACCGGCGTGTTCGGCGACGAGCTGGCGAAGATCGGCGCCGAACGCGAGGACGTCGTGGCCATCACAGCGGCGATGCTGCGTTCGACCGGGCTGGAGAAGTTCGCCGGCAAGTTCCCGGACCGCTGGTTCGACGTCGGCATCGCCGAGCAGCACGCCGTGACGTCGGCGGCCGGCCTCGCCATGGGCGGCTACCACCCCGTGGTGGCGGTCTACTCCACGTTCCTCAACCGCGCGTTCGACCAGGTGCTGATGGATGTCGCGCTGCACCGCCAGCCCGTGACGTTCGTGCTCGACCGCGCCGGCATCACCGGGCCCGACGGGCCGAGCCACCACGGTATGTGGGACCTGTCGCTGCTCGGCATGGTGCCCGGCATGCGCGTCGCCGCGCCGCGCGACCCGGGCACGCTGCGCGAGGAGCTGCGCGAGGCCGTCGCCGTGTCCGACGGTCCGACCGCACTGCGCTTCTCGAAAGGCACGGTCGGGCCCGACGTGCCGGCCGTCGAACGCCTCGGCACGGTCGACGTGCTGCGCCGCCCCGGCGAGACGTGCACCCCCGACGTGCTGCTGGTCGCCGTGGGCTCGTTCGGCAAGCTCGCGCTGTCGGTCGCCGACCGGCTGGCCGACCAGGGTATCGGCGTGACGGTGGTTGACCCGCGCTGGGTCGTGCCCGTGCCCGCCGAACTGGTCGCGCTCGTGGACCAGCACCGGCTCGTGGTGACAGTCGAAGACTGCGGCCGCCACGGCGGCTTCGGCTCCGCGTTGTCGGCCGTTCTCCGCGACGCCGACTGCGACGTCCCGCTCCGCGACCTCGCCGTGCCCCAGACCTTCCACGAACACGGAACGCGCGATCAGGTGCTCGATCGCGTCGGCCTCACCGCCCAGGACGTGGCGCGCCGCATCACCGAGTGGGCGTCCGGCCGGCTGGGGGCCGCGCACGATGTCCCGGCGGAACATCCCCAGGGGTGAGTTCAGCTTCGGCGCGGTCGGCGGTGTCAGCCGTCCGCGCGAGGGCGGTTGGGGCTTGCGGCCGTCGGATGCCGGGCCGTCGGATGCCGGGCCGTCGGATGCCGGGCAGTGAGAAAGTCCCAGGCGCACGCGAGCAAAGGCGAAACCAAGGCGTTCACGGCCGCCGTTGGCATTGCCGACCGAGTCTGTGCCGAGGGCGAGGGGCTCATGGTCGTGGCCCTGCTGTCCTCGCCGCGGATCGCTTCCTCGAGGCCGCAGCGTCGAGAAGCGCGGCACCAGTTCTTCGGCGGCCTGAACTCAGGGTCCTCGGACCGAAGTACGAAGGTTCCTGTCGCGCCCGCCTGCACCGGACATTGTGGTACTCGAACGGTAAACGCAGGGTGGTGGCTGTGGTTTTCGAGCGCGTTCCGCCGATTCAGGAATACTTGGCACACCACGACTTGGCCCGTCAACGGTCGTTGCACGGAGAGCTGCCCTGAGTATGTGCGTCAGGCCGGTACCAGGTGTTCGGGCATATCGGTCCTGACCACGCTGATCAACCTCGGTTGAGCGAAATATGGCCGTACACCGGCGCGAGCGACCGTCCCGAGCCAACGGGACTTTTCGCTCCATTCGCTGGAAACCGCTGAATCGACGGCCGACCGGTGAGCATCGAGGGCTCGGTTCCCGGATGGGCCCCGAGTGTCCACTTGGGTCTCTCAGGTGCTCTCAGGAAACTGTGGGATTGTGGTCTGGTGCGTGTTCTGGTAGTCGAAGACGAAGAGCCGTTGGCCGATGCGATCGCGCGGGGCCTGCGGCGTGAGGGCATGGCGGTGGATGTCGCGCTGACCGGTGACGACGGGCACGAGAAGTCGGCCGTCACGAGGTACGACGTGGTGTTGCTGGACCGTGACCTGCCGGGAATGTCGGGTGACGAGTTGTGTCGTGAGATCGTCGGATCGGGCGAGCTCACGCGGGTGCTGATGCTCACCGCGGCGGGCTCCGTGTCCGATCGCGTCGACGGGTTGTCGCTCGGCGCGGACGACTACCTCGCGAAACCGTTCGCCTTCCCGGAGCTGGTGGCGCGTGTGCGCGCGCTCGGGCGGCGCGCGACGCCGGCGGCGCCACCGCTGCTGACGGCGGGCGACGTGGAGCTGGACCCGGCGAAGCGCACCGTGCGCCGTGCGAGCGGGCCGATCGAGCTGACGCGCAAGGAGTTCGGCGTGCTCGAGGTGCTGTTGTCGGCATCGGGTTCCGTGGTGAGCAGCGAGGAGCTGCTGGAGCGAGTGTGGGACGAGAACGCCGACCCGTTCACCACGACCGTGCGGGTCACCGTGATGACCCTGCGGAAGAAGCTGGGTGAGCCCGGGATCATCGAGACCGTCGTGGGTTCGGGCTACCGGGTTCCGGTCACGGAGGCCGGCGCGGAGTGAACCTGCCCGGCACACGCAGTCTGCGGGCCAGGGTCACGATCCTCGCGACCGTGCTGGTGGCCGCGGCCGGACTGCTCCTGCTGTGGCTGGCGTGGTCGCTCGTGGGCGACGCGGTCGACGCCGTGCCGCACATGCCGCCGGGCACCATCGTGCGCGTCGACGGCGTGAACGTCGACGCGTCCACGCTCACCCAGCACCTACGGACCCACGCGGTGAACCGGGTGTTGCTGTTCGGGTCGCTCGCGTTCTGCTTCGTCGTGGCCGCGGCAGCGATCCTGGCGTGGACCTTCACCTCGCGCGTGCTGCTGCCGCTGCGCGAAATCACCGGCACGGCGCGGCGGCTGTCGGTGGAGTCGTTGGGAGAGCGCATCGGCGAGGTGCGTTCGCGCGACGAGCTCGCCGAGCTGGCCGGCACGTTCGACGACATGCTGGACCGGCTGCAGGCGGCCTTCGACGCGCAGCGCCACTTCGTCGCCAACGCGAGCCACGAGCTGCGCACGCCGTTGTCGGTCATCCGCACTGAGCTCGACGTGACGCTGTCCGATGAGCACGCCGACGAAGCCGAGCTGCGCCGCATGGGCGGCGTGGTCCGCGACGCGACGGAACGCGCCGGCCAGCTCGTGAACTCCCTGCTGTTGCTGGCCCGCACGGATGGCGCGGGCCTTGCCGTGCGCGAACACGTGGACCTGGCGGTGCTCGTCGATCGCGCGTGGGCTGCGGTGCGCGCCGAAGCGTCCGCGCGTGGGCTGCGCGCGGAGTTCTCGCTCGTCGGCGCACCGGTGTACGGCGATCCCGCGCTGCTGGAGCGCATCGCCGGCAACCTCGTCGAAAACGCCGTGCGCCACAACGTCGACGGAGGCTGGCTCGAAGTCGCGACGCAGCCGGGCCCGCAGTGGGCGACGCTGCGGGTGCGCTCGTCCGGTGGGCTGCTCGACCCGGCGGCGGTGCCGGAACTGTTCGAACCGTTCCGCCGGGCCGGGGTCGCCCGCACGGCCCGTTCCGGCGCCGGCCTCGGACTCTCCATCGTCCGCGCCGCCATCCAGGCCCACGGTGGCGCCATCACCGCCGAACCCGTCGTCGGCGGCGGCTTGACCGTGGTCGTCCACCTGCCGACCGGCCCGGGCGCGGGAGCCCCACCACCGCACTACTCGTGAGTGGCACCGCCGGTTAGAACCGGCGCTGCCACTCACGAGTCCTTGGCCAGCGGTCAGGCGCCGGCTGTCGAGTGCAGTGCCTTGCTCAGCGCGGCCACCGTCAGCTCCACCTGCCACGGCCGGGCGCCGCCCGCGGTGAGGGCGGCGGCCACGCCGTCCTCCGAAAGGTCGGCCGGTGGGCGCCAGCAGGTTCGGCGGACAAGGTCCGGGAGCATGAGGTTCTCCACGGGCAGGCGGCGGTCTTCGGCGATGGCCGCCAGCGACGCGCGGGCTGCGGAGAGCCGGGCGGCGGCGTCGGGGTCCTTGTCGGACCAGCGGTTGACCGGGGGTGGGCCGTCGGAGGGCTGGGTGGGCGTCGGGAGGTCGCTCGCGGGGAGAGACTTCGCGGCCTGCAGGTGCCGGAGCCAGCTGGCCGTGTACTTGCGCTGCACGCGGCCGCTGAACACCGGCAGGGCCTGAAGTTCCTCGACGGTTTTCGGATCCGAAACGACGGCGTTGATGATCGCGCTGTCGGGCAGGATGCGGCTGGGGGCGCGGTCGCGCTTGCGGGCGAGCTCGTCGCGGGCCTGCCAAAGTTCGCGGACGGCGGCAAGGCCGCGCGGGCTGCGAATCTTGTGCACGCCCGACGTGCGGCGCCACGGCTCGGCGCGGGGCGCGGGCGGGGGTGCGGTGCGCACGTGCTCGAACTCCTGGCGCGCCCAGTCGAGCTTGCCCTGTGCCTCGAGTTCGGTTTCGAGCTTTTCGCGCAGCTCGTTGAGCAGTTCGACGTCGAGCGCGGCGTAGTTGAGCCAGTCGATCGGCAGCGGCCGCTTCGACCAGTCGGCAGCGCTGTGGCCCTTTTCGAGTGTGAAGCCGAGCAGCAGTTCGACGAGCGTGCCCAGCGCCACGCGCTCGTAGCCCGCCAGCCGGCCGGCCAGTTCGGTGTCGAAGAGGGACTTCGGGTGCAGGTCCAGCTCGGCCAGGCACGGCAGGTCCTGGGACGCGGCGTGGAGCACCCACTCGGTGTCGTTGAGGACTGCGCGCAGCGGCGCCAGCTGACCGGCCAGTGCGATCGGGTCGACCAGCACCGTGCCGGATCCTTCACGGCGCAGCTGGACGAGATAGGCCTTCGGCCAGTAGCGGTACCCGGAGGCGCGTTCGGTGTCCACGGCCACCGCGCCGGTGCCCTCGGCCAGCCGCGAGCACGCCTCAGCGAGCGCGGCCGGATCGGCCACCACGGGTGGTGTGCCCTCGGCGGGCTCGCGTAGCAACACGGGCGATCCGGCGGGTTCGGTGGTGGTCTCTCCGGTCCGGGCGCCGTCCGCCTGTGCACTTCCCATGGCTGACGACACTACGGGACGGGCGTACCGCGCCTGGTCAGCCCGTCCCGCTGTGTCGTTGTTCGCCTTTGTCAGCGGATCACACCGGCTCGCATCGCCAGCGCGACCATCTGGGCCCGGTCGCCCGTGCCGAGCTTGCGCCCGATGCGGGACAGGTGCGACTTGACCGTGAGAGCGGAGAGGGAAAGTTCCTCACCGATCTCCTTGTTCGACTGCCCGTCGGCGACGAGCTGAAGCACCTCGACCTCGCGGGCGGAGAGTTCGCGCGGCGTGTTGTCGGTGCCCGCGACCCGCGTGCCGGTCGCCAGGACCGGGGCCACGCTGGGGTCGGCGTAGACGCCGCCTTCCAGGACCCTGCGCACGCCGTCGGTGACCACGACCGGCGAAGCGGACTTCAGCAGGTACGCCTGCGCACCGGCCTGGAACGCCGACCGAACCGCATACGGATCGTCGGACGATGCGAGGACGACCACACGCGGCCAGCCGTGGCTACGGAGCTCCGTGACCAGGTCGATGCCGCTGCCGTCCGGCAGCCCGAGATCGAGGATCGCCAGATCACACGGCCCGGTGGCCTGTGCTCGCGCCCTCGCCTCGGCCACCGTGGCGGCTTCGTGGACCGTGCCCGCACCCATCTGTGCGAGTCGTGCTGCGATCGCCTCCCTCAACAGTGGGTGGTCATCGACCACCAACACGGAAAACAGCTCTTCCCGCGGGTGCGGAACCATGCTCGCCGGCAATGCACCGGCTGGCGTGGATCGAACGGCCTGAGATAAGCCGACGGTAGCCACGTCACTACCTCCCTGGAGTCGGTCGTGCCCCCCGACCGGCACCGGGACCTTCGGCCGTTCAGCCGCGCCAGCTTTAGACCGAAAGTGGTGTCGTCGAAGGCACTGTAGCCGCCCG
>DASZNR010000125.1:0-89985 GCA_035551175.1 Amycolatopsis sp. | reverse complement strand
ACCCCGACGGCGAGGCGCAGCGCCTCGCCGGGCGCTCCCAGAGCAACCGACAGATCCGAGGAAAGACAACACTTCGTCGATCGGAGTGAGGGTCAGGAAGCTCTGGAAGCGCCCGGCACCAGCATCCTCCCGCGTCCCTCCTTGTCGCGGACCGGGAAACCCGGGGCAACACCGGCAGAAACAGTCTCACTGTCGGAGTGGACGACGGTGCCGGCCGGGTCGCGCAAGGCGATCGCGTTGCGCAGCGCACTGACGGCGAGCGAGGCTCGCATGGGCGAGGCGATGGAGTATCCGACGATCTTGTTGGAGTAGCAGTCCTTGACCGCACACAAGTACAGCTTGCCTTCACCGGTGGGATGCTCGCTGATGTCGGTCAACCACTTGGCATTCGGTCCGTCGGCGGTGAAATCCCGGCGCACGAGGTCGTCGTGCACCGGCGGCCCCGCCTGACGAGTATTGCCTTTCCTCGTGGCGTGGAGCGAGAAGATCTGCTGCATGGAGCAGATCCGCCACACCCGGTTCTCCGAGGCGCTGAAGCCCCGTCGGGCGAGTTCATCGGCGATGAACCGGTACCCATCAGCCGGGTCGTCGGCGTGGATCTCCAGCGCGGCGTTGATCAGATGCGCGTCGTCCCAGTCCCGCTGGCAGACCGGGACTGCGCACCACTGGTAAAAGGCCTGCCGAGACAGGCCGAGCACCCTGCACGTCACCGCGACCGGCACCCGCACGGGGGCGCCGGCCGCGGCCAGTTCACGGACGAGCGGGAAGGCTATTTTCCCGGCAGGTTGCCCTGCGCCAGGTAGGCCGCGGCTTTGCGCAGGACCTCGTTCTCCTGTTCCAGCAGCCGGTTGCGCTTCCGCAGTTCCCGCAGCTCGGCGGACTCATCCCGGGTCACTCCCGGCCGGGTCCCGTCCTCGACCTCGGCCGCGCGCAGCCAGTTAGCCAGGCACGACTCGGAGATCCCGAAATCCTTCGCCACCTGCTTCCACGGGGTCTCACCGCGACGGGCCACGGCCACGACATCGTCACGGGACTCGCGGGGGTAGGGCTTGGGCACGGTGACATCCTCTCAAGCGAGGCCGAAGCCTCACACATCAGGTGTCAACCAAACGCTGGGCAGACCCGGTTTGACTTTCACACACCTTGGCCCCCGGGTGCCACGGTCCTGCCGCCCGCCTCGCGTCACGTGAGTGGCGCTGCCGAAAACCAGCGTGAGCACTCACGAGCGAAGCTCCTGCCCGTCGCCGTCTCGCGGCCCGGCTTGCACCTGCCGCTCGTCCTGCCCGGCCTCAAGCCACCTGCCTCCCTGTGGCTCCGCCACGGATGCCTGGCGCCTCACTGCGGCGGGTATGCAGCCGGTCTCGCGCCGCCGCGATACCTCCAGAAGATGCTCGAGGTCGGCGCGCGAAGGCGAGGACGCCGAGGCTCCGCTGGTGCGACATCACTGGCCGCGTCGGTCCGCACGCGATTACTCCCTACGGGTGAATATGAAGTTTCAACTTCTCACCCTCGGTAGCGACGGTGTGAAGGCTTCGAGCTGCGGAAATACCCGCAAAACGGATCAGATGAGTCCATTTCGTGACCTAGCGTGCTTCCGGGGGAGTGTTACGCGGACCGCCCGTGCGACGACGGATGGCACAGAGCGTGACCGGGTCCGGTCGCATCGATCCCCTTGAGAGAGGCAAAAGTGTCTTACGCCCCCATGCCATCGTCAACGCCATCGTCGCCGGCTCCGACGCAGCCCAAGAACGGATTCGGGACGACCGGGTTCGTTCTCGGCCTCGTGGGCCTGATCTTCGCGTTCATCCCGCTCATCGGGGTGGTCGCCTGGCCGTTGACCATCCTGGGGCTGATCTTCGGCATCATCGGACTGGTCCGCGCGAATCGCGGCCAGGCGAACAACAAGGGCATGGCAGTGACCGCGATCGTCCTGTCGGTCATCGGGCTCGTCATCTGCATCGTGTGGACGGCCGCGTTCGGCAAGGCCGTCAACGACACGGCCAACAGTCAGCCGAAGCCCGCCGCGCCGGCCGCCGCGGACGCCGGTGCCGCGCCTGCGAGGCAGGCGCCGGCCGCATCGGCGAAGCACACCATCGTGCTGGAGGTCACGACGGCGGCGAAGTCGAACGTCCAGTGGAACAGCGGGTTCACCGCGAACTCCCAGGACGTGCTGGAGAAGGGTAAGACCTGGCGCCAGACCCTGACCATGGACGACCTCGCGTTCACCTCCGTCACGGTCACCCCGGTCGACTTCCAGTTGGGCAGCAAGGACAACACGTGCAAGATCACCGTCGACGGCAAGACGGTCGTCGAACAGTCCAACAGCGCCGCGGCCTTCTGCACCTACCAGCCGTGATCGGTGGATACGTTCGCCGGGAACGTATCCACCTTAGGCATCAGGCGACCAGATCGGGACGGCCCAGCGCGTCGTCCGTGAGCCAGGTGGCGACCTCGAACAAAGCGGCGTCCTCGTCGGTGCGGCCGAGCAGTTGAAGCCCGAGCGGCAGGCCTTCATCGGCCAGCACCGGCAGCGTCAATGCGGGGCAGCCGAGCATCGAGGCGGTGACGTTCATCCCGAGGTTGCCGGTCGAACCGAGCCCGGCCGGTGCGGCACCGCAGGCGCCGAGCGTGATCATGGCGTCGTAGCGCGCCGCGGTGCTTTCGTAGGCGGCACGGACGGCCGCGCGGCGGGCCAGCAGCTCGCGATATTCCTGCTGGGTCATGGCTTCGGCCATCTTCAGCCGGTCGCGGGCGTCGAGGCTGAGCTTGCTCGCGTCGAGATCGGCGTAGGTGTTGAGGGGCCAACGGCCTTCCCACGCGTTGATCGCGGTCGTCAGTGCCAACGCGTCGGTCACGGCTCGTTCGACGGCATCGAGCTCCGGCTCGTCAGCCCGGCCCGCGATTTCGACGCCGTGGTCGCGAAGCCGCTCGGTCAACGCGGCGAACGCGCGGCGCGCTCCTTTGGTCGTGTCGGTCCAGCCCGCCGTCTCCAGCACCGCGAGCTTCCGCGGCCGGGTGCGTGTCGTGAAGTCGACGTCGCCGGCGAGCCCGGGGTGGCCCGGATCGCCGCCGGCGCGGTCGGCGATGGCGCGGACGACCGCCCAGGTGTCGGCGAGCGTCGCCCCGATCGCGCCCTGGCAGCTCTGGCTGAAGTGGTCATGCGAGCCGCTGCGGTTGATCGCACCGACACTCGGCTTGAACCCCACCGCACCGCAGAAACTCGACGGCCGGAGGATCGACCCGACGACCTGCGTGCCCAGTCCCACCGGCACCATGCCTGCCCCGACGGCCGCCGCCGAACCACTCGACGAGCCGCCCGGTGTGCGTGTCGGGTCGTGCGGGTTCGTGGTGTCGTGCCACGGGTGTTTCGACGCGAATTCGGTCGTGGTCGTCTTGCCCAGCACGATCGCGCCTGCTTCGCGCAAAGCGTGCACGCTCGCGGAATCGCGCTTCGAATCGGTGCCTTCACGCAGCGGGGAGCCCTCACCGGTCGGCATGTCCGCGGTCTCGATGATGTCCTTGATCGCCACCGGCATGCCGTCGATCGGCGAGAGCGGAGTGCCGGCCAGCCAGCGTTTCGCGGACTCGTCGGCGGCACGCCGGGCACCGTCGCGGTTGACGGTGACGAAGGCGCGGACCACGCCGTCGAGCTCGTCGATGCGGGCCAGCGTGTCCTCGAGGAACTCGCGTGGGCGGAGTTTGCCGGAGCGCAGGTCCTCGGCTCGGGAAACGTAGCCGCGGAGCCGACTCGGGCCGGTCATGCCCGGTCCGCCGCGAGCTCGGCAACGGTCACGGGCGTCGACATGAGAGGAGAATGCATGTCGCTACTCCGCCACACGCAGGCCGGAGGGTCAACCCCGGCGGGGCTGCCCGAGGTAACGCAGCACGGCTGTCACGCGGCGGTCGGCGCTGTCGTCCGGTGCGAGGTCGAGCTTCGCGAAGATGCTGCGGATGTGCTTGTGCACCGCGCCGGCCGTGACGACGAGCCGCTCGGCGATCGCGGTGTTGCCGAGACCTTCGGCCATGAGTGCGAGCACTTCGAGTTCGCGAGGGCTGAGCCGGTCGAGCCCGGTGCCCGGGCGGGTGCGCGTGAGCAGCTGCGCCACGACGTCGGGGTCGATGGCCGTCCCGCCGCCCGCCACGCGGTGCAGGGCGGCCATGAACTCGTCGACGCGGCCGACGCGTTCCTTCAGCAGATAACCCAGCCCGGCGGAACCGCCGCGCAAGAGGTCGGTGGCGAAGGCCTGTTCGACGTACGCCGACAGCACCAGCACGGCGAGCCCGGGCTTGCGGCGCCGCGCTTCGACGGCCGCGACGATGCCTTCGTCGGTGTGCGTCGGCGGCATGCGCACGTCGACGACGGCGACGTCGGGGGAGTGCTCGTCCACGGCGGTCAGGAAGGCGTCGGGCCGGTCGGCGGTGGCCACCACGTCCAGCCCTTCGGCGCGCAGCAGCAGCGCGACACCTTCGCGCAGCAACGGGTCGTCCTCGGCGATCACAATCCGCATGGCAGGCTCACCGTCACTGTCGTCGGTCCGCCGGCGGGGCTCGCCAGCGCGAAGGTGCCGTCGTGGGCTTCGACGCGGCGGCGGATCCCGTCGATGCCGGAGCCGCTGGATTCCGTGGCGCCGCCCCGGCCGTCGTCGGTGACGGTGACGTGCAGCAGCGCGTCGTCGCGGCGCAGCACCACGTCGGCGCGGGTGGCGTGGCTGTGCTTCGCGACGTTCGTCAGCGCCTCGGACACCACGAAGTAGGCCGACGCCTCGACAGACGCGGCACAGCGGCCAGGCAGGTCGGCGTCGACGCGGCAGCGCACCGGCGAAGCGGCCGCGAGCGCGGTGACCGCCGCGGCGAGGCTGCGGTCGGTCAGGACGGGCGGCAGGATGCTGCGGACGACGGCCCGGAGTTCCGTGAGCGCCTCCTCCGCCGCGTCCTGTGCCCGGCCCAGCGTTTCGTCGGCGTCCACGCCACGCGCGAGTGCCCGCCGGGCCGCGCCGACCAACACCGTCACCGCGACCAGTCGGTTCTGCGTGCCGTCGTGCAGCGCGCGTTCGATCCGCCGCAGCTCGGCCGAATGGGCGTCGAGCGCGGCCGCGCGGGTCGCCGTGAGGTGGGCGACGCGCAGGGCCAGGTCGGTGCCGGGCGCGGGCCGCAGCAACCGGCGGCCGGGAATCGCCTGCAGCCGCGCCATCGTGGGCAGCACGACGACCGCGAGAACCAGCCAGCCGACGCCGAGCAGGCACACCAGCAGCGCGCTCGGATAGCCGTGCACCTCCCACAGATCCATCGACGGCGCCGCCTGGCCTTCGGGAACCAGGCGCCACCACAAGGGAAATGTCGCGTCGCGCACCGCGCTGAGCGCGATCGTCAGCCCGAGGAGGCCGAACGGGGACCCGACAACGCCGTGCAGCAGCGTCCACGCGGTCTCGCGGTGCACGGTCGGGTCCCGCACGAGGTCCCGCAGCCGTCGCGGCACCGCGCCGGGGCTGATCACGGCGGGCCCCCACGCGCTCAGCCGTGCCCGCTCGCGCTCGGCGACCACGTGGGCGAACCGCACCGCGGACGGCACCAGCACCAAGCCGACGCCGACCAGGCACAGCAGCAATGACAGCGCGAGGACCAGCAGCGCCACGAGCGCGAGCACCGCGGTGCCGAGCCCGCCGACGAGGTGCTCCAGCGCGGCGATGACGGCACGCAGCCGGGCGCGCAGCGGCGACGGTGAACCAGACACGGTCCAGACCTTAGCCCGAAACCGGCGCTTGGTCGGTACAGCCTGCTGTACCTCGTTCCGGGTGCGCACGGGATCGGCCCGGGGGCGCGGGATCCCTAGCGTTTCTGGCATGCGGAATACCGGAAGCCTTGTCCTTCTCGCCTCGGCCGTCGCCGTCAGCGCCGCCGCCAACGTGGTTACTTCTGCCTTGGGGCTCAACGTCTTCGTGAGTGTCGCGTTCGGACTGCTGACGCTCGCTCTCGGCACCGCGCTCGTCGTGCGCCATCGCCGGAACAACTGAGAAAGGACTCATGTCGTGCGTGCTGTCATCATTCGCTACAAGATCACCGCGTTCTTCACCCTCGCGTTCACGCTCAGCTGGCTCGCGTGGACACCTTATGTGCTCTCGGAAAACGGCCTTGGGCTGTGGCACTACCGCTTTCCCGAACTGCTCGGCACCAGCCAGCTGCTCGGCGTCCTGCCCGGCGCCTACCTGGGGCCGATCTTCGCGGCGTTCCTCGTCACGGCGCTCGGCGAAGGCCGTGCGGGGTTGCGCCGCTGGGGCGGGCGGGTGCTGCGGTGGCGGGTCGGCCCGCGTTGGTACGCCGGGGCCGTGCTGGGCGTCTCGCTCGTGCTCGTCGTGGCGAGCCTGCCGTTCTCCCACGGCTGGGAAGTTCCTGGATTCTCGGTGTTCGCCGCCTACGCCGCCGGCCTTGTCCTGCAGATGCTCACGACCGGGCTCGCCGAGGAGCCGGGCTGGCGTGACTTCGCCCTGCCCCACCTGCAGCCGAAATACGGACCGCTGCGCGCCACCCTGATCCTCGGACCGCTGTGGGGTGCGTGGCACCTTCCGCTGTTCCTCACCGAGTGGGGCGGTGGGCCGGATGTCAGCTGGACCGCGCCGGTGGAGTTCTGCGCCGCGACTGTCACGCTCAGCGTGGTGATGACGTGGGTGTTCAACCGGTCCGGCGAAAGCCTGCCGATCGCGATGCTGCTGCACACCAGCATCAACAACTTCTTCTCCACGGCGTGGACCACGGTGTTCCCGGGACTGGACACCGGCGTGGTGGCGCACATCCTGCTGATTTCGTCCGGTGCCGTCGCGGTGGTGCTGATGGTGGCGACGCGGGGCCGGCTCGGATACCGCGTCTGCTCAGGGGATCTCGTCGCAGCCGGGTCCTGAGCGGATGACGTTTCCGGCGGCGGCGTGAGCTTGCTGTCCGCCAAGCGGTCCATGAGATCCGCGGCCGGCGCGAGGACCCGGGTCTCGGTGTCGCTCGGCTCGGTGAGGACTTCGGCGAGCGAGCCGTCGCGTTGCTCGGCGTCGGCGTCGGCGTCGGCGACCAGAGCGGCGCGGCCGGCCGAGGTCGGGTCGAGCAGCGACTCGCGTCCGTCTCGGTGGTTCGGCCTGCGGGCGATGAGGCCGTCGCCTTCGAGGCCGGCGAAGACGTGGGTGAGTGACTGCGGACGTTGCTGCTCGGTCTGCGCGATCTCGCCAGGCGTGCTCGGCCCGTGGCGGTGAAGGTGGCCGAGCACGCTGAGTTTGTTCAGCGTCCATCCTGACTCGTGAAACGAGTCGGCGGTGCGCCGGCCGCACGGTGGCCCGGCGGGTTTCCGTCGCGACCGCCTTCCTGGTGGCCACGTCCATCCCCGCACCTCACCGGCTGGGACTTGCCAGTCCAGCTGAAGTGACCCAAAAAGGGCTGGCGCGCTCGTGGCGGATTCGACGTCCTCAGTCCGGTCACGCGAGCGCGGGGATGATTTCCTTCGCGATCAGCTCCGCGTGCCCGGCCTGGTCGTACAGCGGCGTGAACAGCAGGAGCTCGGCGCCGGCATCGATGACTTCGCGCAGGGCGCGGACGCAGTCGTCCGGGCTCCCCGCGATCGCGGCGGCCTCGATGCTCGGCGGGAGGCCGCCGTACACATCGGTGAGCTCGGCATTGATGCGCTCGCGCGCACGCGCCGGGTCGGCGTCGACGGCGAGGTAGACGCGTTTGGCGATCTCGAATTCGGGCCGGGGGTTCTGCTCGCGCAGAAGCCGGACCTGCTCGGCGAACGCGGCGGTCGGCACCGAGCCGGCGCCGAAGAACCCGGTACCGAGTGCAAGTGCGCGCCGCAGGGCCTTCGGGCCGCTGCCGCCGAACCACAGCGGCGGGTGCGGCTTCTGGAACGGCCGCGGCGTGATGGTCGCACCGGACAGCTGCCAGAATTCGCCGTCGTGATCGACGGCGTCCTGCGTCCACAGCTGCTTCATCAGCTCGACACCCTCGGTGAACCGCGCCAGGTATCGCTCCGGCGACATGCCGAACGCCGCATACGGGCGGTTCTTCCCACCGGCGCCGACGCCGACTTCAAGCCGGCCGCGGGAGAGCTGGTCGAGGCTGGCGGTGCTCTTCGCCAGCTGCGCCGGGATGTGCAGTGTCGAGACGAACACCGTGCAACCCAGGCGCAGCGTGCTCGTGCTCGCGGCGGCGAACGTCATCGCCTCCATCGGGCTCAGCAGCGGCCGCCGCCCGAACACCGCCTCCTGTGTCCACGCGCTGTGGTACCCCGCTTCTTCGGCGCGCGCGAGGTACTCGCGGAACGCGCCGGGGTCGAACGAACCGTCGTCGTAGAACTGCGGAATCGCGATCGCATACCTCACGCTTGCCGATCCTAACCTTGCGCACGGGGCGCGGACCACGGGCGACACCATTGGGAGCCTTCGCGCTGTAGGCGCCGCCGTGGTGACCAGCGAGCGGTGATCGGGAAGCGCTAGCGCCGGCCCTCGGCAGGGAGGCTGTGCCGCGCCGTCGGGACGACGGTGACGAGGCGGTGCGACCGCTTGATCAGGCCATGGGACACCGACGAGTGCCCGACGAGCCGGCTCACCCAGGCACCGACGTTCTCACCGCGGCTGCCGACCACGAACATCAACGCGTCGCACTCGTCGGCGACCGTGCGCAGCAGGCGGACGGGGTCGCCGTGGCCCGCGTGGTAGCTCCACGGCGTGTGGCACTGCGCGAGGATCCTGCGGGCGGCCTCGTGTTCTTCGGCGAGCGTGTGGCGAGCCTGCTCCTCCCAGTCGGAACTGTCGGGATCCACGGGGTAGTCGGAGAGGCAGACCGTGTGGACCACGTGCAGCGCGGCGTCGAGCCGTTCGGCCAGATCGCGGGCGGCGAGGAGGACTTCGTCGCCGTTGCCGTCGCGCTCGTAGCCCGCGACCAGGTGGGTGCGGCGCGTGTCGGCGGGCGGGTCACCCGGGATGAACAGGCGCCGGTGCGATGCGGTTGTGTCGGCCATCGGATCACCGTCCACGACGCCACCGGGGTTGTTCCGGTCAACGCTAGGCCGTCCTCGCGAGGGCCGCAAGGCCCGGCGTGACTGTCCGAATGCGACGGTCGTGTCACTTCGCGAACCCTTTCTCCGCCAACGGAAGAGGGCCTTCCGCGTGGACCAGCCGTCGCGCCAGTTCCTGCCGCGGCGAGTTGCTGGCGGGGTCGGCCGAGAGGTGCACTGTTTCGCAGGGGCCCGGCTGCGAGATCGTAAAGCTGCCCGTTGGGGGTGCCGCCGCCGCTGCGTTCGGACCCCTGGCGAGTGAACAGAAGGCGGTGCGATGGTGTGATACAACGTGGAGCCTCGTCGGCTCCGGCGACACCGGGAAAGGCCGGTGCGGTGTGTCGTCGCTGACGTCGGTTTCGCCCGACAAGCCGGGAGTCGCTCGCCGGGCGGCCGCGTTGCCGGCCGACCGCAGCGGCTCCGGTGGCCAGGGACCGCTCGTCCGTGCGATGGTGCGCGAAAGGTCCACAACCACCCCGACTTTTCCGGAGGACCGTCTTGACCGAAGCGGTGCACCCGCGGCCTCAGCTCGTGCGCGACCACTGGACGGACCTGTCCGGACAGTGGGCCTTCGCCTACGACGACACCGGTGAAGGCCTCGACGCGCACTGGTGGGAGCACACCGGACCGTTCGAGCGCGAGATCACCGTGCCGTTCCCACCGGAATCCGGCGCGAGTGGCATCGGCGACCGCGGTGCGCACCCGATCCTGTGGTACCGCAGGGAGTTCCACGCCGAACCCGGCGCGCAGGAGCGGGTGCTGCTGCACTTCGGCGCCGTCGACTACCGTGCGACGGTGTGGGTCAACGGCCACGTCGTGGCGACCCACGAAGGCGGGCACGTCGGATTCCACGCCGATGTCACGCACGCCTTGCGCCCCGGCGCGGACCAGGTCGTGGTCGTGCGCGCCCAGGACGACCCGCGGGACCCGGCGCAGCCGCGCGGCAAGCAGTACACCGCCGACGAACCGGCCGGCATCTGGTACCACCGCACGAGCGGCATCTGGCAGCCGGTGTGGCTGGAAACCGTGCCCGCGCAGCACATCCGATCGCTGCGCTGGACGCCCGACGTGGCCGACGGCAGCGTCGAACTCCGGCTGCGCGCGGCGGGGCACGGCGAGCGGTCGGCCCGCGTCGTGCTGCGCCTCGGCGACGAAGTGCTGGCCGACAGCACGGTCCGCGTCCCCGAGGGCGGCGAGCTCGCCGAGCGGATCAGCGTGCCCGCCGCGCGCGACGGCCAGCAGTTCGAGCGGCTGCTGTGGAGCCCGGAGCGACCGGTGCTGATCGACGCCGAGATCACGTTGCTGTGGCAGGGAAAGGCGGTCGACCGCGGGCGCAGCTACCTCGGGTTCCGCGACACGAGCGTCGGCGGCGGTCACTTCCTGCTCAACGGACGGCCGTACTTCCTGCGGATGGTGCTGGAACAAGGGTATTGGCCCGAAACCCACCTCGGCGCCCCCAGTGCCGACGCGTTGCGCCGTGAAGTCGAACTGATCAAGTCGCTCGGATTCAACGGCGTGCGCGTGCACCAGAAGGCCGAGGACCCGCGGTTCCTGTACTGGTGCGACCGGCTCGGCCGCGCCGTCTGGGGTGAAATGGCCAGTAGTTTCGACTTTTCCCCGGTCGCGATCGAGCGGTTCACGCGCGAGTGGACCGAGGTGCTCGAACGCGACGCGAGTCATCCGTCGATCGTCACGTGGGTGCCGCTCAACGAAAGCTGGGGCGTGCCGGACATCGCGACGCGAGACGACCAGCAACGCTACGCCGCCGCCCTCGCCGGTCTGACGCGCGCACTCGACCCGAGCCGTCCGGTGATCTCCAACGACGGCTGGGAACACGTGGACAGCGACGTGTGGACGGTGCACGACTACGCGCCGTCGGGCGCGGTCTTGCGGCAGCGCTACGGCGGCGACCCGGCATCGCTGCCCGAGGTGCTCGCCGGCCTGCGGCCCGGTGGCCGGGCGATCCACGTGACCGACGACGAGTGGCGGGGCCAGCCGGTGCTGATCAGCGAGTACGGCGGCATCAGCTACGCGCCGGCCGAAGGGGATCTCTGGTCCGGCTACAGCACGGCCGACTCGGCGGCCGACCTCGTCGAGCGTTACCGCGACCTCACCACCGCGCTGCTCGGCTGCCCGGGGATTGCCGGGTTCTGCTACACCCAGCTCACCGACACCGAGCAGGAGACCAACGGACTGCTCACGGCGGCACGAGAACCGAAAGCCGACCCGGCCGTGCTGCGCGCCATCACGGCCGCGCCCGCTCGGTCCGTGGCGGCGGAGTCGGTGGGTGAAGCCGGTGATGGTGCCGAGAAGTCCGAGTAACAGGCTGCGGGAGGTGAACTCGGGAGGCCGACGGCATCCGCTTGGCGGATCTCACTGTCGGTCCGGCTTCAGTGTGGACACTCGTCGGTTCGCGAGCGGGCCCGCGACCTCGTCCGCGCCACTTCGGGTCAGTCCGTTGTGGACGGAATCGGTTTCCGCAGCACCTCGGTCACCTGCTCACCGACCTCCCGGGTGATCGGGCCGGGGAGGTCGAACCCCAGCTGCGTCGCGACGGTCCGGCCATGCAGGTCGATCGACGCCTCGACGAGATCGGCGTACACGCCGACGGATCTGCGGATCCGCCGCGGGGCGAGCAGCAGCAGCCACAAGCCCGGCAGGAGGGCAGGCCACCAGTAGACGCCGATGGCCACGTACGCCACGCCCCACACCGGGGTGCGGGCCGCCGAGGCGCAGCGGTCCTGCACCGCGGTCAGTTCGGCGCGCACGGCGTCGGGCAGGACGAGCCACAGTCGTGGCCAGGTGGTGGTCAGATCGAGGCCCGTGGTGCGCCGCACGCGGTCGGACACCCAACGAAGCCGGTCACCCGCCCAGGTCGGGCTTTCGGGTTCGGCCGGGGACAGCGCCTCCCGGCGCAGGACGGCCCGGCGGGCGGCTGCGCGGGCCCGCCGGTCCTGGCGGTCGGCGAGCACGGCGCGCACGGCGGTGTCCGCCTTCGCCGTCGCGCGCTGCCAACGGCGCCGGCGCAGCGCCGTGAACGGACGGCCCAGCCCCGAATCACCCGCGCCCCACGTGGCGACGACGGCCCCGCCGAGCGCGGTCGCGGCAAGGCCCACGACGGCGGTCGCGGCGACGAACCCGGCCGCCGCCCACAGCAGCGCCGGACCCGTCGAGACCACGAGTACCCGGCTTCGCAGCAGGCCGGCGTCGAGCGCGTGCGCCGGGCCGAGCACCACGCCCACCACCGCGACGGCGACGAACACCGCTGCGGGCAGCGCGAGCGCCGCGGCCCACCGGCCCGCGAGGGTTTTGCCCAGCTCCGTGAGGAACGCGTTCACAGATCGACCCGGGTCTCGCGGAACGGTCGCCCCGTGAGCCGGCACGCCGGGCGGTCGCCGGTCGTCGCACGGGAGCACGCGCCGGTCGGGCACTCCCAAACCAGGTATCCGACGTCTCGCGCGCCCGGCCACGGTTCGAACCCGCGGTGCCCCTGGGTCAGATGGTCGATGCCGTGCGCGGCGAAGGCTGCGTCGAGCGCGTCGAGGTCACTTTCGGCGACTTCGCCTCGCGATGCCGCCTCCACCACGCGGGTGAGTACGTCGGTGACGCCGTAGCGCGCGGCGCGTTCGGCCAGCGCGTCTCCCGCCTGTTCGCACAACACGCTCACGCGCGGACCGGTCGATGGTGCCATGTGCTTCTCCGAACCCCTACTCGGCGATCCCGGCCACGCTACCGTGGACGAAACCATTCCGGGGGAGGTTGCGCGAAGACTTCGTCAGGTCGGTGTCGTTCTGGTCGACGGAGCATGCCGACGCCCGTGCGGGAGACCTGGGGTGTCGTCGAAGCCGGGCACTCGACCGTGCGTTGCCCGCCAGATACGCACGTTCAAGCTGAGGGCTTGCGAAGTGTGAAGTAGGCGTAGTTCTTGTCCAGCGCGTTCTTGTGCAGTACCTGCACCGTGACCGGTTCGAACCCGAGACGGTGCATCGCCTGCCAGAACTCGGAAATCTGGTAGGGCGCCGCCTGGGCTATCCCATGCCGGTAGGAGCGGCCACGTCGCCACGTCAACGGATCCGAGGTTTTGAACTTGATCTGCACGTGCGCCAGTCCGTCGGGTTTCAACAGGCGATAGGCGATCTGCATGATCCGCAACCCGTATGCGGGTGAAGGCACCAACTCCAACACGTAATAGGAGATCCACGCGTCCACGGTTCCCGCGCCGATGTCATCCAGCGCGGTTTCGGGGCTGTCCATACCTATCTGGACGGGCAGGTAGGCAACGGCCGTGTTCGAGAGGTGACGTCCAGCTTCTTTCACGGACTCGGCGGAGACATCGACGCCGACGATTTCGCGGCAGTAGGGGGCGAACGCGAGCGCGTTGGAGCCTCCTCCGATGCCCCATTCGACGACGCGAGCCATCTCCCGGTCGAACCCCGCGGCCCTGGCACCTACCTGGAATCTGTCCCAATGGTCGCGGCCGACGTTGAGCCACAGGTTGTCGTCTTCGGCAAAAGGCCCGGTTCCGCGCCAATGCGAGTTGCCGCCCCAGCCTGCTGCGGTCGGATCGGTCCAATACCGGTCGGATTCGGCAATCATCCGGTCCTGCGACTGGCCGAACCCGACGGCGGTCAACCCGATCTGCAGGGCGTTCTCGCACTTGTGGGCAAAACCCCTGGCCGCGCTCAGTGTCGTCATGACGGTAGGTCGTGGCGGGAGGCGGCTCGTTACACCAGCCAGCCCCGCGCTCGCGACAGCGCTCTCCCGCGCGGAGAAAGTCGAACGCTACGTTTGCGCCGCGGTCGAATCCGTGACCTCGCGGTGGGCCTGGCGTCCCTGAAAGTGATTGCCCAGATTGCAGGTGAGCTGGAGAATATCGATGACTGACCTCAAGTGGTTCGAGTCCTCGTACTCGAGGGCGGACAACCGTGAGTGCGTGGAGGCTGCGTCATTCGGGGATGGGGGCTGCCTTGCGGATTCGAAGGGCCGCGTGGTCCGGACTTCGCCCCAGATCCAGATCAAGGGTTCAACCGCAGGTAGGAGCTTGTCGTGGACTTCGTCAGGTCGGTGGTCGAGGACTTCGAGCAGTCCGGGGACATCGGCGCGCTGCTGACGGCCGAGCTGCCGCCGCCGTGGCAGTGCCCACAGCACCTGCTGCCGGATCTCGCGAAGGCGCACTGGTTGCGCTACCGCGCACAAGGCGGGTTCGACGGGCTTGTCGACCGCGAGTTCTGGGCCTCGATCAGGGGCGAGCAACCCGATCCGGCGGTCCGCGCGGTGATCGCCTCGCCGGAGTACGCCCGGCTCGCGCAGGCCCGCGACGACTTCGGCATCCGCCGCGACGTGCCGTCGCTCATCCGCTTCTCCAACGCCTACACGACACTGCAGAACGCCCTCGACGACGACCGGCTGAAGGCGGCGCTCACCGTCGACCAATGCGAACTCCTGGAGCTGCTCGACGAGCACGAGGGCACCAACGCCAACGTCGGGCACGTACTGAACGGGCTCGAGTGGGTTGTCGTGCACACGCCGCCGGACGATCCGCAGCGCGCCCGCCGGCTCCTCGCGCGGGCCCGGGCGAGAAGCCGGGCAGGCCGACGGCCCGGCCGGGTGCTCGCCGACTACCGAGCCGCGGCGCAGCTGGCACTGCGGGAACGCCCGGTGTGGCAGGACATTCTGGTCGAGCTTGCACAGTATGAAGCCGATCTCTATTCCGGTGGCGCCGCGCCGATCCATCTGGCGGGCGCACTCGTGACGTGCCGCGATCTCGCCGAGGCCCTGCGGCGTGACTACGGCCGCAGCGCGACCGTGCCCGTGCTGGCGCAGCTGGAGAAGGAGGTCTCCGAACGGATCGGGCCGGACCTCGCGCGGTTCCTCCGCGACTGCCACCGGGATCGCCGTCTGCTGCGCGCACACCGCAAAGAACTGGACGAGCTGCTGCGGCGAGACCTCGCTCCGGGCGTGCTCGTGGCGCGGCGCGACCAGGCGTGGTTGCTCGCCCTCGGCCTTCCGCTCGACCACGAGGACCGCTTCGACGCGCTGCTCGACCTTTACGGCACCAACGTCGACCTGTGGGAGATCGGTGGTGACGACGAGGCGGTCGGGCTCGCGTGCGATGCCGTGTCGGAAGCCCAGATGACGACCACCCCCGACGACCGGGGCCGGACCCGGCTGCTGAAAGCGGCGGCACACGCGGCGTCGATGGCGTCGGTGCAGACGCGGTCCGTCGACGACGTGCAGGCGGCCGTCGACGCGGCCCGTGAGCTGGTGAAGCTTCCGTCGCCCGACGACGAGGAGCGCGCGCTGCGGCTGGCGACGCTGGCGTCCGCGCTGGTGCGCCAGTTCGAGATGGACGCCAACCCGGCAGCCGGCCAGGAAGCGATCACCGTCGCGGAAGAAGCCATCGCCCTGACCCCGCCCGACGATCCGAACCTGCCGCTGCGCTGGTCGACGCTGTCCGGCGCCGCACAGCGCGTGGCCGAGAAGAGCCTGGTGGGGGAGGACGACGAGAGCCTGTTCGCCAAGTCCGTCGAGGCCGGTGCGAAAGCCGTGGCCACGATGCCGGTCACCGACGCGCGCCGCGTCGGGATGCTCTACAACTACGCCAACGCCGTCGAGCGGCAGGCAGTCGTCCTGGAGGCGACGGACCCCGAACCGTTCGAGGAAGCCGAACGCGCCTACCGCGCTGCGCTCGCGCTGCTACCGCCCGGCCACGCCGACCACCCGCGCATCGAGAGCACGATCGCCGGCCTGCTGTACCACCGGTTCGACCAGTGCGGCGACTTGGAGGCGCTGGACGATTCGCTCGATCTCGGTGAGAAGGCCGTGCGCGAAACCCCGCGGGAGCACCACTGGTGGCCCGTGCGCGCCTACCTGCTCGCCCGCTCCGCGCGGGAACTCGCCAAGTTCGGTGGCCCGCGCGCCGACGAGCTGCGCGAGCTGGCGATCGCCCACTACCGGGCGGTCGGCGAGCATCCGTCGGCCTCGGCGCAGTACCGGCTGGACAGCGAGCAGGCGCAAGCGGAGCTGCTCGCCGAAGCGGATCCGGTGACGTGGCTGGCCGCGCAGGAGCGCGTGATCGAGGCGATTCCCGCGAGCGTCAGCCGCGCGCTGCCGCGGCTGCGGCGGATGCGGGCCGTGCGGCAGATCGACGGGCTGGCCGACCGCGTGGCCGACGCCGGCGTTCGGTCCGGGCAGCTCGACCGCGCGGTGGAACTGCTCGAACGGTGCCGCGGCGTGCTGTTCGGCGACGCCTGGGGCGTGCGCCGCGGCTGGGCGCGGTTGCGTGAGGTGCGCCCGGATCTCGCCGAGAAGCTCAGCCAGGTCGAGAAAGACCTGACCGACGCCGACGCGTACTCCGAATTCACGTTCACCATCGAGGTCAAGTACCAGGGGAAATCCTCGAGCGAGGACTGGGATCCACGGCCGCAGGCGGTCGAACGGATCCGCCGGCTCGCCGCGCGCCGCGACGGTCTGGTCGAGGAGGCGCGGTCGGTGCCCGGGTTCGAAGACCTCCTGCGCCCGCCCGAACTCGCCCTGCTGCGCGAACGGCTCCACGGCCACACCGTCGTGATCGTGAGCGCGACGGGCACCGCGTTCATCGTGCCGGGCGAGTACACCGAACCCGTGGCCGCCGTGCCACTGCGGCAGCTGAGCGAGGTGACCGCTCGGGCGCAGGTTGCGAAACTGCGCGCGGCGCTGGCCGATGTGAAAAACCCCGCGTGCTCGTTCGACCGGCGCGAGCAGGCACAGCTCGACGTGCACGACGTGCTGGAATGGCTGTGGGACACCACAGCCGGGCCGGTGCTGGAGCGCGTCACCGGCAAGCGCGTGTGGTGGTGCCCGGTCGGCGCGACGACGGGGCTGCCGCTGCACGCGGCCGGACGGCACCGCGAAGCCGGGGGACAGACGGTGTTCGACCGGGTCGTGTCCTCCTACACACCGTCACTCACGGCGCTGGCCGACACCGTCGCCACCGCCCGGCCGCGGCACGCCCGGCCGACCGCGCTCGTCGTCGGCGTCGGCACGAGCGAGCGAGGTGCGGTGCTGGCGAACGTCCGCACCGAGGCCGAGGAGGTGGCCGCGATGCTGCCGGGCTCCACCGTGCTGCTCGATGCCGCCGCGTCCGCCGAGGCCATCAAGGACGGGCTGCACGAGCACGCGATCGCGCACCTGGCTTGTCACGGCAGGGCGGTCACGTCCTCCCGCCATCCGGACCTGGGCGGGCTGATGCTCAGCGACGGAATGTTCGTGCCTTCGCTCCTGCGCGATCTGAGGACCACGCAGGCGCAGCTGGCGTTCCTGTCCGCGTGCGACACCGCGAGCGCCGACGCGCATCTGCTGGACGAACCGCTGAACCTCGCGTCGGCGTTTCACCTCGCGGGTTTTCGCGGTGTGATCGGCACGTTGTGGCACACCGCGGACAGCGCCGAAACCGCTCGCGCCGTTTACGCCGAGCTCACCGCGAACGGCACGCGCCCGGCCGACCCCGCCGACGCGGCGACGGCGCTGACCGCGACGCTGCGGCGGACCCGAGACGACTACCCCGCCGTGCCGTCGCGGTGGGCGGCGCACATCCACGTGGGGGACTGACGGCCCTCATTCGGTGTCGGACGCGGAAATCAACGTTTCCTTGAGCTTGGCGATCGCGAAACCCCACGCCTGCGCGGCGGTCGGTTTGGGTGGCAGGGCGATCTCCTCGGCGTTGGTGACGACGTCGAGCAGTGCCGGGCCCGGGTGGAGCAGCGCGGCGCGCACTTCGTCGTCGACCCGCGCGGGATCGTCGACTCGGACAGCGTGGATGCGGCACGCGCGGGCGACAGCCGCGAGGTCCGGATTCTTCAGCTGTGTCCCGAATTCGGGGATGCCGCCCTGCTCCTGTTCGAGCTTCACCATGCCGAGCCGCGAATTGTCGAACACGACGATCTTCACCGGCAGTTCGTAGGCGGCGACGGTGAGCAGCTCACCCATGAGCATCGTGAGCCCGCCGTCGCCACAGAACGCGACGACCGGCCGGGCCGGGTCCAGTTGGGCGGCACCCAGCGCCTGCGGCAGTGCGTTGGCCATCGAGCCGAGGTTGTAGGAACCGATGAGCCGCCGCGTTCCGCGCAGGGTCACGAACCGGGCGAGCCACACCGTCGACATGCCGGTGTCGGACGTGAACACCGTGTCGTCGGAGGCGTGCCGGTCGATCGCCGCCGCGAGGACCTCAGTCGACCACGCACAGCAGCGGCCGGTCCTGTGCGGCGTCGGAGACCAGGCCCAGCACAGCGAGTCCGATGAGGAACCGGTGCGGCGCCGGTCCGTCGCTCAGCCCGAAGACCGTTCGCAGGGCTTCTCGTTGCGGCGCCGGGAGATCAGGCAGCCGCGGCAGCAAGGGAGCGCAGAACTGGTGCAGTCCGGCGAACGGCAGCTCCACTTCGGACTCCGCCGGCGACCCGGATCAGGTGGCAACCCGAAGAAGATCCGAAAAGGTAATCAAGAAGGGCCGTTTTGCCCACGCCCGCCTCGCCGTGCACGACGAGCGCGCGGCTGCGACCCGCGCGCACATCGCCCTCGAACCGGTCGAGCACGGCGCACTCGGCGCGCCGTCCGACCAGCTCACGGTGCGGATCCACGGGTGATGGCACGGCGCCACCCTAGCCCCGGGCAACCCGCATGTTCGGGCTCGAACGCGGTGCCCCGGTATTCCCGGATGCCGGTGATTCTCGCCATCTGGGTTTTTGTCGGTGGTCCCGGCTAGGGTTCCACCCTGGCGAACGCGATGAGGAGTGGTGAGACGTGGGCTGGAGCCGAAACATCCGAGTGGCCGGGGCGATAGCGGTGGCCGCGCTGGGGCTGGCGGCGTGCGGGGGCGGTGATCAACCGGCTGCGCAGAGCAAGGGCGGTGCGCCGATCGTCGTGGCGTCGTTCAACTTCACCGACAGCCAGATCCTCGCGGAAATCTATGCGGGGGCGCTGGAGGCCAAGGGCTATCCGGTCACGCGGAAGCTGAACCTCGGCTCGCGGGAGCTGATCTATCCGTCGCTGAAGAAGGGCGAGCTGCAGTTCGTGCCGGAGTACCAGGGCGCGGCGATCGCGACCGGCTTCGGCAAGGAGGCGGTGAAGGACGCCGCGGGGGAGCACGCGCAACTGGCGGCGCTGTTCAAGCCGGAAGGCATCGGCCTGCTGAACTACTCGCCCGCCGAGGACAAGGACGTGTACGTCGTCAAGGCCGACCTCGCGAAGGCCAAGGGACTGAAGAAGATCAGCGACCTGAAGAAGCTCGACAAGGTCGTGATGGCGGGCGGTCCGGAGTGCGAAACGCGCTTGCCGTGCTTCAAGGGCTTCACCGACGTGTACAAGCTGACGAACGCGACGTTCAAGACCGTGCAGGAAATCGGCCCCCGCGTCCAGCAGCTCGACTCCGGCGCCGCCACGGTCATCCCGGTCGACTCCGTCAGCCCCGTCGCCGGCGACCCGAAGTACGTGGTGCTGCAGGACGATCTGGGTATCGAGCCGACGGAGAACGTCGTGCCCGCCGTCAGCCAGAAGGTGCTCGACGAACGCGGTCCCGACTTCGCCAATGTGGTCAACGCCGTCAGCGCCAAACTGGACACGGCCAACCTGCGTGACCTCAACGCCCGCGTTGACGCCGACGGCGACCCGGCAGCAGACGTCGCGAAGGATTGGCTGAAACAGCAGGGACTGGCCTGAGGCGCGGCCCGCCGCGGAAATTGTCAGAGGATGTTCGGCTTGAGTGGGGTGGATTCGGTGGCGGCGGGGCAGTTTCACTTCAACGCGTTCGTGTGGCCCAACGGGTATCACGAATCGGCGTGGCGGGTGGTCGACGACGACGTGCGCGGGGTGCTCGGGTTGCCGTACTACGCGGACATCGCGCGGACGGCCGAACGCGGGCTGATGGACACCGTGTTCCTGGCGGACAACATCGCGATCGCCGAGTACCGCACGACGTATCTGCCGCAGACGCAGTTCGATCCGATCGCGGTGCTGTCTGCGCTGGCGGGGGTGACCAGCCACATCGGACTGATCGGCACGGGATCCACCACGTACAACAAGCCGTGGGAGCTGGCGCGCCGATGGGCGACGCTGGATCACCTCAGTGGCGGGCGTGCGGGATGGAACATCGTGACGACCGTGACCCCGCTGGCGGCCGCGAACTACGGCGAGGCCGCGTACCCCGATCACGCCGACCGGTACGCGCGGGCACACGAGTTCGTCGACGTCGTCACGCGCGCCTGGGACAGCTGGGAAGACGGTGCCGTCGTCGGTGACCGTGGGCTCGGGGTGTGGGCCGACCGCAGCAAGCTGCACGCGCCGCGGTTCCACGGCGAGTTCTACGACGTCGAGGGGATCCTGCCGTTCCCGCGCTCGCCGCAGGGGCGGCCGGTGCTCGTGCAGGCTGGACAGTCGGCGGCGGGTATCGGGCTGGCCGCTCGCTACGCGGAGCTGGTGTTCTCGGGTCCACCGTCACTGGAGGCGGCGGTCACCTTCCGCGCCGACCTGCACCGGCAGGCGGCGGCTGCCGGACGCGATCCCGCACACGTGCTCGTGCTGCCCGCGTTGATGATCACCCTCGGCGGGACCGAGTCCGAAGCCCGTGCGAAAGCCGATCGGCTCGAGGCCCTGGCCAGCTCGGAATTTCGCTGGCAGAACATCCTCTACACCGCCGGACTCGATCCCGACGGCTTCGACCCCGATGCCCCACTGCCCGCTGACGTCACCGGGCGCGCCGCGCCGTCCAGCCGGGCGGAACAGCTCTACGCCCTCGCTCGCGAACGCCCACAAGCCACACTGCGTGAACTCACCGAGAACCTCAAGAGCGGCGCCGGCCAGTACCACTTCGTCGGTACCCCCGAGCAGCTCGCCGAGCACATCACCACCTGGCACGCCGCCGGTGCCGTCGACGGCTTCACCATCATGGGCTCCACCCTGCCCTACGAACTGAGCACCTTCGTCGACCACGTCATCCCTCTTCTGCAACACCGGGGCCTCTTCCGCACCTCCTACGCCGGCCCCACCCTCCGCGACAACCTCGGCCTGCCCCGCCCCGCCGCCTGAACCCGCGCGGCCGGCCACCGTCCACAAAGCAGAGCTTCGTGAGTGGCAGCGCCAGTTCTGAGCCAGTTCTGAGCCAGTTCTAACCGGCACCGCCACTCACGAGTTTCTCCTACGGAGCTCAGGCGGCGAGGAGCTCGCCCGGCTCGTCGGAGTCGTCCTCCGTGGCCGCCGGCTGGCGCGCATACCGGCGAGCCATCGCGGCACACACGATCAGCTGAATCTGGTGGAATAGCATCAGCGGCAGCACGATCAGGCCCACCTGGCCGTGGCCGAAGAGCACGGTCGCCATCGGCAGGCCGCTGGCCAAACTCTTTTTCGATCCGCAGAACACGATCGTGATCCGATCGGCGCGGGCGAAGCCGAGCAGCCGCGCGCCCACGCTCGTCGCCGTGAGCACGGCCGCGAGCAGCACCACGCACACCCCGACCAGCACGACGAGCGGACCGAGATCCAGCTGGTGCCAGATGCCCTCCGTCATGCCCTCACTGAACGCCGTGTACACGACCAGCAGGATGGACCCGCGGTCCACGAGCTTCAGCGGCGCCGAATGCCGCGAGACCCAGCCGCCGATCCAGCGCCGCGCGAGTTGTCCGGCCACGAACGGCACCAGAAGCTGCAGGACGATGTCCAGCACCGCTGAACCGCTCACGCCAGGGCCGTCGGCCGACAGGAGGAGCGCGACCAGCAGCGGCGTGAGCACGATGCCGAGCAGGTTCGACACGGACGCGCTGCAGATGGCCGCCGCGACGTTGCCCCTGGCGATCGACGTGAACGCGATCGACGACTGCACCGTCGAGGGCAGCAGGCACAGGAACAGCACCCCGGTGTAGAGCGGCGAAGTCAGCAGACCGGGCGAGAGGAAGGAAGCGGCGAGGCCCAGCAAGGGAAACAGCACGAACGTGGCCGAAAGCACAGTGGCGTGCAGGCGCCAGTGGCGCAGGCCGTCGAGTGCCTCCTTGCTCGAAAGGCGCGCGCCGTAGAGGAAGAAGAGCAGTCCGACGGCGATGTTCGCCGAGATCCCGAAGCCCGTCGCGGTCGCGCCGGAGGCAGGCAGGAGCGACGCTACGCCCACCGTGCACAGGATCGCGGCGATGAACGGGTCGATCCGCAGCTTCGCCAGCACGGCGGACACGGGGCGGGTCAGGGGGGCGAGCACAGTCGTCATGGAACTCCTTTCTCCACCATTTTCCGATGCGCAGTGTTCATTCGGAACCCCGATCACCGTACTCACTGTCATTGTCGGCACCGATAAGATGTGACGCATGCTGGATTCTCGGCTGTGCCGGTCGTTCCTCGCGGTGGCCGAAACCCGCAGCTTCACCGCGGCGGCCCGCCGGCTGGGTGTGGGACAGCCCACAGTGAGCCAGCACATCCGGCGCCTGGAACGGGAAGCGGGCGGGTTGCTGTTCCAACGCGACACCCACGCCGTGGATCTCACCGCACGCGGGCAGGCGATGCTCGGTTTCGCGCAGACCATTGTGGACACCGAGGACCGCGCCGCCCGCCACTTCCGCGGCACGCAGGTGCGCGGCCGCGTCCGCTTCGGCGTGTCCGAGGACTTCGTGCTCGACGAGCTGCCGGACATTCTCGCGCGCCTGCGCCGTAGTCACCCGCTGGTGGACGTGGAGCTGCACGTGGAGCTTTCCGACGTGCTGGCGCGCCGGCTGAGTGAAGGGCGCCTGGATCTCGTGCTGGGCAAGCGGCGTCCGGGCGCGAGCAGCGCGGGCCGGGTGCTTCGGCGCGAACCGCTCGTGTGGATCGGCTCGACGGCCACCGTGCTGGAACCGGGCCAGCCCGTGCCGCTCGTGCAGTATCCGATGCCGTCGGTGACCCGGCAGCTCGCCGTCGAAGCCCTCGAACGGGCCGGGCTGGAGTGGCGCGCGGCATGTCTCACGTCGAGCCTCACCGGATTGCGAGCCGCGGCCGCCGCCGGGCTCGGCATCACGGTGCACGCGCGCAGTCTCGTGCCCGCCGGCCTCGTGGAGCTGCCGGCGCACCTCGGGCTGCCCGATCCCGGCGAGGTCGAGATCGTGCTGCTGCCGCGGGAAGCCGCCGAGGGCCCGGTCGCGACGCTGGCGGAGTTCGTGGTCGCGAAGGTGGGCGGTTGACTTCAGCCGTGGTCGCCGGACAGAAGGGCGCGCGGCCGTAGCAGCGCCCGGTGCTGGGCAACCCGTACGGCGCCCGGTGACGAGCCCACGACCTCGGCCGTCTCCTGGGCGCTGAGGCCGACGACCACGCGCAGGAGCACGATCTCACGCTGGCGTTCGGGCAGGACTTCGAGCAGCTGCCTGAGGCGCGCGGTGAGTTCGCCGCGCAGGGCTCGGTGCTCGGGGCCGTCGGTGGGATCCGGCGCGTCCGGCGGCTCGGCGACGAGGTCGAAGCGGTGGCGCGCCGCAGCGCGGTGGGCGTCGGCGACCTTGTGCTGCGCGATGCCGTAGACGAAGGCGAGGAACGGGCGGCCCTGGTCACGGTAGGAGGGCAGGGCGGCGAGTACCGCGATGCACACCTCCTGGGCCACGTCGTCGGCTGTGCAGAAAGCTCGATCGACCCCGCCGATGCGGCCGCGGCAGTAACGCACGACCATCGGCCGGATCACGGCCAGCAGCTGCGCGGCCGCGTGCGGGTCGCCCGCGACGGCGGCGGAGACGGGTGCGTCGACGGGCCACTGCGGCTGGGCGCGCGGCAGGTACTCCGCCGCCGCGCCGAGTGCCGACTCGGTGTCGAGGCCGCGGCGCAACGCGCTCGTGAGCGTCGCGCCGGCTTCCAGCAAGAGGGCCACGAGTGTCTCCTCCTCGTCGACGGACAGCCGGCGTTTCAGCCGTTCCCGCGCGTGGCGCAGGTTCGAGCGCACGGTGGTGGCGGGCATCTCGAGCGCCGTGGCGATGGCCGCCGGGGTGAACCCGTCGAGCGACCAGGCCAGCACGGTGCGCTGCGTGTCCGGCAGCGTGGCGAGCAGCTCGACCCCCAGAGCGTTCTGCTCGACGAGTGCGGCCAGGTGATCACCCGACGGGTCCGCGGCCCGGTCCACCGGCCAGCTCGGCCCACCGGCGAGCCGAGCCGCCGCCAGCCGCACCCGCGCTCGCGGGTCCTCCGCCGGCGGCCACCCGCTCGCTTCGTGTGCGAATGCGGCGACGGCGGCGTCCCGCGCCGCCGCGGGTTCGAGGCCGGCCGCGCACAGGAACGCCACGAGCGGCGGGAACTCGGCGCGGAAGAACCCGTCGAACCCGTCCACCCCCTGCTCCCTCCCGTGCCCGGACCCGTCCTCTGGGGAACAGGTGCGGTGAATGAGGCTTCAGGTGTAACGATTAGATCTCGGCACGGTGGGTAGCCTCGCGTATGCGGGTACGCGTGCCCGCGGCAGACCACAAGAAAATCCAGTGTGACCTGGGACCTTCTTCAGTGGGCACCACCGCTACCGGTGGTACGTTGGAAACTCGGTTCTCCGCCGGGCCCCACGGGCTGGGCGGGAGTGGCCGAAAGCCCACCGAGTGCCACAACGAGTTGTGCTGAGTCGTGCGCGCCCGGAACAAGTCGGTTGACCGAATTGGACACTGTAGACAGGAGGTGAAACGCGACAATGGAACTCACGACCACCGGCTGGCTGTCCCGTGCGGCCTGTCAGGACGAGGACCCGGAACTGTTCTTCCCGATTTCGGACGTCGGCCCCGGAGCCCGGCAGGTCGCCCAGGCCAAGGCGGTCTGCGCGCGCTGCCCGGTTCGCGAAGCGTGCCTTTCCTACGCTCTCGACAACGGCCTCGACAACGGCATCTTCGGGGGGACCACCGAGCTGGAACGCCGGAAACTGGTCCGCACCCGCACCGCCGCCGCCCGGCACCGAGCCGCCTGACCCCGCGCCGGTGACCATTCCCGGCAGCGTCGGCGAGGACTTTTCCCGGAAAACCCTTGCGGTCCGGGCTGTGCCCGGGTGGTGACCTTCGTCGGTCACCACCCGGGCATTTTTCGTCCCTTCCCACCTGCCTGATTCACACCGCTTGATTCACCACCTGTTCCACGCCGCCTGTTTCCACACCGCCTGTTTCCACACCGCCTGTTTCCACACTGCCCGATTCCGACACTGCCCGATTCCGACACCCGGCTCTCACTCCCGAACGCCTCCGCATTCGGCTCGGCGCGTGCCTTTTTCCGGGGCCGGTTCCGTTCGTCGCACGAAATCGGCCGCCGGTACTCACGGCGGGACCGCTCGGGCCGAAACCCCTGAGTTCTTTCCGGTGCCGAACGGGACGGTCCGCCATGCGACGGGACCGTTCGTGCGGCGAAACTGCTGCCGGGCCTGCCGTCAGGCCGGCAGGACGTCCGGCAGCTCGTACGGGGCGAACGTGCTCAGTTCGAACGCGGCCATCGCCGTGATCTGGTCGCCGACGACCGTCAGCAGACAGACTCCGAAGGCACGGAACTCGGCGGCGCCGGGGGAGCGGAGCCAGGTGGCGACCGCGGGCTGGCGGTTGGCACGCACGGGGACCATCCGGAAGGAACCGGTGAAGTACGGCGAGGTCGGGTCCATGCTGGTGCGCAGGGCGGCGACGATGCGGTCGCGGCTGTCGAACCACAGGGCGTACGGCGGCATGATCGCGCGCGCGTCTTCACGAAGGAGCGCGGCCACGGCGGAGGGATCGCCGGCTTCGTAGGCGGCGACGAAGCGGCGCAGCAGTGCGGCCTCGGCGGGCGAGGGCGCGCCGGTGGACCATTCGGCGCGGCGGGCCGGGAGACGCTCGCGCAGCGTTCGGCGGGCGCGTTGCAGGGCACTGTTGGCCGAGGCGACCGAGGTTTCGAGGAGGGCGGCGGTGTCCTTGGCAGACCAATCGAGAACGTCGCGAAGGATGAGGGCGGCGCGCTGACGTGGCGGCAGGTGCTGGATGGTCGCGAGGAACGCGAGTTCGATCGTCTCGCGGGCGACAACGGCTTCGTCGGCACCCGGAGCCGCCGGGTCGAGCAGCGCATCAGGGATCGGGCCGAGGAAGGGCAGATCCAGTGCGGTGGGAACACCGCCGGGGTCGGCGGCGGAGCGGAGCTCATCGGGCAGGACGCGGCGGGAGCGCCGAGCCAGTGCGTCGAGACAGACGTTGGTGGCGATGCGATAGAGCCACGTCCGCAGACTCGCCCGGCCCTCGAAGCCCGACCGCCCGCGCCACGCGCGCAGGAACGCCTCCTGCGTCAGATCCTCGGCCTCCTCGAGCGAACCGCTCATCCGGTAGCAGTGCACCTGGATCTCGCGGCGGTGCCGCTCGAGGAGCTGCCCGAACTCGTCCACGGGCAAACCGTAGCTCAGGCGGATTCCTTCCGCGGGTGCTTCGGCCCGCGCGGCAGGTGCTTCAGGCACGCGATCACACGAGCAGTGCGATCGAGGAACGGAGCGCCTCTCTCGGATCTCGTGGTCGGCCCCGTCCGGAACGTGGGTAAGTGGATCAGTGTGGGCGCCGCCGCGGCACGTGGTCCACCGCACTCGCCCGCGAGCCGCACGGCGATCGTCACGAGCGTCTTGCGGCTCGGGCTTCTTTCGAACCAGGGAGTACGGGACATGCGGTGTAGGACATACGGTGTAGGACATGGCCCACCGGACCCGCGGTCGGAATCGGCTGGCAGACTGCCGCGCGTGAGCGGAACGGTGCTGGTGCTGGGCGGGCGGAGCGAGATCGGGACGGCGGTCGCCCAGCGGCTCGCCGCGGGCGGCGCGCGCCGCTTCGTGCTGGCCGCGCGCCCGGGCACCGACCTCGGCGAACAGGTGGCGACGCTGCGCGCGGCGGGCGCCGAGGTGGTCGAGACCGCGGAGTTCGACGCCGATGACCTCACCGGGCACCGCCCGTTCCTCGATCGAGTGGCTGCCGCGCACGGCCCGCTCGATGTGGTCGTGCTTGCCTTCGGCATCCTCGGCGACCAGGCCCGCGCGGAGTCCGACGCGGCGCACGCCGCGGCGATCGTCCACACCGATTACGTCGCACAGGTGGCCGTGCTCACCCACACGGCAGAGCTGCTGCGCGCGCAGGGTTCGGGGCGAATCGTGGTCTTCTCGTCCGTCGCGGGCGTACGGGTCCGGCGCGCCAACTACGTGTACGGCTCGGCCAAGGCCGGTCTCGACGGATTCGCCTGCGGGCTCGCCGATGCGCTGCACGGCAGTGGGGTCCATCTGTTGCTGGTGCGGCCCGGGTTCGTGATCGGCCGGATGACCGAGGGCATGTCGCCCGCACCGTTCTCCAGCACGCCCGACCAGGTCGCCGACGCCACGGTCGGGGCGCTGAATCGCCGGCGCGCCGTCGTCTGGGTGCCGGGGGTGCTCCGTCCGGTCTTCGCGGTGCTGCGCCTTCTCCCGCGCGCGGTGTGGCGGCGCATGCCGCGCTGACGCGTGCCCGGCGTATGCGTTCGGGCACACCGCGTCGCAGAACTGGTGGCTTGGCTCACTTCCAGCCCACGACGACTCGGCCGAATGGGCACCATCACACATTCACGACAGGTTTCTCAGGCTATTCCCAGCTAACGCGGTGATCCTCGGAAGAGGGCGCAAGCCCCTCCACCGGGAAGCAAAGGAAACGTTGTCGTGCTGTTCACGTCGCGCCCACGCCGCATCGGCGGCCGGGTCGTGCTCGGCGTCGTGTCGACGCTGGTGCTCGGCGTCACCGGCTACGCGTGGTCGCAACTGCACCGCCTCGACTCCGGCCTGGTGACCGCCGACGTGATCCCGCCCGCCGCGCAGGTGCCAGGCGTGGCGGCCGGGCAGCCGCTCGAGGTCGCGCAGAACATCCTCGTCGTCGGGCTCGATTCACGCACCGACGCCAACGGGAACCCGTTGCCACAGAACGTGCTCGACTCGTTGCACGCCGGAAGTAGCGACGACGGCGGCGACACCACCGACACGATGATCGTGGTGCATGTACCCGCGGGCGGCGCGGCCGCCACGGCGATCTCGATTCCCCGTGACTCCTATGTGGACGTTCCCGGCTACGGTAAGCACAAGATCAATTCGGCCTACAGCCGTGCGCGAGCCTCGGCCCGCTCGGAGCTCGCGGCGAAGGGGCTCAGTGGCCCGCAGCTCGAAGTGGCAGCCGACGCCGCAGGCGCTCGAACTTCGATCGCGACGGTCGAGAAGCTCACCGGGCTCACGATCAACCATTACGCCGCGGTGAACCTCGCCGGTTTCGCGGCGCTGAGCGAGGCCGTCGGCGGTGTGCAGGTGTGCCTCAACAACCCGGTGCACGACTCGTATTCCGGCGCGAACTTCCCGGCCGGCGTGCAGACGCTCTCAGGCGTGCAGGCACTCGAGTTCGTGCGGCAGCGCCACGGCCTGCCCAACGGTGACCTCGACCGGATCGCGCGCCAGCAGGCGTTCCTGGCCGGCATGGCGAAAAAGGTGCTCAGCTCGGGCACACTCACGAACCCCGGCAAGCTTTCCGCGCTGGTCGATGCACTGCAGGGCTCGGTCGTGCTCGACCAGGGCTGGGATCTGCTCGGCTTCGCGCAGCAGCTGCACGGCCTCAGCTCCGGCAAGATCACGTTCGTGACGATCCCCGTGCAGAGCCTGTCGTTGCCGACACCGGCCGACGGTGACGCGGTGCAGGTGGATCCGCAGCAGGTCCAGCAGTTCGTGCAAGAGCAGGTGACTTCGCCCGACGTATCGGCCTCGGGTGGCTCCGGCGAGCCCGTCACGCCGGCCGGCAGTCACGGCGGCGTGCACCCGATCGCCATGACGACCTGGTCCGACCCACCGTCGGGTGCACCCACGAGCGGCACGCCACAGCAGCCGGTGGCCACCACCGCCACCGGCTGCGTGAACTGAGCTCCGGCTGGGACGAAGTGCCCGTGCGTTCATCTCGTGCAGCCGTGCTCAGCCCGTCGGACCGGCCGGGTCGTCGAGCAAGGGGCGCCGATGGCCGTCAGGGCGCGGGCACCGCGGTTGCGAGCGGCAGCGCGATCGTGAACGCCGCCCCGCCCTCAGGCGCCGGGCCGGCGGTGATCGCGCCGCCCATGCGCGTGACCAGGCCGTGGACGAGCGCGAGGCCGATGCCCGACCCGACGGGGCGGCGGTCGCGGTAGCGCTTGTTCAGCACGCCGCGCTCGAAAGCCACGGCGTAGTCCTCCGCGGCGAGGCCGGGTCCGCCGTCGCGCACGGCGAGGTAGGCGTGGCCCGAGGCGACTACGAGGGAAAACACCATCGGCGCGCCGGCCGGGGTCACGCGTAGGGCGTTCTCCGCGAGGCCGTCGACGACCTGCTGCACGCGGCGCGCGTCGGCGGTGACATACACGGGTGCGGCGGGCTCGTCGACGTGCAGGAGCACGTTTTCCCGGGCGCAGCGTAGCTGCCACACCTGCGCCCGGTCCCGCACGAGCGCGGCGAGGTCGACGGTCGAGAGGTCGAGGTGGAACTCGTCGGCGCCGAGGCGCGCGAGCTCGAGCAGATCGGTGACCAGACGTTCCAGCCGCTGGGCTTCGCGGTGGATCGTCTCGGCGGCGTGGCGCGCGGCTGGGCCTTCGGCGACGCCGTCGGCGATCGCTTCGGCGAACCCGGTGACCGCGGTCAACGGCGTGCGCAGCTCGTGGGAGACCGAAAGCAGGAATTCGCGCTGGCGGGCTTCGCTGTGGGCGAGGGCATCGGCGAGCTCGTTGAGCGAACCGGCGACCTCGGCGACTTCGACGGGCCCCTCCACGGGTACGCGTACGTCGCGCCGGCCCGCCCGCAGGCCTGCCGCAGCCGCTGCGGCCTTGCGCAGGGGCCTGCCGAGCAGCCGGCCCGACGCGTACCCGGCGACCGCGGCGACCACGAGCCCGATGCCGAGCGCGAGCGCGATGTTGCGCACCAGCGCGCGTTGCGTCGCCTCCCCGCTGCGCGCTGGCTGGACCAGCGCGAACGCGGCGTCGCGTGGCCCGACGGCGCGGACCTCGACGAGATACTGCTGGCCGTCGATGGTGACGCGGCCCGAGTGGTCCTGGCCGGACGCGAGCCCAGCGCGGTCGGCCGCTCGCGTGGCCGTCGCGTCGCCGACGTCCTGGCCGGTCGTGCGCCGCACGACCACCGAGATGCCCTGTCCGCGGACTACATCGGCGACCTTGCCGACGCCGAGGCGGTTGCCGATGCCGGTGGTGCCGAGCTGGCCGGCGACGACGTCGGCCTGCGCCTTGAGCGACTGTTGCAGCACCGAATCCGCGGTCGTGCGTACGAGTCGCGAAGCGACCAGACCGGCCACGATGACCGCGATGCCCGCGACGGCAAGGCACACCACGGTGATGCGCAGCCCGAGCGTGCCCCTCATCCGGTGTCCGCCGCGTACCCGATGCCCCGAACTGTCCTGATCGGACTGTGCCCGCCGAGTTTCGCGCGCAGCTGCGCCACGTGGACGTCGACCGTCCGCGTGCCCGCCGCGGCTGGATAGCCCCACACGGCCGCCAGCAGCTGGTCGCGCGAGAACACCCGCCCCGGGTGGCGCACGAGGTAGGTGAGCAGGTCGAATTCCGTGGAGGTCAGTGTGATCTCCACGCCGCCGGCCCACGCCCGGCGGCTCGTGACGTCGACGCGCGCGCCTGCGCACTCGAACGTCTCCGCGGCCGGTGGGCCGGAAGCCCGGCGCAGCACGGTCCGCACGCGGGCCGCGAGCTCACGCGGACTGAACGGTTTGGTGAGGTAGTCGTCGGCCCCGATCTCGAGGCCGAGCAGGCGGTCGAGCTCGTCGTCTCGAGCCGTCACGAACAGCACCGGGGTCCAGTCCCCGGCCGCGCGCATGGCCTTGCAGACCTCGAGTCCGTCCATTCCGGACAGTCCGATGTCGAGCACCACGGCCACCGGCTTGAGCCGTCGTACGGCCGCGAGCGCCGCCGCGCCGTCGGATTCCACGAGTACCCCGAACCCGTCGCGCTTGAGATACAGCGCCGCGAGCTCGGCGATCGCGGCCTCGTCCTCCACCACGAGGACGAGGCCGCGCCCCGCTGACCCCATACGTTCTCCTCCGGCCACCGACATCCGGTGAGACGCTACGCGGGTCACGCACTGTCGCCACCGCCGTGCCCGGCCGCGGCCGCGCCGTCCGTGCCGAACGGGCGAGGGCGGCGTGCGGCTCAGGGCGAGCCGTCGCCGTCGATGTCGGACTGGATGCTGTCGAGCGTCGACTGGATGCCGTTCAGCTCGCTGGTCGCCTGTGCGCCGCCGTCGACGGGGGCCGACGACGAACTGTCGTCGCAGGCCGTGCCGAGAAGAGCCACGAGCGCGACCGCGCCGACCGCGGCCACGAACCGGGCCGTCCTCACTTCGTACCCGAGGACTGGCAGTGCGCGGCGGCGAATGCGTCGAGCTGCTTCTTCGCGTCCGCGAGCTGCCCGAGCCGGCTCTGGCGCTTGTCGGCGCGCTTCTGCAGGCGATCGGCCGCCGCGGTGTGGCCCTTGCCACGCTGGTCGTTCGCGCGGGCCTTCAGGTTTGCGACAGAGCCCGCCACTTCGGGGCCGCCGATGATGCGGTTCGTCAGGTTCTGCGTGCGCTTCTGCAGCTGCGGCACCCACTGGCCGCACACCTGCTGCGACTCCTGGGGGCTCAGCGTGATCGGCGCCGACGGTGTCGCCGGCGGCGCGCTGGTGTCCGCCGAGGCCAGCGGCGTCACGGCCAGCAACCCGGCCGCGACGCCGCATCCGGCCAACGCCAGCCGCCGGGTCCACGTGCTTCCCAGCATCGTCCACTCCTCTCGTGACCGCTTGTCCGGTACGCGATCACTCTCGCGCCCCGGTGTACGAGGGGTGTGGGCCCGATGTTCGGGGTTCGTAAAGCCGGGGTCAGCTCTGCCCGAGGCGGTAGAGCACGTCGGCGGCCAGCGCGGTGCGTTCCAGCATCCCGTCGACGCTGATGTGCTCGTGCCGTGCGTGCGCGCCGTCGCCGACGGCGCCGAAACCGTCGAGCACGGCGTGGCCCAGCGCGGCTACGAAGTTGCCGTCGCTCGCGCCGCCGACGGAGGTCTCGCGCAAGTCGACGCCCAGCTCGGCCGCGCGGTCGCGGGCCAGCTCGTAGAGCTGGGCGATGGCGTCGGAGCGTTCCATCACGGGCCGGTTCCAGCCGCCCTCGATCTTCACCGTCGCACGCGGATCGTGGGCGGCCAGCGCGGCCAGTCCGGCGTCGACGCGGGCGGCTTCGGCCGCGCTGGCCACCCGGACATCGATCTCGCCGTGCGCGGAACCGGCGATCACGTTCTGGCGCGTGCCGCCGGAGATCACGCCGACGTTGACGGTGGTACCGGCGGCGAGGTCGGTCAGCGCGTGCAGCGCGAGGATCGCGCGCGCCAGCTCGTCGATCGCGCTCGCGCCCTTCGTCGGGTCGAGTCCGGCGTGGGATTCGACGCCGGTCGCGTGCACCTGGAACAACCCGACGCCCTTGCGTGAGGTCTTCACGGCCCCACTCGCGCTCGCCTCGAACACCAGCGTCGCGCGCGTGTCACGGGCCGCCTCCTCGATCACCGGGCGCGACGCCGGGCTGCCCAGCTCCTCGTCGCCGTTGAGCACGATGCGCAGTGCCGGGCGCGGCAGGTCGTGCGCATCGATTGCGCGCAGTGCCCACACCACGTGGACGAGGCCCGACTTCATGTCGAAGATCCCCGGGCCCGTCGCGCGGTCGCCGTCCACGGTGAACGGCCAATGTGCGAGCGTCCCCAACGGCCACACGGTGTCGTAGTGGCACAGGACGAGCACGGGTTGTTCCCCGGCGCCAGGGTAGTCGTAGACCTTGATGTCCCCGTGCGGGCCGCCGTCGACGTCGCGCCCGGATTCCGGTTCGCCGATCCGTTCGCGCAGCCAGGTGTCCACCCAGGACAGTCCCTTGCGCAGGCTTTCCTTGTCGTCGCTGGGGGTTTCGATGCCGACGTAGCCGGCGAGGTCGGAAAGCAGGTCCGCGCGGTGCGCGCGGACCCAGTCGTGCAGCTCGCGGATCCCGGTCACAGGCTCGCCTCCAGTTCGGTGAGGTGGTTCTCGGACATCGCGGCGCCCGACTCGATCGCCGCGAGGCGGTCCAGCACGGCGGTGAGCAACCGCACGCTGACGTCTCGCCGAGCGGCCTCGGCGAGCACCGGGCGGTAGTGGTGGTGGACCTCGACGGGCCGGTGCCGCACGGCGATGTCGCGCCAGATCCCGCTGCGGTCCTTCGGCATCGTCGCGAGCCAAGCCACGAGCCGGTCGGTCGCCTCGTCGCGCCCGGCCGCACCCGGCAGGTAGGCGTTGGGGTCGAACTGGTCGAACGGCTCCAGCACGCGCGGGCCCGCGGCCGCGAACACCTCGCCGGCCACCGCGTGCATGAGCGGCCGGTGCCGGTCGATCAGCTCGGCCATCGGCGCGTCCGCGAGTGCCGTGGTCGTGAGCATCGCGCCGAAGCCGAGCTTCGCCCACAGGTAACCCTCGACGTTGGCGGTCGCCTTCGCCGGGCCCCACGCCTGAAGGTCGGCCACGACCTCCTCGACGCGATCGCTGATCCGGCCGTCGGGCTCGCCGACCACCAGCGCGCCGAGTCCGCCGTCGCGCACCACGCCGGGCTCGGCGACGTCGGCGAACAGGTTCACGAACGCGCCCACGGTCCGCTCCGCGCCGACGTGCGCCGCGATCAGGTCCTCGTTCAGACCGTTCTGCAGGGACACCACGAACCCGTCGGACGCCAGCCGCGGCGCGAGCCAGCGCGCCGCCTGCTCGGTGGCCTGTGCTTTGACCGCCAGCAGCACGCGGCCGAGCTCCGGGGGAGCGTCGGCGAGACCGTATGCCGGGAGGTCGACGCGCTCGGAGCCGTGCGGGCGAAGGAGTGTGAGCCCGCGTGCGGTGATGGCTGCGACGTGTTCGGGATCGGCGTCCACGATCACCACCGGGTGGCCGGCTTTCGCGAGGTGGAACGCGAGCGTCCCGCCGATCGCGCCCCCTCCGACGACGGTGTACGAGCGGCGCTCAGACATGGACACTTCCGTTCTGGACTTCGGTTTCTCCCGACCAGTGCAGGGGCAGGCCGGCGGCGCCGGCGGTGGATCCGCCGTCCACGCGCAGGATCGACCCGGTGATCCAGCCCGCTTCGGGACCGGCGAGCCAGAACACGGCGTCGGCGATTTCACCCGGCGTCCCGCGGCGCCCGAGCGGGTTCACCGACACCGCCGCGGCATACGCCTCGGTCACGGGATTGGCGTCGCTGTCCACCGTGACGAATCCGGGACTGACGGCGTTGACGCGGATCCCGTGCGACCCGAGCTCGACCGCGCACGCCTTGGTGGCCATCTCCAGCGCCGCTTTCGACGTCGCGTAGTGCGCCGCGCCGGGTCGCGCCCTGGTCGCCGCGCCCGAGGAGATGTTCACGACCGCGCCGGTCGTCCCGGCCGCCACGTGCCGCCGTCCGAACGCGACCGTCGTGAGCAGCGCGGCCCGCACGTTCACGTCTTGCACGCGGTCCCAGATCGCGGCGGTCAGATCCAGCAGCCGCGTGGCGGGGTAGATGCCGGCGGCGTTCACGAGCACGTCGACCGGGCCGTTCGCCCCGGCTCGGTCCACGAGCGCCTCGGCGTACGAAGCGTCGGCGAGATCGCCCGCCAGCTCGGTCACGCTCGTGCCGTGGGCGGCGCGAAGTCGTTCGGCCACAGTGGACAGTTCGGTAGGTCGGAGGTCCTGCAGGGTCAGCCGGTCGCCCGCGGCGGCGAACCGGGCCGCGATCGCGGCCCCGATCCCGCCCGCGGCGCCGGTGACGAGCACGGTGCGCATCTAGAGCCGCTTTCCTTTCGTCTCGGGCATCGTGAGGTAGACCGCGACGCCGATCAGCGCGGCGACGGCGACGTAGACCCACACGAGATCCCCGTGGTGGTTGGCGTTGAGCCAGGTCGTGACGTAGGGCGCGGTGCCGCCGAAGATGGCGACGGCCAGCGCGTACGGCAGGCCGATACCGGTGGTGCGTACCTCGGGCGGGAACTGTTCGGCCATGATCACCGCGCAGTTGGCCGAGTAGCCCACGATCAGCACCAGCCCGATCAGCTCGATCACGAACACGCTCCAGAACCCACCCGAGAGGAAGTGGAACGCGGGCCAGGCGAACACGACGAACCCGGCGGCGAACGCCGTCATCGTCGCTTTGCGGCCGATGCGGTCGGACAGCAGGCCGCCGAAGGGCAGCAGGCAGATGAACACGACCATGGCAAGGGTGTTGGCCAGCAGCGCGGTTTTGAGCGGGATCCCGGTGGCGAGATGGGCGTACGCCGGCATGTAGCTGACCCACACGTAGTAGATCAGCGTGCCGGCGATCGTCACCCCGGCCACGCGCAGCGCGGCGCCGGGGTGGTCGCGGACCATCGCGGCGACGGCGTTGCGCCGCGGTTTCGCGCCGATCTGGCCGAAGGCCTCCGTCTCGTGTACGGACCGGCGCAGCCACAGCCCGACGAGCCCGAGCAGGCCGGCGATGCCGAACGCGAGTCGCCAGCCCCAGCCGTGGAGATCGGGATCCGACAGCGTCGAGTTGAGAATCGTGCCGAGCAACGCGGCGATCAGCGAGCCCGCGCCGACCGACACCTGCTGCCACGAACCGGCGAACGCGCGACGCCCCGGCGCTGCCGACTCGATCAGGAACGCCGACGACGAACCGAACTCGCCCCCCGCCGAGAAGCCTTGCACGAGCCGCGCGAGCAGCAGCACGATCGGCGCGCCCACGCCGATCTGGCCGTACGTCGGGCACACGGCGATCACGATCGACGCCGCAGCCATGAGCGAAATCGTCAGCGTCAGGCCCTTTTTGCGGCCGCGCCGGTCGGCATACGCACCGAGGACGGCACCCCCGACGGGCCGCATGACGAATCCGACGGCGAACACGGCCAAAGTGGACAACAGTGCCGTCGTCTGGCTGCCACCGGCGAAGAACTGGCCCGCGAAGATAGGGGAGAAGGTGGCGTAGACGGCCCAGTCGACCCACTCGACGGTGTTGCCGATCGCACCGGCGAAGATCGCCTTGCGCTGCGTGCCCGTCAGCCGGTGGGCCGCGACGGCGGTGCCTGAAGCGTCCGGTGTGGACGGAACGGTGGTCATGCCGGCGTCTCCGCGGCGGTGAGTACGTGGTCGACGATGCGGGCGTGGGTCGCGAACCACACGCCGTCGTGGCCGCTGATGTGCTCGAGCAGCTCGGTGAGGATCGCGATCCGCGAACGGTGCCCGCTGATGTGCGGGTGCAGGGTCAGCTGGAATATGCCGCCTTCGGCGTACGCGGCGTCGAACTCGTCGCGCCAGATCGAGAGGACGCCGCGCGGCGGTGTATACGGCCGCAGCGACGCGAAGCGGTCCATCATGAAGTACGGGGCGTCGTCGCGGATCCACTCCACCGGGAGCTCGACGATCCCGGTCGGCTCGCCGTCTGCCAGTAGCTCGTAGCAGTCGTCGTCGGCCATCAGCGACGAGTCGTACCGGAGCCCGAGCTCACGCGTGATCGCCAGTGTGTGCGCGGAGAAGTCCCACGACGGCGTGCGGATCCCGACCGGGCGGGTACCCGAAAGCCGCTCCAGCACGTCGGCGGCGCGCAAGGCCAGGTCGCGTTCCTCGGACTCGGTGAGTGCGGTGTTGCGTTCGTGGATCCAGCCGTGCAGCGCCACTTCGTGCCCGGCGTCCGCATAGGACTTGACCTCCCCGTCGTGCAGCAGCGCCGACACAGCGGGGACGAAGAACGACGCGGGCGCGGAGAACCGCTCCAGCAAGCGGAGGATGCGCGGGACGCCGACGCGCGCGCCGTACTCGCCTTGCGCGAGCTTTCCCGGTAACACCTCGCCGTCGCGCAGGGCCGGGGTCTCGTGGTCGGAGTCGAAGGACAACGCCACCGCGACTTTCGCGCCGCCGGGCCACGACTGCGGTCGCAATGTCCGGCCGGCGCGGACGTGCTCGACGTGGCCGCGCCACGTCGCTTCGTCCCAGCGCCACGGTCGTTCGGTCATGCTTCCTCCAAGGTTGCGGCTGTCGACGGCGTGGGTGCCCACGCGCGTTTGAGTGTCGAGACCTGCAGGGTCACGTCGGCCTTGCGCAGGCCCGGCAGCGCGCCGACGACGTCGGTGGTGTGGCGGTAGAGCTCGCCGTAGTGGCGCAGCACGATCTGGCCGACGAGGTTGAACCGGCCGGTGGTCGCGCTGAGGTACTTCGTGCCCGGGTGCGCGGCCAGCTGCTGCCCCGCGCGGTCGAGCTCGGCCGGGACGACCGAGAGCCAGAGCATGAATTCGAGCGCGTAGCCGAACATCGCCGGTTCGGCCAGCGTGCGGAAGCGCAGGCAGCCGCGGCGGACGAGGGAATCGACGCGCCGCGCGACGGTCGACTCGCTCGTGCCGACGTGGCGCGACACTTCCTTGAACGAGGCCCGCCCGTCTTCGCCGAGCGCGGCGCAGATCGCGAGGTCCAGCTCGTCGAGCTGCTCGGGCGGGCGTTCCCAGTGCTGTTCCTCGAACGGGCGCACGTCGCTCCCGCGAAGTTCTGCCGCGGCCTCGGCGCTCAGCTCACCGGAGTCCCAGTCGTGATTCGACGTGAACGTGCGCATCACGGCGAAGGTTTCGGCGTCGCGCACGTTGTCCGCGGCCGGGAAGTCGCCCTGCAGGCGCGCGACATCACGGTAGGTCGGGAGCACGAATTCAGCCGAGCAGTCGGCGCTGCCCGCGAGCACGGTCGCATAACGGACTTCGGGCCGCGCGGCCAGCTCGTCGGCGACGGCGGCCGCCGTGCCCGGCCGGCACCGCAGGCGCGCGAGCACCGGCACACCGAGGCCGCACCGCAGCACGTCGACCACGCCGATCACGCGCAGCTGCCCGCTTTCGGTGAGTTGGCCGGCCCGCCGCAACACCGTCGACTCACTGGACCCCACGTGCCGCGCGATGGCGCCCCACGAGGCCCGCCCGTTGAGCTGGAGCGCGGCGACGATCCGCCGGTCCAGATCGCTTACTTTGACCTCGTCCTGCATGTGGCGAATCTTGAGTGCAGGAATCCGTCAAGTCAAGGGAATGAGATGCAGGAAATCTGCGACAAACTGGTCCATTGCCACATCAATGGCTTCGCGGTCGCCGGTCGTCACCAGGTCGAGCAGCAGGCCGCGGGCGACGGCGAGGCCCAGCCTCGCGCGTGGCGCGCGGTCGGGTTCGGGCACGCCGAGGCGGGCGAGCAGCGCTTCGAGCGGTGCGAGCCAGTCCGTGACCACGCCGTCGAGGAACTCCGCCGTGCCCGGTGCGCCACCGAGCGCCTGGCCGTAGAGCTGGAAGAAGAGTTTCTCGTTGCCGCGCAGGGATTCGTCGGTGAGGTGGCGCCAGAACGCACGCGCCGCGTCGGCCGGCGGAAGCTCGGGGTCGACGCGGTTGAGCACCTCGCGCTGGCGGCGTTCGACCTCGCGGGCGACCTCGGTGAGCAGGCCCTCGCGTGAACCGAAGTGGTAGATGAGCATCCGGTGGCTCGTGCCGATCGCCGCGGCCACCGCGCGCAGGCTCTGCTCCGCGCCGGCGATCGCGATGTGGTCGACGGCCGCGTCCAGCAGGCGGTCCCTTGACATGTACCAGATGGTACATGTACCACGTGGTACACAGCGTTGACGAGGAGGCCACCATGCAGCAGATCTCCGTGCGCGCCCACACTCCGGCCGCCCCGGCCGCGGTCTACGCCCTTCTGCGCGACGGTGCGAGCTGGCCCCGCTGGTCCCCGCTCGGGTCGTTCGAACTCGCCCGGACGGGGCGCGAGGAGTCAGAGGGGCTCGGCGCGCTGCGCGTGTTCCGCACCGGCCGCACCCGCTCGTGCGAAGAGGTCATCGCCCTCGAACCCGACCGCCGGTTCGGCTACGCCCTCCGCAGCGGGCTGCCCCTGCGCGACTACCGCGCCTATGTCGACCTCACGCCCGCCGGCGACGGCACGGACATCCACTGGCACTCCACGTTCACCGGCAAGATCCCCGGCACCGGCTGGTTCTACCGGCGGGTGCTGACCCGATTCATCGGGCGCGTCGTCGCGGGCCTGGTCGCCGAAACCACGCGGGGCACCTGATCCGGTCCTCCCCGGCGAGGCGAAGTGGCGGCGGAACTCGTGGAGCGGTACACCGGGCGGGGTCCACATCCGGCCGGAGGTGCAGACGCAGTGATCCACTCCTTGTCCGCACGGGCGTATTTGCTCGCGTGCGACGCTGACAAAGGTCGTGTGCACGACCGCCGGCGCGTCGCGCTGCTGGTGCGTGCCGCCGCGTTCGCCGACCTGCTGCTCCGCGGCCGCGTCGTCGACCACAGTGGCCGCGTCACCGCGACCGGCCTTGGCCCCACTGGCGACCGGCTTCTCGACGACCTGCTCACGCAAGTCGTCGGCTACGGTCCCGTCGCCTGGCGTCCCCTCCTTCGCCGCGACTCCGGCGACACCCTCCGGGCACTCGAACACCACCTCGCCGGCGCCGGTGTCCTCGAAGCACGCACGACTCGTCTGCTGCACCGCACCGTGCTGCGCCTCACCGACCCCGCCGCGGCCCGGCAGGCCCGCGCGTCCGCCGACCACGCGCTGCGGGCGCCACTGTCCGAAGTGGACCCCGAGGACGGCGTGCTGACCGCCCTCGCCGCCGCCGCCGGAACCGGTGTGGGCCGCGCCGAGGCCCACCGGCACGCCACCCGGCTCGCCCAGCTCGCCGCCGCCGGCGGGGCCGCGGTGCCAGAGCTTCGACGAGCAGTGCGCCGGCTACGGGCTCGCCGGGTCGCGGTGGCGTCGGGCGGCGGAGGGTGACGAGCGAGGATCCCGGACCTGCGGCGACCGCTCGCGCTCGTCGGTCGTGGCGATGTGTTGCGAGACGGCGACGGGTCCCGGCTGCGGCGACGGATGGCAGGGTCTGGTGGCCGGTCATTTCGGCCGCCACCGAACTGTCGCGGGCGTAGGTTGCGACCATGACGACGTTCGCCGACCTTCACGTGCCCGGGCAGCCGTTGCTGCTGCCGAACGTCTGGGAGTTCGGCTTCGCGGCCGCACTCGTGGCACAGGGGTTCCCGGCGGTCGGCACCACCAGCCTGGGTGTGTCGGCCGCGCACGGCTTCGCCGACGGGGCGCCGGGGTCGCGGGAGGTGACCGTCGCGCTGGCCCGCGAGCTGGTGCCGCTGGACGTGCTGGTGAGCGTGGACCTCGCGGACGGCTTCAGCGCGGACCCGGGGGCCGTGGCCGATCTCGTCGCCCGGCTCGCCGAGCTGGGCGTCCACGGCGTCAACCTCGAAGACGGCCGAGCCGACGGGACCCTGGCACCGGTCGACGTGCAGTGCCGCCTGCTGCGGACCGTCCGGGCCGCCGCGCCCGGGGTGTTCCTCAACGCCCGCACCGACACGCACTGGCTCGGCACCGGCCCGTTGCCGGACACGCTCGCTCGCCTGCGCGCCTACGTCGAGGCGGGTGCCGACGGTGTGTTCGTGCCCGGCCTCGCGGACCCGGCGGAAACCGCGGAGGTCGTGGCGCTCGGCGCGCCGCTCAACGTGCTCTTCCTCCCCGGGCGCACGACCGTGGCCGGGCTCGCCGAGCTGGGCGTCGCGCGCGTCAGCCTCGGCTCGGGGCCCTACCGCGCGGCCCTCGCGGCTGCCTTGGCGAGTGTGACCGCAGCCCGGGGTGGTGACCCGCTGCCGCTCACCCCGCCCACGTACCACGAGGTGACGGGGCTGCTCCCGCCGTTGCGGTAGCGCGACCGCCGGGAGAGGCACCACGGCGGGGCAACGGTGCGCTCGGAATGCTCACGTGTGCCGGAGTTCGCGCCGAGGCGGCGATCGAGACCGAGCCGCGCAGGCCGGGTCGTGGTGACCGGAGCGGGTGGTTCCGGGCACCCAGCCGCCGGGGCACCACTGTCGGTTCAGCGCTGATGGCACTCGGATCGCGATCATCGGGCACGACAGTGCCGCGTGCCTTGAGTGTGGGCCGCTCCGGGCTCCTGACGACGGCGAACACCCGTCTCGGCGCATTCGGCTCAAGGCGCCCGCGGCGGTGAACTACGGTATGTGCCCGTGGTTGGTCCCCAGTTCACTCCCGGTCCCTCGGATACGGCGCCGCTCGCCGCGGTGCGGGCGGAGCCGGCCGCGCCGCCCGGGCGGGACGTCAAGGCGCTCGCGCTGAAGGGCGCCGGACTGGTCGTGATCGCGGTCGTCGCCGGACTCGTCTGGTACCTCATCCGCCACGACAGCACCACCGAGCCGGTCGCGCAGCCGGCCGCGGCGACGAGCCCGTTCGACTACCAGCTCGTCGACGGCCCGGACCGCACGGGCGACTGCGCCGCGAAGTCGTACGACGACACCAGGAAGTACTTCGATGGCAACCCGTGCAGCGCTCTCGCCCGCGCCCTCTACACCGTGAAGTACGGCGACGCCAAGGCTCTCGTGTCCGTCGCGAAGGTCAGCATGCCGACGGCCGCACAGGCGACGCAGCTCAAACAGCTCACCGACCGCGACGGCACGGGCAACGTGTCCGACCTCGTGCGCGACGGAAGCTACAAAGCCAAGGGCGCCCCCAAGGTCAGCTCCGACCAGGCCGAATACGAATCGGAGGTCACCGGTACCGACGTCACCATCGTCCTGGCCGACTTCTACGACCGGCACCGGGACGACGCCCTCCTCAAGCGCATCGCCACCGATGCGCTGAAGCTGTCGGACAAGCTCGGCTGAGAGGCCGGTCCCGGCGGTCTGATCGATGTCGGCGTGAGCGAGTCGCCGGTCGGGCCCGGGTGCAGGAAAACGGATGGGGCTCGCCGCGTCGAGGCTCTCGGACCAGCTCGGTCAGGCGGCCTGCCCCGGCATCGCCACCGCGGTCGGTTTCTCGCCCGCTTCCTGGCGCCACGGAGTCCCGCGGCGGGAGGCGGCGATGAGGGCCTGCAGCGCCATCCGGCGCAGCGGCTGATCGTCGGTGTGGGTGATCACGCCGAGCCAGGCTGTGGTGCAGTCCTGTTCGGCCGTGGCGACCAGCGCGGCGGCGGACGCCGTGTCGGTGACCGGCCGAGGCGGCACGTAGGCCGCTTCCGGCGCGACCGGCGTGGCGCCGGCGCCTTCGAGCATCTGGGTGACCACGTCGCGGCGTGCGGTGTGTTCGGCGCGGCCCGCCTTGAGGGCGGCACCGAAGTCGCCGGGCAGGAACGCCGTGGCCGTGCCGTACACCCACAACGCGGCGTGTTCCGAGGCGAGCGCCTTCTGCAGCGGATCGATCGCGCCCGACGCGCCGGTGCCGGCGGGGGCGACCGGGGCCTGTGCGTCGGCGCCGGGGCCGATGCTGGACGCGAGTCGCTGGAGACCGGCGCATCCGGCGGCGACGGCGGCGGCGAGTCCCGCCCGGTAGGCGGGGAGCGTGGGCACCGCGTTTTCGGCCTGCTCCCGGGCCGTCGCCAGGCGTTGCTTGAACGCGCCGAGGTCGGGGGCCGTGGCGGGCGGTGCGCTGGTCCGCTCCTGCGGCCGGTTGAGCCGATCCACCTCGACTTTGAGGACGGCGGCCTGCGCCGCGCGAGCCTCGGCTACCTGACCGGCGACCCCGCCGCCGAGCGCCCGCGCCGCGGCGGCGTCCGCGTCCGCAGCGGCCAGCAGGGGCGCCAGCGGGTCGGGGCTCGAGTCGTATCCGCCGGAACAGGCGGCGAGCGGGAGAGCCACGGCGGACACGGCGCCCAGGCGCAGTACGGCGCGCCGGGAGAGGTCGAACGGTCTTGCGGTCACGTCGGCCCATCCTGCCAGGCCCGCCTGCGGTACCGCCGCTCGCGCATCACCGCGGGGTCGCAGGATAAGCTGGTCCACCACCGACCACAGTCGTGACCAGCCCGTGTCACCTCGGCCGAACAGGAGTGCTCCACGTGCCCAACGAACTCGCCAGCCGGCTTCAGCCGATAGTGGCCGAAGCCGTCTCCGCCGCGGGTTTCGACCTCGACTCCCTCGAGGTGCAGCAGGCCGGCCGACGGCAGCTGGTCAAGGTCGTCGTCGACTCCGACGACGGGGTCGGGCTGGACGAGGTCGCCGAGATCAGCCGCAAGGTGTCGGCCGTGCTCGACGACAACGAGCACGTGCTGGCGAGCGCGTACACGCTCGAGGTCACCTCACCCGGCCTCGACCGGCCGCTGACGAACCCGCGGCACTGGCGGCGCGCGAAGTTCCGCCTGGTCCGCATCACCCCGGCCGAGGGTCCTGAGTACGTGGCCAGGGTGGGGCACGCCGGCGAAGAGCGCGTGCGGGTCCTCGTGGACGGCCGGCTGAAGGACGTGAGCTACCGGGCCGTCGCGAAGGCCGTGGTGGAGATCGAGTTCAAGCAACCACCGGCCGATGAGCTCAAACTGCTGGAAGACGACGCGACCGGAGTGAAGGAGGAGTCGAAGTGAACGTGGACATCGCCGCGCTGCGCGCGATCGAACGGGACAAGGACATCCCCTTCGACACCGTGATCGAGGCCATCGAGACGGCCCTGCTCACCGCCTACAAGCACACCGAGGGCCACCAGCCCCACGCCCGCATCGACATCGACAAGAAAACCGGTCTCGTGCGGGTCCTCGCGCACACCCTCACCCCCGAGGGCGAGGTCGACGAGGAGTGGGACGACACACCCGAGGGCTTCGGCCGGATCGCCGCCACCACCGCCCGGCAGGTCATCCTGCAGCGCCTGCGCGACGCCGAGCACGAAAAGACCTACGGCGAGTTCTCCGCCAAGGAGGGCGAGATCGTGGCTGGCGTGGTGCAGCGCGACGCCCGCGCGAACGCCCGCGGCATGGTCGTGGTCCAGGTGGGCGACACCGAGGGCGTGCTGCCGTCGGCCGAGCAGGTCGCGGGGGAGTCCTACGAACACGGCGCGCGCATCAAGGCATTCGTCGTCGGCGTCTCCCGCAGCAACCGGGGCCCGCAGATCATGCTGTCGCGCACGCACCCGAACCTCGTGCGCAAGCTGTTCGCGCTCGAGGTTCCGGAAATCGCCGACGGCACGGTCGAGATCGCCGCGATCGCGCGCGAAGCGGGGCACCGCACCAAGATCGCCGTGCGCTCCACGGTGCCGGGCGTGAACGCCAAGGGCGCGTGCATCGGCCCGATGGGCGCTCGCGTGCGCAACGTGATGAGCGAGCTGGCCGGCGAGAAGATCGACATCATCGACTTCTCCGAGGACCCGGCTCGGTTCGTCGGGAATGCACTGTCGCCCGCGAAGGTTGTTTCGGTGCAGGTGGTGGACGAACGGGCCAAGACCGCTCGCGTGGTCGTGCCCGACTTCCAGCTGTCCCTCGCCATCGGCAAGGAGGGGCAGAACGCCCGTCTGGCGGCTCGGCTCACCGGCTGGCGGATCGACATCCGAAGCGACGCCGCACCCGGCGAACCGGCAGGTGACCAAGACCACGCCGGCCAAGCGCGGCCCGCCGCGACAACCGGTTCGGCTGAGTGAAGGTCGAAGCGCTAGACTCATTGATGGTTCAGGGCCCTGGCGACACGGCCGACCCCCAGCGTCATCGGCACTTGCCGGTACGCACGTGTGTCGGCTGCCGTCAGCGGGCCCTGATCGGTGAACTGCTGCGAGTGGTCGTGGTGGACGGGCGGTTGGTCGTCGACAAACGTCGGCGGCTGCCGGGCCGGGGAGCGTGGCTGCACCCCGTGCCGGGCTGTCTGGCCAAGGCCGAGCGGAAGCGGGCGTTCCCCCGGGCTCTCCGGGTACAGGGCGCGCTCGACACCGCTGGGCTGCGCGAGCATCCGGCGTTCGCAGCGTCAGAAGTGCTCGCAGCGTTCGCAGTGTTCGCCACGGAGAACGGCTCCGGGACCCACCCGGAACCGAAGTGAAACAAGGAAGCAGGTCGACCCGTCATGAGTCAGCCGTGAAGCTGAAGCCATGAACGCGCGACGATAAGGACGAGGTCAGCGGGTCTCTTCACCGCCTGGCCTCCCCTAGATGAGGAGAGCTGTGCCAGGCAAGGCCCGTGTACACGAGCTCGCTAAGGAGCTCGGCATCACCAGCAAGGAAGTTCTCGCGAAGCTCAAGGAGCAGGGCGAGTTCGTGAAGTCCGCGTCGTCCACCGTCGAGGCGCCCGTCGCCCGCCGGCTCCGCGACGCATACCCCGCCAAGGGCGGGAAGAGGTCCGGTCCGACCCCCGGCCCGCGCCCCACGCCGCCCGTCGGCAACTCGAACAACGCTGCCCAAAGCGCTCCGGCTCCCAAGCCGGCGCCCGCGCCGCAGCAGAACCAGCAGCAGGCCCCGGCCGCGAAGTCCGCTCCGGCGGCTCCGCAGTCCGGTGGTTCGCGTCCGGCGGCACCGGGCGCCCGTCCGGGTCCGCGGCCCGGCCCTCGGCCGGCCACGCCGCAGCCGCAGCAGGCTCCGGCGGCCAAGGCCGAGCCCACGGCGCCGAAGCCCGCTCCCAAGCAGGACGCCGCGTCGTCCGGCTCCGGTTCGGTCGTGCCCCCGAAGCCGCAGGGTCCCAAGCCCGGCGGCCCCAAGCCCGGCCCGCGCACGCCGCGTGTCGGCAACAACCCGTTCGGCGTCGGCTCCGGCGCCCCGGCTCCGCGTCCACCGGCCTCGCGCCCCGGACAGGGCCAGGGCGGCGACAACCGGCCGCCGCGCCCCGGTGGTACCGGCGGCGGTGACAACCGGCCCGCACCGCGGCCCGGCGGCGGCGCCGGTGGCAACCGGCCCAGCCCCGGCAACATGCCCCCGCGGCCCAACCCCGGCATGATGCCGGGCCGCACCCCGCGTCCGGCCGGTCCCGGCGGCGGCGCTCGTGGCGGACCCGGTGGCGGTGGCCGTCCCGGTGGCGGCGGTCGCCCCGGCGGTGGCGGCGGCGGTTTCCGCGGCGGTCCCGGCGGTGGCGGCGGCGGTGGCTTCCGCGGTGGGCCGGGTGGCGGCGGCGGTGGCGGCGGTTTCCGTCCAGGCGGCGGTGCCCCGGCCGGCGGTGGCGGCTTCCGCGGTGGCGGCGGTCGTGGCGGACCCGGTGGCCGTGGTGGTACCGCGGGTGCCTTCGGTCGTCCGGGTGGGCCCTCGCGCAAGGGCCGCAAGTCGAAGCGGCAGAAGCGCCAGGAATACATGGACAACATGCAGGCGCCCAGCGTCGGCGGCGTCCGCCTGCCCAAGGGCAGCGGCGAGACGATCCGGCTGCCGCGTGGTGCCTCGCTGACCGACTTCGCCGAGAAGATCGACGCCAACCCGGCTTCGCTGGTGCAGGTGCTCTTCCACCTCGGCGAAATGGTCACGGCGACGCAGTCCGTGTCCGACGACATCCTCGAGCTGCTCGGCGGTGAGATGAACTACGTCGTCCAGGTCGTGTCCCCCGAGGAGGAGGACCGCGAGCTGCTGGAGACCTTCGACATCACCTACGGCGAGGACGCCGGTGACGAGGAAGACCTCCAGGTCCGCCCGCCGGTCGTCACCGTCATGGGTCACGTCGACCACGGTAAGACCCGCCTGCTGGACACGATCCGCAAGACGAAGGTCCGCGAGAGCGAGGCCGGCGGCATCACCCAGCACATCGGTGCCTACCAGGTCGAGACCCAGCTCGACGGCAACTCGCGTCTGATCACCTTCATCGACACCCCGGGTCACGAGGCGTTCACCGCCATGCGTGCCCGAGGCGCGCAGTCCACCGACATCGCGGTGATCGTGGTCGCCGCCGACGACGGCGTCATGCCGCAGACGGTGGAAGCGATCAACCACGCACAGGCGGCCAAGGTGCCGATCGTGGTCGCGGTGAACAAGATCGACAAGGAAGGCGCGAACCCGCAGAAGATCCGCCAGCAGCTCACCGAGTACGGGCTGGTCGCCGAGGAATACGGCGGCGACACGATGTTCGTGGACATCTCCGCACGGGAGAACATCAACATCGAGAGCCTGCTCGAGGCGATCCTGCTGACCGCGGACGCGGCACTGGACCTCAGGGCCAACCCGGCCATGGAGGCACAGGGCGTCGCGATCGAGGCACACCTCGACCGCGGCCGTGGCCCGGTGGCCACCGTCCTGGTCCAGCGCGGCACGCTGCGCGTCGGCGACTCGGTGGTGGCGGGCGACGCCTACGGCCGCGTGCGCCGGATGGTCGACGAGTACAACGAGGACGTCACGGAGGCCCTGCCTTCGCGCCCCGTCCAGGTCATCGGGTTCACCTCGGTGCCGGGCGCCGGCGACACGTTCCTGGTGGTCGACGAGGACCGCGTCGCCCGGCAGATCGCCGAGCGTCGCTCCGCTCGCACGCGCAACGCGCTCAACGCCGCGCGTCGCAAGCGGGTCAGCCTCGAGGACCTCGACTCCGCGCTGAAGGAGACGAGCAGCCTCAACCTGATCATCAAGGGTGACAACTCGGGTACCGTCGAAGCGCTGGAAGCGGCACTGCTCCAGCTGGACGTCGGCGACGACGTCGAGCTGCACGTGGTGCACCGAGGCGTCGGTGGCGTGACCGAATCGGACATCGACCTGGCGACCGCGTCCGACGCGATCGTGCTCGGGTTCAACGTCCGGGCCCAGGGCAAGGCGACCGAGCGGGCCACCCGCGAGGGCGTCGACGTCCGCTACTACACGGTCATCTACCAGGCGATCGACGAGATCGAGCAGGCTCTGAAGGGCATGCTCAAGCCGGAGTACGAAGAGGTCGAGCTGGGCCGCGCGGACGTCCGCGAAGTCTTCAAGTCCTCCAAGTTCGGCACGATCGCCGGTTGCCTCGTCACCTCCGGCGAGATCCGGCGCAACGCGAAGGCCCGCCTGCTCCGCGACGGCGCCGTCGTCGCCGAAAACCTGCCGATCAGTTCGCTGCGGCGGTTCAAGGACGACGTCACCGAAGTACGAGAAGGGTACGAGTGCGGCCTCACGCTGGGCTCGTACAGCGACATCAAGGTCGACGACGTGGTCGAGACCTACGAACAGCGGGAGAAGCCGCGGTCGTAAAGGCTCGGCGGTGGGAAGGGCGTGCTCGGCGGTGGGAAGGGCGTGCTCGCAAGCTGCGCTCGCCCTTCCCGCCTACGCCGTGTCTTTTGGGGGTCGAACCCCCAAACCCCCGCCAGGGGGCTAGCCCCCTGGACCCCCACGGTGGGTGCGTTAGGTGTGTGGCTTCCGGTTGTGGGGGGTCGGAAACCGTCCGGGGGCGGGCGCCGGGTGTGGTGGTGTGAAGGAGACTATGTACGTCGGGGCTCTCGAGCTCGGCATCCTGCTCGACGACGTGCACTCGTTGAAGCAGAAGCGGTCCGTGATCAAACCGGTGGTGGCGGAGGTGCGGCGGCGGTTCTCCGTCTCCGTGGCCGAAGCCGGGCACCTCGACCTGCACCGGCGGGCCCTCATCGGGGTGGCCGTGGTCGCCGCGGGTGGCGAGCACGTGCGTGACGTGCTCGACTCGTGCGAGCGGTTCGTGGCCTCACGGCCGGAGTTCGCCCTGCTGTCGGCGCACCGCCGGCTGCTGGGACCGGACGATGAGACCGGAGAAGTTTTCTAGAAGGGGACGTTCCCATGGCCGATCCTGCTCGGGCCCGCAAGCTCGCCAAGCGGATCTCGCAGATCGTCGCATTGGCGATCGAACACGACGTCAAAGACCCGCGACTCGGTTCGGTGACCATCACCGACACCAAGATCACCGCGGATCTCCACGACGCCACGGTGTACTACACGGTGCTCGGCGAAAACCTCGACTCGGCACCCGACTTCGCGGGCGCCGCGGCCGCGCTCGAGTCGGCTCGTGGCGTCCTGCGCACCAAGGTCGGGCAGGGCACCGGAGTCCGCTACACGCCCACGCTCACCTTCGTCGCCGACAGCATCCCCGACGACGCGCGCCGCATCGAGGAACTCCTCGCGAAAGCGCGCGAAGCCGACGCCGAAGTCGCCCGCCGGGCGACGGGAGCCCAGCCGGCAGGCGAGGCCGACCCGTACAAGGCGCCCCGCGAAGATGCCGAAGACGACACGTTGTCCGAAGAGGAGACTCGAGGCTGAAGTCACCGGGCTGGGGCACGACACCTGCCGACGCGACCCGCTGCACCGCGGCGTCGCGCCGCTCGTCGCCACCCCCACCGGGCGCGCCACCCCGTTGGGTGCGCCGCCCCCGGCTGCCCCGGCCACCGGCTGGCCGACCCTGACCGCATCTTCCCGGCCTGGGCCGGCTGGTTCAGGTACTGCTGGTCGCAGCCGCGAGAACGTCGGCTGCCTGGGCAGGCAGGGGTACGGTCACCAACTGCTGCGCGCTGGAAAGCCTCAATCCGTCATGACGGACGACCACGAGCGATGTGCGACCACAATGGACGGTCAGGCCGGTTTCGCGGCCACCACCAGATCGCGCACGATCGCCTGATCCACCCGGTGCGCGAATTCCTCGTACGGCCCGCCTTCGCGCACCGCGAGCCCGGCGCGCGCCAGCAGCCCGACGAGCTCTTCGCGCGGCAAGACGTTGGTGTTCCACGAAATACCCATCGCTCCGCCAGGGCGCAGCACGCGGGTCCACACGGGAACGGCCGCCGCGAGCAGGTCGCGGGGGCTGCGGGACAGGCCCGCGTCGCGATGGCTGCCGTGCTGGACGCCGTAAGGGGCGTCGGTGACGATGACGTCGGCGGAGTTCGGCTTGAGCAGCTCGTCGGTCGTGAGGGTGTCGGCGTTGAAATAGGTCAGCCGGCGGGTGCGGCCGGCTTTGTAGTCGTCCTTGTCGAACGCGTACTCGAGGTCGAGGCGGCGCCCGAGGCGGACCTTGTTGCGCCGCAGCTGGCCGGAGTCGGCGGTGTGTTTCACCCGCTTGGTGCGCAGCCACGTTTTGATGAACTGCTCGTAGGCCTCGAAATCCTTGCCGTCGACGTCGAGGCCGGTGGCGTCGAAGCCGTACATCACCGCATGGTTGAGCGTGGTTCCGCGCCCGCACAACGGGTCGAGCAGCCGTAGCGGCCCGTCGAGCCACCCGGTGGGCGCGTCGGAGGCCAGGAGGGTCACGTTGAGGAGCAGCTTGGTGAACTGTTCGTTGGTCTTGCCCGGGTACTTCTGGATCGTGAGCAGGTCGGAATCCGTCTTCGCCAGCGGCCGCACGGTGACGGGGCGCAGCACGCCGTCACCGAGTTCGAACAGCGCATACAACGAGGACAGGTTCGCCAGGAGCGCGACGTCCCTTTCGGACAGTGGCGTGGCGCTGGTGAACTTGACGTACCCGACACCGCCAAGTTCCACCTCCTCGACGGCCGACAGGTCGGCGGCGAGCCCGGCCGCGCCGAATACCGCCAGCTCGGCCCGCAGCAGGGCCGGCGTGGCGGCGGCATAGACCCGGTTGGCGGACGGGTGAACGAGGATCACGTACTCAGGCATCCCGCAGAGCGTAGCGTGACGCACTGTGACAGCTACTTTGGCGCAGGACATCGAAGCCGCCGCCGCACTGCTCGCGGGGGCCACCGACGTGACGTTGCTGGGCCACGTGCGCCCCGACGCCGACGCGCTGGGCAGTGCACTGGCCCTCGGCCACGTGCTGCACCGCCGAGGCGCCCGCGTACGGGTCTCCTTCGGCGAGCCCGACGAGGCGCCGGAAACGCTGGGGTGGCTCGACGTCGACGGGCTACTCACGACACCCGGCGACCTGCCCGAAACGGAACCACTGCTCGTCGCGCTCGACACGCCCGCGCCGTCGCGGCTCGGGAAGCTGGCACCCCGCGTCGACACCGTGCGGGCGGCCGGCGGGTCGGTGCTCGTGGTGGACCACCACGCCACCAACAAGTTCTACGGCACGCACCACGTCGTCGACGAAGGCGCCGAAGCGACCGCGCTGCTGGTCGCGCGGATCATCGAGGCGATGGGTGTCGAGCTGGACGAGCCGGCGGCGCGCTGCCTGTACGCGGGGATCGTCACCGATACCAGCGGCTTCCGGCGCGCCCGGCCCGAAACGCACCGCATCACGGCCCGGTTGCTCGAGGCGGGTGTGAACCCGGGTGAGGTGACGCGGCGGATCATGGACGACCATCCGTTCGCGTGGCTGCCGATGCTGTCCGCCGTGCTCGCCGAGGCGCAGCTGGAGCCCGAAGCCGCGCAGGGATTCGGGTTCGTGCACGCCGTGGTCCGCACGGTGGCCGCGGCGCACGTGCGAAGCGAAGAGGTCGAGTCGGTGATCGACGTCGTCCGCGCCACGCGGGAGGCCGGCGTGGCGGCCGTGCTCAAAGAGGCGGAGCCGCTGACGCACGGCTCGGTGTGGACGGTGTCGTTGCGGTCGGCCGGTGCCGTCGACGTGTCGGCCGCCGCCACGGAGTTCGGCGGCGGGGGCCACCGGATGGCCGCGGGCTGCACGATGGAGGGCACGTCCGACGAGGTGCTGGTGCGGCTGCGGGCAGCGCTGGAGCGGGCGCCGTTGCTGGCCGAGCACTGAGTCCGCCCGGTCCATCGGGGTCCACTGTGGATTTCGCGCGGGTCCGGCCGTACTGGGCGGCGGAATTGTCGGTGCCTCCCGTTACGCTCGCCGGGTGTCCGAAAAAGCCGTGCTGAGCACCGAAGACAGTATTCCCGTGCGCCGCGTACTGGGCCTCGCCGTTCCCGCGCTCGGGGTGCTGGCGGCCGAACCGCTGTACGTGCTGGTCGACACGGCGGTCGTCGGGCACCTCGGCGCGCTGCCGCTGGCCGGCCTCGCGCTCGGCGGTGTCGTGCTGTCACAGATCTCCACGCAGCTCACCTTCCTGTCGTACGGCACCACGGCCCGCACCGCGCGGCTGCACGGCGCCGGACGGCGGGAAGACGCCGTGCGCGAGGGCGTGCAGGCCACCTGGCTCGCGGTGCTGGTGGGGCTCGTCCTGCTGGTGGCAGGACAGCTGCTGGCGGGGCCGATCGCCCGAGTGTTGTCGGGCAGCGACGAGATCACGGCGTCCGCGGTGTCGTGGCTGCGGATCGCGCTGTTCGGGGCGCCGCTGATCCTCGTGACCATGGCGGGCAACGGGTGGATGCGGGGTGTGCAGGAAGCGACCCGGCCGTTGCGGTTCGTGCTCGCGGGCAACGGGATTTCGGCCGTACTGTGCCCGCTGCTGGTCTACGTCGCAGGACTGGGTCTTGAGGGGTCGGCGATCGCGAACGTCGTGGCGCAGGTGATCTCGGCGTCGCTCTTTCTCGCGGCGCTCGTGCGTGAGCGCGCGGGGCTGCGGCCCGACTTCCGGGTGATGCGCGCGCAGCTGACCCTCGGCCGGGATCTGGTACTGCGCAGCCTCGCGTTCCAGGCGTGCTTCGTGTCGGCGGCGGCCGTCGCGGCGCGCACGTCGACGCAGGCCGTCGGCGCGCACCAGGTGGTACTGCAGCTGTGGACGTTCCTGTCACTCGTGCTGGACTCCGTCGCGATCGCCGCGCAGTCCCTGGTCGGCGCCGCGCTGGGCGGGGGAGCGGCTCGCCAGGCCCGCGGCGTCGCCTCCCAGATCACCGGTTACGGGCTCGCGCTGGGCTGTTTCCTGTGCGTACTGTTCGCCGCGCTGTGGAGCACGCTGCCCCATGCGTTCACCTCCGACCCCGGCGTCCTCGGCGAAATCCCGCACGCCTGGTGGTTCTTCGTGGCGCTCCAGCCGATCGCCGGCGTGGTCTTCGCTCTCGACGGCGTCCTCCTCGGCGCGGGCGATGCCGCCTTCCTCCGCACGGCGACGCTCGTCAGTGCGGGTCTCGGATTCCTGCCCCTCATCTGGCTGTCGCTCGCTTTCGGCTGGGGCCTCGTCGGCATCTGGTCCGGTCTGTCGCTGTTCATGGTCTTCCGCCTCGCCGCGGTGGTGCTCCGCTGGCGCTCGGACCACTGGGCGGTGGTGGGCGCGGTGCGGAGTGGCTGAGGCCTGGGCCGATGAGATGCGCGAATGGCCGCCTCGGTCGCCGGGCCGGTGCGTGGGCGCGGTGAGTGGGTGGAGGGTGGCTGAAATCCCTTCGCCCGAGCGGGGTTGTCGGTGCCAGGGTGGGGGCATGCGCTTCAGCCAGATCGACGTGTTCACCGATGAGCTCACCCGCGGCAACGCGCTTGCCGTGGTACACGACGCGGAGGGGCTGTCCGAGGAGCGGATGGCGGCCTTCGCTCGGTGGACCAACCTCAGTGAGACCACGTTCCTGTTGCCGCCGCGCGAGCCCGGGGCCGATTACCGGGTGCGGATTTTCACGCCGGGCCGTGAGTTGCCGTTCGCGGGACACCCGACGTTGGGGTCGGCGCGGGCATGGCTGGAGGCGGGCGGCGAGCCGAAGGGCACCGACCTCGTGCAGGAGTGCGGGGCGGGGCTGGTGCGCGTGCGTCGCGACGAGGGACGGTTGGCGTTCGCGGCGCCGCCGTTGATCCGGGGTGGCGAGGTCAGCGGCGAAGACCTCAGGAGGGTCGTGCGGGCGTTGCGGCTCGATGTGGGCGACGTCGTCGACGCCCAGTGGGCCGACAACGGTCCCGGCTGGGTCGCGGTGCTGCTGAAGGACGCGGAGGCGGTGCTGGCCGTGGAGCCGGACCGGGCGGCGTTCGACGGGCTCAAGATCGGTGTCGCCGGGGCGTACGCGCCGGGTGGTGACGCCGCGTTCGAGGTGCGCGCCTTCACCGGCGACGTCGAGGATCCCGTGACCGGCAGTCTCAACGCCTCGATCGGCCAGTGGCTCACCGCGACCGGCCGCGCCCCCGCGCGATACGTCGCCGTGCAGGGCACCCGCCTAGGCCGCCGGGGGCGCGTTCACGTCGTCCGCGAAGGCGACGACGTGTGGGTCGGTGGCGACACCGTGGTCGGAATCAGCGGGCACGTCGCGTTGCCCTGACCGATCACGTCGGCGATCGGGTCCGTGGCAGCCGTGCCGGTGCGATCGACCGCGGTGACTCTGCGCCAGGGCGGTCGAGCACTGGTGATCAAGCCGTGGTGGTCGAACGCAGTGATCAAGCCGTGGTGATCACGGTGATCAACTACCGTCGCGATCAACCGATGTGGTGAACACCACCGAGGTAACGGCTATGTTTCGGCCCTTCCGCGGCGATACAACCATCGAGGCGGCAGCGTCGTCGTCTTCGTGACGATCATCGCTACCTCCTGGAGGAAATCTTGCCCGCCGGCCGTGCCCCTGTCCGGTCCTGGCTCATCTGGCTCACCGCCGTGTTCGTGTATCTGCTGGCCGTGTTCCACCGGACGTCGTTCGGGGTCGCGGGATTGCAGGCCGCCGACCGGTTCGGCGTCGGCGCCGCGGCGCTGGGCACGTTCACGGTGCTGCAGGTCGGGGTGTACTCCGCCATGCAGATCCCCACCGGGGTGCTCGTCGACCGGTTCGGGCCGCGACGCGTGCTCACCGCGGCCGTGCTCATCCTCGGTTCCGGGCAGCTGCTGCTGGGCCTCGCGCACAGCTACGGTGTGGGACTGCTCGCTCGCGGCGTGCTCGGGTTCGGCGACGCGCTGACGTTCGTGAGCGTGCTGCGCCTCGTCGCCGCGCATTTCCCGGCTCGCCAGTACGCGCTCATCGCGACCTTCACGTCGGCCATCGGTTACCTCGGCAACCTCGTCGCCACCGTCCCGCTGACGCTGCTGCTCGCCGACGCGGGCTGGACGGTCACCTTCGTCGGCGTCGGTGCCATCACGCTCCTGTACGTGGTCCCGGTGGCGTTGCGGGTGCGCGACACCCCGCCGGGCGTGCCCGAACCGGAGCGCGTGCCCGTGCGCCCGGCGGCGCTCGCCCGGCAGATCCGTGGCGCGTGGCGCGTGCCCGGCACCCGGCTCGGGTTCTGGACGCACTTTTCGACCATGTTCGCGCCGAACGTGCTCACGCTGCTCTGGGGCGTTCCGTTTCTGGTGGAGGGCCAGGGTTTTCCGACCGCGACGGCGAGCGCGCTGCTCACCGTGTTCGTCTTCGGCTCGCTCGCCGGCGGCCCGGTACTGGGCACGGTGATCAGCCGGCACCCGGAACTGCGGATGCCGATCGTCGGCGGCTATCTCGGCACGGCCGCTGTCACGTGGGGGGTGCTGCTCGGCTGGAGCGGACACATCCCGCTCGGCGTGCTCGTACCGGGTTTCGCGTTGCTGTCCCTCGGCGGCCCGGTGTCGATGATCGGCTTCGCGCTGGCCCGCGACTACAACCCGATCCAGCGCGTCGGCACGGCGACCGGGGTCGTCAACGTCGCGGGGTTCGTGGCCACCACGTTCACCGCACTGGTCGTGGGCGTTCTGCTGCAGTGGACCGGCGGGAACTTCCGCCTGGCGCTGCTGAGCGTCGTCGTGGTCCTCGCCGTCGGCACGTGGCGGATGCTCGTGTGGTGGCGTCGCGCCCGCGCTCACGTGTTCGCCGCCGAGGCGCGGGGCGAAGAGGTGCCCGTGCGGCTCACCCGGCGCCGGTGGGACGCCGAGCCGGGTGACCGCGCGGCCGTCGCGGCCTGACAGCCACCCGCCCGACCGGACCGGACGTCTCGGTAGGGTTCACCACCGTGTCCCGCCCGAAAGAACCGCGCCGCCCCGCTCCGCCGCCCGGTCTGCTGATCGTCGACAAGCCGGCCGGTATGACGTCGCACGACGTCGTCGCGCGAGCGCGCCGCATCATGGGCACCCGCAAGGTCGGCCACGCCGGCACGCTCGACCCGATGGCGACGGGCGTGCTGGTGCTCGGCATCGAACGCGCGACCAAGCTGCTCGGCCACCTCGCTCTCGACCGCAAGACGTACGTCGCGACGCTGTCGCTCGGCCGCTCCACCTCGACCGACGACGCCGAGGGAGAGATCCTCACCGACGCCGATCCGGCCGCGCTCGCGAAGATTTCCGACGAGCAGCTCACCGAGGGCGTCGCCGCGTTGACGGGCGACATTCAGCAGGTGCCGAGTGCGGTCAGCGCCGTGAAGGTCGACGGCAAACGCGCCTACGCCCGCGTCCGCGCAGGCGAGGACGTCGTGCTCCCACCGCGCCCGGTCACCGTCTACCGCTTCGACGTGCTGGCCGTGCGCCGGGAGGACGACCGCATCGAACTCGACGCCGTGGTCGAGTGCTCATCGGGGACGTACGTGCGCGCGCTGGCCCGCGACCTCGGCGCCGGCCTCGGCGTCGGCGGCCACCTCCTCGCACTGCGGCGCACCACCGTCGGGCCGTTCACGCTCGCCCGGGCCCGTACGCTCGACCAGCTCGAACAGACCCCTGAGCTGTCGCTCGACCTCGACGCCGCCGTCGCCGCGGCCTTCCCGCGCCGCGACGTCGACGCCGCCGCCGCGAAGGCCGTGCGCCACGGCCGCGCCATCCCGGCCGCCGGAATCGAAGGCACCTACGGCCTGTTCGCCCCCGACGGCCGGGTGCTTGCCCTGGCGGCCGACGCCGAGGGCGTGGCCCGGTCGGTGGTGGTCCTGCTGCCCGCATAGGGTGGATGCCGGGCCTGAAATCCGGTCCGGAATCCGGCGTGGGGAGAGTTGACGACAGTGCAGCGGTGGCGTGGCCTCGGGGACCTTCCGAGTGGCTGGGGACGGTGCGTGGTCACCATCGGCGTGTTCGACGGCGTGCACCGCGGGCACCAGGTGCTCATCTCCCGCACGGTGCAGGCCGCGGCCGAGCGTGGCGTACCGAGCGTGGTGCTCACGTTCGACCCGCACCCGTCGGAGGTCCTGCGCCCCGGCAGTCACCCGGCGCAGCTGACCACGTTGCGGCGCAAGGCCGAACTGGTCGAAGCACTCGGCGTCGACGTGTTCGCCGTGCTGCCGTTCACACTGGAACTCTCGCGCCTGACGCCCCACGAGTTCGTGCACGAGGTCCTCGTCGACCGGCTGCACGCCGCGGCAGTGCTCGTCGGCGACAACTTCACCTTCGGTGCCAAGGCGGCCGGCAACGTGAAGCTGCTGCGGGAGCTCGGCAGCCGCTTCGGTTTCGTGGCCTACGGTGCCGAGCTGCAGGGCCGTTCGCTCGCCGAAGGTGACCGCAGCGCCAACGACATCACCTTCTCGTCCACCTACGTGCGCTCGTGCATCGACGCCGGCGACGTCGAGGCAGCCGCCGACGCGCTCGGCCGCCCGCACCGGCTCGAGGGCATCGTGGTCCGCGGCGACGGCCGGGGCCACGACCTCGGTTACCCGACGGCGAACCTGTCGACGCCGCGGTTCGCCGCCGTGCCCGCCGACGGCGTCTACACCGCGTGGTTCTCCCGGCTCGCGCATCCGGGCCGGCGGCTGCGCGCGGCCGTGTCGGTGGGCACCAACCCGACGTTCTCGGGCCGCGAGCGCACCGTCGAGGCGTTCGTCCTCGATGTCGACGAGGATTTCTACGGCCAGCATGTGGCGCTGGACTTCGTCACCCGCTTGCGTGACCAGGAGCGGTTCGCCCGCCCGGCGGAGCTGGTGATGCGCATTGACGACGACGTCGAGCGAACCCGTGCCGTCCTGGGGGATGCGCCCACGGCAGAACGCTGACGTTCCCCCGGACGGACTCCGGCCGCAGTGCCGAACGGGCGCCTCGGACCAGATTGGCCCGGCCGGCGGTGGCAAGATGCGAACGGGCGGCACGCGGGAGCGCCGACGAGGGGACCGAGGAGAGCGGAACAGGTGGAGGACCACAAGATCGTCCAGCGCAACATCGCGCTGCAGCGCGAGTGGTACGGCGAACCGCTGGGCGACCGGGTGCGCAGACTCGTCGTGGCCTTCGACATCTCGCAGGCCCACCTCGCCGAGGTCCTCGGCATCAGCTCGCCCATGCTCAGCCAGGTGATGAGCGGGCGGCGCGCGAAGATCGGCAACCCCGTGGTGCTGGCGCGGATGATCATGCTCGAACGCAAGATCCTCGTTCCGGAGGTCGCGGCAGGCAACCGCGACGCGATGCAGGCGGTGCTGGAGGAGGTGCGCGACGCGCATCCCACCGTGGGCCGGGACAACATCGGAGTCGGTTCCGACGAACGGCTCGTGCTCGCCGCGCTGCGCGACGTCGCGGAGGACGAGGATCTCACCGAAGCCGCCAAGCGCCTCGACGACGACTTCCCGATGCTCGCCGAGCTGCTGCGCCGCGCAGGGTCGGGCCAGTAATCCGTGCGGCTGTTCTCGGCGCTCGTCCCACCGGCCACGGTGGTCACCGAGGTGGCGGCGGCGCTCGGCGACACGTCGGGAGGCTTGCGGTGGTCGCCGCCGCAGGACTGGCACGTCACGCTGGCCTACTACGGCGAGGCCGACGAAGGTGAGCGGGCCACCAAGCTCGCGTCCGCGCTGGCCGGACAGCCCCTGCTCGACGTCCGGCTCGGTGGTCCGGGAACTTTCCCGGGCGTCTTGTGGTTGGACGTAGTGAGCGAGGGGTTGGCGCAGCTGGCGCAAGCCGCGGGCGCCGACCGCGACGAGCGTCCCTACCGGCCGCACCTCACGTTGGCCCGCTTCCCACGCGAGCGGCCCGGCACCGCCGAGCCATGGCTGCAGCGGCTCGCCGGGTTCACGAGCCGAGGCTGGACGGCAGGGGAGGTGGCACTGGTGGGGACCGCCGCGACGGGCGGCCCGCGCTACCGGGTGCTGAGGACGTTCCCGCTGGGCCGCGCCTCGAAGGGCTGATCTCACGGCTGGTAACCTCGAGGACCGGGTCCGGCTGCAGTCCGTGGCGGCCGAGACCGCCTACCCGGCCGCGCAGTGCGGCGCGGGCCCCACGGCACTGATTCACGAGGAGCAACACCAGTGGCGTTGACCACCGAAGAGAAGAAGTCGATCCTGGCCGAGTACGGCGTGCACGACTCGGACACCGGATCGCCTGAGGCCCAGGTCGCTCTGCTCACCAAGCGGATCGTCGGTCTCACCGAGCACCTCAAGGCTCACAAGCACGACCACCACTCGCGTCGCGGGCTCCTGCTGCTGGTCGGCCGCCGCCGCCGGCTGCTGAACTACGTGATGAAGGTGGACATCGAGCGGTACCGGTCGCTGATTCAGCGACTCGGTCTGCGCCGATAGCGTGACCCGAGGGGGAGTGACCGGTCCGGTCGCTCCCCCTCGTGCCAATAACGGCAAAAAACGGCGCGAGCGCGCTGGAGGAACCGTCCGCCGGTCCTCGGTAGTGGTTCCCGGGCAAGACGACTGCGAAGTCCCGGGGGCTTCGATCGAAGACCGGCCTCACTCCTCGAGCGTCCTCAGGCGAACCGGGTCCCAGGGTGGGAGACTCGCGCCGGACGAAGCACAAAAGAGGAGATACACCCTATGACCGACTCCACCGGAGTCACCGTGCACGAGACCGAAGCCGTGATCGACAACGGCCGGTTCGGCACCCGCACCGTGCGTTTCGAGACCGGCCGCCTCGCCAAGCAGGCCGCCGGCGCTGTCGTCGCCTACCTCGACGAAGAGACCATGCTGCTCTCGGCGACCACGGCGTCGAAGCACCCGAAGGAGCACTTCGACTTCTTCCCCCTGACCGTCGACGTCGAAGAGCGCATGTACGCCGTGGGCCGCATCCCCGGCGCGTTCTTCCGCCGCGAGGGCCGCCCCTCGACCGACGCGATCCTCACCGCCCGCCTCATCGACCGGCCGCTGCGCCCGTCGTTCGCCGACGGCCTGCGCAACGAGATCCAGGTCGTCATCACCGTGCAGAGCCTCAACCCGGATGACCCGTACGACGTGCTGGCGATCAACGCCGCGTCGGCCTCGACCCAGATCGCGGGCCTGCCGTTCTCGGGTCCGGTCGGCGGCGTGCGCGTCGCGCTGATCGAGGACCAGTGGGTCGCGTTCCCGACCTGGTCGCAGCTGGAGAAGGCCACGTTCAACATGGTCGTCGCCGGTCGCATCGTCGGTGAAGACGTCGCGATCATGATGGTCGAGGCCGAGGGCACCGAGCACACGCTCGACCTGATCGCCGCCGGCGCCAAGGCGCCCGACGAGGTCTCGGTCGCCGAGGGCCTCGAGGCCGCCAAGCCGTTCATCCGCGTGCTGTGCGAGGCGCAGCAGCGCCTGGCCGCCGAAGCCGCGAAGCCGACCGGCGACTTCCCGCTGTACCCCGCGTACCAGCCGGACATCTACGAAGCCGTCGCCGCCATCGCGTCCGACGACCTGGCGAAGGCGCTGACCATCGCCGGCAAGCAGGACCGCGACAAGGCCACCGACGAGGTCAAGGCCGCGGTGCTGGAGAAGCTGGGCCTCGGCGAGGGCGAGGCCTTCGCGGGTCGCGACGGCGAGGTCGGCGGCGCGTTCAAGGCGCTGACGAAGAAGATCATGCGTGCGCGGGTGCTCACCGAGAAGATCCGCATGGACGGCCGAGGCCTCACCGACATCCGGTCGCTGTCGGCCGAGGTCGCCGTGATCCCGCGTGCCCACGGCTCGGCGCTGTTCGAGCGCGGCGAAACCCAGATCCTCGGCGTCACCACGCTGAACATGTTGCGCATGGAGCAGCAGATCGATTCGCTGTCGCCGGAGACGACGAAGCGGTACCTGCACCACTACAACTTCCCGCCGTTCTCCACCGGTGAGACCGGCCGCGTCGGCTCGCCGAAGCGGCGCGAGATCGGCCACGGCATGCTCGCCGAGCGCGCACTGGTGCCGGTGCTGCCGAAGCGCGACGAGTTCCCGTACGCGATCCGCCAGGTTTCGGAGGCGCTGGGTTCCAACGGCTCCACGTCGATGGGCTCGGTCTGCGCCTCGACGATGGGCCTGTTCAACGCCGGCGTGCCGCTCAAGGCGCCGGTCGCGGGCATCGCGATGGGCCTGGTCTCCGATGAGGTCGACGGTGAGACGCGCTACGTGGCGCTCACCGACATCCTCGGCGCCGAGGACGCCCTGGGCGACATGGACTTCAAGGTCGCCGGTACCAAGGACATCATCACCGCGCTGCAGCTCGACACGAAGCTCGACGGCATCCCGTCGGAGGTCCTCGCGGCCGCGCTGAAGCAGGCGAAGGACGCCCGCCTCACCATCCTGGAAGTCATCGCCGAGGCGATCGACGGCCCGGACGAGATGAGCCCGTACGCCCCGCGCGTCACCTCCGTGAAGATCCCGGTCGACAAGATCGGCGAGGTCATCGGCCCGAAGGGCAAGATGATCAACTCGATCACCGAGGTGACCGGCGCCGACATCTCGATCGAAGACGACGGCACGATCTACGTGGGCGCGGCCGACGGCCCCTCGGCGGAGGCGGCGATCGGCAAGATCAACGCCATCGCCAACCCGCAGCTGCCGAAAGTCGGCGAGCGCTTCCTCGGCACCGTGGTGAAGACGGCCGCGTTCGGCGCGTTCGTGTCGCTGCTGCCGGGCAAGGACGGCTTGGTCCACATCTCGAAGCTGGGCAACGGCAAACGGATCGCCAAGGTCGAGGACGTGGTCAACGTGGGCGACAAGCTCCGCGTCGAGATCGCCGACATCGACAACCGCGGCAAGATCAGCCTGATCGTGGTCAAGGAAGACGACGCGGACGCCAAGCCGGCCGAGGGCGACAAGGCCGACACCGCGAAGACCGACACCCCGAAGGCCGACGCCAAGTAAGTCCGTTCAGCGCGAAAGGCCTCCTGATCCGCAGCGCCGGGTCGTGAGTGTTCCGGCCGGTTCTAACCGGCTTCACCACTCACGACCCGGCCGGGCAGGAGGCCTTCGCGGCATCGTGAGTAAGGAATTCATGGCACGGCAGGTTTCCGGGCACGAGCAGCCCATAGGCAGCACCCGCACGCTCGAGTCCAATTCGGACGGTGCGGTCGTCCGGCGGAGCGTGCTCCCCGGCGGTCTCCGGGTGATCACGGAACACGTCCCGGCGTCGCGTTCGGCCACGGTGGGGCTGTGGGTCGGCGTCGGTTCGCGCGACGAACCCCTCGCCGTGGCAGGCGCCGCGCACTATCTCGAACACCTGCTGTTCAAAGGCACCAGCAATCGCGATGCCACGCAGATCGCCGAGGAGATCGACGCGGTCGGCGGCGAGTTCAACGCGTTCACGGCGAAAGAGCACACCTGCTACTACGCGCAGGTGCTCGACGCCGACCTGCCGCTGGCGATGGACCTCGTCACCGACGTCGTGTTCGAGGCGCTGTGCACCGACCGCGACATGGACACCGAGCGCAGTGTCGTCCTGGAAGAGATCGCCATGCGCGACGACGACCCCGAGGACCTGTTGCACGAGACGTTCGTCGGCGCGATCCTCGGCGACCACCCACTTGGCCGGCCGGTGCTGGGCACGGAGAAGTCCATCACCGAGATGTCGCCGGTGGCGTTGCGCGGGTTCTACAAGCGCCGCTACACGTTGCCACGCATGGTGCTCGCCGTCGCCGGCAACGTGGAGCACGCGCAGGTGCTGCGGCTCGTCCGCCGCGCGTTGCGCGACCGCCTAGCCGGAGCGGGCACGCCGGTGCCCCCGCGTACGGGCCGCGCGCGCATCCGCTCGGTGCCGAAGCTGGCGCTGCACACCGACGACACCGAGCAGGCCCATGTGATGCTCGGCCTGAAGTCGTTGCCCCGCCACGACGAACGCCGGTTCGCCCTGTCCGTGCTGAACGCCGCGCTGGGCGGTGGCATGAGTTCCCGCCTGTTCCAGGAGATCCGCGAACGGCGTGGGCTCGCGTATCAGGTGTATTCGTCGGTTGCGAGCTACGCCGACACCGGGCACCTGGCCGTGTACGCGGGATGCCAGCCGGAGCGGCTCGGGCAGGTGGCGGGCGTGATCCGCGAGGTGCTCGACGCCGTCGCGGCCGAAGGTCTCACCGACGCTGAGGTGGCACGCGCCAAGGGCCAGCTGCGCGGCGGGCTCGTGCTGGGGCTGGAGGACACGTCGTCCCGCATGTCGCGCATCGGTAAGAACGAGCTCAACTACGGCACCTACCTGGGGGTCGACGACACGGTGGCCCGCATCGACGCGGTGACCGCCGACGAGGTGTGTGTGCTCGCTCGCACTCTGCTGCGCCGCCCCGGTGGAGTGTCGGCCGCGGCGGTGGTGGGGCCGTACGCTCACGCCGACGACCTGCCCGACGATCTGCACGAGGTGATCACGTCATGACCGAGTCCCCGATCCGTGTCGGCGTGCTTGGCGCACGCGGCCGTATGGGCGCGACGGTCGTCCAGGCCGTCGAAGGCGCCGCGGACCTGAAGCTGGTGGCCGCGTTCGACGCCGGAGACGACCTGGCCGGGCTGTCCGAGGCCCAGGTGGTGGTGGACTTCACCCACCCCGACGCCGTGATGGACAACCTGCGCTTCCTGATCGAGCACGACCTGCACGCCGTGGTCGGCACGACGGGGTTCAGCGATGGGCGCCTCGCGGAGGTGCGTTCGCTGCTGGCCCAGAAACCGTCGCTCGGGGTGCTGATCGCGCCGAACTTCGCGCTCGGCGCCGTGCTGGCGATGCGCTTCGCGGCGCAGGCGGCCCGGTTCTACACCTCCGCCGAGGTCATCGAGCTGCACCACAACCGCAAGGCGGACGCGCCTTCGGGCACCGCCGCGCACACCGCGCGGGTGATCGGCGAAGCTCGTGCGGCCGCCGGGCTCGAACCGGGTGCGGACGCAACGACGTCCGAAGTGGACGGTGCACGCGGCGCCCGGATCGCGGACGTGCCCGTGCACTCCGTGCGGCTGCCCGGCCTCGTGGCGCACGAGGAGATCCTGTTCGGCGGCGAGGGCGAGACCCTGACGATCCGGCACGACTCGCTCGACCGCACGTCGTTCATGCCGGGGGTGCTGCTCGGCGTGCGTTCCGTGGTGTCGCGGCCCGGCCTCACGGTCGGCCTGGAGAACGTGCTCGACCTGTGAGGGCCCGCAACGTCGCGCTGCTGCTCACCGCGGCGCTGGTGGTGTACCTGGTTCTGCTGGCGGACCGGGCGGTCGAGCTGTTCGCCACCGGGACGCCCGAAGGAATCGCCCTCGGCGCCGGGGTGTTCGTGCTGCCGATTCTCGGCGTGTGGATCGTGGTCGTCACGTGGCGCTCCGGCCTGCAGATCCAGCGCCTGTCGCGTCGGCTCGACGCGGAAGGCGGGCTGCCGGACGTGTCGGACCTGCCGCGCCGCCCGTCGGGCCGCGTCGACCGCGACGCCGCCGACGCCTGGTTCGACCAGCGGCGCAAGGAAGTCGAGGCGAATCCGGGCGACTGGCGCGGGTGGTACCGCCTGGCTTACGCCTACGACATCGCGGGCGACCGGCGCCGGGCCAGGGCCACGATGCGCAAGGCCGTGGACCTCGAAGCCGCCGAGCGCGGGAAGGCCGCAGGCGCCACGGACTCGTGAGTGTTGCGGCCGGTTAGAACCGGACGCGGCACTTACGAGTCAGTGCAGCCAGCCGGTGAACACCGCAGGCGCGGCGGCCAGGAGGCTGAACCGCACCCAGCGGCCCGCGAGGCCCGCGACGAGGAACGTGACCAGGCGCATCCGCACCATGCCGGCGAGCACGCTCGTTGCCATGAACGGAGGCAGGCCGGTGACGGAACTGACGCCGTAGGTGCCTGCCATCCAGTGCGGGTGGCGCAGGCAACGTTCGCGCAGGGCCTCGATCTTCGCGCGGATCACCTTGGTCCGGCGCCGCCAGCGGTCGCGGCGCGCGCTGGGCGCGTGTTCACGGTGCAGCCGGTCGTGCAGCAGCCGTGGCAGCCTGATGGAGCCGCGGGCGGCCAGGTAGTACAGGAGCTTCCCGCCCATCTGCCCGAGCGCGACGGCGCCGCCGAGCCACAGCCAGTGCGGGTTGTGCTGGCTGGCGGTGAGGCCGACCACGAACAGTTCGGCGTTCACGAGTGGCACGATCGCCGAGCCGAACGCGACGCCGAGCGTGACGAGCAACCAGCCCATCGTGCCTCCCCCCGGTGAGCGATCCTCGTCATTCGAGGCTAGCAGTCGTCACGAGATGGTCACGGGGGTTTACCCCCCTCTTTCTGCGGGGGCCGACCACACCTGCGCCAAAGCTCGTGAGTGTTCAGGCCGCGCTAACCGGCACCGGCACTCACGAGTTGATCACCTGCGCGCCGCCGTGCGGACACCTTCGGCTGGCACGATGCGGGCGTGACCGACGTGCCCTTCGCCGATCGCTTCGCAGGGCTCTGCGCGGCCGTGGTCCGGGTCCTCCCGTTCGGTCTGTCCACCGTCGTCGCGCCGAGCTTTCTCGGATTCGCGATCATCAACGGGTTCACGTTCTGCGTGGACCTGGCGTTGCTGACGGTGTTGCACGGCGGCTTGGGCTGGCCGGTGTGGCTCGCGATCAGCCTTTCGTACGTCATTGCGTTCGGGTTGAGTTTCGTGTTGAACCGGGCGTTGAACTTCCGCTCCCACGCGCCGGTCGGCCGTCAGGCGCTGCTCTACGTGGTGGCGATCGGGATCAACTACGCGGCGTTCCTGCTGGGCGTCGGTGCCGGGTTGTCCGCACTGGGGCTGGAGTACCACCTCTCGCGGGTGATCGCGGGTGCGTGCGAGGGCGTGTTCATGTACTCGGTGTTGCGGTGGATCGTGTTCGCGAAGGACCGCCTCAGCGCGTGAGCTCCAGCTGCAGCGTGCCGGTGAGGCGGACCTCGCGCAGCGTGCCGCGGCCGGTGTCGAGGGTGCGGACGGTCCCGTCGGGCGCCCAGCCCGCGCGCCGGTAGAACCCGAGCGTCGCGTGGTCGGTCTGCGCGACCCACGTGACGCCGCGGCCGAGCCCCTCGCCGCGCAGGTCGGCGGCAGCGGTGCCGAGCAGGCGGCCGCCGTGGCCGCGCCGGCCCCAACGCGGTTCGACGACGAGCGCCGCGATCAACGCGGTCTCGCCGGCATCTTCCGGGGCGGTGCCGTCGGCGGCGGCGATCTCGCCGGCGGGCGCCGGGCCGGCCACGCAGTAGCCGACGGTGAATTCGCCTTCGGTGGCCAGGTACACGCGAGTGCCGGGGAACATGATCGTCTCGGTCCACGTGCCTTCGAGATCGGCGGTGTCGAGTGCGTCGAGCGCGTCGGCGCCGACCAGGTCCGTGTAGGCCGCCCGCCAGGTGAGCCGCTGGATGCGGGCGATCTCGGCGGCGTCGGACGGGTTCGCGGGACGGACTTCGGCGGCACTCACCCGGGGCAATGTACGCCGCCGGTCCGAAACTGTCGGGGGTGGCTGGCACGATGGCCCCACCATGCAGACGATCAGCCTTCGCGCGGCCCGCCGTACCGCGCTCGCCGCACAGGGGTTCGCCGACGCCCGCCCGGCCGCGGCGCCCACTCGCCGGCACCTGGCGAAGGTGCTCTCGCGCGTCCAGCTGCTGCAGCTGGACTCCGTGAACGTCGCCGTGCGCGCCCATTACATGCCCGTGTTCTCGCGCCTCGGCTCCTACGACCGGGCGCTCGTTGACGACGCCGCCTGGGTGGACACCGCACGCAAACCTCGGATGCTCGTCGAGTCGTGGGCGCACGAGGCGAGCCTGCTGCCGATAGCAGACTGGCCGCTGCTGCGCTCCGGCGCCAAACGCGACGGCTGGTGGCGCAACTACGCCCGGGTGGTCGAAACCGTGCCGGGCCTGATCGACGACGTACTGGCCATCGTGAAGGACCAGGGTCCGATCGGTGCCGGCGCCATTGAGAAGGCGCTGGCGGCCGAGGTCGCCGGGCGCGGACCGGGCGCCTGGTGGGAACGCTCGGTGGTCAAGAAGGCGTGTGAATACCTCTTCGGGCTCGGCCGGCTCTCCACCGGCACCCGCCGGTCCTTCGAACGGCTCTACGACCTCACCGAACGCGTTGTGCCACCAGACATTCTGGCGCGCCGAGTCTCCGCCGAGGAAAGCGCCCGCGGTCTCATCGACCGTTCCGCGCGCGCCCTGGGCATCGCCACGGACACGGACCTGCGCGACTACTACCGGTTGGGTCCCGAGGTCGCTCGGCGGGCTGTCGCCGAGCTCGTCGAAGAGGGCGTGTTGGAACGCGTGCAGGTGGAGCAGTGGCGCGGGGCCGCCTATCGCCACACCGCGGCCCGCACGCCGCGCGCGATCACCGGCCGGGCGTTGCTGTCCCCGTTCGATCCACTGATCTGGGAACGGGCACGCACGGAGCGGTTGTTCGGGTTCCGGTACCGCATCGAGATCTACGTGCCGGAAGCCCAGCGGGTCCACGGATATTACGTGTTCCCGTTCCTGCTCGACGGAGTGCTGTCGGCGCGGGTGGACCTCAAGTCCGACCGGGCGGCGGGAGTGCTGCGGGTGCAGGGGGCGTTCGCGGAGCCCGGGGTCGATGTCGGCCGGGTGGCCGCGGAGTTGGCGGGGGAGTTGGGGCACATGGCGCAATGGCTGGGATTTCCGGAGGTAGTGGTGGGTTCGCGAGGGGATTTGGCGGGGCAGCTGAGGCGCGCAGTGCGGTGAATTTGCCCAGGAACAGAGCAAATTCCTGGTCGCCCCGCGACCGTTCGTCACTTTCGTGCGGCAACGTTCGGGCGCCGGCTGGGTACCGATCCTCGCGCCGATCGCCGCGTCCGGGTTCCTCGTGCACGCTGGCCCGGGATCGGCGCCGCGGTACTGGCTGGCCGCTGATCGAGGCCGGCGTGATGAAGCGGCGGGCGGCCCGGATGCCTCGGGTCGCCCGCCGCCTCCCCCTTACGAGGCCGCGCGGGTGACTACCGCGTTGCCCGTGCCGGTGCGGGCGCGCACGCGGAGGGCGGCGCCGGCTTCGGGTGGGGTGTCGGAGACGTCGAGGTCGCTGTGGACACGGCCGGCGGCGGACGCGAGTTCGACTTCGGCGGCGACGCCGCGGCGGATCGCCACGCGCACTTCGCCGGAGCCGGTGATGAGTTCCAGCGAGCCCGACGCCGCTTCGGCCACCGAGAGATCGCCGCTGCCGGTGCGGGCCATCACGTCGCCCGCGACGGAGCCGAGGCGGACGCTGCCGGTGCCGGTCGCGAGTGTCGCGGAGCCCGCGACGGACGAAGCCTCCACCGAGCCGCTGCCGGTGCGTAGCTGCAGGCCCGCCGGGGTCGGCCCGAGCTTCACGCGGCCGGTGCCGGTGCGCACGGTCGCGGCCCCCTCGGCTCGCTCCAGCGCCACCTCACCCGAACCGGTGAGGATGTCGGCGCGCCCCGCCGTGCCGGTCACGGTGACGTCGGCCGCGCCGGCGCGAACCTCCACGTGCGAGCCCTTCGGGGCGTGCACGGTGACGGCCACCGGCACGTTCCGCAGCTGCCACGCCTTCGCGGCCCGCACCACGATCCGGTTGCCGGACTTCTCGATCCGCGCCTGGCGCACCGCGTCGACCGGTGCGCTGCCGGTGTTCACGCCCAGCTGGTCGCCGAACCGTTCACCGACCCACGACAGCAGGCTGTTCACGCCATCCATCCACGGCGGCTGCTCACTCGCGTCGTGACGCAGCTCGACACTCGCCCCGGATTCGCGGTCCAGCGCGAGCTCCACGCGCCCGATCGTGACCCCCACGTCGAGCTCCACCGGACCGTCGGCCTCGAACTCCTGTGACCGCACCAGCGGATCCCCGGCACCGTCCGAACCGGACTCCCCGACGATCTCCTCGGCCGCGACCGGCTCCTCCGCCGCACTCTCGGTGGCTGCTTGCTCGGCGGCGCTTCCGGCAGCAGTCGCGCTCCCGACTGGCTGCGGTCCGGTTCCCGCGGCCCCCTCGGCCGTGTTGGCCCCCTCGGCCGCCTCCGAACCCGCCTCCGAACCCGACTCCGAACCGGATCCACGCCCCGGACCGGCGCTCGACCCCGGTTCCGCACCGGACTCCGGCCCCGCACCTAAGCCCGGACCAGCGCACGACCCCGGTCCCGCACCGGTGCCCAGACTCGACCCAGAACACGAGACGGGATCTGAACCGGAGCTCGGCCGGGCACCGGAGCCCGCGTCAGGTCCCGAGCCGGAGCCCGAGCCGGAGTCCGGCCCCGAACCCCCCGCGTCCGAACGCGACGTCGAAGCCCCCGGGCCCGTGCCCGAGCCCGTGCCGGCGTCCGAAGTGGACTCCGGCACCTTTTTCTCCTCGTACTCGTCACCCATGACCTGTGGTTGCCCTTCTAGCCTTCGACCCAGCCGTGCAGCTTGGTCTCGGTGCGGCCCCCGCCGTGGCGGTGGTGCCGTTGCTGGTGTTGCTGCGCCTGGCCGATCGCCCCCTGCACGGCCTGCGCGACGAACGTGTTGAGCGAAACTCCCTGCGCCGCCGCCGCCTGCTCGGCCTGGCCCTTGATCTGCTCGACCAGCCGCAGCGTGATACGCGAGATGTCACCACCGTCCACAGGGGACACCGGCGGCGCCGCACGTGGCGGTTCGGCGTGCCCGGGTTCGGGCGTGCCCGTGACGACCACGCGCACGTCGCGTCCGTCGAGGCGGACGTCGACGACCTGACCCGGCAGCGCGGCCGTCACTTCGGCCGCCAGGTCCGCGAGTGCGTTCATGAGGGTGAGCCGCGCGGCCGGTTCAAGCGCGGACGAGAGCAGGGCGGCCGCGCGCCGGGTCTGCTCGTCCCCGGCGGAGGCCGTGTTCGCGAGGTCTTCGCGGAGGTTCGCGATGTACGGCGTCAGGTCCATGACACCACTATGACGTCACTTATGACGTCAGTCAAGGCAAGCGTGGTGTCACACCTTCGGCGGATAGAGTGCCAGGAGCCGGAGAAAGGGAGTTCTGTGACCGGGACGCCGAGGGTGCAGCTGATCGCGAGGACGGAGTTCTTCCCCCCGGAAGACGTGCCGTGGACGACCGACGCCGACGGCGGTGAGGCGCTCGCCGAGTTCGCCGGCCGCGCCTGCTACCAGTCGTGGCGGAAGCCGAATCCGGCGACGGCCACCAACGCCGGCTACCTCGAACACATCATCGAGGTCGGGCACCTGTCGGTACTCGAACACGGGCAGGTCACCTTCTACCTCACCGGCATTTCGCGCTCGCTCACCCATGAGCTGATCCGCCACCGCCACTTCTCGTACTCGCAGCTCTCACAGCGCTACGTGCCCGAGCGCGACGCCGAGTTCGTCGAACCCGGCGTGATCGCCGAAGATCCGGTGCTGCACGAGAAGTTCATCCGGGCCACGCAGGCCAGCGTCGACGCGTACCGGGAGCTGCTCGCCGGGCTGGAGGAGAAGTTCGCCGACGCACCGAGCGCCACGCTGCGCCGCAAGCAGGCGCGGCAGGCGGCCCGCGCGGTGCTGCCGAACGCCACCGAGACCCGCATCGTCGTGACGGGCAACTACCGGGCGTGGCGCCACTTCGTGGCCATGAGAGCCACCGAGCACGCCGACGTGGAGATCCGCTCGCTCGCCGTGGAATGTCTGCGGCAGCTGCACAAGGCCGCACCCAACGTATTCGCCGACTTCACGATCTCGACCCTGCCCGACGGTACCGAGGTCGCCACGAGCCCGAAGGTTCTCGAAGGCTGATGAAACGACTCGCGATCGACGTCCGTCCCGGTGACTACTCCGTGGTGCGCCTGCCTGCCGACGCACCCGCGCCCGCCGGCCTGCTCGATCAGGCCGGGGCGGCGCTCGTCTCCGTGACGCGCACACCCGAAGAGCTGTCCGTGATCTGCCCGACCGGCCGGGAGCCCGACGGCGGCGTGGTCGAGCACGGCTGGCGCCTGATGAGCGTGCGTGGCCCGCTCGAATTCACGCTCACCGGGGTGATCTCGGCTCTGGCCTCGGAGCTCGCCGCGGCCGGCGTCGCGCTGTTCTCTCTGTCCACATTCGACACCGACCACATTCTCGTGCGCGCCGTCGAGCTCGATCGCGCCGTGAAGGCGTTCCGCGACGGTGGACACGAGGTGGCACTGCCCGCCTGATCGCGCTGCCCGCCTGATCGCGCTGCCCGCCTGGTCCCGCTGCAACCACGGCGTGCAGTGAGGCAGCGCACCTTGCCCTCGAAAGTTCGGCGTGCCTAAACTTCGAGTTGGGTATCCCGGCAAACGAGGGGTGACGTGATGGCGGTGGCGGAAGCGACCCGGCCCCGGCGGCTCGCCCGCCTGAGAGCCGGCTCGGCGCTGCTCGGGCCCGCGTTCGTCGCGGCGGTTGCCTACGTCGACCCCGGGAACGTCGCTTCCAACATCAGCGCGGGCGCGCGCTTCGGCTACCTGCTGGTGTGGGTGGTCGTCGCGGCGAACCTCATGGCCGTGCTCGTGCAGTACCTCTCGGCGAAACTCGGCCTGGTCACGGGCCGCTCGCTGCCGGAGGCGCTGCGCGAGCGACTGCCCCGATCCGCGCGCCTCGCCTTCGGGGCGCAGGCCGAGGTCGTGGCTGTGGCCACGGACCTGGCCGAGGTCGTCGGCGGCGCCATCGCGCTGAACCTGCTGTTCCACCTGCCGCTGGTGGCTGGGGGCCTGATCACGGGTGCGGTGTCGCTGACGCTGCTGGCCGTGCAGGACCGCGGCGGCCAGCGGACGTTCGAGCAGGTCGTGACGGGGCTCCTCGCGGTGATCGCGATCGGGTTCCTCGCGAGCCTGTTCGTGGAGCCGCCGTCGCCGTCGGGTATCGCCGGCGGCCTCGTGCCGCGCTTCAGCGGCACCGACAGCGTGCTGATCGCGGCCGCGATGCTCGGCGCCACCGTGATGCCCCACGCCGTCTACCTGCACTCCGGTCTCGTTCGGGACCGCCACGGCACGCCCGGGCCCGAGAAGCGCCGACGGCTGCTGCGGGCGACGCGCTACGACGTCGGCTTCGCGATGCTTCTCGCGGGCGCCGTCAACCTCGGCATGCTGCTGCTCGCGGCCACCAACCTGCAGGGCATTCCCGGTGTCGGCTCGATCGAAGGCGCGCACACCGCCGTCGGGGCCGCGCTCGGGCCCGTGGTCGCGCTGCTGTTCGCCATCGGGCTGCTGGCTTCGGGCCTCGCGTCCACCTCGGTCGGTGCCTACGCCGGTGCGATGATCATGCAAGGCTTGCTGCGCAAGAGGTTTCCGATGATCTTGCGTCGCCTCGTCACGCTCATCCCGGCGATCGTGGTGCTCGCGCTCGGCACCGATCCGAGCGCGGCACTGGTGGTTTCGCAGGTCGTGCTGTCGTTCGGGATCCCCTTCGCACTCGTGCCGCTCATCCGGCTGACCTCCGATCCCGACCTCATGGGTGCCGACGTCAACCGGCGGCTGACCACGGTGCTGGCCTGGTGCGTCGCCGGCGTGATCATCGTCTTGAACGTCGCGCTGATCTACCTCACCGTCACTGGCTGAACACGGCGGAACCGGTCCGGGCGCGGCGTGGTCCGATTAGCATCTGCGCGAACCCGACCGAGGAGCCCGCCCCCGTGACCGACGAACAGACGCGCCCGTACGACCCGACCCGCCCGGCGACGGGGCCACGGCTGGTCGCCGGGCGCTACCAGCTGCTGGGGGAACTCGGCCGCGGCGGGATGGGCGTCGTGTGGCGGGCGCAGGACCAGGTGATCGGTCGTGCGGTGGCGATCAAGGAACTGCGGCTGCCCGACGCCGAAGGACAGGCCGTGTTCTCGGAACGGGTGCTGCGCGAGGTGCGGGCAGGTGGACGGCTCAACGACCCCGCTGTGGTCACCGTGTTCGACGTGGTGACCGACGGCGGCACCACGTTCATCGTGATGGAGCTCGTCGAGGCGCCGACGTTGGCCGACCTGGTGCGCCGCCACGGCCCGATGCCGGCCGCGCACGTCGCGGCGATCGGCGACCGCGTGCTCGCCGCGCTGGCGGCCGCGCACGCCGCCGGCATCGTCCACCGCGACGTGAAGCCCGCCAACATCATGGTCGCCCCCGACGGCCGCGTGAAGCTCACCGATTTCGGCATCGCCCACGCCATCGACGACCCACGGCTGACCACGAGCGGGACCATCGTCGGCTCGCCCGCGTTCATGGCGCCCGAACGCGTCGAAGGCCGCGAAGCCCTGCCCGCGTCGGACCTGTGGTCGCTCGGCGCCACGCTGTTCTTCGCCGTCGAAGGGCTCGTCGCGTTCGAACGGCCCACGACGGCCGCGACGCTGCACGCGATCATGACCGAGACGCCCTACCTCACCCGCGGTCACGGCCCGCTCGCGGCGGCGATCCTCGGCCTGCTCGTACCCAAGCCGGAGGCTCGGCTCACGGCGACGCAGGCGCGTTCCCTGCTCGCGACCGCGGCCGGCCAGCCGCCGACGCCGCCCGCGGGCAGCGCTGCGCCGTCACCGCAGGTCACGCGGGTGGCCGAACCGCCGAAACGGTCCCGCCGCGGCCTGCTGCTTGGCGGCGTGGCGGCGCTGGTCGTCGCCGCGCTCGTCGGCGGGTTCTTCCTCGGCAAGCCCGTGTGGAGCCCGGCCACCGACTCGCAACTGCTGCCGACCGTCACCTACGGGCCCGACGGGTTCCTCAAGACCGACATCGGTTCGTCGTCCACCTGCTTCAACGCGGTGGTGCAGCAGGGCGTGGTGATCGGGGATGACAACAACACGAGCTGCGACAAGAGCCATACCCTCGAGGTCTACGACACGGGCGCGATCCTGCCCGTCGAGAGCTACCGCGACCAGGACGCCGAGCTCGCCGCCTACCCGGGACTCGACGCCGTCACGCGGCTCGCCGAGGCGCGCTGCGCGACCTCGTTCCACTCGTCCGTGGTCCCCGAGGCGCAACGTGACCAGCTCACCTATCGGGCGGTCATCCCGACGCAGCGCGAATGGGAACTGGCTCCCGCAGAGGATTACGGGAGCCCGAGCCGCGAGTTCTACTGCGTGCTCGCCAAACCCGGAAACGGCCAGATTCCGGCGCAGATCACCACGAAGATCAAGTAGGGGCGCGAGAAGTTCCGTCCCCCGCGAGCCCGGCCGGGAAATTCTCCGATCTTCTCCAGGTCGGGCCCGGGTTCACCCTTCGGACGAGGTACCGTCAGCACATGTCCACTCCACTGTCCACTCCACCCACCGCAGCGCCCGGACGCCCGTTCGGGCGCGTGCTCACCGCGATGGCCACGCCCTTCGACCGCGACGGCGCGCTGGACGTGAAGCGGGCCCAGGAGCTCGCCGTTCACCTCGTGGAGCTGGGCAACGACGGCCTGGTCGTGAACGGCACCACCGGCGAGAGCCCGACCACGACCGACGAGGAGAAGGCGACGCTGATCCGTGCCGTCGTCGAGGCGGTCGGCGACCGCGCGACCGTCGTGGCCGGCGCCGGGACCAACAACACGGCGCACAGCGTCGAGCAGGCCCGCGCCGCCGGCGAGGCGGGTGCTCACGGCCTGCTCGTGGTCACGCCGTACTACTCCCGGCCCAGCCAGGCCGGTCTGTACGCGCACTTCACGACCGTCGCGGACAGCACCGAACTGCCGGTGATGCTCTACGACATCCCGCCGCGCTCGATCGTGCCCATCGAGGTCGACACGCTGCGGCGCCTGGCCGAGCATCCGCGCATCGCCGCGGTCAAGGACGCCAAGGGCGATCTCATCGCCGGTTCCGAGGTCATCGCCAACACGCAGCTGGCCTACTACTCCGGCGACGACGGGCTGAACCTGCCGTGGATCGCGGTCGGCGGCGTGGGCGTGGTCAGCGTGATCGGCCACGTCGTGGCCGGGCGGATCCGCGCGATGATCGAGGCCTACGAAAGCGGTGACACGTCCACCGCGCGCACCAACCACCGCGGCATGCTGCCGGTGATGCGGGCGATGTCGCGCGTCGGCGGCGTCGCGTTCAGCAAGGCCGCGCTGAAGCTGCGCGGCTTCGACATCGGCGACCCGCGGCTGCCCGTCGTTCCCGCCACCGAGGACCAGAGCGCGCTGATCGCCAATGATCTCGCACAGGGCGGCGTGCCGCTGGGAGACAACGCCGCGCAGGACTGGCATGGTGCACGGGTGGCACAAGCGGATTCCGAGGCGGCCTACGTCGCCCCCACCTCACACACCAGCGTTGGGACCTTGCCCCGGTGAGCTCACTACCCCCCGGACCCGGACCCACCACCCTCCCGCCCGCTCTGCCCGAAGGAGCCCTCCGCGTCGTCGCGCTGGGTGGTATCGGCGAAGTCGGGCGCAACATGACCGTCTTCGAGTTCGACGGCCGGCTGCTGATCGTCGACTGCGGCGTGCTCTTCCCCGAGGACGACCAGCCGGGCGTGGATCTGATCCTGCCCGACTTCCGCGCGATCGAAGAGCGCCTCGACGACATCGAGGGCCTCGTGCTCACCCACGGGCACGAGGACCACATCGGCGCCGTGCCGTTCCTGCTGCGGATGCGGCCCGACGTGCCGATCTACGGTTCGCGCTTCACCAACGCGCTGCTCGCGGCCAAGGCCAAGGAACACCGGCAGCGGCCGAATCTCATCGAGGTGCGCGAAGGGGAGCGGCGCAAGGTCGGCGCGTTCGACCTCGAGTTCTTCGCCGTGAACCACTCGATCCCCGACGCGCTGGCCGTCGCGATCCGCACGCCGGCCGGGGTCGTGCTGCACACCGGCGACATCAAGCTCGACCAGCTGCCGCTCGACGGACGGCTCACCGACCTCGCGGGTTTTTCGCGCCTCGGCGACGAGGGCGTGGACCTGTTCTGCGTCGACTCGACCAACGCCGAAGTCCCGGGCTTCGTTATGCCCGAGACCGACATCGGCCCGGTGCTCGACGACGTGATCCGCAAGGTCGACCAGCGCGTGATCGTCGCGTGCTTCGCGAGTCATGTGCACCGCGTGCAGCAGGTGCTGGTCGCGGCCGAGCGGCACGGTCGCCGCGTCGCGTTCGTGGGCCGCTCGATGGTCCGCAACATGGGCATCGCGGCCGAGCTGGGCCTGCTGAACGTGCCCGAGGGTCTGCTCGTGGACCTCGACCAGGCCAGCACGCTGCCCGAGAGCAAGGTCCTGTTCGTCTCCACGGGGTCACAGGGCGAGCCGCTGTCGGCGCTCTCGCGCATGGCGCGCGGCGAGCACCGGCAGATCTCGATCCGCGCCGGCGACACCGTGGTGCTCGCCAGCTCGATGATCCCCGGCAACGAAACCGCCGTGTTCGGCGTGGTCAACGGCCTGACCCGGCTCGGCGCCAACGTGGTGCACCAGGGCAACGCCAAGGTCCACGTGTCCGGGCACGCGTCGGCCGGCGAGCTGCTCTACCTCTACAACGCCGTGCGCCCGAGCAACGTCATGCCGGTCCACGGCGAGTGGAAACACTTGCGCGCCAACGGTGAGCTGGCCATCCGCACCGGCGTGTCGCCGCAGAACGTGGTGATCGCCGAAGACGGCGTGGTCGTGGACCTCGTCGACGGCAAGGCTTCGCGGACCGGCCGCGTCGAGGTCGGGCACGTGTACGTGGACGGTCTGTCGGTCGGCGACGTCGGCGAGTCGACGCTGTCGGACCGCTTGGTGCTGGGGGAGGGCGGGTTCATCGCGATCACGGTGGTCGTCGACTCCAGCACGGGCCGCGCCATGAGCAGCCCGACCGTGTCCGGCCGCGGCTTCTCCGACGACCCGAAGGCGCTCCACGCCGTGGTGCCGCTCGTCGAGATGGAGCTGGCGCGCACGGAGGCCGAGGGCATCACCGACACGCACCGCATCGCGCAGGCGGTGCGCCGCGTCGTGGGCCGGTGGGTCGCCGACACCTACCGTCGGCGCCCGATGATCGTGCCGACGGTCATTCCGGTCTGATTTTGCTTGCGCTGCACCGTAACGCCGCCGTCTCTCGGGTCCGGCGACATGGTCAGCTGCTCAGCGGGCGATGGCGGCGACCAGCAGCGCGAAAGCGACCTTGGCGCCCTGGCGTGCGAGTGCGTTGCGGGCCCGCCGCTGCTGGGCCCTGGTCGGATGCGGCACGGCTTACCCCCGTTTCTCGTGAACGCGGCCTATCGTCGCGTGCGCCGCGGCACCAGCACATCCCGCGTGAGGCTGGTCCGGACTCCACCTGGGGTACGAGTTCCGGCGGGCGCCGCACGTCAACCGCCCTGCGCCGGGTCAGCCCGGCACTTCGGCGGAATCGGCCAGATCCGTCACGGCGTCGAGGAACTGCGGCCACAACGCCGGCGGCACGAGGTCGTGCCCGACGTCGGGAAAGGTGAGCAGGCGGGCGCCCGGGATGGCCGCCGCGGTGGCGCGGCCCGCCCTGACGGACAGGAGCGGGTCGGCTTCCCCGTGCACGACCAGGGTGGGCGCGCTGATCAGGCCGAGTTCGCCGCGCCGGTCGCCGCTGGTGGCCACGGCGTGAAGCTGGCGGGCCGTGCCGGCCCGGTCGTCGGAGATGTCATGAGCGCGTACCGCGATGTCGCGGGTTTCCTTTTCGTCGAAGGGATATCCGGGCGAGCCGATGATCCGCGTCAGCTTGACCACGAAGTCGCCGGCGGCTTCGCGCGTGCCGTCGGGGCGGCCGAGTGCCAGCACTTTCAGCAGGGTGCGCAGGCGGGGGCGCACCGTGCGCCAGCCCGCGGCCGGGCTCGCGGACATCGTCGTCAGGCTGCGCACCCGCGCTGGATGGCGGGCAGCGAGCACCTGTCCGACCATGCCGCCCAGCGACAAGCCCATCACGTGGGCGCTGTGCCAGCCCAGCGCGTCGAGCACGGCGAGCGCGTCGCCGGCCAGATCGCCGAGCGAATACGGCTCTTCGACGTGCGTGGACTGGCCGATGTCCCGGTTGTCGAACATCGCGACCCGGAAGCCGCGCCCGGTGAGTGCGGCGACGAACGCGCCGGGCCAGTGACCCATCTGGGCGCCGTTCCCGCTGATCAGAAGCAGGGGACGGCCTTCGGCGGCCACGCGGTACACGAGTTCGATCGATCCGTTGCGGGCTCTGCCGGTCGCCATACGCTGTATTGTAATCAGCCCGTCAGCGTTGACAATACGCTGTATCGCGAAAGGTGTGAGATGCCGAAGCAGGTCGATCACGAGCAGCGGCGGCGTCAACTGGCCGAGGCGTTGTGGCGGATCACCGAACGCGACGGTCTGGAGGCGGCCAGCGTCCGGCAGGTGGCGCTGGAGGCCGGCGTCTCACCCGGCCTGGTGCAGCACTACTTCAGCAGCAAAGACGCGATGCTCGCGTTCGCGATGGAACGCATCGGCCAAGACCTTGGCGCGCGGCTCGCCGCCCGCGTCGGCGGGCTGCCCGAGCCGCGCGATCCGGTGCAGGTGGTCCGGATCGTGTTGGAGGAACGGCTCCCGCGCACCCCGCAGGACCGGGTGAAGGCGCAGGCGGCGCTGGCCTGGACCGGCCGTGCAGCGCTGCGTCCGGAGCTGCGGAACTACCTCGTGGAGGGCACGCGAGTGCTGCGCGACTACGTGGCCGCCCGGCTCGCCGAGGCGCAGGAAACGGGTCGCTGCCGCCGGGGCTTCGACCCGGCGACGGCGGCCGACGCGCTGATCGCCGTGAGCGACGGGCTGTCGGCGTTGCTGCTCGCCGGTGTCCACGACGAACACAGCGCCGCTGCCGTCATCGAGCTTCAGTTACGGCTCCTGGCAGCGTGACCGGTCGAACGAGGACGTCTTTCGCGTTGCGCTGCACCAGGTATGCGCCGCCGAGAAGCACGATCGCGCCGAAGACCTGGACGTCGGTGAGGTTCTCGCCGAGCAGTGCCCACGCGAACACGACCGTCATCACCGGTTCGGCCACGCCGAGCACGCTCGCCACCGACGCCGGCAGGTGTCGCAGGGACGAGATCCCGGCCGAGTACGACAGCACGGTGGGCACGAGCACGAGTGCGAGCAGCAGCAGCCAGATCGGCGGCCGCCACGGGCCGAACGCGACGTCCGTGCCCATCAGCGGCCACGGCCACGTCCACGGTGGCGCGACCACGCAGACCACCACCGCGCCGATCACCATTCCCCAGGTGACCAGGCTCAGCGGATTTTGTTCGGTCACCGCGTGTTCGCCGAGCAGGAAATACGCGGCCGAGCAGACGGCGCCGTCGAGCCCGGCCGTCACGCCCAGCGCGTCGAGCCCGAAGCCCTGCCAAACCTGGGCGACGAGCACCAGGCCGGCCATCGCGAGCGCGATCCCGGCCCACATCGCGCGCGGCAGCCGGCGCCGCCGGACCACGCGTACCCACAGCGCGATCAGCACCGGCGAGGTGAACTCCAGCAGGATTGCGACGCCGACCGGGATCCGCCCGACGGCGATGAAGTACGTCAGCTGAACCCCGGCGACGCCGAGCAGACCGTAGCCGATCAGTACCGGTACCGATTCCCGCCGCACGCGCAACGTGCGCGGCCGCAGCAGCGCCGTCGCGGCGAGCAGGACGACACCCGCCAGGCCGATCCGCACGGCCGCAACCTGCTCGGGGGTCAGGCCCGCGCCCATCGCCGGCTTCCCGAGCGTACCCGACGTACTGAACAGCACCGCGGAGAGCAGTGCCAGCGTGATGCCGCGAGTGCGGGGCGGCCGGAGCAGTTCGGTGGTCACGAGCGGGAGATTACGGAATCGCCGTGACCGCTGAAACTGATTTACCGGTTACTGTCGGCTTTCAGGCCCGTGGCGACGTGGGTGGTGATCGTCGCGAGCCGCGTGCCCTGCAGGCGAAGCGCACCGAGCGCCAGGTCGTCCGGTGCCGCGGACTTGCGCGACACGAACGAACCGCCGTACGGGTTGCCGGATTCCTTCAGGTGCGGGTCGGCGTAACCGAGGGGTACGACGATCGCGCCCCAGTGGTAGAAGATGTTGTTGATCGCCAGCACGGTCGACTCCAGGCCGCCGTGCGCGGTCGAGGCGGTGGTGAACGACGTCGCCACCTTGTCGGCCAGCTTGCCTTGCGCCCACAGCCCGCCGGTGGTGTCCAAAAAGGACTTCAGCTGGGCGGCAGGGCCACCGAAGCGCGTCGGGCTGCCCACGGCGACGCCGTCGGCCCACTCGAGATCGTCGAGGGTGGCGTTGTCGTGGTGTGGACCGCTTTCCACCCACTGCTGCCAGCGCGGGTTGCTCGCGACGGCCTCGGGCGGCGCGGTCTCGCGCACGGTTCGGATCCGCACGTCCGCCCCGGCCTCGCGGGCGCCCTCGGCCAGCGCGGACGCGAGGGCGGCGGTGTTGCCGGTGGCGCTGTAGTAGACGACGAGGATGTGTGTGCTCACGCCCGGACTCTATTCGGACTTCGCCTGCGCCTGCCCGGGTTTCCACGGACTGGTCGTGTCGGTCGGCCGCGTCGGGTCGTGGAACCGCGGCCGCACCGGCTCGTCGCGGCGCAACGGGGCGAGCCCGTCGGTGATCGCCCGCATGATCTTCGCGTGTGCGCGCACCCCGGCACCCGGCCGGTCCGGCTCGACGTCCGACAGATCCACCGGTTCCCCGAAGTGCACTTTGAACTTCGGCCGCCGCAACGGCGCACTAAGCCCCGACCGCGCGAGCGGCACCAGGTCCGCCGGCCCGGTCACGGTCTCCGTGCCCCAGTACACCGCCTCGTGCGCACCCCACTGGCTGACCGGGATCACCGGCACGCCGGCCGCGAGCGCCAGCCGCGCCGCTCCCGTCTTGCCCCGCTCGGGCCACAGCCCCGGATCGTGGCTGATCCGGCCCTCCGGGTAGACGATGATCGGCTCCCGCGTCGCTCGCAGCTCCTCGACGGCCTCGGTGAACTGACCCACGGCCGTCGCCGCGTGCTTGCGGTCCACCCGCAGATGCCCGCTCACCCGCAACGCCGGCCCGATCACCGGCGCGTCCAGAATGCCGCCGGCCAGCATGAACCGCGGATTGATCCCGATTTTCTTGCAGGCCGCCATGAGCACGAACGCGTCGAACACGCCGATGTGATTGGCCGCCATCAGCAACGGCCGCCCCCGCAGGTTCCGCGGCACCGTCCCGGACACCGTCAGCCGGCCCACCATGCCGACCAGTCCGCGATCGATGTTCAGCATCGTCCGCCAGATCGCCGGCGACCGCCGCGGCACGGGTACGTCATCCTGATGCAGGGTGAACATGGGCAGAGCATGTCATGTATCTGTCCACCAGGGACGAACCGGTTCGCAACACCGTGGAGCCGGCGGTTCCCACTGTGCCTGTCACCCCGGTCAGGACGGGCTTTCGCCGCGTCGGGGGCGCACCCGGGAGCCGACTTCGGCAACGACTCGTCCGTATGTGCGGGACGATTGTTTCGCTTGCGCCGCGAGTGGCGCATGGGACTATTGGGCCGAGGCCGTTACCGTGGAGGCATGGCTGGGTCGGCGACGAGAAAGCGGAGCACGGCGGGAAGCGGCAAGGGACCGGCGCGGGGTTCGCGCACGCCGGCGAAACCGCGGACGTCCGGGGCCCGGCCGGGAGCGAAAACCGGAGCAAAAGCGGGCACCAGAACAGGAAGCCGGACAGGCGCGCGCAAGCCGGCGTCCCGGAGGAAGCCCGGTGTAATCGGGCGTGGGGTGCGCGGCACGTGGAACCTGGTGGCCAAAGGGGTCGGCTCACTGGCGCGCACGGTCGGGCGCACGCGGGAGCTGGAGCCGGAGCATCGGCGCGACGGGCTGGCGCTCGGGTTGATCGCGCTGGCGATCGTGGCGGCCGTCGGGGTGTGGTGGCGCGCGGCCGGGCCGATCGGGGAGGGCGTCGAAATCGCGACGCGCACCGTACTCGGCGCGGGGGCGGTCACGTTGCCGCTGGTGCTCGTGGTGGTCGCCGTGGCGCTGATGAGGTCGGAGCCGCAGCCGGAGACGCGCCCGCGGATGGTGATCGGCACCGTGCTGGTCGTGCTGTCGGTGCTGGGGATGCTGCACATCTTCACCGGCCTGCCCGAAACCAACGACGCCCGCATGTACGCCGGTGGCGTCATCGGCGTGCTTTCCGGCGGGCTGCTCGCCAAAGGCGTCACGACCTGGGTCGCCGTGCCGCTGCTGATCCTCGCGCTGTTGTTCGGTGTGCTCGTGTTCACCGGCACGCCCGTCCGCGAAATCCCGCACCGCCTGCGCACCTGGGGCCTCGACGAGGACGAGCTCGCCGAGATGGAAGCGGACAACGCCGACGAGTCCCGAGCCGACGAGTCCCGAGCCGACGAGGTCACCGAAGCCGACCCGAAGGCCGTCCGGCTGCGCAAGCCGTCGCGCCGCCGCCAGGCGGCCGCCGACCAGCTCGACCTCGACGCCATGCTGGCCGAGCCGCCGACGTCGGTGCGCCCGCCCAAGCCGGCCGCCGAGGTCCCGGAGAAGAAGCCGAAGAAGGCGCCCGAGCCGCCGATCGCCGTCACGCGCACCGTCGAAGGCGACTACCACCTGCCGCCGCCGGACCTGCTGAAGATCGGCGACGCGCCGAAGTCCCGCAGCAAGGCCAACGATGCCATGATCGAGGCGATCACCGGGGTGCTGGAGCAGTTCAGCATCGACGCCCAGGTCACCGGCTTCACCCGCGGCCCGACGGTCACGCGCTACGAGGTCGAGCTCGGCCCGGGCGTGAAGGTTGAGAAGATCACGGCGCTGACCAAGAACATCGCGTACGCCGTGGCGACCGACAACGTGCGGCTGCTCGCGCCGATCCCCGGCAAGTCGGCCGTCGGCATCGAGGTGCCCAACTCCGACCGCGAGATGGTGCGGCTCGGCGACGTGCTGCGCGCGCCGTCGACGGTGAAGGACAACCACCCGATGGTCATCGGGCTCGGCAAGGACATCGAGGGCCACTTCGTCACGGCGAACCTCACGAAGATGCCCCACCTGCTCGTGGCCGGGTCGACCGGCTCCGGTAAATCGAGCTTCGTCAACTCGATGCTGGTGTCCCTGCTCGCCCGCGCGACGCCCGACGAGTGCCGCATGATCCTCGTCGACCCGAAGATGGTGGAGCTCACGCCGTACGAGGGCATCCCGCACCTGATCACGCCCATCATCACGCAGCCGAAGAAGGCGGCCGCCGCGCTGGCCTGGCTGGTGGAGGAGATGGAGCAGCGCTACCAGGACATGCAGGTCAACCGCGTGCGGCACATCGACGATTTCAACAAGAAGGTGCGCTCCGGCGAGATCACCGCGCCGCCGGGCAGCGAGCGCGAGTACCGGCCGTATCCGTACATCATGGCGATCGTCGACGAGCTCGCCGACCTCATGATGACCGCGCCCCGCGACGTCGAGGACGCGATCGTGCGCATCACGCAAAAAGCGCGCGCCGCGGGTATTCACCTGGTGCTGGCCACGCAGCGTCCGTCGGTCGACGTCGTCACCGGTTTGATCAAGACCAACGTGCCCTCGCGGCTCGCGTTCGCCACGTCGTCGCTCACGGACTCGCGGGTCATTCTCGACCAGCCGGGCGCCGAGAAGCTGATCGGCATGGGCGACGCGCTCTACCTGCCGATGGGCGCGGGCAAGCCGGTGCGCATCCAGGGCGCGTTCGTGGGCGACGAGGAGATCGCCGCTGTCGTCGCGTTCGCGAAGGAACAGGCGCAGCCCGACTACACCGACGGCGTCACGGCCGCCAAGGCCGGCGAGAAGAAGGACATCGACCCGGACATCGGCGACGACCTCGACGTGCTGCTGCAGGCCGCCGAGCTCGTGGTCACCTCGCAGTTCGGCTCGACCTCGATGCTGCAGCGCAAGCTTCGCGTCGGCTTCGCGAAGGCCGGCCGCCTCATGGATCTGCTCGAAAGCCGCGGCGTCGTGGGTCCGTCGGAAGGATCGAAGGCCCGCGACGTGCTCATCAAGCCCGAAGAGCTCGAAAGCGTGCTCTTCATGATCCGCGGCGGCGACCCGGCAGGCGGCGGGGCCGACGAAGACTGATGCAACCTCGGGTGGCGCTCGCGCCGTCGGCGGAACCATGGACGCACGCGAACACGCCTTGACCGTCGCGGTGGCCGCGATCCTCGCCGTCGGCGCGGGGAGCTCGGTCGCTCTCGCCCGCACGTCGCCGCTGTCCGGCGGCGAGGTGATCGCCGACCCGGGGCAGGCCGTCACGCTGGTCGCCGGGCAGACCGCGCGACTGTCCACGAAGGACTTCACGGTTCGCTGCGTGCACCTCGCCGGGGACCCGTCCGGCGCGGTCACCGTGCAGCTGAGCGAACCGGGGCGCGGTGAGCGCACGACGAGCGTGCTGCGCACCACCGGCTCCACGACGTACGGGGGCGAAACCGTGGAGCTCCTCGGCGTGAGTGGCGGCCGGATCACGGTGCGGCTGGGGTAGCGCCGCCCGGACGAGGGTCGTCCTGGCGAGTGAAAACGCGGCTCAGAACTCGAGCAGCATGCGGGCGTTCCCCAGTGTGTTGGGCTTGACGTAGGGCAGGTCGAGGAACTCCGCGACGCCCGGGTCGAGCGAGTGGCGCATCTGCTCGTAGACCTCGTGCGAAACGGGCGTGCCGTCGATCTCGACGAAGCCGTGGCGGGTGAAGAACGCGGTTTCGAAGGTGAGCACGAACAGCCGCTTCAGGCCCAACTCGCGCGCTTCGTCGACGAGCCTGCCCACCAGCGTGTGGCCGATGCCGCGCCCGCGCGCCGCCTTGTCGACCACGACCGTGCGCAGTTCGCCGATGTCCTCCCACAACACGTGCAGGGCCGCGGCCCCCAGCACGTCCTCGCCTTCGGTGACGACCCAGAACTCCTGTACCGCCTCGTAAAGCGTGACCAGGTCCTTCTCCAGCAGCACGCGCCCGGCGTCGGCGTCGACGAGGGCCTTGATCTTGCGGACGTCGGCTATGCGCGCGCGGCGGACGGCGAACGGGACGGATTCGGGAGACACACGGTCCAAGATATCGATCGCACCGGACGTCACCCCCGACGGCTCGATCGAGGTACCCCGGATGCGTGAGCGGGGGCGGCGTCACGTATAGCTTGTGCACGCATCCGCACGGCGACATACCGGGCACCACGAGTGCCCTCATGGGGAGGAAGTGCATGTCCGGTACCACCGTGGTCGAGCACGAACGACCCGGTCCGACCCCTGCGTCGTCCGAGTCGCAGGCGCGGTTCCGGCCGGAACTGCAGGGCGTGCGTGCGCTCGCGTCGCTGCTCGTGGTGGTCTACCACGTCTGGCTCGACCGGATCTCCGGCGGCGTCGACGTGTTCTTCATCGTGTCGGGGTTCCTGATCAGCGGCCAGCTCTACCGGGCGCTGCTGCGCGGGCGGATCCAGCTGCGCCCGATGTGGGGCCGCATGATCAAGCGGCTCTTCCCGGCCGCCATGACGGTGCTGCTCACGGTCGCGGTCGCCTCGGCACTGCTGCTGCCGCAGGACCGCTGGTTCCAGACCATCCACGAGATCTTCGCCTCGGCACTGTTCTACGAGAATTGGCAGCTCGCGGCCGATTCCGTCGACTACTTCGCCCAGCACAACAGCGCGAGCCTCGTGCAGCACTTCTGGTCGCTGTCGATCCAGGGGCAGTTCTACCTGCTGTGGCCGCTGCTGTTCCTGGGTCTCGGGTTCCTCGCGCGCAGCCGCGGCTGGTCGCTGCGCCGCATCGTGAACACGATGCTGTTCGCGCTGTTCGCCGTCTCGCTGGCGTACTCGGTGTACCTCACCGCCGTCGATCAGCCGTTGGCCTACTTTCACGGCCTCACGCGCGTGTGGGAGTTCGCGCTCGGCGGCCTGATGGCCATGTTCCTCGACAAGTTCACGCTGCCGCGCGGGCTGCGCGTGGTGCTCGGCTGGATCGGCGTCGCGGGCCTGGTGCTGTGCGGCATCGTGCTGCGCGTCGACAGCGTGTTCCCCGGCTGGATCGCGTTGTGGCCGACCCTGTCGGCGGGGCTTGTGCTCGTGGCCGGCCAGACGGACACGGTCGTGGGCGCGGACCGCTGGCTGAGCTCCAAGCCGCTGGGCTACCTGGGGAACCTGAGCTACTCGCTGTACCTGTGGCACTGGCCGGTGCTGGTGTTCTACCTGGTGGTCCGCGACCGCGTGGCCGTCGGTCTGCTCGGCGGTGCCGTGGTGATCGCACTGTCGTTCCTGCTCTCGATCCTCACGTACCACTTCATCGAGACCCCGATCCGGGTGTCGAAGATCGGCACGGTGAATCGCTGGGGCGCCTACCGGTTCGGTGTCGTCGCGCTCGCCCCGGTGCTCGTCGCCGCGGGTGTGTGGGGCGGATACACCTCGGCGCAGGCGAACTACTCGATCGCGCTCGACGACCCCGACCATCCGGGGGCGCAGGCACACGCGCCCGGGTTCGTCTACCGCGGTTCGGAGACGGCGTCGATCGTGCCGCCGACGCTGAAGCTGCCAGAGGACTGGGCGGGCATCACCGACGACAAGTGCGCGAACTCGCCGCTCGACGACGAGCTGAAGATCTGCACCGAGAACCCGGCGGGTCCGCCGAAGAAGCACATCGTGCTCACCGGCGACTCGCACATGCAGCAGTACCTCGCGGCGTTCCTGCCGATGGTGCGGACCGAAGGCTGGGCGGTCACGTCGATGCTCAAGGGCGCGTGCCCGTTCTCGACGAACGCGGACCTGATGCCCGGCGACGCGAGCTGCCTCAACTGGAACGAGGCCGCGGCCGCCGAGATCACGAAGATGCACCCCGACGCGGTCGTCACGCTGGCGAGCATCAACACCCACGGCGGCGGGATCACCGAGACGACGCCGGAGGGCTTCGTCAGCCAGTGGTCGGCGATGGACAAGGCCGGCATCCCGGTGATCGCGTTGCGCGACAACCCGCGGTTCTCGTTCAACATGGCCGCCTGCGTAGCCCAGTACAGCCCGGCCGACCCGCGGTGCACGCTGAATCGCTCCGCCGTCCAGCCCGCCACGCCGTCCTACGAGGCGGTGTCCGGCGTACCGCGCAACGTGTCGTTCGTGGACTTCACCGACTACTTCTGCACCAGGGAAACGTGCCCGCCGGTGGTCGGCAACGTGCTCGTGTACATGGACGACAACCACCTCACCGCCACCTACCTGACGACCCTCTCGCCGATCGCGGACAAGCAGGTGAAAGCCGCCCTCAAATGGCGGTGACGCGATCGGGTGCGGGCGGGCGGCGGCCGGGCACCGCGCTGGGTGACGCCGTCGCGGGGAGGCCGGAGCGCGGCGACTACCCTGAACTTCGTGCCTTCTCCCACCGCTGACCCCGCCGCCGACGGCTCCGCCGCTCCGCACCGCAGCCGCCGAGTCTCGCTCGTGACCCTGGGTTGCGCCCGCAACGAGGTCGACTCCGAGGAGCTGGCCGGCCGTCTCGCGGCCGGGGGCTGGGAGCTGGCAGCGGATCCCGAGGACTCCGACGTGGTGGTGGTGAACACGTGCGGGTTCGTGGAGTCGGCGAAGAAGGACTCGGTCGACACGCTCCTCGCGGCCGCGGACACGGGCCGCAAGGTCGTGGCGGTGGGCTGCATGGCCGAGCGGTACGGCACGGAGCTGGCCGAGAGCCTGCCGGAAGCCGACGCCGTACTGGGGTTCGACCACTACGCCGAGCTGTCCGACCGCCTCGACGAGATCGTCGACGGGCGCCGCGTCGCCTCGCACACGCCGGGGGACCGGCGCAAGCTCCTGCCGATCAGCCCGGTGCAGCGGCCGGCGGCCGCCGAGTCCGTGGAGGTCCCGGGCCACGCGCAGCACGGCTGGGGACCGCGCGTGCTCCGGACGCGCCTCGACGATTCGCCCGTCGCGGCACTGAAGATCGCTTCCGGCTGTGACCGGCGGTGCTCGTTCTGCGCGATCCCGTCGTTCCGCGGTTCGTTCGTGTCCCGCCGTCCCGAGGAGATCGTGGCCGAGGCGCGGTGGCTGGCCGAAAACGGCGTGAAAGAGCTGTTCCTCGTCAGCGAGAACTCCACGTCGTACGGCAAGGACTTCGGCCGCGACGGCACGCGCGCACTGGAGCTGTTGCTGCCGCGGCTGACCGAGATCGACGGCATCGAGCGCGTGCGCGTCTCGTACCTGCAACCGGCCGAGACGAGGCCGCAGCTGGTGGAGGCCATCGCGACCACGTCGGGCGTCGCGGACTACTTCGACCTGTCGTTCCAGCACTCCAGCGAGCGGGTGCTGCGCCGCATGCGCCGCTTCGGGTCCACGGACTCGTTCCTGGCGCTCACCGAGCAGATCCGCGCCCACGCGCCGGAAGCCGGGATCCGCACCAACGTGATCGTCGGCTTCCCCGGCGAGACCGAGGACGACGTGGCGGAACTGGAACGGTTCCTCACCGGCGCGCGCCTCGACGCCGTCGGGGTGTTCGGCTACTCCGACGAAGACGGCACCGAGGCCGAGACGTTCGAGGGCAAGGTCGACCCGGCCGAGGTCGCCGAGCGGGTCGGGCGGATCTCCGCTCTGGTCGAGGAGCTCACCGCGCAGCGCGCCGAAGACCGCGTCGGCACGTTCGTCGACGTCCTGGTCGAGCAACTGGCCGCCGACGGCGACGACGCCGTGGGCCGCGCCGCGCATCAGGCCCCTGAAGTAGACGGCGAGTGCGTGATCCTCGAAGACCCCGGTCGCCGCGCGGTCGAGGTGGGCGATCTGGTCCGCTGCGAAGTCGTCGACTCCGCCGGGGTCGATCTGATCGTCCGCCCGGTTCCGGACGCGGTCCCGTGAATGCGGTGCCCGGCGACGCCGGCGAGGGTGTGGCTCGCGCCGGGGGCTCGGACGGTCCGAAGCCGGTGGCCTCGGGCAGCACAGAGCACACCGTGCCGGTGTGGAACGTCGCGAACGTCCTCACGCTATCCCGGCTCGTGCTCGTGCCGTTGTTCATCGTCGCCCTGTTCACCGGCGACGGCCTCGACACGACCTGGCGCGCGATCGCGACGGGCTTGTTCGTCGTCGCGTCGGCCACCGACCAGGTCGACGGCTGGGTGGCCCGCAAATACGGTCTGATCACCGACTTCGGGAAGATCGCGGACCCGATCGCGGACAAGGCGCTCATCGGCGCGGCCCTCATCGGACTGAGCATCCTCGGCGAGCTGCCGTGGTGGGTCACGATCGTGATCGCCGTGCGTGAGATCGGCGTCACGCTCCTGCGGTTCTGGGTCATCCGCCACGGCGTGATCCCGGCCAGCCGGGGTGGCAAGGCCAAGACGATGACGCAGATCATTGCCATCGTCGTGTACCTGCTGCCGCTGCCGGCCGGTGCCGATGCCGTGCGCTGGGCGCTGATGGGGCTCGCGGTGCTCCTGACCGTGGTCACGGGCGTCGACTACCTCGTGCGCGCGATCCGGCTGCGTGCCGCCGGACGCCGGGTCACCGGCGCATGACGCCAGGTCTCGATGTCGCCGCTGCCGAGCTGGTGGCCGCGTTGAAAAGCCGGGGCGAGACGTTGGCGGCGGCCGAATCGCTGACGGCCGGGCTGGTCTGCGCGACGATCGCCCGCATCCCGGGTGCGAGCGCTGTGCTGCGCGGCGGGTTCGTGGTCTACGCCACGGAGCTCAAGCACGATCTCGCCGGAGTCGACGCCCGTTTGCTGGCCGAACACGGCGCCGTCCACCCCGAGGTCGCCGCCCAGCTCGCCGATGGCGCCCGGGTCCGCTGCGGCGCCACCTGGGGCCTTGGCCTGACCGGAGTCGCGGGCCCCGATCCGCAGGACGGCGTGCCACCGGGCACCGTGCACCTCGGGCTTTCGGGACCGTCGACCAGGGTCGTGCGCACGGTGACGGAGACCGGCGACCGGGGCATGATCAGAACCGCGTCCGTCGCCGCGGCGTTTTCCCTGCTCGGGGAACATCTACACTGAAGGAGGCGTTCGCCCTTGGCGGACGCACGTGTCAAGTCCTGCGCTCGGGGCGCCGCTCTGGGTAACGTAGGAGGCACCAGTTCGGGAAGGGAGGCGCGTGATGACCGTGCTGTTGCGTGAGGCGATCGGTGATCGGCTCCGTCATGCCCGCACCAACCAGCGTCGAACGCTGCGTGACATCTCCCGCGCCGCCAGGGTGAGCCTCGGATACCTCTCCGAGGTCGAGCGCGGTCAGAAGGAGGCCTCGAGCGAGCTGCTCGCCTCCATCTGCGATGCCTTGGATCTTCCGCTCGGCGAGCTGTTGAACAAGGTCGCGGCCGACGTGTCGGCCCTCGAGTCCGTCGAGGTGGCCCCGGTCGGCGAGCCCGTGGGCGACGGCGCCCCGCGGGAGACCGTGCCGGCCGAGCGCGAAGCCACCGCGTCGGCGAGCGGGTTCGAAGGCGGCAGGCTGGTCTCCGAGCTGGTCGGCGACGACTTCTCCGACCTGCGGCTTTCGCCAGGGCCGAGGATGAACACCCAGCTGCGGACCACGATCGGTGCGCCCAAGCTGGCGTCGACGATCGCCGCCTGATCAGCGTTGCGTAGGCGTACGGCCTCGGGGTGTGACCCCGGGGCCGTCCGCGTATCGACCTGATCGATCAGGGTCCTCCCTGAATTCCCCCGGGGTCGCCTGGAACGGCACGGGCTGACCTGACACGATGGAACCCGACGCCGGGGTGGGGAGTTGGGTAATCAGGGGAGTCACGCCCCACCTCGAGGTAACTCAGGCTCGTGGGACGCAAGAAGGCAGGCGGAGGAGATGGCCAACCCGTTCGTGAAGTTCTGGAAGTACATGATGGCGGCGTTCTCGTCGAAGATCGACGAGCACGCCGACCCGAAGGTACAGATCCAGCAGGCCATCGAGGAGGCG
>DASZNR010000124.1:0-12565 GCA_035551175.1 Amycolatopsis sp. | reverse complement strand
CCATTCCGAACCCGGAAGCTAAGCCTGGCAGCGCCGATGGTACTGCAACCGAAGGGTTGTGGGAGAGTAGGACACCGCCGAACTCAACCCGAAGTCAGGCCCCGGTCGAGAACCCCCCGGTTCTCCCGGGGCCTGACTGCTATACCCAGACCCTTCACACACCCCGCATCCGGCATCACGTATCCACCGCGGCTGCGCCCGACCCAGCATTCGCCGGCTCACCCGCCACACCCCCCGCCGCGAACACCCTCACCAGACCGCCGGCAAGCCTGAGCGATACGGATCAGCCAGAACGGCAACGCCCATGACGGGGGCTTCGTGCCGTTCGAACATCGCCATCCCCGTGGCAGGCATCAGGTTCTCCCCGCACATGACCACGCCGAACCGACCGATCCCGGTGTCGCACACCTAGAGGGACGAGCCGCCGCCGAATCATCCCCACCCGATCGGGGTGTGGACGACTACCCCACTCCACCCGCCACGACCCGATTCTGTCGGTGGCCGCCGATACAATGGACTCGGGGACGCCCCCCTCGGGAGGGCGGGGGCACGTCCAGCTGCGGGCGGGACGGACGTCGCGGTCGGCTGGTCGCGTGGCGGTGACTGCCTGGTCCGCGTTGCGCTGGACGCGAGGCCGACCAGGCGCCGTAGGTGAAGTCAGCGCGGCCGGCGAAGCAGGTAGGTGTCCATGATCCAGCCGTGTTGCTCGCGCGCGGCGGTGCGTGTCGCGCGGATGCGGTCGGCCAGCGCGGAGTCGAGGGGGCCGGACAACAGGATCTCGTCGGGGGTGCCCACGTAGGCGCCCCAGTAGATGTGCAGACCCTGGTCGGTGAAACGGTCGAAGGTGGTGTGCGCGTCGAGGAAGACGAGAACGTCGTCGGTGTCCGAGGGCCAGCCCGAGGCCAAGCGGCGCCCGGTGGTGAGGTGCACGGGACGGCCGATCTGGTTCATCGTCGTACGGTGGCGGGCCACGAGCGCCGAGACGCTGCTGACGCCCGGGATCACCTCGTAGTCGAACGCCACGGTGCCGCGCGCGAGCACGGCGTCGATGAGGGCGATGGTGCTGTCGTAGAGCGACGGGTCCCCCCACACCAGGAAGGCGCCGGTCTGGCCGTCGGCGAGCTCGTCCCGGATGAGGCGCTCGTACAGGTCCGTGCGCAGCGCGTGCCAATCGGCGACGGCGGCGCGATAATCCGCCGGCGCACGGTCCCTGGCCGGATCGGCGGCGGTCACCACGCGATAGTCCGGTCGCGTCACGAAGCGCGACAGGATGTCCTGCCGCAGCCGCATCAGATCGGATTTGGCCGAGCCCTTGTCGAGGACGAAGAAGACGTCGACGCGGTTCAACCGGTCGACGGCCTGCACCGTCAGGTGCTCCGGGTCGCCGGCCCCGATGCCGATGGCGTAGATCTGCCGCATAACGAGCAGTCTGCCGCGCCGCGTAACCCGGGCCGCACCCACCCTGCTGGCACACCCCTACCCCGGAGGGGTATAAAGAAACTACTGACGAAGCGAGGAGCGACGATGACTGAAGCCACCTACACCGTCGAGGGTATGACCTGCGCGCACTGCGTCGGCGCGGTGCAGGAGGAGATCGGCGAATTGTCCGGCGTCCAAGCGGTCGACGTCGACCTCGAGTCGGGAGCTGTGAAGGTCGTCAGTGAGCAGCCCTTGGCGCTCGACGCCGTGGCCGCGGCCATCACCGAGGCCGGCTACCGGCTCGTCGCGTAGCCATGAGCATTACAGCCCGCGACCTTCGCACGGTCGAGCTGATCATCGGTGGAATGACGTGCGCCTCCTGCGCCGCTCGCGTCGAGCGAAAGCTCAACAAGGTCGACGGCGTGACGGCGAGCGTCAACTACGCCACGGAGAAGGCTCACGTCGAGTTCCCGGACACGGTTTCGGTCGACGACCTCGTGGGCGTCGTCGAGGCCACGGGCTATACCGCCCAGCGTCCCGAGCCCGAGAAGCGCCAGGCAGCCGACGAGGACGAGACGCGCCCGCTACGCGATCGCCTCCGGTATTCGGCCGTGCTCACGGTGCCGGTGGTTCTGCTCTCGATGGTTCCCGCGCTGCAGTTCGACAACTGGCAGTGGCTGGCGCTCACGCTCGCGGCTCCGGTGCTCGTCTGGGGCGCCTTCCCCTTCCACCGGGCCGCCTGGACGAACCTCCGCCACGGCGCCGCGACCATGGACACCCTCATCTCCCTCGGCGTCGCCGCGGCCACGCTCTGGTCGCTCTATGCCCTCTTCCTCGGCACCGCCGGCCGCCCGGGGCTGCGCGACGGCTTCGAGCTCACCGTGATGCCGGGCGCCGGCGCGGGCTCGATCTACCTCGAAGTTGCCACCGGGGTCACCACGTTCATCCTCGCCGGCCGGTACTTCGAAGCCCGCGCCAAGCGCCGGTCCGGGGCCGCGTTGCGTGCGCTGCTGGAGCTCGGCGCGAAGGACGTCGCGGTTCTGCGGGACGGCCGTGAGCAGCGCGTTCCGGTGGACGACCTGCGGGTCGGCGACACCTTCGTGGTTCGTCCCGGTGAAAAGATCGCCACCGACGGCGTGGTCACCGAGGGCGGCTCCGCCGTCGACGTCGGCATGATCACCGGCGAGTCCGTGCCCGTCGAGGTCGCGGCGGGCGACGGGGTCACCGGCGCGACCGTGAACGTCGGCGGTCGCCTGATCGTCCGTGCCACTCGCGTCGGCGCCGACACGCGGCTCGCGCAGATGGCGCGCCTGGTCGAAGAGGCACAGAACGGCAAGGCGGCCGTGCAGCGGCTGGCCGACCGGGTGTCCGCGGTGTTCGTCCCGATCGTCCTCGCGCTCGCGGTGGTCACGCTCGTCGCTTGGCTCGTGAGTGGCGGCGACGTCACCGAGGCGTTCACCGCGGCCGTCGCCGTGCTGATCATCGCGTGCCCGTGCGCGCTCGGCCTCGCGACGCCCACGGCGCTGCTCGTCGGCACCGGCCGCGGCGCCCAGCTCGGCATCCTCATCAAGGGCCCCGAGGTCCTCGAGTCCACCCGTCGCGTGGACACGGTCGTGCTCGACAAAACCGGCACGGTCACCACGGGTCGCATGAGCCTCGTCGGGATTCACGTCGCCGAGGGTGTGACCGAGGCCGAAGTGCTGCGCTACGCGGGGGCGGCTGAGCATTCGTCCGAGCATCCGATCGCGAAGGCCGTCGTCGCCGGGGCCCGTGACCGGGTGGGCGAGCTGCCCGCCACCGAGGATTTCCGCTCGACCGAGGGGCTCGGCGTGACCGCGCTGGTCGAGGGCACACCCGTGCTCGCCGGGCGCGCCGCGTTCCTGGCCGAGTGGGGCGTTGCTGTCGACGGCCCGCTCGCCGAAGCGAAGGCCGCCGCCGAGGCCGCGGGCGCCACCGCGGTACTGGTCGGGTGGGACGGTGCGGCGCGCGCCGTGCTCGTGGTCGCCGACACGATCAAACCGACTTCGGCCCAGGCCGTCGACGAGCTGCGGGCGCTGGGTCTGTCGCCGGTCCTGCTGACCGGCGACAACGCCGGCGCCGCCCAAGCGATCGCCGCGACGGCCGGCATCGACGAGGTCATCGCCGAGGTCCTACCCGAGGACAAGGTCGCGGCAGTCGAGAAGCTGCAGGCCGAGGGCCGCGTGGTCGCCATGGTCGGCGACGGCGTCAACGACGCGGCCGCCCTCGCCAAGGCCGACCTCGGCCTGGCCATGGGCACCGGCACCGACGCCGCCATCGAGGCCGGTGACCTCACCCTCGTCCGCGGCGACCTGCGCGCCGCCGCCGACGCCATCCGCCTCGCGCGCCGCACCCTCGCCACGATCAAGGGGAACCTGTTCTGGGCGTTCGCCTACAACGTCGCGGCCCTGCCACTCGCCGCGTTCGGCCTGCTCAACCCGATGGTCGCGGGTGCGGCGATGGCGTTCTCGTCGGTGTTCGTCGTTTCCAACAGCCTCCGGTTGCGCCGGTTCCGATCGGTGCACTGACTCGTGAGTGTTCGCGCCGGTTAGAACCGGGGTTAGAACCGGCGCGAACACTCACGAGTCTTGGTGGCGGCTCAGGAACGGACCAGCCGCGCGATCGCGTCGGAGGCCTCGCGGACCTTCAGCTCCGCCTCCTCGCCGCCGGCCGCGGCGGCCTGGACGACGCAGCCGGCCAGGTGTTCGTCGAGCAGTTCCAGCGAGAACGACTGCAGCGCCTTCGTGGCCGCGGACACCTGCGTGAGAATGTCGATGCAATATTTGTCCTCTTCGACCATGCGTTGCAGGCCGCGGATCTGCCCCTCGATGCGGCGAAGCCGCTTGAGGTAGGCCTCCCGCTCGCTGCCGTAGCCCGTCATCGCATCGTCCCCTTCGTTCACGCCTGAACACCGGCAAGTATACCCACCCCACGTATCCGTCGCGTCAGCTTCGGACGGCCACCGCGATGACCAGGCCGCCCACGTTCGTCGTGAAATGCACCAGCGCCGAAGCCAGTACGCCACGTCCGGCGTGGCGCCACGCGTGCAGGAACACGCCTGCTGCGGCGGCCGCCACCATGGCGAGTAACTGCAGCACCGGTGCAGGCACGCCGCCCAGCGCCGCGTGCACGGCCGCGTTGCGCCCGACGGCCAGCGCCGGCAGGAAGTGCCACAACCCGAAGAACGCCGACGCGCCCAGGATGGGACCCCATCGCCATCGATCGTCGCGCGCGCCGAGAAGGGCCGGCAGCACGCTCCGGAACGCGATCTCCTCGACGAGCACCGTGCCGAACGTGATCCGCCCGAGCGTGAGCCACACGAGCTGCGGCAGGTCCGGATCGCCGACACGCCCGTCGTCGTAGACCGTGCGCAGTGCGGGCACCACGGCGGCGATGCCGAAGAGCAGCAGGAAAAACGCCATCCCGACCAGTCCGGTCCGGGTGGCGCCCCCGAGCGTCGCGCGACCGACGCCGAGGTCGGAGGCCGAGTAACCGGCGCCGAACGCGAGCGTCAGCAGGACCATGGCGGTCATCGCGCCGCAGACCGGGTAGGCCCACCCGGGCAGAACGCGGTTCGCGAGCGTCGTCGAGGTCGCCAGCACCACCACGCACACCACGACGAGCAGCAGCCGTGTCGCCGTCCGCGGCCCGGTCGTGGTCATCGGCCCAGCGTAGGGACCGTTCAGCCGGGTGTCGCGGCTTCCGCGCGGGCGGGTTTGCTGCGCTGGACCGGCACCGGCGTGCCGGGATCCTCGTCGGGCGGATCAAGGGCGGCCGTGGCGTCGGCGAGGATTTCGCGACAGACGGCCAGCTCCGTTTTCAGGCGGTGGTGCACGGCGGTCAGCTCGGCGACGCGGTCGTCCGCTTCGGTGACCACCCGGGTGGCGTACTCGGTGGCGCGGCGCACGCGGGTCTCGGCTTCGGCCGTCGACTCGCGGGTAACGGCCGTGGCCTGCGCTCTGGCCTCGCGGAGGCGGATTTCGGCCTCGGTGGTGGAGGTGCGAACCAGTGTGTCGGCTTTGCTCTCCGCAGTCCTGACGAGTGATTCAGCGCGTTCGTTCGCAGTGCGGACCAGTTCCTCTGCTTCGGTCTGCGCTCGCGCACGCTGGGCGTCGAGCTCGGCGATCGTGTCGGCGCGGCGTTTGCCCAATGTCTTCGTGAGCTCGTCCTCGAGTGTGCGACGACGTTGTGCGGCGGCTTCGTCGGCCGCAGCGCGCTCGGCGTTAGCGCGGCGCATGAACGCCTCGTGCGCATCCCGTTGGCGCCGGCGATCGTCCTCGACCGCGGCGACGAGCGCGCGTTCCTTCTCGGTGAGCCGCACGGCCTCGGCCTCGGCGTCGAGTCGAATCTGCTCCGCTTTTTCCTTGGCCCGGGCGATGATTTCCGAAGCTTCTTCGCGCGTCAGCTCGATCATCCGGCGCGAGCGCTCCTGCAAAGCGTCGGCTTCGATGGGGGTCCGGCTGATGCGGTCGATCGTCGCGTGCAGCTCGCGATTCTGCTCGGCCAGCTGGGCCACGCGCCGCATCGCCGCTTCACGCTGAGCCGCCATCCGCCGGAGCTCGTCCTGGGCCCAGACCACGAATTCCCTGACCTGGCCTCGGTGATAGCCGCGCCAGGCCGGTTCGAAGCGGGGCTCGGCGGACATCAGATCCTCGCTGCCTCCGGGGGCCATAGCCTCACCTCCCATTTGGATGGTTTCTCCTCGGGCAGGACGTTTTCGTTACGCCACCGAGGTTTCCGTTGCCATCCAGTGTGCCTGAAGACCGGACAGAAGTGGGGCCATGGCACGTGATCAATCTTCAAGTGGATCGTCGACACCCGTTGCGGTGCTGCGCACGCCGGGCAATTCCGCCAGATCCGCCGTGAGATCCGCAAGATCACCACGACCCTGCAACCGCATCGTGACGACTGCGATCCGTTGCCCTTCCGCGGAAACCGTCTCGCGATCGACTGCCACCCGGTGGACGACCCAGCCGCGGTCGGTGCAGCTTGCCAGGACGTTGCGCAATACCCCGTGACCGTCGGAGTAGCTCAACCGCAGAACGGGTGGTTCCCGTCGATGCCGCGCAACGAAACGGGAAAGCAGTGGGAAACCACGCGTGATCACGATGAGGCCGACGGTCGTCGCGACCGCGAGCACCGGTAGCCCAGCGCCGCTGGCGACGCCGACGGCGGCCGCGAGCCACACCGTCGCGGCCGTCGTCAGTCCGCGCACGGCGTCGCGGCGCACGAAGATCAGCCCGCCGCCGACGAATCCGATGCCGGACACGATCTGTGCCGCGATGCGCGACGGGTCGAGGGCCACGTGCTCGAGACCCAGCAGGTCGCCGAACCCGTACTTCGACACGAGCATGAACACCGCGGACCCGACGCCCACCAGCGTGTGCGTCCGCAGGCCGGCCTGTTTGTTGCCGGCTTCGCGCTCCAGGCCGATGGCGGTGCTGAGGACGAGGGCGAGCAGGACGGGCAGCAGCAGCGACCACTGCCGGTCGGTGGACCAGAGAGCATTCACAGCGTTACTGTGCCCCTTCCGCTCGAGGGCGCGCCGCGCGGCCTTCGGGCCGGATCGGTCCTAAGCTCGGCCCATGGCCCGGTACTTCGACGTGCACCCGCAGAACCCGCAGCGGCGCTCGCTCGGGCAGGTCGTCGACCTGCTCCGCGAGGACGGGCTCATCGCGTATCCCACCGATTCCTGCTTCGCGCTCGGTTGCCGGCTCGGCAACCAGTCGGGCATGGAGCGGATTCGCGCGATCCGCAAGCTCGACCACCGCCACCACTTCACCCTCGTCTGCCAGGACTTCGCGCAGCTCGGGCAGTTCGTGATCGTCGACAACGCGGTGTTCCGCGCGATCAAGGCGACCACTCCGGGCGCGTACACGTTCATCCTGCCCGCGACGAAGGAGGTGCCGCGCCGGCTCATGCACCCCAAGAAGAAGACGGTCGGCGTGCGCATCCCGGACCACGTCGTCACGCAGGCGCTGCTGGCCGAGATGGGCGAGCCGATCCTGTCGAGCACCCTCCTGCTGCCCGATTCCGGCGAACCGCTCACCCAGGGCTGGGAGATCAAGGAGGAGCTCGACCACCAGCTCGACGCCGTCCTCGACTCCGGCGACTGCGGCGTGGAGCCGACCACGGTGGTCGACTACTCCTCCGGCGAGCCCGAGGTCGTCCGCCACGGCGCCGGCGACGCGTCACGGTTCGAATGACCGGTTTCGGCTAGCTTGGGGTTCGACCGCCGTTGGGGAGGACTGATGGGGAGGGCATTGTGAAGTTCCTGCTGATCATGCACATGAACCCCGAGGTGTGGGAAGGGCTGTCGGAGGAGACTCGCGACTCGGTGATGACCGGGCACGCCGACTTCATCGCGAAGATCCGCGAGTCGGGCGAGCTGGTCAACACCCAGGCGCTCGGCACACCCGGTGAGAGTGCGGTGGTCCGAGTGCGCGGAGGCGTCCCGGCCGTCACCGATGGGCCGTTCATCGAGTCGAAGGAGTTCCTCGCGGGCTTCTACCTGGTGGAATGCGCGAGCCGCGAGCGGGCGCTGGAGGTCGCCGCCATGATTCCCGACGCGGCGATCGAAGGGCTCGGCATCGAGGTCCGCCCGATCGCCTTTTTCGCCGACGCCGAGAGCGAGACCGAGTTCGGCTGATGGACGTCGACCTGCTCCGGCGGCTCGTGCCGCAGGTGCTCGGCGTGCTCGTGCGCCGCTACGGGCAGTTCGAGGCGTGCGAGGACGCGGTGCAGGAGGCGCTGCTCGCGGCCGTCGAGCAGTGGGACGGCGACGACCTGCCGGACGACCCGCGCGCGTGGCTGCTGACCGTCGCGACCAGGCGGCTCACCGACCAGTGGCGCAGCGAGAGCGCGCGGCGCCGTCGTGAGGAGAGGATGGCCGTCCGCGAGGTCACGACGGCCGCACCCGGTCCGGACGAGGCCACGCCGGCCGACCATGACGACACGCTGATGCTGCTGTTCCTCTGCTGCCACCCGGCCGTGACGCCGAGTTCGCAGGTCGCCTTGACGCTGCGCGCGGTCGGGGGCCTGACGACGGCCGAGATCGCGAGCGCGTTCCTCGTGCCCGAGGCCACGATGACGCGCCGGATCACGCGCGCGAAGGAGAGCATCGCGGCCGCCGGGTCGACGTTCGCCGAACCGTCGGCCTCGGACTGGCCGGCCCGGTTGCAGGTGGTGCTCCACGTGCTGTATCTGATCTTCAACGAGGGCTACACGGCGTCGTCGGGCGAGCAGCTGCACCGGGTGGAGCTCACCACGGAGGCGATCCGGCTGACGCGGGCTGTGCGCGAGCTGCTGCCCGCCGACGGCGAGGTCGCGGGCCTGCTGGCCCTCATGCTGCTCACCGAGGCCCGCCGCCCCGCCCGTACCCGCGAGGGCGCGCTCTTGCCGCTGGGCGAGCAAGACCGTCACTTGTGGACGGTGCCGTTGATCGTCGAGGGAGTGGAGCTCATCAGCCGCGCGCTCGGGCAGGGCCCCGTCGGGCCGTACCAGGTACAGGCGGCGATCGCCGCGCTGCACGACCGCGCGGCGAGCACCGAGGACACGGATTGGCCGCAAATCCTCGAGCTCTACGGCGTGCTGGAGGAGCTCGCGCCGAGCCCGGTCGTCACGCTCAACCGGGCGATCGCCGTCGCCATGGTCGACGGTCCCGCCGCCGCGCTCGCATTGCTCACGACGATCGAGGACGATGCGCGCATCAAGCACGGCCACCGCCTCGACGCCGTCCGCGGGCACTTGCACGAGCTGGCGGGTGACTTCCCGGCGGCCCACGAGCACTACCTGCGGGCCGCGAAGCGGACCGCCAGTCTCCCCGAGCGCCGGTACCTGCAGGCCCGCGCCGCAAAGTTCTTCCCCGCGCGGCGATGAGTTCCGCGCTCGGCTCAGGTACGTCTTCGCGACACTTCCGATCCTGAAGGGACGTCATGATGACCACCACACCCGCCGAGATCCAGGACCTGTTTCGTCGCCTCTACGCCGCTTGGGCCGACAACGACGCCGACGCTTTCGCCTCTTTCTACACACCGGAGGCCACCGTCGTCATGCCCGGCGTGTTTCACCAGGGCCGCGCCACCGTGCGCGAGTACATGGCGGCCGCGTTCGACGGCCCGCTCAAGGGGTCCCGCGGCCTCGACGAACCACAGGACGTGCGCGTCAAGGGCGACACCGCGATCGTCGTGAGCCGTGCCGGCATTCTGTTCCCGGGCGAGTCCGAGCTGCCCGCCGACCGCGAACGCGTCGCCACCTGGGTGCTTACCCGGGGCGACGGCGCCTGGTCCGTGGCCGCCTACAGCAACGCGTCGGCCCACTGACGTGCCCGACTTCGCGGCGAGCACCGCCGAGTACCGGGGCGAGCTGGTGGCGCACTGTTACCGCCTGCTCGGCTCGGTGCACGAGGCCGAGGACCTCGTGCAGGAGACGATGCTGCGCGCGTGGCGGGCGTGGGACCGCTACGACAGCGCACGGGCATCCGTGCGCACGTGGCTCTACCGCATCGCGACGAACGTGTGCCTCACCGCGCTCGAAGGCCGCGCGCGCCGGCCGCTGCCGACCGGGCTCGGCGGGCCCGGCGACGACCCGATGACGCCGCTCGTGCCCGCATTCGATGTGCCGTGGCTGCAGCCGTTCCCCGACGACCCGGCCGCGGTCGCGGCGGCTCGCTCGGGGATCCGGCTCGCGTTCGTCGCCGCGATGCAGGCGCTGCCGCCACGCCAGCGCGCCGTGCTCGTGCTGCGCGAGGTGCTGGATTTCAGCGCCGCGGAAGTCGCCGACCTGCTCGACACCACGACGGCTTCGGTGAACAGCGCGCTGCAACGAGCGCGCGCCGGCGTCGCCGGTATCGCTTCCGACGAACTGCCGGAATCCGGCGACGGGGCAGTGGACCGCTACGTCCGGGCGTTCGAGGCCTCGGACGTCGATGCGCTCGTCGCGCTGCTGACCGACGACGTCGTGATGGAAATGCCGCCGGTGAATTTGTGGTTCCGCGGTCGCACCGACTACGGGCGGTTCCTCACCCGGGTCTTCGCCACCCGCGGCCCGCGGTGGCAATTCGCGCGAACCAGCGCCAACGCTCAGCCCGCGTACGCGGCGTACTGCTGGGACGGCGCTGTCTTCCGGCTGCACACGCTGCAGGTCTTCAGCACAGACGGCGGGTTGATCGCGCACACCACCGTGTTCCAGGATCCGGCGGTGTTCGAGGCCTTCGGGCTGGCGCCCGTCCTCGGGTGAAGTCAGCCGAGCAGCGGGCGGACCTCGATGCCGCCGTCGAGCACGGGCACGAACGAGCCGATCCGCACGGCGTGGTCGAGGTCGCGCGCCTCGACGATGAGCAGACCCGCCATCGCCTCCGGGCTCACGGCGAACGGTCCCTCCGTGACAGCGGGGCCGCGCAGCGAACGGGTCTGCTCCGGCGGCTCCGTTGCGTAACCGGCGATCAGCGTGCCACCCGATTCGACGATCCGGCTTTCCACCCGGGCGTGGGCCTCCAGCACCTCGGGCGGCAGGTCGGCGGTGCCGCCGGACCTTTCGCGCTCGTAGACGAGGATCGCGTAGTGCGGCATTCGCCTCTCCTTCGCTCGGCCGAACGCCCCAAGCTACTGCGACACGAGCCGGAACCCGCGGATTTCGCGGCGCACGGCGTACCGGGCCGTGGGCTGGCGACACGCCGCCGCACGTCTCCGGCAGCCGTCGCGTCGCCCCCGCGGTGGGGGTGGCCGGTCACCTTCGTCGGCGGAGGCCGCGATCGGCAGGTAGCCGAGCCGGCCAGGTACGTCGTCGACCGGGAGGTGGCGGCGGATCCGTCCCGTGCACCAGACTCGTGAGTGCGCGGGCCGGTTCTAACCGGCACCGCCACTCACGAGTCTGTTCGACGGGCCTGCTCAGTCAGCGGACGTCCTTCAGCGCGATCCGCTGGAAGACGATCGACTCGTAGGGGCCGGCGGTGCCCGTCTCGTACAGCACGCCGAGCGTGTTCCGGTCGGGTTGCACGAGGTCGGAGTAGCCGGCCGGATTCGGCGTGAGGGTGAGCCCTTGCTGCCAGGTGCGGCCGCCGTCGGTGCTGAGTCGCAGCTGCATTCGCGCGCGGGTCGCCGGGTCGGCGGGACCGGAGTACACGAGCAACCGCGGGTCGCTCGTCTGGAGCACGCTGCCTTCGACCTTCGTGCTCTCGATTCCCGGTTGTTGCTGATACGGGGTGATCAGTGACTTCCCGCCGTCTTGGCTGTAGGCGTCGACGCGGTGGGCGGGCGCGGTCCCCTGGTTGCGGCTGGAGAAGTAGAGCCGGCCGTCGGGCAGCTGGGTCGCCGACGTCTCGTTGGCGGCGATCACGCCGTCGGTGCGGTCGTCGGTGAAGCCGATGTGCCAGGTGCGGCCGTTGTCGTCGCTGTAGAGGTCGTGGCCGCCGTAGTACTTGGCCTCGGTGCCGACGTCGGTGGAGCCCGCGGACGGGGCGCTCGAGTGATTGGCCGGCACGACGATGCGTCCGGCGTGCGGGCCGCGGGTGAGGAGTGTGGCGTGGCCGGGGCCGGTGGCGTACCACCGCCAGCCGGGAAGCTTGGTCTCGCTGGTGATGTCGCGGGAGGGCGTCCACGTGTGGCCGTTGTCGCGGCTGCGCGAGACGAACACCCGGCGCGTGTCCAGCGCCGACGCGGCACCGGACATGATCTGCGCCTCGCTGACGGGTCCGTTGTGGACGGTCAGCAACACCAGCTCGCCGTCGCGGGCGAGAACGGGCGTCGGGTTGCCTGCGGTGTTGTCGCCGTTGCTGTCGACGACGATCTGCGGCCCCCAGGTGCATCCGCCGTCGTGGGAGGTCTTGGCGACGGTCTGGATGGCTCCGGAGTCGCCGGCCGAATCGCGCCGCCCCTCGGCGAATGCCACGAGCGATCCGTCGGCGGCGCGTACCACCGCGGGGATCCGGTAGGTGTCGTACCCGTCCGTGCCGGACGTGAACGGCACGGACGAAGAACAGTCGGGGTGCTGCGGTGCGGCCGTCGCCGCGGGGGTGAAGGGCAGCCCGATGGCGGCTGCCGCGAGAAGAGCCGTGCCTAATCTGCGGACCGAGGACACGCTCCGCCTCCTCGTCGGTGAGATGGGGATCGGTTGTGGGACGTGGGATGTC
>DASZNR010000123.1:0-1569 GCA_035551175.1 Amycolatopsis sp. | reverse complement strand
CGGTACTTGCCGCTCTTGGCCGTGTTCGTGACCGTGTACTGGAGTGCCTTCTCGTCCGGCATGGTCACTACGTGGTTTGTCGCGTCGCGCTCGAGATCCACGAACGTGCTGCCGTCCGTGACCACGAACTGCATGTCCTGCATGTTCGCGACGTCGGCTCGGGGGTAGAAGACCTCTGACGTGACGCCGTTGGCGACGGTGAACCACACCGGGCTGCTCGTGGTTGTCGACGTGCCCAAAGTTGACTTGTTGCCCGTTGCCCAGGATGCTCCGCCGCCGCAGCAGTCCGTCGCCGTGCCGCTCGCCAGGGCTGTTCCTGGTAGCGCTCCGGCTAGGAGGACTCCCGCTCCCGCGCAGGCCAGGACTGCTTTCCACCTGATCATCTCGGACCTCCGACGGCGTTGTCGCTCAATATGTTGTGGGTCGCAACATATTGGGTGATGTTCCGATGACAGGCAATGTCCGATCGGGCTGGATCGATTCAGCCTTCGGCCGGTCGGCGCAGCGTCGCTACCCCCGGCGCCGCGGAGTCAGAGGCGCTTGAGGACCGCGAGGTCGCCGACCGCCGCACGCAGCCGCGTCTGCGTGTCCGCCATCCATCGCAGCACCTCCGCCCAATGGTCCTCGTCGGCGATGGTGGGCCCGAGCAGCCGCGCCTCGATCCGGCAGCCGATGTTCTGGGGCAGGTCGTCGAAGATCAGGTTCTCGCCGAACCGGTCCATGATCTCCTCGCGCCGATCCGCGAGCGCCTGCCAGCGTCGCGAGTTGAGTGCGCCGTCGGGATCACCGAAGTAGAGCTCCGAGCGGCAGCCGAACTTCGAAAACGACACCACCCAGTTCACGCCGCCGATTCCGGATGGCATCTGGAACCAGTTCACCGTCGGCGGGGCTGCTTTGCTCCACCCGCGTTCCTTGGCGATCGGGGCGAATCGGGACCAGAACTTCTGGTAGAGCGCGGACTTGGCCGTCCCGGTGACGGCCGGGGTGAGATCGTCTTCGCCGGGTTGTTCCGGCATCGCCGGCGGCGGTCCGATGACGCGGATGATCGCACTGGCCACAAGGTGGATGGTGTCGACCGCCTCCGAAGCCTCGGCGGCCGTGATCGGCCGCTTCGCGTCCGTCCGCTCCGGGTCTCGATCGGCCTCGTGCGCGATCTTGTTCCGCCGGTTGACGATCTGTTGCAGCATCTCCTGGACCTGTGTCTGCGAGACGGCCTGCTCACGATCGCGGCTGATCCACCCGGCGACGGATTGCCACAACGACACGTCGCTGACGTGGCTCAGTGCGTCTTTGATCTTGTCCGGCGCTTGGAAGGACTGCCACCCGAATTGCTCTCGCAGGTAAGCGGCGAAGGCCGTGGGCAGGTTCTCGGGCTCGCGGCGGGCACCCTCGAACAAGGTGAGCGGGATACGTAGCTTCAAGAACTTCGTCGGGGGACTTTGCTCCGACATGGTGATCGCGAACCCGAGCGCACGGTCGTACAGTTCGCGGTGAACCCAATGATCCAAGGCCGAAACCGCCTGAACCCACGCCGCGCGGTACAAGTCCGCGACATCGAACGCCCCGACC
>DASZNR010000122.1:0-18077 GCA_035551175.1 Amycolatopsis sp. | reverse complement strand
CAAGCGGGCGGTCAACGCCCAGAAGAAGCGTCGCGCGACTCTCGAACTGGCCAGCGGTTACCGCGGCCAGCGTTCGCGGCTGTACCGCAAGGCCAAGGAGCAGACGCTCCACTCGCTCAACTACGCCTACCGCGACCGCCGTGCGCGCAAGGGTGACTTCCGCCAGCTGTGGATCACCCGAATCAACGCGGCCGCTCGTGCCAACGGCGTGACCTACAACCGGTTCATCCAGGGCCTCAAGGCCGCCGGTGTCGAGGTCGACCGCAAGATCCTCGCGGACCTGGCCGTCAACGACGCCGCCGCCTTCACCGCGCTCGCCGAGCTCGCCAAGGCGAACGTGAACACCAGCGAAGCGAAGTCGGCCTGACCGGCGGTTTTCCCCGACCCGGGGTGGATCCGTTCACCGAACGGACCCCCCGGGTCGTTGCTGCGCGCAAGCTCACGCGCCGCGCCGAACGCGACAAGACCGGGCGTTTCCTGGCCGAAGGCGGCAATGCCGTCGAAGCGGCCCTTGCGGCGGGCCACGTGTTCGAGCTGTTCGTGACCGAACGCGCTGCTGGTTCGCACGCCCCCCTGGTCTCGGCGGCCTCGGCAGCCGGTGTCCCCATGTCGTTGATCACCGACCGTGCGGCCGCGGGGCTGTCGGAAACCGTGACGCCGCAAGGCATCGTGGCCGTGTGCGCGCTGGTCGACCGTCCACTGGAGACGGTGCTGGCCGGTGCGCGCCTCGTGGTCGTCCTCGTCGACGTCGCCGAACCCGGCAACGCCGGCACCGTGATCCGCGTGGCCGACGCTGCGGGCGCCGACGCCGTCGTCCTCGCGGGCGACACCGTGGATCCCCACAACGGCAAGAGCGTCCGCGCCGCCGCGGGCAGCACCTTCCACGTGCCGCTGGCCCGCACCCGCGACGTGCCCTTAGCACTGTCGGCCTTGCGCGCGGCCGGCCTGCGCACCCTCGCCGCCCACGGGTACGCGGCGACGTCACTCGAGGACGTCACGTTCGGTGACCCCATCGCGTGGCTCTTCGGCAATGAGGCCCACGGACTGCCCGCGCCCGTCCTCTCCGGCGCGGACGACGCGGTGCGCATCCCGTTGTACGGCAAAGCTGAAAGCCTCAACCTCGCCACCGCCGCCGCCGTGTGCGTCTACACCTCCGCGATGGCCGCGCACCGCTGACATCCGCTGACATCCGCTGGCGTGTCGCGGTGATCGGGTGTGGCCGTTCGACAGCGAGCTCCGGAAGCGGAGGGTGAGCGGCCGGGGTCGTGGGTGGATCCCCTAGACTGGGCTGCCCGATGTGCACGTGCGGCCACCTGCCCGTGCGCTGCCGCCCAACCCGTCCCAGCGGACGCCGAGGAGTCATGTCCGGAGCCACAGAAAAGCCGGTCGACGTGCTCGCACCGGAAACCCTGCGCGCGGCGATCAAGGCGGCCGAGGAGGCCTTCGCCGGTGCCGCCGACCTGGAGGCGCTGGCCGCCGTAAAGCCGGCCCACCTCGGGGACCAGTCGCCGCTGCTGCTCGCTCGCCGAGAGATCGGTGCCCTGCCCAAGCAGGAGAAGGCCGAGGCAGGCAAGCGGGTCAACGAGGCTCGCCAGGCCGTACAAGCCGCGTTCGACCAGCGCCGCGCGGTGCTGCAGGCGGAGCGGGACGAGCACGTGCTGCGTGAGGAAGCCGTCGACGTCACGCTGCCGTGGGACCAGATCCCGCGCGGCGCGCGGCACCCCATCACCACCGTTTCCGAGCGCGTCGCCGACGCGTTCGTGGCCATGGGCTACGAGGTCGCGGAAGGCCCCGAGCTCGAGGCCGAGTGGTTCAACTTCGACGCGCTCAACTTCCTGCCCGATCACCCGGCGCGGCAGCTGCAGGACACGTTCTACGTGGGCGAAGAGGACTCCGGGCTCGTGCTGCGCACCCACACCTCGCCCGTCCAGGCGCGCAGCCTCCTGCATCGCGACCTGCCGGTGTACATCGTCTGCCCCGGGCGCACCTACCGCACCGACGAGCTCGACGCCACGCACACGCCGGTGTTCACCCAGGTCGAGGGCCTCGCCGTCGACAAGGGCATCACCATGGCCCACCTCAAGGGCACGCTCGACGCGTTCGCGCGGGCCATGTTCGGCGAGCGTTCCAAGACGCGGCTGCGTCCGCACTTCTTCCCCTTCACCGAGCCGTCGGCCGAAGTCGACGTGTGGTTCGAGGAGAAGAAGGGCGGTCCCGGCTGGGTCGAGTGGGGCGGCTGCGGCATGGTCAACCCCAACGTGCTGCGCGCCTGCGGCGTCGACCCGGAGGTCTACTCGGGCTTCGCGTTCGGCATGGGCATCGAGCGGACCCTGCAGTTCCGCAACGGCATCCCGGACATGCGCGACATGGTCGAGGGCGACGTCCGGTTCACCCTTCCCTTCGGAACGGAGGCGTAGTGCGAGTCCCGGTGAGCTGGCTGACCGAGCACCTCGACGTCGGTGACGAGGTCACCCCCCAGGGCCTGGCCGACGCCTTCGTGCGGATCGGGATCGAGGTCGACGAGTTGAGCGAGCTCGGCCCGGTGACCGGCCCGCTCGTGGTCGGCCGCGTCGCGGAAATCGAGGAACTGACCGGCTTCAAGAAGCCCGTGCGGTTCTGCCGGGTCGAGGTCGGTGAAGAGCCCGACGAAGATGCGGACACATCCGACGACGAGACCGACGACGAAGACGACGCTGACGACGAAGGCCCGATCGAGAACGAGGGCCCCCACGGCATCAAGACGCGCGGCATCGTCTGCGGCGCCACCAACTTCGCCGAGGGCGACCTCGTCGTGGTCGCGCTGCCCGGCGTCGTGCTGCCCGGCGACTTCGCGATCGCCGCGCGCAAGACGTACGGCAAGATCAGCGACGGCATGATCTGCTCCGCCAAGGAACTCGGCCTTGGCGACGACCACACCGGCATCCTCGTGCTGCCCCCGGGGACCGCGAGCCCCGGGGACGACGCCCAGGAGTTGCTGGGCCTCAACGACACCGTCATCGAGGTCACGCCCACTCCGGACCGCGGCTACGCGCTGTCGATCCGCGGCCTGGCGCGCGAGCTGTCCAATGCTCTCGACGTCCCGTTCGGAGACCCGGCGGCGCTGGAGGTCCCGGAGGCCGAGGGCGACGCGTGGCCCGTGCACGTCGAGGATCCTGAAGGCTGTCCGCGGTTCGTTCTGCGCCGCGTGAAGGGGCTGGACGCGACCGCGCCGACACCGTGGTGGATGCGGCGGCGGCTGATGCTGGCGGGCATCCGTTCGATCTCGCTGGCCGTCGACGTGACCAACTACGTGATGCTGGAACTCGGCCACCCGCTGCACGCCTTCGCGGCCAGCGCGATCCAGGGCGACCTGGTGGTGCGCCGTGCCAAGGCCGGCGAGAAACTGACCACTTTGGACGACGTCGTGCGCACGCTGGACGCCGACGACATCGTGATCGCCGACGACTCCGGCGTCATTTCGCTGGCGGGCACCATGGGTGGGGCCACCACGGAGATCACGTCGGACAGCACCGACGTGCTGCTCGAAGCAGCGCACTGGAACCCGGCCTCGATCAGCCGCACGGCGCGCCGGCACAAGCTGTTCTCCGAGGCGGCGAAACGCTTCGAGCGGTTCACCGACCCTGGGCTGTGCGCCGCCGCGGTCGAATTGGCCGCGCGCCTGCTGCGCCAGTACGGCGACGGCGCGATCCAGCCCGGCCGCACCGACGAGGGCGGAGTCGAGCCGCACGCGCCGGTGACCATGCCGATCAACCTGCCCGACCAGGTCGCCGGTGTGCGCTACGAGCGCGGGGTCACCGTGCGGCGGCTCGCGCAGATCGGCTGCAAGGTCCAGGTGAGCACTACCGACGAGGGCGTCTCGGTGGTCACGGCGACACCACCGAGCTGGCGCGCCGACCTCGTGCAGCCCGCCGACCTCGTCGAGGAGGTGCTGCGGCTGGAGGGCTACGACAGCATCCCCTCGGTCCTGCCCGCGGCGCCTGCTGGCCGGGGGCTCACCGAATCGCAGAAGCGCCGCCGTAGTGTCGCTCGCGCCCTCGCCGAGGCCGGGTACGTGGAGGTACTGCCCTTCCCGTTCGTCGGCGAGCAGGTGTGGGACGCCTTCGGCCTGAGTGAGGACGACGTGCGCCGCGCGACGGTCCGCGTACGCAACCCGCTCGAGGCCGACCGCGACCGCATGTCGACGACACTGCTGCCCGGTCTGCTCGACACGTTGCAGCGCAACGTGTCCCGCGGGATGAAAGACGTGGCGCTCTTCCACATCGGGCAGGTTGTGCTGCCGAAGCCACACCAGCTGAAGGTGCCGGCGCTGGGTGTCGAGCACCGGCCGAGCGACGAGGAGCTCGCTGTGCTGGAGGCCGCGGTGCCGGCTCAGCCGCTGCACGTCGCCGTCGTGCTCAGCGGCTTGCGCCGCCGCGCCGGCTGGTGGGGCAAGGGCGAACCGGCGGGCTGGGCCGACGCCGTCGAAGCCGCCCGGCTCGTAGCCGAGGCCGCGGGTGTGAAGCTGACGGTGCAGTCGTCCGACCTGGCTCCGTGGCACCCGGGCCGCTGCGCCCAGCTGCGCGTCGGCGACTGGCCGGTGGGCCACGCGGGCGAGTTGCACCCGAAGGTCGTCGAAGCACTGGGTCTTCCGCCGCGAACGGTCGCCATGGAGCTGGATCTCGATGCGATCCCGCTGCCGGACACGCGGCCGGCCCCGAGCGTCTCGGCCTACCCGCCGGTGCTGCTCGACGTCGCCCTCGTCGCCGCCGCGGACGTCCCGTCCGCCGACCTCGCCGACGTCCTGCGCGGGGGTGCCGGCGAACTCCTCGAAGACATCACCCTCTTCGACGTCTACACCGGCGCCCAAGTCGGTGACGGCAAACGCTCGCTGGCCTACAAGCTCCGCTTCCGCGCTCCCGACCGCACGCTGACCGTCGACGAAGCCACCAAAGCCCGCGACGCCGCGGTCTCGGCCGCCGGCGAACGCTTCGGCGCCACCATCCGCGCCTGACCCGGCCGCACCCGCCGAACCGGGCGTTCGCCCCGAGCTGAACCGCTGCCGGCCGGAAACTCCACTGTTTCGTGGGGTTTCCGGCCGGCAGCCGGTTATCGCGGAACGCGCCGTCGCCGCCCGCTCAGCAGAGCCGGATCTCGTCGACCGACGGCATCTTGCCTTGGCGCCATTCACTGAAACCCGTGCCGGGCAGGATGTTCTTGCACGATCCGTCGAAGTCGTTCTTCCAGATGATGCGCACCCGGTAGGCCCAGGTGCAGTTGTTCTTCACCTCGGCGTGGGATCGGAATCCGGTGACCGTGAAGTCCTCCCACTGCCGCAGGGAGAAACACGACGGCGCGGCCTCCTCCGTCGCGACCGGCCCGGCAGGCGAGACCGGGGAGGCGACCGCGGTCCCCGCGGCACCCCAGCCCACTGCCCCCAGCACGGCGACTACCGCGGCGCTTGATTTCCACATGTTGTTCACAAAGTTTCCCTTCGTGTGCGTTGGACGATCTGGAGCCGGGATTTCAGCAGCGACGCAATTCCGAAACGGACGGATGCGGCCCGAATCGCGACTCCTTCCACGACGATCCCGGATCGAGAATGTGACAATCGCCGTCGCGGGCCCACAACCAGATCATGCGCACGGTGAACGTCTGGAAACAGTTGTTCGTCATGAGTCCCCAGGAGTACCACTCCTTGTTCTTGATGTCCTGCGTTTCCCACTGCTCCAGGCGGATGCAGGCCGGAGCGACGGTGGCTGGAGCAGCGGTGTCGGCCCGCGCCACGCCAGGGATCGCCACCAACGACAGCGGCAGTGCAGCGGCCGCGACGACCCGGGAAAACCGAGTGAGCGGATGGTTCACGGCATGGTCCCCTCGTGTGGTGAATAGTGTCGGTGAATGTGGTTTTTGATGAGGTCGGCATCGATGAATACCGCGTCGACGAACGTGCTGCCGACGCACGCAGGTTTCGCGTACTCATCGACTGTGTGACGAGCGCACGGCGACAACCCTTGCGATGCGACCGGCGCTCCGGTGGATGAATGTTCCGGATGCGTTACCTGAACCGAATGTCGTGTTCGAACCCATTCATCGCATCACGAATGTGACATCGAGGCAAGATCTGTCACCTCGCCTGATCCGGTGACACCTGCTCCCGGATGGGCGATGCCCCGGTCGCACAGAGCGCCGGACCCCCACGCGACCGCTCCCGCCGCGGTGTCAGCCGCCACCCCGCCACGACGGCCCGGGCACCGGCGCAGTCCGGGCACCACCACGGCCTGCCGCGCCGACGTGGCCCGCCCGCCTCCGCGGCCCGGCGCGCCACCACCTCGGGCTGACGTGGCATCGCGGCCTAGTCGCACCACCACGGCCTGCCGCGCCACCACCTCGTGCTGACGTGGCACCGCGGCCTGCCGAACCACCACGCCCCGCCGCGCCACCACCTCGTGCTGACGTGGCACCGCGGCCTGCCGAACCACCACGCCCCGCCGCGTCAACGCGGCCCGCCCGCCTCCACGACTTGCCGCGTCACCACGGCTTGCCGCACCGCCACCTCGGGCCGACGTCGGACTGCGCCGCGGCCCGCCGACGCGCGAACGCGAGGACGGCACCATCGTTGGCGCGAGTGATCGGCATGTCCCGGGTCTGCTCGCGGCCGGCGTGGTCAGCTCAGGTTCTTCAACGCTTCCCGTGTGGACAGTGCCGACAGGCGTGGGTGGTCACGCACGAAAGCGCGGACCCAGGCCGGGTCGGTTTTCGCGTGGTCACGCAGAGCCCAGCCGATTCCCTTGCGCAGAAAGAAGTCCGGCTCGGTTTCGCTGGCCTCGATCGCTGCGGTCAGCAAGGTGCGATCGACGTCGTCCTTGCCCGACACCTGGCAGATGAGCGCGACCCGCCGGCGCCAGGGGTCGGCGCCGGTCGCCCAGCGCAGCAGCGCGGGGGTGAGCTCTGCGCGGTGCGCGCGCAGGATCGGCCCGACGCGGCGGATCGCGATCTCGTCGACGTAGTCCCACCACGCGCCGGTCACGATCAGCTCGTCGTAGAGCGCGAGCAAGTCCGGGTCCTGCCAGCGGCGGTAGGCGCGGTGGCCCGACAGGTCGATCGCCGCGTAACGCTCCTCGCGGTAGCAGGCCTCGCGCCACAGCGCCCGCACCGTCGCCGAAAAGCTCGCCCGATCGGGCAGTGTCCGCGCGGCCAGAATCTCTTTCATCAGCGCGCTCCGCTCGGGCTTGGCCACTCCGCGAAACGGCATCTCCGACTTCATGTAGGCCTGCATGGCCGGGGCCTTCACCGGGTCGGCGTGCTGCGCGAGCCCGCTCCGGATCGCCGAGATCAACGCCGTGTCCACGCCCATCGGTGAGCACCTCCGCACCTGCCGGTTTACCGTCGTCCATCGTTGCTGCTGCCTGGCTGTTTGTCATGATCAGCACGCTACGACGGAGGTCCGACAAATTCGGAGCGGAGCCGTCCGGTAGCGGACGGCGCACGTTTTTGTCGGGGGCCGGCGCTACCTTCGCGCCATGACGATCATCGAAGAGCACCGGACCGAGGTCCGGGCCGGAAACGTCCAGTACCAGATCACCGTTGTCACCCAGCCGGGCGCCACGGCAGAACAGAGCCGCGTCACGGTCGCCCTCGGCGGCGAGGGACCCGGTGGCGAGTCCGTCGCCCAAGGTCGGCTCGAGCTCGACACGACCGCGGTTCTCGCCGTAGCCGATCTCGTGGCCGGCAGCCTGCACGCGTTCGCGGGCACCGGCGGGCCACGCCGAAGATCCGGTGAACGCCCCGCTCAGCAAGGAAAACCATGGTCCCTGCAGCTCGACGCGGAGCTCGAAGCGGCCTGGCTCGCGGGTGACACGGTGGCCGACCTGGCCCGCCGCTTCGCCCACACGGCATCCGCGCTCACCTGCCCCGCGTCGGGTGTGACCCCGAACGGCCGGGCTTCCACCTGCCCGCGCCACCGAGCCTGCGCGGCACGCAGGAGGGGGAGTAATGCAAGCGTCGCCGGGTTCCGTGTCGTTCCGGCTGCGTCGTTCCGGCTGCCTCGGCGGCGCGCAAAGTCGGCTGGGGCCGGGTGGTGGAGCCGACCGAGTGGTTCGGTGCGCAGGCTCGGGCCCGGCCGAGCGGATGTCGGTGCTGGTCGATCACGGTGCCGGTCCTGCCGTACCAGGCTCGGAGGATCGCTCGTGGTGTCGCGCGGCCACGGGTTCGGGGTGCGGCGATCGCAGCCGGCCCGTGCCCAACATCCGTCGTTCACGCCATCGGGCCAGTGCCTGCGTTTGGCCGACGCGGACGGCCTTCACGGTCGCGAGATGGCGGCTGCCACATCTCGTTTGTTTGAGCTTGCAGTGTCGTGCATAATCATGCGTATGACGGTGAAGATCGCGGTGGCCGGAGCAAGCGGGTACGGGGGCGGTGAGCTGCTGCGCTTGTTGCTGACCCATCCCGAGGTCGAGATCGGCGCGCTGACGGCGGCGAGCAGTGCGGGGACGAAGCTGGGCACGCTCCAGCCGCATCTCGCGCCACTGGCCGATCGAGTTGTCGCGGAAACCACGGCGGAAACGCTGGCGGGTCACGACGTCGTGTTCCTCGCGCTGCCCCACGGCCACTCGGCCGAGATCGCGGCTCAGCTGGGCCCCGACGTGCTCGTGGTGGACCTCGCGGCGGACCACCGGCTCGCCGACGCGGCCGACTGGGAGCGCTGGTACGGCGGCGAGCACGCCGGCCAGTGGCCGTACGGCCTGCCCGAGCTGCGCGGCGCGCGCGAGAAGCTCGTCGGTACCAAGCGGGTCGCGGTACCCGGCTGCTTCCCGACGGGTGGCTCGCTCGCCCTCGCGCCCGCGCTGGCCGCTGGCCTGGTCGATCCCGACGTCTCGTTCGTGTCGGTGACAGGCACATCCGGCGCCGGCAAGAGCCTCAAGCCGAACCTGCTCGCTTCGGAGGTGATGGGCAACGCGAGCCCGTACGGCGTCGCGGGCGCGCACCGGCACACGCCCGAGTTCGCGCAGAACCTGTCGGCCGTGGCGGGCACGCGCGTGACGGTGTCGTTCACGCCTGTCCTCGCGCCGATGTCCCGCGGCATCCTGACCACGGCGAGTGCGCCGGTCCGCGGCGAAATCGACGAAGCCGCCGCGCGCGAGGTCTATGAGAAGGCCTACGACGCCGAGCCGTTCGTGCAGGTCCTGCCCGCCGGCCAGTGGCCGCAGACGGCCGCCGTGATGGGCTCCAACAACGTGCAGCTGCAGCTCGGTGTCGACGCCGACGCCGGCCGACTAATCGTCGTCACCGCGATCGACAACCTCACCAAGGGCACCGCGGGCGGCGCCGTCCAGTCGATGAACCTGGCGCTCGGATTCCCCGAGGCCACCGGACTTTCCACCGTGGGAGTGGCACCGTGACCGTCACCGGACCGAAGGGATTCCGCGCGGCGGGCGTCGCCGCCGGCATCAAGGCCTCCGGCGCGCTCGACCTCACGCTCGTCGTGAACGACGGGCCGCTCGACGTCGCCGCGGGCGTCTTCACCCGCAACGCCGTGAAGGCCGCGCCTGTGCTGTGGTCGCAGGAGGTGCTGAAGCAGCAGAAGCTCAAGGCCGTCGTCCTGAACTCGGGCGGCGCCAACGCGGCGACCGGCCCCGGCGGCTTCCAGGACACGCACGCGACCGCCGAGAAGGTCGCCGAAGTGCTCGGCGCCGGCGCGATCGAGGTCGCCGTGTGCTCAACCGGCCTCATCGGCGAGCGGCTCCCGATGGCGGCCGTACTGTCCGGTGTGGACAGTGCGGTCAAGGCGCTCGACGCGAGCCCCGAGGCGAGCCTCAATGCCGCCACCGGCGTGATGACCACGGACACCGTGCCGAAGCAGTCGTCCGCGAAGCACGACAGCGGCTGGAGCGCCGGCGGGTTCGCCAAGGGCGCGGGCATGCTCGCGCCGAACCTCGCCACGATGCTGTCGGTACTGACCACGGACGCCGTGGCGGACAAGGAAACACTCGACCGCGCCCTGCGCGCCGCCACCCGCGTGACCTACGACCGGCTCGACGTCGACGGCGGTACCTCGACCAACGACACAGTCCTCGTTCTCGCGTCCGGTGCCAGCGGTGTCACACCGACGGAGGCGGAGCTCACCGAGCTGCTCACCGCCGTCGCGCACGACCTCGTGCTTCAGCTGCGCGCCGACGCCGAAGGCGCGACCAAGGACGTCGACGTCACGGTCACGGGTGCCGCGTCCGAGGCCGACGCCGTCACCGTCGCGCGCACGATCGCCGAGGACAACCTCGTGAAGACGGCCTTCTTCGGGTCCGATCCCAACTGGGGCCGCATCGCGATGGCGACCGGCCGCTCGGGCGCGCGGGTCGAGCCCGACACGTTGTCGATCACGGTCAACGGCGTCACCCTCTTCGCCGCCGGGACCACCGCTGAGGACCGGTCGGCCGCCGACCTCTCGGGGCGCGCGATCGATCTCGTCGTGGATCTCGGTCTCGGAGACGGCACCGCGACCGTCTACACCACTGACCTGTCCCACGGCTACGTCGAAGAGAACAGCGCGTATTCCTCATGACCGGCACGCCAGACCTCATTTCCGCCGACGACCGGCTCGCGACGGCGGCCCAGAAGGCCGGCGTCCTGATCGAGGCACTGCCGTGGCTGCAGCGCTTCCACGGCGCCACCGTGGTGGTGAAATACGGCGGCAACGCGATGATCGACGACACGCTCAAGGCGGCGTTCGCGCAGGACATGGTGTTCCTGCGCCTCGCCGGCCTGCACCCCGTGGTCGTGCACGGCGGCGGCCCGCAGATCACCGCGATGCTCACCCGCCTCGGGGTCGAGGGCGAGTTCAAGGGCGGCCTGCGCGTGACCACGCCGGAGACGATGGACATCGTGCGCATGGTCCTGGTCGGTCAGGTCAGCCGCGAGCTCGTCGGACTGATCAACGCCCACGGCCCGTACGCGGTCGGTATCTCGGGTGAGGATGCGCGCCTGTTCACCGCCGAGCGCAAGCAGGCCACTGTGGACGGTGAGCAGGTCGACATCGGGCTCGTCGGTGAGGTCGCCGCCGTGAACCCCGATGCCGTTCTGGACATCGTGAACGCGGGCCGCATTCCCGTGGTGTCCACGGTCGCGCCCGACGTCGACGGCGTGGTGCACAACGTCAACGCCGACACCGCCGCGGGCGCCCTCGCGGCGGCGCTCGACGCGGAGAAGCTCGTGGTGCTCACCGACGTCGAAGGCCTGTACGCGAATTGGCCGGACCGTTCGTCGCTGATCGACCGCATCCAGGTCGACCGTCTCGAGAAGCTGCTGCCCGGTCTCGCCAGCGGCATGATCCCGAAGATGGAGGCCTGCGTGCGCGCGGTCCGCGGCGGAGTGCGGCGCGCCCACGTGATCGACGGCCGCCTCGCCCATTCCGTCCTGCTCGAAGTGTTCACCTCACGCGGGATCGGAACGATGGTCTTCCCCGAACCCATCCCAGAAACGGAGCTCCCGTGACCACCCCCACCTCCAACGAGGAGGGTCGGCAGCACTGGCAGTCGGCCCTGATGGACAACTACGGCACCCCCGGGCTCACCCTGGTGCGCGGCGAGGGCGCGAAGGTCTGGGACGCCGACGGCACCGAGTACCTCGACCTCGTCGGCGGCATCGCGGTGAACGCGCTCGGCCACGCCCACCCCGAAGTCGTGCGCGCCGTCTCCGAGCAGATCGCGACGCTCGGCCACACGTCGAACCTGTACGTGAACCCGGTCGCGCTCGAACTCGCGGAGGCGCTGCTCGACGTCGCCGGCCTGACCGGACAGGGCAAGGTCCTGTTCGTCAACTCCGGCGCGGAGGCCAACGAGGCCGCGCTGAAGATCACCCGCCTCACCGGGCGCACCGGGATCGTCGCGACCGAGCAGGCGTTCCACGGCCGCACGATGGGGTCGTTGTCGCTCACCGGCCAGCCCGGCAAACGCGAGCCGTTCGCGCCGCTCGTCCCCGGGATCACGCACGTGCCCTACGGCGATGTCGAAGCGCTGCGCGCGGCGGTCGACGCCGACACGGCTGCCGTGTTCCTCGAGCCCGTGCTCGGCGAGGCCGGCGTGATCCCCGCGCCCGACGGCTACTTGCAGGCCGCGCGCGAGATCACGAAGGCGACCGGTGCGCTGCTCGTGCTCGACGAGGTGCAGACCGGCATCGGCAGGCTCGGCACGTGGTTCGCCTTCCAGCAGACGGGCATCGTGCCCGACGTGATCACCCTCGCGAAGGGCCTCGGCGGCGGGCTGCCCATCGGCGCCGTGATCGGCGTCGGCGAGGCCGGTGAGCTGATGAAGCCGGGCCAGCACGGCACGACGTTCGGCGGCAACCCGGTTTGCTGCGCGGCCGGGCTCGCCGTGCTGCGCACGATCGCGCGCGACAACTTGCTCGACCACGTTTCCTCGCTGGGCAAGGACATCGCGGCCCGCGTCGAGGCACTCAGGCACCCGCTCGTCACCGGTGTGCGCGGGGCCGGCCTGCTGCTCGGCATCACGCTGCGGGATCCGGTGTCGGCCGCTGTCGCGAAGGGCGCGCAAGACGCCGGCTACCTCGTGAACCCGGTCGCGCCGGGCACCATCCGGCTCGCGCCGCCGCTCGTGCTGGAGGCAGACCAGGCCCACGGTTTCCTTTCCACCCTCCCGGCTGTGCTCGACTCGCTCGACTCCACGACCACGAAGGACCCGAACTGATGCCTCGCCACTTCCTCCGCGACGACGACGTCAGCCCCGCCGAGCAGGCCGCGCTCCTGGATCTTGCCGACGCGCTCAAGGCGGACCCGCTCGGCAACAAGACCCTGGCCGGCAAGACGGTCACGGCGATCTTCGAGAAGAACTCCACTCGCACGCGCTTCTCGTTCGAGGTCGGCATCAGTCAGCTCGGCGGGCACCCGGTGATCGTCGACGGCCGGTCGATGCAGCTGGGCCGAGAGGAGACCATCGAGGACACCTCGCGCGTGCTGTCGCGCTACGTCGACGGAATCGTGTGGCGCACCTTCGCGCAGAAGCGCCTCGACGCCATGGCGTCGGTCGCGTCCGTGCCGGTCGTGAACGCGCTGACCGACGAGTTCCACCCCTGCCAGGTCCTCACCGACCTCATGACCATCCGCGAGCGCAAGGGCAAGCTCGCGGGCCTCACGCTGGTCTACCTCGGCGACGGCGCCAACAACATGGCCCACTCGCTGCTGCTCGGCGGCGTGACTGCCGGTATGCACGTGCGCGTCGTGTCGCCCGAGGGTTTCCAGCCGGACCAGCAGGTGATGCTCGACGCGAAGCAGCGCAGCATCGAGACCGGCGGGAGTGCGGTCGTCGTGACCGATCCCCACGACGCCGTGGCGGGCGCGGACGTGCTGGTCACCGACACGTGGACCTCGATGGGGCAGGAGAATGACGGCCTCGACCGCGTCGGCCCGTTCCGCGCGCTGCAGGTCAACGCGCAGCTGCTCAAACGCGCCGCCGACGAAGCCGTGGTGCTGCACTGCCTGCCCGCGCACCGCGGCTGGGAGATCACCGACGAGGTGCTCGACGGCCCGGCGAGCCTTGTGTGGGACGAGGCCGAAAATCGGCTGCACGCCCAGAAGGCGCTGCTCGTCTGGCTGTTCGAGCAGAGCCGACGATGACCGGCAGCCGGGTCGGGCGCCAGGCTCGCATAACCGAACTGGTGTCCACGATGGCCATCCGCAGCCAGACGGAGCTGGCGAAGCTCCTCGCGGCGGAAGGCATCGAGGTCACGCAGGCGACGCTGTCGCGTGACCTCGACGAACTCGGCGCTGTGAAGCTGCGCGGCGCCGATTCGGGCGCGCCGGTGTACGTGATCCCCGAGGACGGCAGTCCCGTGCGCGGGGTGCAGGGCGGCACGTCGCGCCTGTCCCGGCTGCTCGGGGAACTGCTCGTGTCGGCCGACGCGTCGGGCAACCTCACGGTGCTGCGGACCCCACCCGGCGCTGCCCAGTTCCTTGCCAGCGCCATCGACCGCGCGGCGCTGGAAGAGGTCGTCGGCTCCATCGCGGGCGACGACACGGTGGCGGTGATCGCGCGGGAACCCTTGAGCGGCAAGGACTTGGCCGACCGGTTCACCGCGCTCGCCAACGGTTCGGCCACCGTCGAGGACGAACCGTGACCGTTGTCACCGCTCATGCGGGCGGACCGGCAGGCTCGGCGGCGATCACGCGGCTCGCGCGGGAAACCGACGTGGTCGCGGTTGTGCTGGACCGAGCTCTACCCGATCGCCCATGGTCCTCGCCGCAGTCCGAACCGCTCGACGCCTTCGTGGAGCGGGCACAGGAACACGCGGGGGCGACGTTCGGCTGGTCCTGCCCGCCGGCGCCGTCGTCGCTGGGCGCCGTGGCCGGCGCCAGCGCCCCGTCGGACGGCGGTACCGTCCGTTGACCAGGCAGCAACACCCGAACCACCGTGCGTCGTCCGGGCGCGAGAAAGGCAGAACGTGAGCGGGAAAGACCAGCCGGTGCAGCTGTGGGGCGGCCGGTTCGCCGGCGGGCCGGCCGAAGCGATGGCGGCCCTGAGCGCCTCGACCCACTTCGACTGGCGCCTCGCGCCCTACGACATCGCCGGCTCGCGCGCCCACGCGCGGGTGCTGCGCAAGGCGGGACTGCTCACGGACGAAGAGCTCGCGGGCATGCTCGAGGCCCTCGACACCCTGGCGGCCGACGTCGTGTCGGGCGCGTTCACCCCGACCGTCGCCGACGAGGACGTGCACACCGCGCTCGAACGCGGCCTGCTCGAACGCGCCGGTGCGGAGCTCGGCGGGAAGCTGCGCGCCGGCCGGTCGCGCAACGACCAGGTCGCCACCCTCTTCCGCATGTGGCTGCGCGACGCCGCGCGCCGCGTCGTCGCGGGCACGCTCGACGTCGTCGACGCTCTGGTGTCGCAGGCGCAGCGCCACCCGGACGTGATTCTGCCCGGCCGTACGCACCTGCAGCACGCGCAGCCGGTGCTGCTCGCGCACCACCTGCTGGCCCACGGGCAGGCGTTGCTGCGCGACGTCTCCCGCTTGCGCGACTGGGACGCCCGCGCCGCCGAATCGCCCTACGGCTCCGGCGCGCTGGCCGGTTCGTCGCTCGGCCTCGACCCGGAGGCGGTGGCCACGGAGCTGGGATTCGACCGCAGCGTCGAGAATTCCATCGACGGTACGGCTTCCCGTGACTTCGTCGCCGAATTCGCGTTCGCCGTCGCGATGCTCGCGGTGAACCTGTCGCGGGTCGCCGAAGAAGTGATCATCTGGAACACCGCCGAATTCGGCTACGTGACCCTCGACGACGCGTGGGCCACCGGCAGCTCGATCATGCCGCAGAAGAAGAACCCCGATGTCGCCGAGCTCACGCGCGGCAAGGCGGGCCGGCTGATCGGCAACCTCACCGGCCTGCTCGCGACGCTGAAGGCGCAGCCGCTCGCATACAACCGCGACCTGCAGGAGGACAAGGAGCCGGTGTTCGACTCGGTCGAGCAGCTGGAACTGCTCTTCCCGGCGATCACGGGCATGATCTCGACGCTCACGTTCCACACCGAGCGGCTCGCCGAGCTCGCCCCCGCCGGATTCACGCTCGCGACGGACATCGCGGAGTGGCTGGTGCGCCAGGGCGTGCCGTTCCGCGTGGCCCACGAGGCGGCGGGGGAAAGCGTGCGTGTGGCGGAGGGCCGCGGGGTCGGGCTCGACGAGCTCACCGACGAGGAGTTCCAGGCCATCAACCCGGCGCTCACACCGGCCGTGCGAGAGGTGCTCACCGTCGAGGGTTCGGTGCGCTCGCGCGACGCGCGCGGTGGCACGGCGCCCGAGCGCGTCGCCGAGCAGCTGGACCGGCTGGTGGAGCGCGCGGCGACCGTGCGTCAGTGGCTCAAGTAGCACCGTGAGCAGGGCGGCTGGAGGCCGTCTTCCCGGCCCGTTCCGGCTGCCCGGTTAGGCTGAGGCGGAACGAGGGGAGCGCGCGTGGACCGGTTGTTCCGGCGCGAGGAACTGGCACTGGATCCGGTCGACCTGGCGCACCTGCTGCTCGGCGCGGTGCTGGAGGCGGACGCGCCCGACGGGACCGTCGGGGTGCGGTTGGTCGAGGTCGAGGCGTACCGCGGGCTCGACGACCCGGCGTCGCACTGCTACCGCGGCAAGACCCCCCGCAACGCGGTGATGTGGGGACCGGCGGGCCACCTGTACGTATATTTCGTTTACGGGATGCACTTCTGCGCCAACATCGTCGGCGCGGAAGACGGCAAACCCGGCGCGGTGCTGCTGCGCGCGGGCGAAGTGATGCAGGGCGCCGACATCGTCCGGGCGCGGCGGCCCAACGCCCGCGGCAACGGCGAGCTCGCGAAAGGACCCGCCATCCTCACGTCTGTGCTCGGCATCGACCGGACGGAGAACGGCGTCGACCTCACGGACCCCTCGTCGCCCGTCCGGCTTCGCGTCGGCGAGCGAGTGCCGGCGGAGCGGATCCGCAGTGGTCCGCGCGTCGGAGTCGCGATGGCGATGGAAACGCCGTGGCGGTTCTGGGTCGACGGTTCGCCCGCGGTGTCCACCTACCGCCGCGGCGGCAAACGGCGGCAGGTGCGACCCGCGGGTTAGTCGGTTGACCTGGTGCGGGAGGATCTACAGGTGTGAGTGAGCACATCCTTGACGAGCTGTCCTGGCGCGGCCTGATCGCGCAGTCCACCGACATCGACGCGCTGCGGCGAGAACTCGACCAGGGCCCCCTCACGCTCTATTGCGGTTTCGACCCGACCGCGCCCAGCCTGCACGCCGGCAACCTCGTCCCGCTGCTGATGCTCAAGCGCTTCCAGCGGGCAGGCCACCGGCCGATCGTGCTGGCGGGTGGCGCGACGGGCATGATCGGCGACCCACGCGACACGGGGGAACGCACGCTCAACACCCTCGACGTCGTCGCGGAATGGGCCGGGCGCATCCGCGGCCAGCTGGAACGGTTCGTCGAGTTCGACGAGTCGCCGACCGGGGCGATCGTCGAGAACAACCTCAACTGGACCGGTCAGCAGAACGTGCTGGAGTTCCTGCGCGACGTCGGCAAGCACTTCTCGGTGAACGTGATGCTCAACCGGGAGACGGTGAAGCGTCGGCTCGAATCCGACGGAATGTCCTACACCGAATTCAGCTACCTGCTGCTGCAGTCGCAGGACTTCCTGCAGCTGCATCGGCAGTACGGCTGCAAGCTGCAGGTCGGAGGGTCCGACCAGTGGGGCAACCTCGTGGGTGGCGTCGACCTGATCCGCCGCGTCGAGGGCGACAGCGCACACGCGCTGACGGCGCCGCTGGTCACCGACGCCGAAGGCCGTAAGTTCGGCAAGTCCACCGGTGGCGGCAATCTGTGGCTCGACCCGGAGATGACCTCGCCGTACGCGTGGTACCAGTACTTCGTGAACGTCGGGGACGCCGACGTGATCCGTTACCTGCGCATGTTCACCTTCCTGACCCGGGAGGAGATCGACGCACTGGCGGAGGACACCGAAGAGCGGCCGCATCTGCGTTCGGCACAGAAGCGGCTCGCCGAGGAGTTCACGAACCTCGTGCACGGCGAGGACCAGACCAAGCAGGTCGTCGCCGCCAGCCAAGCGCTCTTCGGCCGCGGTGAGCTGGGAGAGCTCGACGCGAAGACGCTCGACGCGGCGATGGCCGAGGTACCGACCGGTGAGGCGGCGGGCGAGGCGACGATCGTCGACCTGCTGATCGCCGGGGGCCTGGTGGACAGCAAGGGCGCCGCGCGCCGCACGGTGAAGGAGGGCGGCGCGTACGTGAACAACGTCAAGATCGCCGACGAGGAGTGGAAGCCCGCCGCGTCCGACGCGCTCCACGGGCGGTGGCTCGTGGTCCGCAAGGGCAAGCGCAACGTGGCCGGCGTCAGCCTCGGCGGTTGACGCCGCAAACGGCCCGGAATCAGGGGTTGACCTGCGAAAACGCGGTTAAGGTACCCCCCTGTTCCGGGCTGTTCTGGGGCGTGTAAAGTTCTCCAGGTCGCCAGGGAAACCGGGTGGCTGCCGGGACACGAACCAAGCTCTCGCTTCGTGCGATTGAGTGGGTGTCCCACCAAAACTGCTAGGAATGATTGCTTCGGTTGAGGCTGGGCCTGTGGGGTTCGG
>DASZNR010000121.1:0-1543 GCA_035551175.1 Amycolatopsis sp. | reverse complement strand
CGCAACGTCGCTTCGGTGATTCCGGTGTCGCCGGCCATCGCTGTGCGCAACGTTTCCGCGCGATGGCGGTGCGAATCGGTTCCTGCGCTCATGTGGCCTCTCCGCCGCGGTCGGGATCGGGTCCGGTGTGGACGGTATCCGGTTCACGCCCCCGCGGCATCCCGTTGCGTCGCGGCGCGGAACCGGTCGAGGTACAGGGGCCAGCCTGAGCCGGAGCCGAGGCTCGTGAAGCTCTCCCAGCCTTCGCCGTGCCGGTCGAGGTGCCGGTGTTCGAGGGCGACCCGGGTTCGCCCGGCCCCTTCGGGGGTGAACCGGATTTCCACCTCGCTGGTGTGGCCGGAGTCGGGCTCCAGCTGCCAGCGCGGGCTGATGTCCCAGCTCAGGACCAGCCGCTCCGACGGTTCGTAGGCGAGAACCCGCGCCCAGACGCACCGGCTGCCGTCGGAGCCGACGTCGTACACGGTGCCGCCCGCCCGGGGCTCCAGCACGGTCCGCTCGATCGGCGCCGCGAGGAGGTTGTGCTCGCGAGGCTTGACCTCGTCGAACCGTTCGGTGAACACGCGGAAGGCGTTCTCCTGGGGGACATCGACGACGATCTCGGCCTGAACCGAGGTCGCGGCTGGTGCAGTGCTCATCGGGGGGTCCTTTCGGTGAGTCGTCGGTTGACTCACCAGAGGACGAACGGCCGACCGGCTTCTCGACAGCTCCTCACCTGAGATTTTCGGTTTTCGAGGGCGCGGATGCGACTGGCGAGAAAGCGCTGGTCAGGCAGTGAAGCGGTGGGCGAGATGGGCGGCGTCTCGGCCGACGAAGCCGAGCAACGCGGACCCGGCGGTGCGCTGCCAGGGCAAGCCGAGCACGTAGAGGCCCTCGACCGAGGTGAGTCCGTCGTGGTGGCGCAGCCGCCCCCCGGCGAGTGCGCCCGGGACGTCGACCCACGCGTGGTCCTGGCGGAATCCAGTCGCCCACACCACCGCGTCGACCTCGGCCGACGCCCCGTCGGCGAAGACGGCTGTGCGGCCGTGCGCCTTCAGCAGGCGTGCCCGGAACTCGACGCCGTGTCGGCGTAGAGAGCGCTGGGTGTGGCCGATCACGGTTCCTTCGCCGCGGCGCATCCACCGGCCGCGGCGCGAGGCGGCGGGCGCGGTGATCAGGCCGGTGCGGGTCTGCCACCAGAACAGGTCGCGTCCCAGGATTCGTTGCGGCACACAGGCGTTGCGGGTCCCGACCGCCAGCGCGACCGGCCCGGCGGCGGCCAGTTCGGCGGCGATCTGGAAGCCGGAGTTGCCACCGCCGACGACCAGGACCCGCCTGCCGGTGAAGGGCGCCGGGTCGCGGTAGGCGCTGCTGTGCTGCTGGCGGACCTCCGGGGCGAAACCGGTCGCGCAGGCGGGGATCGTCGGCTGCTGGAACGGCCCGGTGGCCACCACGACTTGGCGTGCCCGGAGCAAGCCGTCGGCAGTGGTGAGGACGAAGCCGCCGTCGTCGCGGGTCAACCTGGTGACCGTCGTGGCGGACCGGACGGGCAGGTCGAAGGTCGCCG
>DASZNR010000120.1:0-253670 GCA_035551175.1 Amycolatopsis sp. | reverse complement strand
GATCGCGCCATAGGCCGCGGTGCCCAGGAACACCACGCCACCGATGATCGCGATCCACAGCACGGCCTTGAACACGAAGCCGATCACCGCGCCGAGGACCATGAACGCGATCCACGCGACGATGAGTCCTCCGACGATCTTCCAGAACATGGCTCCTCCATGACGTTCCCGCACCACCTCGGCCCGGTTCCTCAAGCGTGCCATTCGCGGGGCGAAAACTCTCTCGATCCGGCCAACGTTCAGGGGAATCTCGGGGTTCCCCTGACGGTTTCACCCGAGCCAATCCCCGATGCGGCGAACGGCTTCGTCGATGTCCGCCGCGGCGCCGGCGAAGGAGAACCGCACGAACTTCCCGCCGTCGACCGGGTCGAAGTCGACACCGGGCGCGATGGCGACCCCGGTATCGGCGAGCAGGCGCTGGCACCAGCTGAGGCTGTCGGTGGTGTGCTCCGAGACGTCGGCGTACGCGTAGAACGCCCCTTCCGCGGGGGCGAGGTTGTCGAGGCCGATCTGTTTGAGCCCGGTGAACAGGCGGTCCCGGTTGTTTCGGTAGTGCTCCACGTGGGCGTCCGCCTCCGCGTACGACTCCGGTGTGAACGCCGCGACGCCCGCGTACTGCGCGATGGCGGGCGGGCAGATCGTGAAGTTGCCGGTGAGCACGTCGACGGCCCGGTGCAGCCGTTGTGGCACCAGCATCCAGCCGAGCCGCCAGCCCGTCATGGCGAAATACTTCGAGAACGAGCCGAGCACGAGCGCTTCGTGACCGTACTGCCACGCGCAGTCGAGCGGCCGGTCGTAGGAAATGCCGTGGTAGATCTCGTCGCTGATCAGCTGCACGCCGTGGCTCGCGCACCAGCCGCTGATGGCCGCCAGCTCACCCGGCGGCAGCACGGTCCCCGTCGGGTTGCTGGGGCTCGCGACGATGAGGCCGTCGAGGGGTCCGAGCTCGTCGAGCAGGTCGACCGTCGGCTGGAAATTCGTGTCGGCGCCCGTGGCGAACTCGACGACCTCACAACCCAGGACGTTCAGCAGATTCCGATACGCCGGGTAGCCCGGCCGTGCCATCGCCACGCGCGCCCCGGGGTCGAACGCGCTCAGGAAACTCAGCAGAAAGCCACCCGACGACCCCGTGGTCATCACGACGTCCTGCGCGGTCACGTCCACGTCGTACCACCGCCGGTAGTGCCCGGCGACGGCCTCGCGAAGCTCCGGGATGCCGAGCTGCTCGGTGTAGCCGAGAGTGTGCAGCTCCAGCGCTTCCTGCGCTCTGGCGCGCACCGCCGCGGGCGCCTGCGCCGACGGCTGCCCCGCCGCCAGCGACACCAGGTCCCCGTGGCTGCGCTGCCGCGCCCCCGCCGCGGACAGCACATCCATCACGTGAAAAGGAGGCACGCCGGCCCGCAGCGCGGGCCCGCCGAAAGCACCGATGTCGACCATGCGGCCAGGCTACTGTGCGATCCACAGCGGCCGGCGTCGCTCAGTACCCTCGGTACGCTCCGCCGTGCGCCATCGCCTGGATGCCCGGCACGTTGCCGATCGAGCCGTACCGGTCGATCGAGTACCGGACCCCAGCGATGATGTTGTCGACGGGGTTGTAGATGTTGTCGTGCCCGGGCAGTTTGTGCGCGTTGAACGTCGAGTCGATGCACTGCATCAACCCCTTGGACGGGTGTCCTGCGGCAGCGTTGGAATTGCCGGTGAGGAACACGCCGTCGGCTTCGCGGGCGGTCCAGGTGCCGAGTTCGGTCGTCACGCACCAGACGTCGGCGCGCCCTGCTTCCTCGCGACGTAGGAGAGCGCCCGTGACCTCCGGGCTGATCGCCTGCACCGCCACCTCCCGCCGCCACGGCTCGCGCTCGGCGGTCCGGTCGACGGCCGACACCCGCGGCCGCGCGCCGGAAAGGTACACGGCCAGCGTGATCGCCTCCAGCACCTCGCCGGGCGCCTGGCGGATGGTCACCTCCGGTTGCGCGTCGCCCGGCCGCGAATGCCGCGTGCCACGGGCGTCGGTAACGGCCTCGAGCCAGGCTTCACGCTGCGCCGCCGACATGGCGAGAACCTGGCGTACCGCGTCGGTCTTCGGGTCGCCCGTGCGCCGCAGCAGGTCCTGGACGTCGTGATCGAGCCCGACCACGCCGGTCACGGCCAGCCGGCCGAGGGTCGCTGCTTCGCGCACCGTCACGGCGAGCTCGGCACCGGTCTCGGCGGGGGCCGCCAGCAGAATCCGGGCACTGCCGCCGATTTCGTCGCTCGTCACGAACGCCGCTTCGCCGGCGGTGGTCGCGGAGACGTCCAGCCAGCGGTGGTTGGGCGTTGTCGTCGCGTGCCAATCGGAGCCGGCGAGCGTGACCAGGCGGGCGTTGTCGTGGTGGACCACGCGGGTCACCTCGGTCCACTCGCCGCAGCCGGTTTCCGGGTTGTAGCCGATCGTTTTGTCGCCGGCTTCGACCTCGTGGTGCTTGAGCCAGCCGCGTTTCGTGAGGATGGCCGTGTCGAGCGGTACGCAGTCCCAGTTGTTGATCGCGTTGGGGTTGCCGCCCGATTCGTGTTGAATGATGGCCCAGATGTTCTTGATGTCGGCATCCGTGACGTTGACACCGTTGGCCTGAAGGATCTTGATGGCCTCCTGGATCCACTCCTGCACGTTGCCGGGCGGGGGTGAGGAAGGCGGGCCGCCGCTGGGGCCGAGCCCGCCGCCTCCGCCGGCGCCGCCTCCTCCGCCACCACCGTGGGTGTGGATGCCGCCGTGGCCCTGGGGCACCGTGCCGTCCTTGCCGGGCAGGGGGACCTTCGAGTAGCCGCCTTCGATTTGCTTCTGCATGAGCTGCTGGGAGCTCTTGACCATGCCGTCGGCCTGGGTCAGCAGGGGGTCGATGGTCTGTTCGGCGTTGGTGGCGTCCTGCGCGTTGGCCTTGTTGGCGGCGTCGATGATCGACTGCGACGACGGGCTGGGCGCCGGGCCCTTCTTGTCACCGTTGTTGTAGTCGGCTTCGGCTTTCTGCGCGGCCTGCGCTTTCGGCGTTTCGGTGTTGATGCGGTTCTGGATCGAGGTGTGCGCCTGGTCGCGGGCGGTCGTGACCTTGCCCTTGAGCGTGGCGAGGTTCTGCGAAAGCTGACTCAGGTCGTTGCCGACGTCGGTGAGGTGGCCCTGCACTTTGTCGCCGGCAGTGGTGATCTGCCGGACGTATCCGACAAATGCGTCGGCGGCGTCGCCTTGCCACACTCCGCTGGCCAGTGAATCGGTCGACGATTTCAGCGCCGCGCTGTGGTCGCCTGCCTGCGACGCCGCGTCCTTGAACTGCTGTGCCGCCTTTTCGATCGCCTCGGGTTTGATCCCGTCGACCTTGGCCGCCTTGTCCGTCACCGTTTTCCAGTTCGGCGGAAAGTCGATCAACGCCACCGTGCTGCCCCCTCACGCATGTGTTCTCAGTCCAAGTCCTTGTGCCACGTCAGGTCGCCCTTGGCGACTTCATCGGTCGCGCTCATCAGCCCGGCTGCCTTGCGGAGCATGAAACCGGTGGCCTCCATCAGTTTCCCGGCCGCGTCGAACTCGCCGTGCACACCCTGTTTGAAGTCACCGACGGCACTGTGCACGTCCTTGGAACCTCCCATGGTTCCGAAAGGACTTTCGGGTTCGTCGTCGACTCCGGTCAGGTGCTGCTTCGACTTCTCGAACTCTTCCTTCAGTTGTTCGACCTTCTTGGCCACGATGGCCATCGAGTCCGGGTCGTAAACGGGCACGGTCGGCTTCCCCCTTCACGAAAACTGACGTCCACCTGATCCGACGCGACGCTGACCAGGTCGGTTCCCGGCCCAGGTTACGACTTCGCGCGCACCGCCGGAACGGATCTTCGCCGATTCCACCCCTGCGGGCCGGAATCGGTCACAAGGCCGCTTGCAGTTCCCGTACCCGCTCGATCAGCACGGCATTGTCGGCCGGGGTGATCGTGGCCCACGTGGTGCCGTCGGAGTCCGGTGTGAGGTGGAAGAGGTAGCGGCCGGCGTCGGTGTCGAAGAAGGCGGCAGGGTGCGACGAGCGGCGCGTGGTGCCGTCGCGCAGGGTGCGGTGGGCGGTGAACTGGCCACGCGCCTCCTGACCGAGCAGCATGCCCGCGAGTTCCTGCGCCTCCCACAGCGCGAGGCCATGGTCTTCCAACGCGGTGACCAGTGCTTTGGCGTCACCGCCGGCTTGGGCGTCGGCTGCGACCAGCGTGGCGTGCGGCACCGAGACGCTCTGGCCGACGCCCGCGGCGAGCTCGCCGGCGACGGGGACGGCGGCTTCGGCCAGCGAACCCTCGTCGGCGGGGATGAGCCACACCTCGTCGCGATCGACGACACCGAGCACGGCCTGGCTGCCGCGGCTCACGGCCCGGCCATGGATCTCGCGGTCGGCCCACACCCATACGTCGACCGCCTGCTGCGGCGCCGAAAGCAGGTGCAGCTGGTCGAACAGCTGCCCCGACGGCCGCCGCCCGCGAGCGAGCCGTCGACGGGCCAGGCCGGCCCACGCCTCGTCGACCAGCTCGGCCCGCGCGGAGTGCGTGACGCCGGGCGACGGGACGGCGAGCGCCGCCGGGCGACGGCCCAGCTCGAGCGCCTCCCACAGCACGTCGAACTCGAGCGTGGAGAGCACGAGGTTCACGCGTCGTCACCGATCACGTCGTCGGAGACCAGGCGGTCGTCGGTGAACAAATCCTTGTCGTCGACGCCGAAGCGGCGCACGTGCAAGCCGTCGTCGCCGTCCTGCGTCGCGGCGGGACCCAGGAACTTCGGGTCACCCGGCGGCGGCTCCGGCGCGACCTGCTCGGTCTTGCGCAACGCGATCGCCTCTTCCTCCGGCAGCTCCACCGGCAGTGGACTGACGGGTCCCTTCGCCGGTCCGCCGAAACCGCGGCCCTGCCGTTCACGGTCACCGGCCAGCGCACTCGCGCCGGCACCCGCGCCGAGCGCCGCGGCGCCCGCGCCGATCTCACCCGGCGACGCGCCGGGCTTCGCCACGGGCGGCACCCCCGCGCCGCCCTCCGGCACCAACGGCGGCTGCGGCCCACTGCCGACCATCCCGCCACGCCCGAGCGTCGGGTCGCCACCGCCGGTCCCGCCCGCGGGTGCGCCGCCGAACACGCCCTCCGGCCGTGCCCCGATGCCGCCACCACCGGGCGTGGCACCACCTGGTCCTCGGCCACCGGGAGCACCAGAGTCACTCGGATTCCCGTGCGGGTTGACGAATCCACGGCCCGGCCCAGCCGAACCACCGGGCGCGCCGGGAGACGCAGGCCCGCCGAACCCAGCACGCGCCGGCGGACCCTGCTGTCCCGGCGGCGTTTCCCACCCCGCTGGAACCGGCCGCTGGGCGACCGCCGGCGTCGGACCCGCAGGTGGTCGCCCGCCGGCCGGCGGCGTAACCACGACCGCACCGGCCGGCGCCGGATAGGCGCCGCCCGGCGCCCCCTGAGCCCGGACGCCGTACGCGGGCGTCGGCGGCTCCGTGTGCTGGGAAACCGGTTGTGCCGCGGGCGGATCGACCTGGCGGGACCGCACCGAAGCCGAGGCCGGCGCGACGCTGCCGTCCGGCGTCACGTCGACGGCCGAGCCCGCCAGGTCCAGCGCACCCTGGCTGCTGTCCGGCGGTGTCATCGACAGTGACTGCGGCTGGTTCAGCGGCTCGGACTGCAACAGGTTCTCGCCGCTCAGCTGCGCGTACGCGTTCAGCGCCTCCAGCGCCTGGCTGCGCGAATTCTGCGCGGCGTCGACGGCTTCGGCGTGGTCGGTTTCGAACCCGATGAGACTCAGCAGGTGGTCGCCCAGGTTGTAGCCGCCCGCGCCCTTCAGCAGTGTGTCCGGGTTCGGCAGCTTGAACTTGGTGCGGTTGAACGCTTCTCCTTGCGCGAAAAGGAGTTCCGCCGTGTGCGACACCTTCCGTGTGGCGTCCTGTGAGAAGCCGGCTTGCTCGGTGAACACCTGCCCGGCCGCGCCGCCGGCCTGGCTCTGCCATTCGACACCGAGCTTCGTCAGCTGGTCGTGCAGCGTCCGGTCGGTTTCGGCGAGCGCGGTCGCGACGGCCCTGAGCGCGTCGACGGCCGTGCCGATGCTGCCGATTCCGTCGCCGTCGAAGAACTTCTGGATCTCATCGGCGATGGCCGTGTCGGTCCAGCCGTCGAAGCGGTGGTCGCGGATCCTGCCCGCGAGGTCGGCGATCTCCACGCGCCCTCCTAGCTCCGTGTTTCCAGGTACTGCACCGCGAAACCCGCGGCGCGGGTGGCGAGTTCACACAGCTGCGACTGGCTGTCCGCGCCCGACGTGACGGCGAACGCCTGCGCGGCCAGCGTCTGGCCCTTCGCGACGCCGACGAGCACTTCGCAGTCCGACGGCGTGCCCGCCGCGCGGTAGCTGGTGAGCGCCGGATATCCCTCGACGGCGAACGGCGCCGTGGTCATGCTGTTCTTCCGCCGCGCCCCCGTGAGCCACTCCTGCAGGTCCGCCTGGACGGTCCGCAGGTGGTAGGCGTGAAACGGCTCGGTCTTGTCGGCGTCGAACACGCATGTCGGACCGTCCTGCGGGTCGGTGGCCTCGCGGGGCACCGAGTTCACCTGCAGCTCGTCGAGCTGCGCCTGGCCGATCAGGTCGCACGGATCCACGCCGGTCAGCGACAGATTCGACGGCCGCGGCGGTAACTGTGAAGCCTTCGCGGCCTGCGAAGCCGAGCTCACCGCCGGCTGGACCGGATAAGCCGTGCCGGGGTCACCGGACGAGCACGCGGCGAGCCCGAGCGCGAGCACGGCGACGAGCGCGCTAGTGGGTGCCGTGCGCACCGCGATCCCCGAACGCCGCGGCCTGAGCCTGGTCGTTGATCGAGTACTTCTGCGCCGCTTCCCGCAGCTGGGCGACGAGCCGGCGCAGGTTGGCGACGTACGCACGCGCCTCACCCGCATACGATGCGTCACCTTCCGCGACGATCATGTTCCACGCGGCCACGGCGTTCACGCTCACCGTGTCGGCCGACGGCGTGTCGATGCGCAGCTCCCCGAGTCGCGTCAGGAGCTTGTCCTCCAACGCGTTGGCCTGCTCTTCGACGACCCGCGCGACGTCGAGCACCTTGTCCGGCGCGACGATGAGGTCGGCGACACCGGGCGCGGACGGCACCGACGCCGCCAGGTCGGACAGCGGGCTGTTCGCCGCCATGCGCTCCCCCTCGGGTGATACGGACAGTGACCGACTGGCCCCGCTCCGAGGCTACCAACCGTCGCGTGATCTGGAGGCGAAACTCAGACGTTCACCGGCGCGGTGATCTCGCCGTTGGCCGCTTTCAGTGCGATGTCCGTGCGGTGGTGTGAGCCCGCGAGGTGCACGCGCGCCACGGTTTCGTACGCGCGCTTGCGCGCCGCCTTGAGCGTCTTGCCGGTGCCGACGACCGAAAGCACCCGCCCGCCAGCCGACACCACGGCACCGTCTTCGCGCCGGCGCGTGCCCGCGTGCAGCACACCTTCGAGCTCGCCGCCGCTGATGACGTCGCCGGTGCGCGGCTTGCCGGGATAGCCGTCCGCCGCGATCACGACCGTCACGGCCGCGCCCGCGGACCAGTCGAGCGGTGGCTGCTCAGCGAGCGTGCCGGTGGCCGTCGCGTGCAGGAGGCCGGCCAGCGGCGTGCGCAGCAGGGCAAGCACGACCTGGGTCTCAGGGTCGCCGAAGCGGCAGTTGAACTCGATGACCTGTGGGCCCTCGGAGGTGAGTGCGAGACCGGCGTAGAGAAGGCCGGAGAAGGTGGCGCCGCGGTTGTCGAGCTCGTCGACGACCGGCTGTACCACGCGGTCGACGACATCGGCCACGAAGCCGTCGGGCATCCACGGCAGCGGGGCGTAGGCACCCATGCCGCCGGTGTTCGGGCCGGTGTCGCCGTCGCCGACGCGCTTGAAGTCCTGTGCCGGCACGAGCGGCACGACCGTGCGACCGTCGACGAAGCAGAACAACGACGCTTCTGGTCCATCCAAAAAGGACTCGAGGAGGACGGGGTGGCCACCGTCGAGCAGCATCAGGGCGTGCTTGCGCGCCACCTCGACGTCCTGTGTCACCACGACGCCCTTGCCGGCGGCGAGCCCGTCGTCCTTCACGACCCAGGTGGGGCCGAAGCGCTGCAGCGCGGCGTCGAGGTGCGCCGGCGTGTCCACCACCTCGCTGCGCGCGGTGGGCACCTTCGCGGCCGCCATCACGTCTTTGGCGAACGCCTTCGAACCCTCGATGCGCGCGGCCGCGGCCGACGGGCCGAAGCACGCGATGCCGGCCTTGCGCACGGCGTCGGCGACGCCCGCGACCAGCGGCACCTCGGGGCCGATCACGACGAGGTCGGCCTTCCACTCCCTGGCCAGCGCGGCAACAGCCTCGGGGTCGGCCGGATCGACACCGGGCTGCTCGGCGACCGCGGCCGTCCCGGCGTTGCCGGGTGCACAGGCGAGAGCGGTGACGGCGGGATCGCCGGACACCGCGAGGACGAGTGCATGCTCCCGGGCGCCGGACCCGATTACCAGTACGCGCACGCCGAACAGCCTAACGGGCAGTGGTCCGCACAGACATTTCGCCGTCCCACAGCGAGCGTCGCCAGCACCCGACCGCGGATCCACGCACCGTTCACCACGTGGTCAGTCTTCTGTTCACCGTGGGCCGCCCGCTCGCCGCTTGCGGCCGTGAGGGTGTCGCGGTAGTCGTGGCAAATCCGTCGAAAAGGACAGCGAGCTCGCTACAGAGAGGTCCTCCATGAAGCGCAAACGTGCAGGTGTGCTCACCATGTCCGGTCTCGCCCTGCTCGGGCTGGCGGGCTTGGCCGTCGGCCCCGCCACGGCGTCGTCGGGGCCGGCCGCGGGTGCGGCCGCGCACGGCGCCCGGCACGATGACCCCGTGATCGTCGGCCACCGGGGCGCACCCGGCTACCGCCCGGAGCACACGCTGTCGTCGTACGAGCTCGCGTTCCGCATGGGCGTGAATTACGTCGACGTCGACCTCGTCCCGACCAAGGACGGACAGCTCGTGGCTCGGCACGAGCCGGAGATCGGCGGAACCACCGACGTCGCCGACCATCCGGAGTTCGCATCGCGCAAGACCACCAAGGTCATCGACGGCACGAAGATGACCGGGTGGTTCACCGAGGACTTCACGCTCGCCGAGCTGAAGACGCTGCGCGCGAAGGAGCGGATCCCGGGCAACCGGCCGAACAACCAGCTGTACGACGGCCGCTTCGAGATCCCGACGTACCAGGAGGTCGTCGACCTCACGCGCCGGCTCGGCAAGGAGCTGCACCGCACGCTGGGAACGTATCCGGAGGTCAAGCACTCGACGTACTTCCGGTCGATCGGCAACCCGACGGAGCCGAAGCTGGTCGCCTTCCTCGACCGCAACGGCCTCGACCGGCCCGACGCGCCGGTGATCATCCAGTCGTTCGAAGTCTCGAACCTCAAGGCGCTGCACAACCAGGTGCGCGTGCCGCTGCTGCAGCTCACGGGGGCCACCGGCGCACCCGCCGACTTCGTGGCGGCCGGAGACAAGCGCACGTACGCCGACCTCGTCACCCCGGCCGGGCTGCGCGAGATCGCGACGTACGCGAAGTACCTCGGCCCGGACAAGTCGCAGGTGATCCCCCTCGACGCCGCCGGCAACCTTGGCAAGCCGAGCCCACTGGTCGCCGACGCCCACCGCGCCGGCTTGAAGGTGCAGCCGTACACCTTCCGCAACGAAAACCCGTTTCTGCCGACGAACCTGCGCTCGTCCGACCGCCCGACGGCGTTCGGCAACGTCTTCGCCGAAGAGGCTGCCTTCCTCGAGGCCGGTGTGGATGGCTTCTTCGCCGACCAGGCGGACACGGCGTTGATCTCGGTGCACGACTTCGTGGGTCGCTGAGTTTGGTGGGGCGCTGAGTTTCGCAGGCGCTGAGTTTGGTAGGGCGCTGAGTTTGTGGTGCCGGGTAAGGGTTTTCGCCGGACCGGGCGGCGCCGGAGGAGTCCGGTGGTCCGGTCCGGCGTCCGCCACCGAACCTTGACACCCCTCGCGCGGCAGGGCTAGCTTCTGCGGAACTTCAATGGTCTGTCCACATACCTTTCAGGTGGGTGCCCGATGGCTGTGTCCGACCAGCAGACCGCTCAGCCCGACCACGCGGACGACGACAGTGCCCGGTTGCACGCGCTGGGTTATGCGCAGGAACTGAAGCGCACGATGTCGTCGTTCTCGAACTTCGCGGTGTCGTTCACGATCATCTCGGTCCTCTCGGGGTGCTTGACGCTGTACGGGTTCGGGATGAAGACCGGCGGGCCCGTCGCGATGATCTGGGGGTGGCCGCTCGTCGGGCTGTTCGTGGTGCTCGTGGGGCTGGGCATGGCGGAGGTGTGCTCGAGCTACCCGACGGCCGGTGGTCTGTACTACTGGGCGGCGAAGCTGGCGACCAGCAACGGGCCGGCGTGGTCGTGGTTCACGGGCTGGTTCAACCTGATCGGCCAGATCGCGGTCACGGCAGGCATCGACTTCGGTGCGGCGCTGTTCCTCAACGCGTTCCTCGACCTGCAGTGGGGCTTCAGCGCGACGCCGGGGCACACGATCCTGCTGCTCGCGATCATTCTGGTGGTGCACGGGGCGTTGAACACGTTCGGCGTGCGAGTGGTGGCGATTCTCAACAGCGTCAGTGTGTGGTGGCACCTCGTCGGGGTGCTCGTGATCGTCGGCGTGCTCGTATTCGTGCCGGCGAAGCACCAGGACGTGTCGTTCGTGTTCGGACACTTCGCGAACGAGACCGGCTGGGGTTCGGCGGTGTACGTGTTCGCGCTGGGATTGCTGCTCGCGCAGTACACCCTGACCGGCTACGACGCGTCGGCGCACATGACGGAGGAGACGAAGAACGCCGCGAAGGCGGGGCCGCGCGGAATCATCAATTCGATCCTCGTGTCGCTCGTCGCCGGATGGATCCTGCTGATCGGGCTGACCTTCGCCATCCAGGACTACGCCGGCGCGGTCGACTCGGCCACGGGCGTGCCGCCGGCACAGATCTTCATCGACGCGACGGGTGCGGTCACCGGCAAGTTCCTGCTGCTGATCTGCATCGGTGCGCAGCTGTTCTGCGGCATGGCATCGGTGACGGCCAACTCGCGGATGATCTACGCTTTCGCCCGCGACGGCGCCATCCCCGGCTCGAAGGTGTGGCACCGCATCAACAAACGCACGCAGACCCCGACCAACGCCGTGTGGCTCGCCGCCGGCGGCGCGCTGATCCTGGCGCTGCCGTACCTGTGGAGCGCGACGGCGTACGCCGCGGTCACGTCGATCGCGACCGTCGGATTGTATGTGGCGTACGTGATCCCCGTGTTCCTTCGCGTACGCCGCGGCGACAGCTTCGAGAAGGGCCCGTGGCACCTCGGCCGCTGGGGCAAGCCGATCGGCATCGTCGCGACCGCGTGGGTCGTGGTGATCTTCGTGCTGTTCATGCTGCCGCCAGCCTTCCCGATCACCGGCGACACGTTCAACTACACGCCCGTCGCCTTCCTCGTGGTCCTCGGCGGCGCCGCGCTGTGGTGGGTGCTCTCCGCTCGCAAATGGTTCACGGGACCGAAGGTCCAAGGATCGGCGGAAGAACTCGCCGCGGTGGAACGGGAACTGAACCAACTGGGCTGACGGCACCCGCGACACGACCGGGCCCGCGCGACAAACTTGATCAGTCCGGGCGAAGATGCGGACATGGAGACCCTCACCCTGGTCGGCGTCCTCGCGGGCTCGCTCGGCCTGACCGCGCTCGCGCGGCGGTACAACCTGTCGGCGCCGCTGGTGATCGTCGTGGTGGCGTTGGGGGTCGCGCTGATCCCCGGGGTGCCGAGGATCGAGCTGGAGCCCGAACTGATCCTCACCGTGGTGCTGCCGCCACTGCTGTACTCGACCTCGTTGGAGAGCTCGCTCACGCACTTCCGCGCGAACCTGCGCCCGATCGTCGGCCTCGGGGTGGTGCTCGTGGTGCTCACGGCGGTGGTGGTCGCGGTCATCGTGCACCTGCTGCTGCCCGACTTGCCGCTGCCGTCAGCGCTCGTGCTCGGCGCTGTCGTCGCGCCACCGGACGCCGTGACGGCGGTGGCGATCGGGCGGAAGCTGGGGTTGCCACGCGGCATCATGACGGTGCTGACCGGCGAAAGCCTCGTCAACGACGCCGCCGCGCTCACGCTCTACAAGGTCGCGCTGGCGGCGGTCGCGGGCACGGCAGGCTCGATCGGCCACGGGCTCGGCGTGTTCGCGGTCGCGACCGTGCTCGGCGTGGCCGTGGGCCTCGTCGCCGGGTTCGTCGTGGTGTTCATCCGCTCGCGGCTCGACGATCCGCTGCTGGAGTCGGCGTTCGGGATCATCGTGCCCTTCGCGGCATACGTGACGGCCGAGCACCTGCACCCGTTCGGCGCCGAGTTCAGCGGGTCGGGCGTGCTCGCCGTCGTCACGGCCGGGCTCTACCTCGGGCAGCGGTCATTGCAGGTTTCGCCGGCGACGCGGATGCAGGACCGGTCCGTGTGGACCTCGATCGACGTGCTGCTCGAAGCACTCGTCTTCGCGCTGATGGGGCTTCAGCTGCCGTTCGTGCTCGAGGGCGCCGATCACGCGGCCCGCGCCAACGGCACGCTCGCCGTCGGCGCGGTCGTGGTGCTCCTCGTGACGATGGCGGTGCGCATTCCCGCGGTGTTCCTGTCGAGTTACCTGCCAAGAACGCTGCGGGTGTTCGGCGTCGCGAAGGAAGGCACGTCGTGGCAGGCGCTGGCGGTGGTGTCGTGGACCGGCATGCGGGGTGTCGTCACGCTCGCCGCCGCTTCGGCCGTCGCGGAGGGCACGCCGGGGCGCGCGGAGATCCAGCTCTTCGCGTTCACCGTCGCCATCGGCACCGTACTGGTGCAGGGCCTCACCCTGCCGGTGCTGATCCGCATGCTCAAGGTGCAGGACCCGGACGAAGCCGCCCGCGACCAGGCGGAGGAGCTGGCCGCGCGTGAGGTCGCCCAGAAGGCGGCCCACGCGCGGCTGCGCGAGATCACCCACGCGGCACTGTCCAAAGCAGACGTTCCGCCCGAGCGCGCGAAACGCCTGGAGGAACGGCTGGAGCGCGTCGTCGACACCCGCTACAACTTCGCGAAAGCCTCGATCACGCTCTCCGGCGAGGAACGCACCGCGAGCCCGCACGCGCGGTTCGCCAGGGCGCGGCGCGAACTGCTCATCACACAGCGCGCCGCGATGGTCGCCGAGAACCGCGCCGGACGCCTCGACGACGAGGTGCTCCGCAAAGTCCTGCTCGAACTGGACCTCGAAGAGCTCGCCACGACCAACGCCCTGCGCAACCGCACCGGCATGGTCTAAGCGAACTCGTGCCGCACGATCGTCTGGTCGCGGCCGGGGCCCACGCCGATCGCCGACACGCGCGCGCCGGCCAGCTCCTCGAGCCGTTCGACGTACGCGCGCGCGTTGGCGGGCAGCTCGTCGAAGGTGCGGCACGTGGAGATGTCCTCGAACCAGCCCGGCAGCTCTTCGTACACCGGCACGGCGTGGTGCACGTCGGTCTGCGTCATGGGCATGTCCGAAGTACGGCGACCGTCCACTTCGTACCCGACGCACACCGGCACCTTCTCCAGGCCGGACAGCACGTCGAGCTTGGTGAGGAAGTAGTCGGTGATGCCGTTGACGCGCACGGCGTAGCGGGCGATCACGGCGTCGAACCAGCCGGTGCGCCGCGAGCGGCCCGTGGTCACGCCGAACTCGCCGCCCTGCTTGCGCAGGTACTCGCCGGACTCGTCGTTGAGCTCCGTCGGGAACGGGCCGGAGCCGACGCGCGTGGTGTAGGCCTTGAGGATGCCCAGCACGGTGGTGATGCGGCCGGGGCCGATGCCCGAACCCGCGCTCGCGCCACCCGACGTCGGGTTCGACGACGTGACGAACGGATAGGTGCCGTGGTCCACGTCGAGCAACGTGCCCTGCGAACCCTCCAGCAGCACCGTTTCGCCGCGTTCGAGGGCCTGGTTGAGCCGCAAGCGGGTGTCGGCGATGCGGTGTGCGAACTTCTCGCCCGCGGCGAGGACCTCGTCGGCGACCTCGTGCGGGTCGAGCGCCTTGCGGTTGTAGACCTTCACCAGCACCTGGTTCTTGAACTCCAGCGCGGCTTCGACCTTCTGCCGGAAGATCTTCTCGTCGAGCAGGTCCTGCACGCGGACGCCGACGCGGGCGATCTTGTCCTGGTAGCACGGCCCGATGCCGCGGCCGGTGGTACCGATCTTGCGGCTGCCGAGGTAACGCTCGGTGACCTTATCGATAGCCACGTGGTACGGCATGATCAGGTGCGCGTCGGCGGAGATCAGCAGGCCTTCGGTGTCGACGTTGCGCTCATCGAGCCCGGCCAGTTCGCCGAGCAGCACGCCCGGGTCGACCACCACGCCGTTGCCGATGACGTTGGTCACGCCGGGCGTGAGAATCCCCGACGGGATCAGGTGGAGGGCGAAGTTCTCGCCATTCGGGAGGACGACGGTGTGGCCGGCGTTGTTGCCGCCCTGGTACCGGACGACCCACTGCACGCGGTCACCGAGCAGGTCGGTCGCCTTGCCCTTGCCTTCGTCCCCCCACTGGGCACCGATCAGCACGATCGCCGGCATGTGACACTCCAAGGGTTCGGCAACAGGGAAAGTGTCCCGGTGGGACACGGGTGGCGCTGGGAAATGCCGGTGCATGACTGTAACGGAGGACTCGGCGGTGCGCGGAATCGTGGTGGCCTGCGGTGAGGATCCGCACTCCCTTCCCGGCCTCGCCGCCGATTCCGTGGTGCGCGTTTCGGCGCGCCCCGGCAAGGCGGAAATCGACCCCTTGCTGCGGAAACACGACCACGTCGTCGTCGCGGGAACCGATGCGGACTTCGCCGCGGTGCTCAAGCGACTGTTGCGCACCGATCAGGTAACGGGCGTGTCGGTCGGGTTCGTGCCGGCCGAGCGGGATTCGGGTGTGGCCGCGGCTTGGCGGCTCCCGCACGACTCTCGGGTGGCGCTCGAGCTCGCGCTGGAGGGAACTCCGGCAGCGGTGCCGCTCGTGCGCGACGACACCGGCGGAATCCTCGCGGGCCGCGCGCGCCTGCTCGGCGTGCACGGCCAGGCCTACTGCGACGAGCACCTCGCGTTCGACGGCGTCGCGGCCGCCGTGGAGGTGTCGTCGGACCCGAACGGCCTGGTCGCGCGCGTGACCCGCGGGAGGCTCCTGAAGCGCACCGAGGTCTTCCACGGCCGCGCGTTCCAGCTCGGCTGCGTGCCGACCACGTCGTTGGTCAGCGACGGCGTCGCGCACCCGCGGGAAGTGTCGAAGCGGACCTGGTACCGCCACACCGAGGACCTGCGCTTGGTGACCGGTTTCAGCCGGTAGTCACCCATTCGACCAAACCCGGTGGACTTTGCGGACTCACTGAAAGTAGCGACCGGTTCCGCGGTGACCGTGCTCGGCTCGCTCGAAGCACTGTGAGCTCCGGGTGATCCGCCAGGCACCCGTTGTTCACCGAATGCCTGTTACATGTCACCCGTGAGTGTTGCGTACGCCACTTTCGTGGTCGAAGGTGAATCAGTATCACACTCGACCTGGAGGCAACAATATGCAGACCGCGCGTACTGTTCGCAACTCCTTGACCGTACTGGCCAGCGCGACCTTGATCGGCGTGACCGTGGTGGGTGTCGCCGACGCGACTCCGCCGGGCATCCCGTCGGCCGCGACGGCGAAGAGCGAGCTCGCCGGCCTCACGGTGAAAGCCGACGGCTCCCTCGACGGCTACAGCCGCGACAAGTTCCCGCACTGGATCCAGCAGGGCGACAACTGCGACACCCGCGAAGTCGTCCTCAAGCGCGACGGCACGAACGTCGTCACCGGCTCCGACTGCTACCCCACGTCGGGCACCTGGGTCTCGCCGTATGACGGCGGCACCTGGACCAAGGCATCCGATGTGGACATCGACCACGTCGTGCCGCTGGCCGATGCCTGGCGCACCGGCGCCTCGGCCTGGACCACCGCCCAGCGCCAGGCCTACGCCAACGACCTGTCCGACCCCCAGCTGATCGCCGTGACGGACAACGTCAACCAGGAGAAGGGCGACCGCTCGCCCGACCAGTGGAAGCCGCCGTCGACCGGCTACTGGTGCACCTACGCGAAGATGTGGGTCGCCGTGAAGTCGAAGTTCAAGCTCACCGTCAACTCCGCCGAGAAGTCCGCGCTGACGGACATGCTCGGCCGCTGCTGACTTTCGCGCCAGTCGGGACGGGATCGGCGCTGGGGTCTGGGGCACCTGCCGATCCCTTTCCCTCCGGACAGCGCTGGCTGTCCGCCCGACGATCACGCCGGTGTTCCGCTGTGTCCACAGCGGACGGTCGCCAGCGCGGGTCAGTGGGTCAGTTGTCGACGACGTACCACTTGCCCGAGCGGTATTCGAGCGTGGCATCGCCCAGGTCGCTGTCGGTGAACGTGACGGTGGCTTTCACCGCGGACGCCGGGATCTCGACCCTGGTGGCACTGTCCTCGGTGACGCGCGCCTGATCGACGGTGGCGCCACGCAGAGCCTGCTTCTGGGCAGCGGAGATCATCTGGAAGGTGATCGGGATCGTCTGCTCGCAGGTGCCGAAACCTTCGTCCTCGGCCTTCTTCGCGGCCGGGCCCGCGATTTCGCAGACGGTCGTCACGTCTTCCCTGCCGACGGCGTGGAGGAAGTCTTCGTAGCGCGACACGGCACCGTCGACGGAGCTGGACGACCCCGAGGCCGCCGACGTCGAGGGGGACGCCGTGGTCGACTGAGCCGAAGACGCGGGTCCCGAGGACGGGACAGCCGAAGACGCGACAGCCGAAGGCGCCGGCGACGCGGTGCCGTTCTCAGCCGTCGAGCAGCCGGCGACCAGCAGGGCGGCACCCACGGTCAGGACGGGGAGTGCACGAGTGGACATGGGGCACCTTTCCGGCGGCCAGGATCATGACGGAGCCTGAATCTAGCGCCTCGAACAGGCGGTAGTGACATATTTGCGTGAACTGCCACTCTCGCGACGTTTTGTCGGCTATCGTCCGCAATGGCTCCATTCGGAGCAACGGTTCCGGTGGGGGAAGGTCGAAGCACATGCGACGAACACTGCTCATTTCGGCGTGGTTGGGTGCGGCGCTCGTGGCGGGCGGCTGCAGCGGGGGGGACGAACGACGGCGCCGCCTCGGCGCCGTCCGGATCGGCGGCCGCCGGGCCGTCGCCGTCGGCTGCCGCGGAGCCCGAGGCGACGACCGCCGACCCGCCCATGGCGTTCGACGCCACCGCAGGCGTCGGCTTGCCCGCCGAGGCGCTGCGCGCGAACGCGGCAGGCGCCGTCGTCTCGAAGTTCATGGCCCTGCGCGACCGTACGGGCTACATCATCAGCCCCACCACGCTGCCGGCGACGGACGTGCTGACCGGCAAGAAGAAGTGGTCCGTCCCGATCGAGCGGCAGCCCGGCGACCCGTACAACCAGAGCGGTCCGTTCGTCAACACCACCGGGCCGCGCCCGCCCGCGCTCAGTGAGAAGCTCGTCGTCGCCGCCGTGCCGACCGTCATCCCGGAGAAGGGCACCACACCGGCCGCGATCGCGCTCACGGTCATCGCCGCCGACGTCGACAAGGGCACCAGGGCGTGGCAGGCGGACATCCAGGTGTCCGAGGGCGAGTACGCCGACGCGACCAACGCCGTCACCGAGGTCGTCGCGGTGACCGACAAGGCCGTCGTCGCGAGCTACAGCCGCCAGGACGAGGAGCACGTGACGGTCGCGCTCGATCCGACGAGCGGCAAAACCCTGTGGCAGCGCAAGGACTACACCGCTGGCAGCGTCCACGGTGACGTCCTCGTCGGCGTGGACTACAACGTGCCCGAGAACTCGTCGATGATCCAGCTGACCGCGCTCGACCTCGTGAGCGGGCCAACAGAAGTGGGTCGATCCCGCCAAGGCGGCGCTGCTCGCCGTGGTGCCCGCCAACCCGGCGCTGGTCGTTGCCACCCGGACCGACTACGACAGCGGTGACCCGTTCCTGGTGTTCCTCGATCCCGCCACCGGCGCGGAGAAGCTGAAGGTCGCCGGAGAGGACGAGTTCGGCACCACCTCGTACGGCGACTGCCTCTACGACGAGCAGTCCGTCGTGGCCTGCCGTGCCGGAGGCGTGCTCACCGCCTACGACGCCGCGACGGCCGCGAAGCTGTGGAGCCTGCCCGACGAGGCGGCGAACCGCATGGCCCCCGGCCTCGTCGTCGCCTGGCACGGCGCGCTCTACGGCGAGACGGGCACGGGCCAGCCGATCGTGCTCGACGCGAAGACGGGCAAGGACCGGGCGATCGACGGCATCGGCCTCGTCCCGGCACTGGTCAGCAAGTACGTCGGCATCGGCGCGGCCGACGACGGCACACCGACGGCGTACCCCGTGAAGAAGTGATCAGGTCACGTTGGCGAGCAACCCGAGTGCCGGCGCCACGGCCGGCGTCAGCCTGAGATGTGGGCGGCGGAGTCAATCTCGGTCGGGCGCCATCTGCAGCAGTTCCCGGGCCAGCGCGTCGTTCTGCCGGAACATGATCGCGTTGGTGCGGGGCCGCGTGAAGGCGCCCGGTGAGCGGATGGTGGTGTGCGCGCCCATCGCGAAGCGGCGCGGGTGGGGGGTACCCGCCGCGTCGAGGAGGCGGGAATCGCTGCCACGCGTGGCGATTCGGCCCGAAGGCAACGCGGCGCCGGCCGGGTCCGGCACCTGTTCTTCGGTGAGCGTGCCGGTGTCGCGCATGTGCCTCAGCAGAGCGTCGGATACGCGCGGCACGCTCGCCTCCGGCAGGCGGGCCTCGATGAGCGTCCGCGCGGTGACGATTTCAGCGAAGCTCGAGCTCGACGCGGCGAACACGCCGGTGGTTTCGTCGGCGGTCACGATCAGATCGGCACCGAGGAACGACACGAGCCCCGCGTCGGCCAGCGCCAGCAGTTCCTCGAGCCGCCGCGGCGGCGGACCGCTCGCGTAGAAGGAAAAGAAGCCCTTGAACCAGCCGTCGAGGTCGGCGACCTGCGACGCCGCGGTGAGCCTGCCCGTTCCGAGCAGCGCCGGCAGCTGTCCGACGACCGAGAGCAAGGCCATGAACGCCGCCAGGTCCGCGCTGAACCGCTGGTCCGCGCGTCGCCTGAGGTCGGCTTCCACGTACTCGCGAACGGCCTTGCCGAACTCCTCGGCCGACTCGAAGTGCTCGCCCGCGAACGGCCGGTCGAGCCGGGCGAGGTCCAGCCGGTCCTCCTCGGCGGGCACGGCGTCGGCCACGAGGCGGTCGAGTTCGGGCGAACCCCACGTGAGATCCGCGAACGCGTCGGCGAACACCGCGAAGTCCATCCGGACGCGATCGGGGTGGCCGGTGAACAGCTCCGTGTAGTACGCCCACGAAAGTTCTTTCGCGATGAGCGGCCACACATCGGCGCGGAAATCGAGCGGACCGCGAAGCCGTTCGATCGCCCGGGCGTCAAAGAACCACGGCAGCTGCAAGGGTTTGCCGCGCAACCGGTAGCCCGTCTTGGCGTGGTACGGCACGCCGCGACGGGATCCCACGTGCAGCACCGGCTCGGCGCCGCTGGGGTGGTAGCGCAGCCCGCCTCCGGGCAGCTCCTCGAACCGGCCACCGCGCCCTTCGGTGAGCAGGAGCATCAGATCCACGAACGCGAGCCCGAACCCGCGCACCAGCACGGGTTCGCCGGCCGGCACGGCGGAGTAATCGACGTCGGCGGTGTAACCCGCGGGGTAGTACCGCAGGTCGTGGCGCGCGGCGAAGGACTCCAGCCGTTCCTCCGCCGGATCGGGTTTCGCGTCGAGGTGCCCGACGGTGAGCAGCACGGCGTCAGCGGTGAGCACCTCGCCGTCGTCGAGGCGCACCCGCTGCGGCGGCCCGTCTTCGATCGCGACGGCCGCGGCGCGGTGCTCCACCACCTCGATGCCGGGAGGGAGCTCGGCGACGAGTTTCTCGTAGAACCACCGCAGGTACAGGCTTTGCAGCCGTCGCGTCGGGAAGTCCGTGCTCGCCAGCGCGTCGAACTCGGCCCGCAGCTCGGGCGGCACGGGGTGACTGACGTCGCCGGATCGCACCTGCCGCGTCCACTCGATGAGCGACGGGCCGGGTGTGACGGGTCCCGTCATCGTCACCGAGTCGTCGGTGAACATGGTCACGTCTTCGGGCATGGAGTTCATGCGCAGCAGCGGCGACTGCTCGTAGCGCCACACCCGGCCGGGCCCGGCCGGGTACGGGTCGATCAGGTGCACCACGAATCGTCGGGTGCCGAGCAGCTCGGCGGCATTGGCGGACAGCCGTTCCAGGACACCGACTCCGCGAGGCCCGGCCCCCACGACCGCAAGTGTGAACGTCGCGTGATCGGTCACGGGCTCGAAGCTACGCCGGGGACGCGGGCACCGGCGGCGCTCCCACAGTGCGGACTTAGTTCGGACCGAGTACGGACCCAGCACGGACCAAAGAGACAGCAAATGTGGCGTGCGACACATTTGACGAGGTCCATGATCTTGACGGTGCCCGGCGCTATCGTCGGGACATCCTGTGAACTGTCCGTGACCCCTCGGATACCGGCTAAAGAACCTAGTGATTCACCGACCGTCACGGGACACTGACGTCGGCAACTCACGTTTGGTGATTGGCTGGTGACAAGCAGGTTCCAAGGTCACCGTCTGAGCACTGCGCGGCACCGTCGGCACACGAAAATCGGGGAGACGCACGTATGACAGCAGCACCGGGACGGGTCACGTTCCGCGAAGTCTTCGGGGTCGCCGAGTTCCGCGCCATGTGGCTCGGCGAACTGCTGTCGATCGCCGGCGACCAGCTGGCTCGCGTCGCGCTGTCCGTACTGGTCTATGCCAATACTCAGTCGGCGACGCTGACCGGCTTGACGTACGCGCTCACCTTCTTCCCGTCACTGCTCGGCGGCATCTTCCTCACCGGCATCGCCGACCGCTTCGCACGCCGCACGGTGATGGTGACCGTCGATCTGATGCGCACCGCGCTCATCCTGCTGGTGGCAATTCCCGGGCTGCCGTTCTGGGCGTTGTGCGTGCTCGTCGGGTGCGTCTCGTTGCTGAACCCGCCGTTCAAGGCGGCGCAGCTGGCCCTGCTGCCGCAGGTCCTGGAGGGCGACCGGTTCGTGGTCGGCATGGGCATCCGCAGCATGACGGTGCAGACGGCTCAGCTGGTGGGGTTCGCGGGCGGCGGCGCGCTGCTGCTGGCCGTCGACCCGCGGCTCGCGCTGATCATCGACGCCGGCACGTTCGTTCTGTCGGCACTGTTCGTGCGCTTCGGCGTGAAGGCCCGGCCGGCGGCCGCGAGCGGGGAACAGCGCAAGCCGTTCTTCGCGTCGCTGAGCGCGGGCGGGCGGGCCGGGTTCGCGACGAGCGCGCTGCGCTCACTGATGCTCTTCACGTGGCTGGCCGGGCTGATGCCCGTGTACGAAGGCATCGCGGCGCCGTATGCGGCTTCCACCGGCGGCGGTTCCGAGATCATCGGCCTGTTGCTGGCGGCCGACCCGGTGGGCAGCGTGATCTTCACGTTCATCTACACCCGCTGGGTGCCCGCCGAGACGCGGCCCAAGCTGATCGGCCCGCTCACCGCGCTCGCGGCCGTGCCGTTGCTCGCGTGTTTCCTGCAGCCGGGGCCGGTGGTGTCGATCATCCTGTTCATCGTCTCCGGCGGGTTCGGCACCATCGCCCTGCTGCAGGCGACGGCTTCCCTCACGGTCGCGGTCCCGGACGTGAGCCGCGCACAGACGATGGGGCTGTCGAACACCGGGCTGACGACGACGATGGGTGTGGTTCCCCTGATCGGAGGAGTACTGGCCGATCACCTGACGGCGCAGACGACCGTCGGTATCTTTGGCTTGGCCGGGTTGTTGATTACGATTCCGCTCACGATCATGTGGCAGCGGAACTTCGCCGGGGGAACTGCCGAGCCGACGGCGAAGGAAGCCACACGCGCCGAACATGCCTGACTGTTCCGCGCGTGGGCTCTGACCTGCGCGACCTTGCGGTGCTCTTACGCGGTCACTGATCCTTGCTGCGCATCGCTGGTCACCCTTCATCCGGCGTGTTCGGGAAAAATGTACACACCTAAGGCTCTTGTGGACAGGCGGCAAACGGGCTGAAACTGTGCGTGAGGAGATTGTCACCGGACACTCACGCAAGGGTTTGGGGGAGAAATGGTCATATCGGGGGATCGGGCTGGTCTGTGTCGGGCGGATGTGGTTGACGGCTGGGCGCTGTGGTCGCGGCCTCGGCGGTGGATCGCCGTCACGCTGACGAGCATGGCCGTCGCCGCGGTCCTGACGATCGTGAGCAGCCTGCTGATTCCGGTCACCACGGCTCAGCTCGGACTGTTTGCCCTGATCACGGGTCTGGCCGTCGCCCAGACCGAGATCACCCGGCAGATCGAGCGCCAGCGCCGGATGCTCAGCCGCGGCCCGCACATCAACGTGACCTCCGTGTGGCTGCTTCCCGCCGCGCTGCTCGTGCCGCCCCAGTTGGTCGCCGCGCTGGCCGTCGTGCTCTACGCCTACCTCGCGTTCCGGAGCTGGAGCGGCACCCGTCCGGGCGAAGCTCACCGGGTCGCGGCGAACGCGACGACGATGGTCCTGTCCGGTTTCGGTGCCGCGCTCGCCGGCCACCTCGCGGGTGGCCAGGGCGTCGCGACCGTCGCCGCCGCCGCGCTCGCGTATTTCCTCGTGAACAGCGTGCTGACCGGCGTCGGCCTCTACCTCGCCGACCCGGCGAAATCGACCCCGGCGTCCTGTTTCGGGACCATGGACGACAACCTCCTCGAAGCGTCGATCCTCTGCGTCGGCGGCCTGCTGACGATGGTGCTCACGGACGAGCCGCTGCTCTCGCCGCTGGTGATCCTGCCGCTCTACGTGCTGCAGCGTTCCGTGCTGATCAAGCGGCTCGAAGAGCTCGCGACCACCGACCAGAAGACGCAGCTGCTCAACGCCACGACTTGGCAGGACGGCGCTCGGCGCGAGATCTCCCGCGCCGAGCGTGAGCACAGTAACTTCGGTGCGCTGATGATCGACCTGGACCACTTCAAGTCCATCAACGACACCTTCGGTCACCTCGCGGGCGACGACGTGCTCAAGGCCGTCGCGGCGGTCGTGAAGCAGGAGACCCGCGCCCACGACCTCGTCGGTCGCTTCGGCGGCGAGGAGTTCGTGGCGCTGTTGCCCTCGACGTCGAAGGAAGACGCGATCGTGACAGCGGAACGCATCCGCCAGCGGATCAGCGAACTCGTGATCGCTACCCACACCAACGAAGGCGACGCCGTCGAGATCGCGCAGCGCACGGCGTCGATCGGCGTCGCGTCGTTCCCGCTCGACGGGTCGAGCGTCGAGGAAGTCATGGCGGCCGCGGACGCCGCCGTGTACGCCGCGAAGCACGGTGGACGCAACCGCGTCGTGGGTTCGGGCGCGGTGCCTTCGGTCCCCGAACTCGCGGCCGTCGCCTGAACCCACCTTCGGCACCGAGACTCGTGAGTGCGCACGCCGGTCAGAACCGGACGGAACACTCACGAGTCCGCAAGCCGGGTTACTGCAGACCGGTGGCTTCGACGGCGGCCGGGTCGGATTCGGTGAGGAACGTTTTCACTCGGTCGTACTCTTCGGTCTCGCCGATGCGGTGGGCGGCGGTGCCGAGCGCGGCCAGCGCGCGCAGGAAGCCCTGGTTGGGGCGGTGCGACCACGGCACCGGACCGAAGCCCTTCCAGCCGGCGCGGCGGAGCTGGTCGAGGCCGCGGTGGTAGCCGGTTCGGGCGTAGGCATAGGCGGCGACGGTCTCACCGGCCTCCAGGGAACGTTCGGCCAGCGCGGCCCACGCGGCGCTGAAATCGGGGTGTTCGGCGGCGACGGCCTTCGGGTCGGTGCCCGCGTCGAGCGCGGCCTGTGCGGCGGTGTGCTCGGGAAGCAGCGTCGGGTCGGGGCCAAGCAGGTTGTGCGTCATGCCGACATTCTGCCCGCGCCCGCGAAAACCATTCTTCCCGTGCCCGCGATACCTCAGAGGAACAGGCTCGTCAGCACGCCCCCGCCGGCCAGCACGAGGGCAGCGACCACGACGGCGGCGACAACGCGTTTCGGCATCATGGGGGTGACTCCTTGCAGCACTGGGCTCGTCCGTCCGCGACCAGCCACGACACCCAGCCGCGCGAGCAGCCACGCGCGGCGGCGGCGAACGCGGCCGGCCGGGCAAGTGAGCCGGTCGAGTGCGACAGTGTGCCACCCACTCCTGCGCGAACCTCCCGCCGGGGCCGCCGACACCACCGCCACCACCCGTAGGTGTGAAGGCGAGCGACCCGCTGACGGAATGAAGCCGGAGCGCGACACCGGCTGCCGGGTTCGCGGAGCCACGCGGGCAAAATCCGGCTTACCCCCAGCGTCGGAGCCTCGTAGCACCTTGAGCTACAGCGGGCTACCCCGCCACTATGAAAGTGATCACCCAGCGAGAATTCGACCGCACCTGAAATTTGACCACGCCTGAATTTGACCACGCCTGAATTTGACCGCGCCTGAATTTGACCGCGAGCCAAGGTCGACCACGACGGAAGGCCGAACCCGACGGAGGGCTGCCACCATCGGGTAGCAGCCCTCCGACTGAAAAACAGCTCTACTTGATCTTCGTCCCCACCGCGCCGAGGGCCTGGCAGGCCTCGACGACGCGCTGGGCCATACCGGCTTCAGCGGCCTTGAGGTACGAACGCGGGTCGTAGACCTTCTTGTTGCCGACCTCGCCGTCGATCTTGAGGACGCCGTCGTAGTTCTTGAAGAAGTGGTCGGCGACCGGGCGGGTGAAGGCGTACTGGGTGTCGGTGTCGACGTTCATCTTGACGACGCCGTAGGACACCGCCTCGCGGATTTCCTCGGGCAGGGAGCCCGAGCCGCCGTGGAAGACGAGGTCGAACGGCCTGGCGCCGGCGTCGAGGCCGAGCTTCTTGGCCGCCGCTTCCTGGCCGCCCTTGAGCACGTCGGGGCGGAGCTTGACGTTGCCCGGCTTGTACACACCGTGAACGTTGCCGAAGGTGGCCGCCAGCAGGTAGCGGCCGCGGTCGCCAGAGCCGAGGGCGTCGATCGTCTTGAGGAAGTCGCCTTCGGCGGTGTAGAGCTTCTCGTTGATCTCCGCCTCGACACCGTCCTCCTCGCCGCCGACGACGCCGATCTCGACCTCGAGGACGATGTTCGCGGCCGCCGTCTTGGCGAGCAGTTCCTGCGCGATCTGCAAGTTCTCGTCGAGGTCGATCGCGGAGCCGTCCCACATGTGCGACTGGAACAGCGGGTTCTGGCCCTTTTTCACGCGCTCGGCCGAGATTTCGATGAGCGGGCGCACGAAGCCGTCGAGCTTGTCCTTCGGGCAGTGGTCGGTGTGCAGTGCGACGTTCACGTCATAACGCGCCGCGACGACCTGGGCGAACTCGGCCAGCGCGGTCGCGCCGACGACCATGTTCTTCACCTTCTGCCCGGAAGCGAACTCCGCGCCGCCGGTGGAGAACTGGATGATCCCGTCGCTCTCCGCCTCGGCGAACCCGCGGATCGCGGCGTTCACGGTCTCCGACGAGGTCACGTTGATGGCCGGGTAGGCGAATTCGTTCGCCTTGGCCCGGTTCAGCATCTCCGCGTAGACCTCGGGGGTGGCGATGGGCATCGTTTTCCTCCTGGGAACAGACTGGGTTCTCAGGCGCATCGTACGAGGTGGACCGGCCGTGTGGGCCGGTCCACCTCATATGAGGCTCATATGGTCCTTCTCATGTGGAACGATTCAGAGCAGCAGGTCCGCCAGCGCCCGATATGCCGGGAACGGGTCCTCGCCGAGCACCTGGATGTTCACGTGGCCGGCGCCGGCCTCCAGATGGGCGCGCACGCCGGTGGCGATCGTGGCGGCGTCGCCGTGAAGGGCGAGCGCGTCGACGAGCCGGTCGCTACCACCGTCGGCGAGGTCCTCATCGGTGAAGCCGAGCTTGCGCAGGTTCGCGGTGTAGTTGGAAAGCCGCAGATAGAACTGCACGGTCTTACGGCCCACCTCACGGGCGCGCGCGACGTCGGTGTCGAGCACCACCTTCTGCTCGGGCGCGAGCACCGCGCCGTCGCCGAGGATCTCCCGCGCGGTGCGGGTGTGCTCGGGGGTCGTGAGGTACGGGTGGGCACCCGCCGTACGCTCGCCGGCGAGCTTGAGCACCTTCGGCCCCAGCGCGGCCAGCACGCGGGATTCCCGCGGCACGCCCGCCGCGTCGAGCGCGTCGAGGTAGTCGACGAGCGCGGCGTAGGGCTTCGTGTACTGCTGCGTCGCCTCCGGATGACCGGCGCCGATGCCGAGCAGGAACCGCCCGGGGTGCTTGCCCTCGATCCGGTGGAACGCTTTCGCGATGGGCTCAGGTGCGTCGGCCCAGATGTTGACGATGCCGGTCGCGACCACGAGGTGTTCCGTCGCGTCGAGCAGCTCCTCCACGATCGCGAGGTCACCGCCGGGTGAGCCGCCGAGCCACATCGTGCCGTAACCGAGTTTCTCCACCTCCGCCGCGAATTCGCCATTTGTCTGGGTGGCGGAGCGCCAGATGCCGATCTTCCCGAGTTCGATAGCCATGGACCTTCCCAACACAGGTTGCGTGGCGGATTCTTCCCGTCCTCGACAGGTAGTTTCGTAGCATGACCAAGCTTGGCAACTCGGACCTCGACGTGTACGGCCTCAACCTGGGCTGCAACGTCTTCGGCTTCACCGCGGACGAAGAAACCTCCCACGCGGTGCTCGACGCCTACGCCTCGGCCGGTGGCAACTTCCTGGACACCGCCGACGCCTACGGCGGTGGCGGCGGCTCGGAAACGATCATCGGTTCCTGGCTCGCCCGCCGTGGCCGCCGCGACGACCTCGTGATCGCCACGAAGGTCGGTGCGTGGGACCAACGCAAGGGCCTTTCGGCAGCGAACATCACGGCCGCGGCGGAGGATTCCTTGCGCCGCCTGCAAACCGACCATCTCGACCTGTACTACGCGCACCGCGACGATCAGGACACTCCGCTCGAGGAAACACTGTCGGCCTTCGACTCGCTCGTGCGCGCGGGCAAGGTGCGCTACATCGCAGCGTCGAACTACTCCGCCGAGCGGCTCACCGAAGCACTGTCCATTTCGGACCGTGAGGGATTCGCCCGGTACGTCGCCCTGCAGCCGCACTACAACCTCGTCGAACGCGACTACGAACGCGACCTTGCCCCCACCGTCGCCCGCGAAGGCCTGGCGACGCTGCCGTACTTCGCGCTGGCTATGGGTTTCCTCGCCGGCAAGTACCGTTCGACGGACGAGCTCGGCGACTCCCCGCGTGCGCCCCGCGCGGTGAAGTACCTCGACGACCGCGGGCGGCGGGTGCTCGCCGCGTTGGACTCCGTGTCCGCCGCGCACGCGACGTCGGTCGCCGCCGTCGCGCTCGCGTGGCTGCGCCAGCAGCCGACGGTCGCCGCCCCGATCGCGAGCGCGCGCACGCCGGAGCAGCTGACGGATCTGATCGCGTCGGTGACGCTGGAGCTGACGGACGCGGAGGTCGAGGAGCTGAGCACCGCGTCGGCGTGATGCTCCCGGGTGCCCTCCCCGCGGCGAGCGCACGCGGGGAGGGCATCCGGTCAGAACGCGCTGATGTTCTGCGCCCGTTCCCGGCGGGTCAGCGTGCTGATCACAGGACCCTGACCGTGCCGGCGGACGGCGAGCCGGGCGAGCAGTTCCAGCACCGGCCTGAAGGCGGCGTCGGGGAATTCGGGCGCCGGCACACCGAGGCTCGCGGCGAGGTCGGCGGAGTGGACCACCAGTTCGAGCAGACGGGTGTGCAGGAAGTCGTCGCGGCGCAGTGACCAGCCCTGCCACGGGATGTCGACGGTGTCCGCGGCGGCGGGCAGGCGCTCGGCGACGGTGGCCAGGTCCGCGTCGAACCGCGCCAGCATCCAGTCGACGCCTTCGGCCGCTTCGGCTTCGTCGGTGGTGCGGTCGTTGGCCGGGTCGTCGAGCGATTCGGCCGTGACCCACGCGGCGCGGGCATAGTGCTCGTCGACGGTCGCCAGGACCGGCAGCGCCGATGCCGCCGCGAGGAGCTCGGCGGCGCGGGTCACTTGGCGGGCGAGGTGACAGGCGAGAGCGCCAACGGACAGCTCCGGCAAGGCGCTGGGTTCGGCCCAGCCGGCGCGCAGGACGTCGGCCCGCAACAGCGTCGAGCAGACGGCGGCGGCATCGAGAAACGGCTGGTCGAGGTTCCCCACAGGCGAGTGATCCATGCCCGCATCGTCGCACCACCCGAACCTACCGGGAAGTAGCTTACTCAAGGTAGGTTGAGGTACCGTCCGAGCGAGACGAGCGCAGAACCGCCGAGGAGGACACCGTGGCCACGAACGTCGACGGGAAGGTCGTGCTGATCACCGGGGCGGCCCGGGGTATCGGGGCAGGGCTGGCGGAACGCCTGGCCGCACGCGGCGCGAAGGTGGCACTGGTCGGGCTGGAAGCCCAGGAGCAGGCAGCGGTCGCGAAGCGGATCGGGCCCGCGGCGAAGGCGTGGGAAGCCGACGTGACGAGCTGGGACGAGCTCGAAGCCGCCACCGAGGGCGTGGTCGAACACTTCGGCGGGATCGACGTCGTGATCGCCAACGCGGGGATCGCGACGGCCGGGTTCGTGCGGTCCGTGGATCCGACGGCGTTCGAGAAGGTCATCGAGGTCGATCTGCTCGGCGTGTGGCGCACGTTCCGGGTGACGCTGCCGCACGTGATCGAGCGACGCGGCTACCTGCTGGCGATCTCGTCGCTCGCCGCGATCACGCACGCGCCGGGCATGGCGAACTACGCGGCGGCGAAGGCGGGCGTCGAGGCGTTCTGCAACAGCCTGCGCGCCGAGGTGGCGCACCTCGGCGTGAAGGTCGGCGTCGCGCACCCCACGTGGATCCGCACGGACCTGGTGGAGAGCGCCGACGCCCACCCCGTGTTCGGGAAACTCCGGGCGTCGATGCCGGGACTGATCGGCAAGACGTACCCGCTGGACGTGGCACTGGACGACCTGGAAGCCGGCATCCTCAAGCGCGCGCGGACGATCCACGTGCCACGCTGGGTCGGCGGCCTCAAGCTGCTGCGCGCGGTCCTGCCGCCGATCGTCGAATTCGGCAGCCGGGCCCGCGTGCCCGCGGCGGACAAGGCCGCGCTGGCCGACATCGAGCAGCGCGGCGCGTACGAGTCGGCGGTGACCGGCCACGGCGGGCGGGCTGCCACCAAACAGGAGTAGAGGAGCCGCGCATGTCCCGTCGCGAGCAGATCCGCATGACCCCGGACGAGGTCCGGGAGTACCTCGCCGAACAGAAGGTGATCAACGTCGCCTCCATGGGCCCGAACGGAAGGCCCCACCTGGCGCCACTGTGGTACTTCCCGCACGAGGACGGCGTCGCGACCTGGACGTACGGCACCTCGCAGAAGGCGAAGAACCTGCGGCGGCTGCCGCAGGCCACCGTGCTCGTGGAGAGCGGCGACTCCTACGAGAAGCTGCGCGGCGTCTCGCTGGAGACCGACGTGGAGCTCGTCGACGACACCGCCGAGGTGACCCGGATGGGCATCACGCTCGCGCAGCGCTACGCCGGCGCCAAACCCGGCGACCCGGTGCCCGATGAGCTGCGCGAGTTCGTCGGCCACCAGGCGGCGAAGCGCATCGGCCTGATCTTCCGGCCGACGAAGGTCGTCTCGTGGGACCACACGAAGCTCGGCGGTCAGTACTGACTAGTAGCTGGTACTTTCTAGTAACTGTTACTTGAGGTAACGTCATTTGCGGCAGACCCCCAGCGCAGTGGAGGCCGACAGATGACCGAGCGGTTCAAGGTCGTGATCGTGGGCACCGGGTTTTCCGGGCTCGGCCAGGCGATCCAGCTTGAAAAGGCCGGCATCCGGGATTACGTGATCCTGGAGAAGGCCGACGAGGTGGGCGGCACCTGGCGGGACAACTCGTACCCCGGGTGCGCGTGCGACGTGCAATCGCACATGTACTCGTTCTCCTACGAGCAGAACCCGGACTGGTCGCGGTCGTTCTCGCCGCAGCCGGAGATCTTCGGCTACCTCAAGCGCGTGGCCGACAAGTACCGCCTGCGCGAGCGCATCCGGTTCGGTGTGGAGATCACCGGCGCCCACTGGGACGAAGGCGAACGCCGGTGGACCGTGACGACGAAGGCCGGCAAGGAGTTCTCCGCGCAGTTCCTCGTGTCCGGCGTCGGCGGATTGCACATTCCGCAGATCCCGGAGCTGCCCGGCATCGGGAAGTTCACGGGCCGCACCTGGCATTCGGCGCAGTGGAACCACGAGTTCGACCTGCGGCGCAAGAAGGTCGCCGTGGTCGGCACGGGCGCGAGCGCGATCCAGTTCGTACCCCGGATCGCCCCGGAGGTCGCCGAGCTGACGCTCTTCCAGCGCACGCCGCCGTGGGTGATGCCGAAGCCGGACCACGCGATGCCGAGCTGGACGAAGCTCGCGTTTCGCACCGTGCCGGGTGCGCAGCGGCTGTACCGCAACGCCCTGTACTGGATGCTGGAGGCCCGTGCGATCGGCTTCAACGGCCACCCGAAACTCATGCACGCCGTCGAAACCCTTGCGCGGCGGCACATCGCGAAGGGCATCCGCGATCCGAAGCTGCGCGCCACGGTGACACCGGACTACACCATGGGTTGCAAGCGCGTGCTGCTGTCCAACGACTACTACCCGGCACTGGACCGGCCGAATGTCGACGTGGTCACCGAAGGCGTCGCCGAAGTGCGCGAGCACAGCGTGATCGACGGCGCCGGCACCGAACACGAGGTCGACGCGATCATCTACGGCACGGGCTTCCACGTCACGGATGCGTTGGAATACCTGGACATCACCGGTGTCGACGGCCGCAGCCTCGCGAAATCCTGGGCCACGGAAGGGATCCAGACGCACAAGGGGATCACCGTCGCCGGATTCCCGAATCTGTTCTTCCTCCTCGGCCCGAACACCGCGCTCGGTCACAACTCCGTGGTGTTCATGATCGAATCGCAGTCGCGCTACGTCGTCGACGCGATCAAGCTCGCCGACTCCCACGACGCCGCCGCGCTCGACGTGCGTGCGGCCGTGCAGGACGAGTTCCAGCGCGACATCCAGGACAAACTCGTGAAAGGCGTCTGGACGCAGGGCGGCTGCACGAGCTGGTACCTCGACGCGAAGGGCGTGAACCGCACGATCTGGCCCGGGTTCACGTGGAAGTACTGGCTCGAAACGCGCCGGGTCGAGCCGAGCGACTACGAGCTCACCGGGCGACCGTCATGACCACCGAACCGGCGAACCACGAGCAGATCGTGCTGCAGGCCCGCGACGTGAAGTTCGACTGGGCGAGCCTGCCGATCCACTGGATCCCCGGCGAACCGCAGGCCACGCACAGCATCAACGTGCTGCACCTCGCCCTGCCCGAAGGCGAACGCTGGTTCGTCGAGGTCTTCACCCAGGCCGTGCCGCTGATCCGCGACGAGCGGCTCAGGCAGGACGTGCTCGGCTTCATCGGACAGGAGGCCGTGCACGCCGAGGCCCACGACGGCGCCGCGCGGCACCTCGAAGCCACCGGCCTGAGCGTGCGGCCGTTCGTGGCGCAGATGGAGTGGATGTTCCGCCGCCTGCTGGGCGACCGACCGGGTGCGGGCGAGGAGTGGCTCGTCGAACGGCTCGCGCTCGTCGCCGCGATCGAGCACTACACGGCGTTCCTCGGCCAGTGGGTGCTCGACGCGAAGGCGCTCGACGACGCCGGCGCCGACCCGACGATGCTCGACCTGCTGCGCTGGCACGGCGCCGAAGAGGTGGAGCACCGTGCGGTGGCCTACGACCTCTTCTGCCACCTCGACGGCCGCTATGCGCGCCGGGTGCGCAGCATGGCGGTGGTGACGCCGGTGCTGGCGTGGATCTTCGTGCGCGGGACGAGGTTCCTCATGCGCAACGACCCGACGCGACCCGTCCGTCCGAGCTGGCGCGCGTACTCGAAGGCGGCGAAGAAGGGCCTGCTCCCGGGACCGCGCGAGCTGCTGAAGGAGATCCGGCCGTACTTCCGGCGCTCGTATCACCCGACGGAGACGGGCGACACCGACCAGGCCGTCGCGTACCTCGCCGGCTCACCCGCGGCGAAAGCCGCCGACGCGCGGTGATTCCGGACTTTCCACCGCGGCTCGACGGCACGGGCCGTCGCGACCGGCTGATGTCCACTTTGGTCGGTGTCGGCGCGGTGTACCGGCGGCTCGCGCGATACTCCGGCAAGCGGCGCCCGCACGTCGAGGCAGTGGACCGGACCATTCCGGTGGTCGTCGAGCGCGTGACTCCGGAGGCCGAGGCGGTCGTGTCTCTGCGCCTCGCCGCGGACCGGCCGTTGCCGGCGTGGCGCCCGGGCGCGCACGTGGACCTCGTGCTGCCTTCCGGGCTGGTGCGCCAGTACTCGCTGTGCGGCGACCCGGCGGACCCTTCGCACTACCGCGTGGCCGTGCGAAGGGTCGGCGAAGCCTCGGCACAGGTGCACGCCCTGCGGCCGGGCAGTTCCCTTGCGGCGAAGGGGCCGCGCAACGCGTTCCCCTTCGTGGCCGCGAAGTCCTACCTGTTCGTGGCCGGCGGCATCGGGATCACGCCGATCCTGCCGATGGTCCGCGCGGCGGCCGCCCGCGGCGCTGAGTGGCGGCTCGTCTACACGGGACGGTCACGGGCGTCGATGCCGTTCCTGGAAGAACTCGCCGACCTGCCGGAGGATCGGGTGTGGGTGCGGCCCGACGACGACTACGGAATTCCCGCCTCCGGCGCGGAACTGCTCGACGGTGTGCGAGAAGGCGCGTCCGTGTACTGCTGCGGCCCGGCACCGATGATCACCGGTGTGCGGGTGGATCTGGCACTCACGGGTGCCGGAGGAGTGTATTTCGAACGGTTCTCGACCCCACCGATCGTCGGCGGTGAGCCGTACGAGGTGGTGCTGCGCCGTAGCGGGCGGACACTGGCCGTGCCCGCCGATCGCTCGACGCTCGACGTGGTGCGCGAAGTGCTCCCCGACGTGCCGTTTTCCTGCCGCCAGGGCTTCTGCTGCACGTGCGCGGTGGCAACACCGGACGGCGGGTCCGTGCGGCTCTGCGTCGACCGGGGACCCGCCGTGCTGGAACTGTGATCAGGCCTGCGGTACCCACGCCCCGATCACCGGCTTGTACTCACGCACCGTGCGCTCGGCGATGACACCTTCGAGCTGGTACGGGTCCTGGTCGATGACCTGCTTGAGCGCCGTCTCGTCTTCGGCCTGCCAAAGGACCAGTCCACCCGAGTCGTCGGCGAACGGGCCCGCGACGACCACGCTGCCCTCGGCGGAGCGTTGGTTCAGCCACTCACGGTGACGCGGACGGACGTCGGCCACCTTTCCCGTGACGTAGCGGATTTCGACGAGGTACCAGGCCATGCGGCTCTCCCGGGTGAGTGGGACGTGACGTTGGCACGGTACCGGGTGGCTCCCACTGACTCGTGAGTGCCGCGTCCGGTTCCAAGCGGCCGGAGCACTCACGAGTCCGTGGTGAGTGGCGCGAGCAGGGTGACCCGATACGCTGGTGCTCGCGTCAGAACGGCTCGGCGCGGGCACCGACGGGTCGAGACAGGGACGACAGGCAGGCAGGGATAGATGCTGGAGGGCAACGCGGAGCGCGGCGCCGAACGGGCAGTGGAGCGAAGCGTCGAGGCGACGCTGGGGCACCTGCGCACGATGGACGGACCGGTCCCGGCGCAGCAACCGAGCTCGCCGCTGACCCTCGAGGACCTTTACCGCCAGCACCGCATGCGGCTCGTGCGGCTCGCGATCCTGCTGGTCGACGAGCCGGCGACCGCCGAAGACGTGGTGCAGGAGGCGTTCACCGGCCTGCACCGCAACTGGGGACGGCTGCGTGACGCGGCCGCCGCCGTCGGTTACCTGCGCACCGCGGTCGTGAACGGCTCACGAAGTGTGCTGCGTCGGCGCAAGACGGCACGCGAGTACGTGCCGCCGCACGCGGTGAACGCGCGCTCCGCCGAGAGCCTCGCGATGCTCTCGAGTGAGCACCAGGCGGTGGTGAACGCCCTGTCGAAGCTGCCGCCGCGCCAGCGTGAGGTGCTGGTCCTGCGCTACTACGGAGGCCTGAGCGAGGCCGAAATCTCGGAGGCCGCGGGGATCTCGAAGGGTACCGTGAAATCGACCGCCAGCCGGGCTCTGGAGGCCCTGCAGAAGGCGATGCAGACTCCGCAGTGACCCGGGTGGACCAATTCCGATCACCGAGTTGCGTAGCCATGTCTGGTCCAGACCAATATATGCTGGAAGGCGTGAAGCACTTCGTCATCACGGGCGGCCGTGTCGCCACACCGGACCGCGTACTCGACGACGGCTGGCTGGCCGTGTCCGACGGGCGGATCACCGCGGTGGGCACGGGGACGCCGCCGGACGACCCGTCGGCCGAGGTCGTTCAGGTCGGCGGTGCGCTCGTCGTGCCCGGGTTCATCGACACCCACTGCCACGGCGGAGGTGGCGGCTCGTTCTCGACGCTGGACCCGGAAGAGATGCTCACGGCCGTGCGCGCGCACCGGCGCCACGGCACCACGACCACGATCGCGAGTCTGGTTTCCGACCCGATCGACCTGCTGACCGAGCAGATCGCGGCGATGCGCGAGCTCGTGCAGGACGGCGAGCTGGCCGGCGTCCACCTGGAGGGCCCGTTCATTTCGCGCGCCCGCTGCGGCGCGCACGATCCGGGCACGCTGCGGGAACCGGACACGGGCACCGTCGAGAAGCTGCTGCGCGCGGGCTCCGGCGCGATACGCATGGTCACGCTCGCGCCGGAGCTGCCCGGTGGCGTGAAAGCCGTGCGGCAGCTCGCCGAATCGGGCGTGATCGCGGCGATCGGGCACACCGACGGCGTCGCCGAGCAGCTGGTGCCGGCCATCGACGCGGGCGCGACCGTCGCGACACACCTGTTCAACGGCATGCGCCCGCTGCACCACCGGGAACCCGGGCCCGTCGGCGTGCTGCTGGACGACGAGCGCGTGACCGTCGAGCTGATCGTGGATCTCGTGCACCTGCACCCGACCGTGGTTCGGCTGGCGGCTTCGCACGCCGGACGCGGACGGACCGTGCTGATCACCGACGCCATGTCGGCCACCGACGCCGCCGACGGCCGCTACCGGCTCGGCCGGCTCGAGGTCGACGTGCACGACGGAGTCGCGACGCTCGACAACGGTTCGCTGGCCGGCAGCACGCTGACGATGGACAACGCCTTCCGCAACCTGGTGAAGGGTGCCAAACTCGGTGTCCTCGACGCCGTCCGGGCAACCTCCGGGCGGCCCGCTGAGCTGCTCGGCATCGCCGGGCACACCGGGTCGCTCCGCCCGGGCCTCGCCGCCGACCTCGTCGTGCTCGACGACGACCTGCGCCCGGTGCGTGTGCTGCGCCGGGGCGAGTGGGTCGCCGAGGCCGGCCGGGCTAGTTTGAGCACGTAAGGCAGCACAAGCAGCACCTGAACACCGCACCGAGACGGGGGAAGACGAACCGGGATGACCGAGCCGAAGGACCCGGAACGACTGCTGGCCGACGCGCTGCGTGCCCAGGCCGTGTTCGCGCCGCACACCAGCTCGCAACCCGCGTCCCCGCCATCCCGCACCGGGTCCACAGGGTCCACCGGTACGACCGACGAACTGCCGCCCAACTACGGCCTGCTCTCCGGCGCGGGCGCCGATTCCCTCGCTCGCGAACGTGCCGCCCTCGACGAAGTCGCCGGCCGCACGACGCCCGGCCCCGCCGACCCGCCGACCGTCCGCACGGCGGTCCCATCGGGACCCGCGCCGCTGCCGGCGTTGTGGGTGCTGCTCCTGGCGTTGCTGCTCGGCCTGGCGGCGGGTTCGGTGATCGGGCTGCTCACGCTCGTGTGAACCGGGCGTGAGCCCGGCAGTTCCGGAAAACCCCCCGATACCGGCCGTGGTTCTCCCTGTGCCGCCACTGGAGCGGTTGCCTGTACCGTTTTCAGGGTGATTCTCGCCCAGAGCACAGTGTCGACCATGTCCGTCCTGCCGTCGTGGCTGGACCCGGAGCAGCTGCTGCACGGCCTGACGGTGCCGGTCATCGCGGTGCTCTGCTTGATCATCTTCATCGAGAGCAGCATCTTCCCGGTGCTGCCCGGCGACTCGCTGCTGTTCACCGCCGGCCTGTTCATCGCGAACGGCACGCTCGACGCGCCGCTGTGGGTGGTGTGCGTGCTCGTCTCGGTGGCGGCGCTGGTGGGCAACACGTGCGGCTACTACATCGGCTACTTCGTGGGCCCGAAGCTGTTCAACCGGCCCGATTCGAGGTTTTTCAAGCAGGAGTACGTCGACAAGACGCACGCCTTCCTCGAGCACCACGGGCCCAAGGCCGTGGTGCTGGCGCGGTTCGTGCCGTTCGTGCGCACGTTCATCACGTGGATCGCCGGCATCGGGCGCATGGACCCCAAGCGCTACTTCACCTACACGATCCTGGGCGGGATCCTGTGGGCGGCGGGCATCACGGTCCTCGGGTCGCTGCTGGGCAACATCGGCTTCATCCGCAACAACGTCGACGCCATCTTCGTGGTGATCGTGCTCGTGTCCGTGGTGCCCATCCTGCTCGAGTACCTCAAGGGACGGCGCGGCAAGAAGGCGAACACGGCGAACACCGAGAACACCGAGACCGCCGCCGAGGTCACGCAGCAAATCCCGCGCGTGCGCGACTGACCCCCGTACCGAACTCGTGAGTGCCGCACTCACGAGTCAGTCGGTCATCGAGTAGTCAGTCGGTCATCGAGAACATGGACCCCGGGTTGAACAGGTTCTCCGGGTCGAGCGCCTGCTTGATCTGCCGGTGCACGCGCAAGCCGACGGGGCCGATCTCGCGGGCCAGCCAGTCGCGTTTGATCTTGCCGACGCCGTGCTCGCCGGTGACCGTGCCGCCGAGCGAGAGGCCGATGTCGAGGATGTCGTCGAACGCCTGCTGCGCGCGGGCGAACTCGTCTTCGTTGTCGGGTGCGTACACGATCGTCGGGTGCATGTTGCCGTCTCCGGCGTGCCCGACCACGGCGATCTTGAGGCCGACCTTCTCGCTCACCTGCTCGCAGCCGCGGATGAGCTCGGCGATGCGGGTGCGCGGCACGCACACGTCGTCGGTGAGCCAGATGCCGTAGGTCTCCAGCGCGGTCAGCACCACCCGCCGGGCCTGCAGCAGCATCCGGCCCTCTTCGAGGTCATCGGTGGCGTAGACCAGGTCGGCACCGCAGTCGGCGCAGATCTGCTCCAGCACGGCCAGCTCGCGCATCGCGGCCTCGCCGCCGAGGTCCGACTGCGCCAGCAGCAGCGCCTGACAGTCGGAGCCCGCACCGAGGTCGGTCTTGAGGTAGGTCTCCGACGCCTTGATCGACGCCGCGTCCATGATCTCCAGCAGCGACGGCACGAGTCCTTCGCGCACGGTCCGCGCCACGGCCTCGCCCGCCGCCTCGGTCGTGTTGAAGCCCGCGACGAGCGTGGCCGGCGCCTGCGGCAACGGCCGCAGCGCGACCGTCGCCTGCGTGATCACCCCGAGCGTGCCCTCACTGCCGATGAACAGCTTCGTGAGGTCGTAACCCGCCACGCCCTTCACGGTGCGGCGCCCGGTCTTGAGGAGCGTTCCGTCAGCGAGCACGACCTCGAGGCCGAGCACCGCGTCGGTGGTCACGCCGTACTTCACGCAGCACAGGCCGCCGGCGTTGGTGGACAGGTTGCCGCCGATCGTGCACCAGTCGTAGCTGGAGGGGTCCGGGGGGTAGAAGAGGCCGTGTTTCTCCACGGCGGTGCGGAAATCGAGGTTGACCACGCCCGGCTGCACCACGGCGAGCCGGTTGCCGGCGTCGATCTCCAGCACCTCGTCGAGCTTGGTCAGCGAGAGGACCACGCAGCCGTCGATCGCGTTGGCCGCGCCGGACAGGCCGCTGCCCGCCCCGCGCGGCACCACCGGCACGCGCGCCTCGGCGCATGCCTTGACCACGGCCTGCACCCCTGCGGTATCGGCAGGCAGTACCACCGCCAGCGGCTGTCCGGACGGCGCGAGCGGCATCATGTCGCGCGTGTAGCTCCCGGTCACGTCGATGTCGGTGAGCACGGCCTCCTTGCCGAGCTCGTCACGAAGTCGCTGGAGGAGGGCGTCGTTGCTCATGACTGCATCGTAAGCCCAGAGTTGTCCGCAGTGCGGAAAAAAAATTCCGGTTAATCACAACGGCGCAGCGCCGAATCAGCCGCAGATCCGGACGTATGCGGCACCCCGCCCCTTAACGACTCAGCGGGCGAGCCCGTAGACGCGCTCGATCTTGATCGTCAGCACCACCCGCTGGTCGGCGACCATCACGTCGCGGTACTCGTCCCAGTCCGGATGCTCACCGGCGATCGTCCGATACAGGTCGACCAACGCCTCCACCGTCGCGTCGTCCTTGGCGGCGGCCGGCGGCGTCAGCACGGCCTCACCCTCGGCCACGACGTAGGACCAGCCGTCCTCACTCCCGACGTGGTAGCTCACGCGAGGGTCGCGGCGCATGTTCTTCGTCTTCGCCCGCGTCTCGGTGATGGACACCCGGATGGTGCGGCTCTCCGGGTCGAAGTGGTGGCTGACTGTGGACAGCTGCGGCCGTCCGTCGCGCTTGAGCGTGGCGAGGACCCCGTTCCGGCGAGAGCCGAGAAGGGAGTACAGAGCTGTGTCGTCGGTCATGGTTCTTCCAACCCGGCACGCTCCGCTTTGTTCCCGACCGCGCTGACCAGGCACGACGAAGTCCGGCGAAAACGGACGAACAACCTCCGGTGTAAATCTGCTTGCATGCAACAACTAAAGTGTGATGCGACACAACGAGGGGCTGTGAGCTTGCGCGAACCCGGATTCAGGAACACTCTTGCTTAAGGCAACTAGTTGCAGCCGCCAACCAACGGTTCGTTCACCGCGAGAAAGATCCACGAATGGCACCGAACAGCTCCGCCATCAGGCCCAAGGACGAGCTCGACCTGGCCGACCAGCTCAGCCACGAGCTGGTCCGGTTCGTGCGCTTGATCACCAAGGCGAAGACGCAGGTCGCCGCGCAGGGTCCGGACGGCATCGAGAGGGCCGCCTACGCGATCCTCTTCTGCCTCATCCACGAGGGCCCGCAGCGCACCAGCAAGCTCGCCGAGTACCTGCACTCCGAGATCTCCACGATCAGCAGGCAGTCGAGCGCACTCGTCCAGCACGGTCTCGTGGAGCGCCAGGCCGACCCAGAGGACGGCCGCGCGTGCCTGCTCGCCCCGACCGGCGAAGGCCTGCGGGTCTTCGAGGAGAACCGCAAACAGCGCAACGTCTGGCTCGCCGGCGTACTCGGCAACTGGACGCAGGAGGATCGGGAGACCCTCAACGAGCTGTTCGGCCGGCTCAACACCGATATCGAGAACAACTTTCCAGACATGGGCGACACCACCGTGCCGCAGCAGTCCAAGGGGGCCTAGGAAGTAATGACTTCAACCGTTGAAAAACACCCTCAGCAACAAGGGGGTGGACCCGTCGCCGCTGCCGTCAACTCACTGGGGCTGACTCACCGGCAGATCGTCACGATCATCAGCGGCCTGATGTGCGGCATGTTCCTCGCCGCGCTCGACCAGACGATCGTGAGCACCTCGATCGTCCGGATCGCGAACGACCTGAACGGCTTCGACCTGCAGGCGTGGGTGACCACCGCCTACCTGATCACCTCGACGATCGCCACGCCGATCTACGGCAAGCTGTCCGACATCTACGGCCGCAAGCCGTTCTACCTCGCGGCGATCGCGATCTTCGTCGTCGGGTCGCTGGCTTCGTCGTTCTCCCAGTCGATGTACGAGCTGGCCGCCTTCCGCGCCGTGCAGGGTGTCGGCGCCGGTGGCCTGATGTCGCTGGCGCTCACCATCATCGGTGACGTCGTGCCACCTCGCGAACGCGCCAGGTACCAGGGTTACTTCCTGGCCGTGTTCGGGCTTTCCACCGTGATCGGCCCGGTGCTCGGCGGGTTCTTCGCCGGCTTCGACAGCCTCGCGAACATCGCAGGCTGGCGCTGGGTGTTCCTGATCAACGTGCCGATCGGCATCATCGCGTTCTTCGTGGTCGCGAAGGTCCTCAACGTGCCGCACACGCGCCAGAACCACCGGATCGACTGGTGGGGCGCGCTCGCCATGGTCATCGCCGTGGTGCCGTTCCTCATCGTGGCCGAGCAGGGCCAGACGTGGGGCTGGGGCGACACGAAGGCCATCCTCTGCTACGCCATCGGCGGCTTCGGTGTGGTCCTGTTCATCGTCATCGAGAAGCTGATGAAGGACGCCGCACTGATTCCGTTGCGGCTGTTCAAGAACTCGACGTTCACCGTCGCGATCGTCGGTGGTGTCATCGTCGGTATCGCGATGTTCGGTGCGATCACGATGATCCCGCAGTACTACCAGGTGGTGTTGGGTTACTCGCCGACCGAGTCGGGTCTGCTGATGCTGCCGCTCATGGCCGGCATCATGACGGGCTCGATCCTTTCGGGCCGGATCACATCGAAGACCGGACGCTACAAGATCTTCCCGATCATCGGCACGCTGCTGATCGCCGGTGGCGCGGTCATCTTCGCGCAGGTTCACTACGACTCGAAGCTGTGGCTGCCGATGGTGGCGGCCGCGGTGATCGGCCTCGGTCTCGGTCAGTGCATGCAGACGCTGGTCATCGCCGTGCAGAACGCCGGTCCGCGCAGTGACATCGGGGTCTCGACCGCGTCGGCGACGTTCTTCCGCCAGATCGGTGGTACCGCGGGTGTCGCGGTGTTCCTGACGATCCTGTTCAACGTGCTGCCGGGCAACATCACCAAAGCGTTCGGCGGCCACGCGCCGGCCGGCGCCGGCGGTCAGCTGGCGAACCTGTCGAGCAACACCAGCGTCATCCAGACGCTGCCGGAAGCGGTGAAGACGCCGATCCTCATCGGGTTCACCGAGTCGATCACCACGGTCTTCTACGTCGCGGCCGCCGTATCGCTGCTCGCCACGATCGTGCTGCTGTTCATGAGGGAGATCCCACTCGCGGGCACGGCTCCGGCTGCGGCCGTGATGGAAGGCGGCGAGGCGCTGCTCGACACCGACGACGCGCCGACCGACGTGGTCGACCAGGCCGCGGCCGCCAAGCCGGGCTCCTTGTTCGAGGATCAGAAGCCGCGGGAACCCGTTCTCGTCGGCGCAGGTGGGAGGCATGCGATGAGCAGCAACGGTCACGGCGATCCCGAGGCGGTTTCGGGCTCGCTGCCGATGCCGATCACGAACTCGGTCGCCGACGCGGGCATCGACGTGCCGGTGGGCGCGGGCGGTCCCCCGGTGACCGGGCACGTGCGCCGGCAGGACGGCAGCCACGTGAGCGCCGCGGCGCTCACCCTGATCGACCAGCAGGGCCGTCAGGTCGCCCGCGCGACCGGTAACGGCGACGGCAGCTACTCGGTGCCGACGCAGGGTCCTGGCACCTACGTGCTGATCGTGGCCGCGCCCGGCCACCAGCCGCAGGCCTCCAGCGTGGTCGTCGGCGGCGGGCCGGCGAAGCTCGACGTGACGCTCACCGGCTCGGGCGAGCTGACGGGTGTCGTGCGCTCCGTCGGGATCGGCAACCCGCTGGCCAACGCCACCGTGACGCTCACCGACGCGCGCGGCGAGGTCAACGGCGCGTTCATCACGGCAGACGACGGCGTGTACACCTTCAGCGGCGTCGGCGCGGGCCAGTACACGCTCGTCGCCAGCGGTGCGCACTACCGCCCGGTCGCGGTCACGCTGACCGTGCCCGACAGTGGCGTGCTGCGCCACGACGTCGAGCTGGCCGGTGCCGTGCTTCTTCAGGGCACCGCGCGCACCGAGGGTGAGCGGATCGTGCCGGACGCACGGATCACGGTGCTCGACGCGAATGGCAACGTCGCGGCGGTCGCCCGGACCGACAGCGAAGGCCGGTACGTGGTGAGCGACCTCCCGGTCGGCGCCTACACGGTCGTGGCGAGCGGCTACCCGCCGGCCACGAGCCAGGTGACCTTGTCGGACGGCGAGGCCGAGCACGACGTGCGGCTGAGCTACGACCAGGCGCTCGACGAGCTGGTCGACCGCTCATGAGCGGGGGCTTGCGAGGACAGCTGCGCGCCAGCGGCGGCTGGCCGGTCGAAAACGCCGTGCTCACGGTGACCGACCTCAACGGCCGCCAGGTCGCGCGTCAGGTCACCGACGCGAAGGGGGCAGTGACCACGGATCCGCTGCCCCCCGGCGTCTACACCGCCGTGGTCACGGCGCCCGGCTACACGCCGATGGCGCGTACAGTGCAGATCGGCTCCGACGGCGCCGGGCTGCTGGGCGATCTCGCACTGGCCCCGGTGGCCGGAGCGGTCGAGCTGCCACCGGCCGGGCCGTGGACGATCGACCCCGTGCACTCGTCGGTGGTCGCGACGGCCCGGCACATGGGCATCGCGAGCATCAAGGTGCGGTTCCCGGACGTCGGCGGGCGCATCGACATCGCGCGCCCGGTAGAACAGTCGGTGGTGCGCGCCGAGATCAAGGCGGGCAGCATCGAGTCGGGCATCAAGATGCGCGACGACCACCTGCGATCGGCCGAGTTCCTCGACGTGGAGGCCTACCCGCTGATCACGTTCGACAGCACCGGCCTGGCGCAGCGCGGCACCGACACGTGGACGTTGCTGGGTGAGCTGACGCTGCACGGCGAACGCCGCAAGGTGGAGCTCGACCTGCGCTACCAGGGCCACGGGCCGGACCCGTGGGGTGGCGTGCGCGCCGCGTTCCACGCCGAAACGCAGCTGCACCGGGGCGACTTCGCGATCAACTACAGCGCGATGGTGCGTGCGGGCGTAGCCGCCATCGGCACCACGGTGAAGGTGGAGCTGGACATCGAAGCGGTGCAAGGTGAATCGTTGCCCCAGTTCTGAACGGCCGAGCTGAACAATTCGTCCCGCTTTTCACGGGCCGCCCGGGAACTGTCCCGGGCGGCCCGTTCGTTTCCTGTGCGGTGCCTGTGAACAAGCCGTTCACCGTCCGCGTACCGAAAGTGACCGAAGGGCAGGATTCGATGGTTCCGTCCACCACGCCGATTACGGCCACGTAGGCTCTGCGCGTGAACGTCGCAAGCATCGAGGCCGCGGGCGTCGGCGTTGGCTGGCTGGACACCGCCGGCCCGCTGCTAGTCTGGGTCATCGTGCTTTCCTTCGTGCTCGTGGAATGCGCGCTCATCGTCGGGCTGTTCCTGCCCGGCGATTCGCTGCTCTTCGGTGCCGGCGTGGTGCTGGCGCAGCACGGTTCCGACATGAACGCGTGGCTGCTGTCGGGCGCCGCGCTCGTCGTCGCCGTCGGTGGCAACCAGATCGGCTACTACATCGGCCGGAGCACGGGCACGCGCTTCATCGCCCGCCGCGGCGGCAAGGTGCTCAACCGGCACAACCTCGATCGCGCGCAACGGTTTCTGGACCGCAAGGGATTCTTCGCGATCGTCGCCGCGCGCTGGATCCCGTGGATCCGCACGCTCGCGCCCCTCATCGCCGGCGCCGCCCGCATGGACTCGCGGCGCTTTCTCCTCGCCACCAGCCTCGGTGGCTTGCTGTGGGTTCCCACGCTCGTGTTGCTCGGCTACTACGGCGCTGGTCTGCTCGACGTTCTGCCCTGGCTGAAGACGGCGGCCCTCTGGGCGAGCGTGGCCTTCTTCGTCTTCGGCACCAGCTACGGGGTGCTTCGCTACCGCCAGGAAATGCGCCGCCCCGTCGAGGAACCCGAAGACGCCCCAGCCTGATTGAGCAGAGCCTGATCGAGCAGAGCCTGATCCGGCGCTATGACGGGTGCACCAGCCGGGCGCTACAGCTCGGGGTCGGCCCAGATTTCGAGCTGGATGCCGTCCGGGTCGCGGATGATGAGGACCGACGAGCCCTCGAAGGTGCGCGAGGTGGCGGGGCGGTAGGAGACGCCGAAGTCGTCGAGGCGCTGTTCCCACTCGGACAGCTCGGCCTTCGACGCCACGGAGAACGCCACGTGGTCGAGCCCCGTGCGGCGTTCGTCGAAAGCGCCGCGTTCGGTGTCGGGGTGCTGGACCAGCACCACGGCGAAGCTGTCGCCGGCGGATTTGAGCACCACCTTGGCGACGCCGGTCTCCGGGTCTTCGCGGCGGTGGCTTTCCTCGAGGTCGAGCACGCGCTCGTACCACGGAACGCTGCGTTCGACGTCGGTCACGGTGAGCGCCAGATGGTGCACAGACGTGAGCTTGGGCATGACTTGAGCGGCCGTCCTTTCCGACCCCCGGCTGCGCAGCGGGGCGACCCGTCACCCACCCCGTGAACCGGTTACCGCCGCGCCCGCGGGGCGATTCCACGGCCCCGAGAGCTCCACCAGGGTGACACAGCGGGCCCCGCCTGGCGGCCGCGTTCACCGACTTCCGCCACGAATCGTGATCTCCCCGTCGCCGGGCGTCCCACAGTCCGGGACGAAACTGAGCCGAAACCGAACCGTCATTGGCAGGCACGCCGGGTGCGGGTGTCCACGGTGTGAGACGGCTCACCGGCCGCCGCCGACCTCCAGCACCGCGCCCGCCGTGAACGACGCCGACGGCGAGAGCAGCCACAGCACGGCTTCCGCGATCTCCCCTGGCTCGCCGGGACGGCCGATCGGGATCGCGGGCGCCAGCCGGTCGAGCCGGTCGGGCAGGCCCGCGGCCTCGTGCAGGCCGGTGTTGACGAGCCCGGGCGCCACGGCGTTCACACGGATGCCCTCGGCCGCCACTTCTTGCGCGAGGCCGTAGGTGAGCGTGTTGACGGCCGCCTTCGTCGCCGCGTAGTGCACCCACTCGCCCGCGGCGCCGGTGCGAGCCGCCGTCGACGAGACATTGACGATGGCGCCACCGGAACCGCCGTACTTCGTCGACAGGCGCTTCACGGCTTCACGGCAGCACAGGAACACGCCGCCGACGTTGACCTCCAGCACGCGCTGCACAGTGGCCGCGCTCTGCTCGTCGAGCCGGCCCGGCGTCGGTCCGACGATGGCCGCGTTGTTCACGACACCAGCCAGCGATCCCAGCTCAGCGGCGGCGCCGAACAGCTCGCGGACCTGGTGTTCGTCGGCCACGTCGGCCCGGACGGCGAGCGCCTCGCGGCCGTGCGAGCGCACGCGCTCGACCACCTGCGCGGCGGGGGCATGCTCGCCCGAGTAGTTCACGACCACGTCGTACCCGCGCGAGGCGGCGAGCTCGCAGATCGCCGCCCCGATGCCACGGCTGCCCCCGGTGACGACGAGCACGCCCAGCGCCACGGTCACAGGGCGAAGTTCACGAGCGGCAGATTCTCGAGCACGAGGTCGGCGCGGTCGCGGGTGTTCTCGATGAGGTCGGCGTTGCGCTGGTCGGACCCGAGCGCGCGCTGGCGCGCCTCGACCAGCGATCGGCCGTAGCGGCGGTGGCGCGAGACGAGCCGTTCGATCCGCTCGGGCTCGTCGGGCGCGAGGTACCAGGCCTCGGTGAGGTACTTGCGCACGCCGCTCCACGGATCGTCGGGCAGCAGCAGGTAGTTGCCTTCGGTGATCACGAGCTGCACCTCGGGCGCCACGGGGACGGCGCCGGCGATGGGTTCCTCGATCTCACGGCGGAACTCCGGCGCGTACACGGTCTCGCGCCCCTTCGCGAGCCGGCGAAGCAGGTGGACGTAGCCGGCCGCGTCGAACGTGTCCGGCGCGCCCTTGCGCTCGCTGCGCCCGAGCCGGTGCAGCTCGACCTGCGCGAGGTGGAAGCCGTCCATGCCGACGACGGCCGCGCGGGAACCCAGCGCGTTGGCGATCGCCCAGGCCAGCGTGGTCTTCCCGGAGGCGGGCGCCCCGACGATGCCCAGCACGCTGCGCTGCCGGGGCTTGGCGAGCTTTTCGGCCCGCTCCAGGAGTTCTTCGAACGCCGTCATCGCACTACTTCTCCCAACTTCGAGATCGCCGCCGTCCACGACCGCGGCCCCACATGGCGGACGCGCTCAGCGGCCACCGCGTTCGCGTGCCGGATCCATGTGGGTACCGACCCGTGGCCGCGCGCGATCGCGTACGCCAGGGCACCGTGCCACACATCTCCGGCCCCTAGTGTGTCCCGAGCCTCGACAGCATTGTCCGGCACGGCGACGGGCACCTCGCCCGAGTCTTCCTCACTTCGCCACTGAACGGGAGCCGGGCCCGCCGTGCGGATCTCCACCGGCACTCCGCGGTCACGCAGGCTCACACCGGGCGCGCGGAAGTGCGCCGAGCACGCCGCGACGTCGACCAGCGGCACCAGTTCGTCGAGCACGGGTTTCCAGCTGCCGGCGTCGAGCACCACGGGAACACCCCGTGATCGCGCGGCGCGCGCGACCGCGAGCGCGAGTTCCGGGTGATGCCCGTCCACGAGGACCGCGCCCGCGTCGCGCACCAAGGGCTCCACGTCCGGCACGGCGAGCGACCCACCGGCTGCCGCATTTCGGGAGACGACCGTGCGCTCGCCGTCGGAATCGCGCACCACGACGGCGCTCACCGGCGGCGGATCGGCGCGGTCGGGGTCGAGGTCCACGACGTCGACCCCGCACGCGAGGAGGTCCCCGTGCGCGAGTGCGGCCAGCGGGTGCGCGCCGACGACGGTCACGAGCGTCGCGCCGGCCCCGAGCGCGGCCACGGTCACCGCGGCGTTCGTCGCGGGCCCACCGGCCGCAACGTCGACCCGAAGCGACTGCACCTTCTCGCCCGGCGCCGGGAATTGCGACACCCGTTGCACGACGTCGACGGTGCACAGGCCCGCCAGCAGCACGCGCACGTCAGGTCAGCCCGGCGTGCGTGGTGGCCGCGACCTCCACGACCTCGCCGTCCTCGCCGAGCTGCAGCGCACCCGTGAGCAGGCCGACGACCTGGTTCATCGAATGCGTCTTCGGCGACACCAGTGCCACCCGCTTGCCGAGCCGGTGCACGTGGATCCGGTCGGCGATCTCGAACACGTGCGGCATGTTGTGACTGATCAGCACCACCGGCAGCCCGCGGTCGCGGATGCGGCCGATGAGCTCCAGCACCTTCGCCGACTCCGCGACACCCAGCGCCGCCGTCGGTTCGTCCATGATCACGGCCTTGGTGCCGAACGCGGCGGCGCGCGCGACCGCGACGCCTTGCCGCTGGCCGCCCGAGAGCGTTTCGACCGGCTGCGTGATGGACTTGACGTTGACGCCCAGCTCGTCGAGAATCCGCTGCGCTTCTTTGCGCATCTCACCCGTGTCGAGTTTGCGGCTCACCCCGCCGAACGGCCCGCGCAGCCGCTTTTCCCGGCCGAGGAACATGTTCGACGCGATATCGAGCGCCGGCGCGACGGCCAGATCCTGATACACCGTCTCGATTCCGTGGTGGCGAGCGTCCAAAGGGGACTTGAAGTGCACCAGCTGTCCATCGACGCGAATCTCACCCGCGTCGGGGATCAGGGCACCGGACAATGCCTTGATGAGACTCGACTTCCCGGCACCGTTGTCGCCGACCACGGCGAGCACTTCACCGGGGTAGAGGTCGAAGTCGGCGCCGTCGATCGCGGTCACGCGCCCGTAGCGCTTCACGAGGCCGCGCGCGGAAAGGGTGGTCTGCCTGCCGTCTTGGGAAATCATGCCTGCTGCTGCCTCCGTGCGATCCGGTCGACGACCACGGCCGCGATGAGCAGCGCGCCGGTGGCGAGGTCCTGGTAGTTGCCGTCCACGCCCATCTGCGTCAGGCCCGAGCGCAGCACCGCGACCACCAGCGCGCCGAACAGCGTGCCCAGCACCGAACCGCGGCCGCCGAAGAGGCTGGTGCCGCCGAGGACGACGGCGGTGATCGAGTCGAGGTTGCCGAGCTGGAACTGGTTCGGGTCGGCGTTGGGCGTGCGACCGAGCGCCTGCCAGGCCGCGATGCCGAAGCAGAAACCCGCGACCAGGTACACCGACAGCACCGTGCGGTTGACCTTGATTCCGCTCAACCGCGCGGATTCCGGCGCGTTGCCCACGGCGTAGACGTGCTTGCCCCACGCGGTTTTTGTGAGCGAGTACCAGACGACGAGGAACATGATCAGCGCGAGCGTCATCCCGTAGGTGATCGGGATGCCGCCGAAGAGGTAGCGCTTCGTGCCGAGCCACTGCAGGAAGCCGTCGGACACCGGCACGGCCTGTCCGCCCGCGATCAGCTTCGCCACCGCCGTGAGGCCGGTGAAGGTGCCCAGCGTGATGATGAACGACGGCAGCTTCACACGGGTGGCCAGTCCACCGATGAACAGGCCGACGACCATCGTCAGCACGATGCCCGCGAGCAGCGCGACGAAGCCGTTGGTGCCCGCCGCGGCGAGCTTCGCCATCACGAGTGTGGCCACGACCATCGACGACGCGTTGGACAGGTCGATCCCGGCGATGAGGATGATCAGCGTCTGACCGAGTGCGAGCGTGCCCACGACGAGCGACTGCTGCACGACCGTCGACAGATTGTCGAGGTCGAAGAACGTGTCCGTGGCCAGCGAGAAGACCACGATGGCCACGATCAACGCGAGCGCCGGGCCGACCGCGGGCGCCCGCAGGAGGAACTCGCCGAGCGACTCGCGCTCTCGCGTCCCGTTCGCCGTGACCGCCGTCATTTGGTGCCTCCCCAACAGTTCTGCAGGCCCCACGTGGTGTTCTGGCTCTTGACGCCGGGCATCGGTTTGTCGGTGATCACGGTGGAGCCGGTGTTGACGAAACCGGTGGGCTTCTTGCCGGTCTTCGCGTACTGCACGGCGGCGAGCACGCCCTCCTCGGCCATCTTCTTCGGGAACTGCATCACGGTGGCCGCGAACTGGCCGTCCTTGACGTTCTGCACGCCTTCGCAGCCGCCGTCGATCGAGCCGAGCACGCTCTGCCCGGTGAGCCCGCGGGCCTTCAGCGCGGCATACGCGCCGCGGCCCATGGGCTCGTTCATCGAGTACACGGCGTTGATGTCCGTGGTGCGTTGCAGGAGATTCTCCATACCCTGCTGGGCGAGGCTCTGGTCACCGTTGGCGTTGGTGTGGCCCTTGATCTCGGGCGAGGAGTCCGTGAGGCCGATGCCTTTGAGGAACCCGCCGTGGCGCTGGGTGTCGACGGACGAGCCCGCGGTGCCGTCGACCATCAGCAGCTTCGGATCGGCACCGTGCAGCGCGGCTTTCACGTAGGCGCCCTGTTGCTCGCCGGCGGCGAAATTGTCGGTGGCGAAAGTGGCGTCGACGGCGTCGGCGGGTTCGGTCGCGGTGTCGAGTGCGATCACGAGGATGCCGGCGTCGCGCGCGTCCTTGATGGCTTTGAGGACGCCGGTCGACGAGCTGGGCGTGATCAGAATGGTGTTCACACCCTGTTGCATGAGGTTCTCGATGGCGCGCACCTGGCCATCGTTGTCACCGTCGAACTGGCCGGCGAGCGCGCTGAAGTCGGCGCCGTTGGCCGCGGCCGCCGCGCGCGCGGCGTTGCGCAGCTCGACGAAGTACGGGTTGGTGTCGGTCTTGGTGACCAGGCCGACCTTCGCTTTTCCGCTGCCTGCCGTATTCGTGTTCCCGCCCCAGTGGCGCTGGACCGTGCAGCCGGCGGTGGCGGTGCCGGCCACGACGGCTGCCAGAGCCAGTGCGGTGAGACTGCGCTGTCTCATGTGTTCCCTCCTGCGAGGTTGCCGATGGTCGGCAAGGTAGACAGACTGCAGACACGTCGCAAGCGTTTGCGCAAACGCTTGCGAGTGAGCTTCCGTGAAGGACTGACATGGCCCGACCCCGTTCCGCCCGGCCCACCCAGCGCGACATCGCCGACCTCGCCGGGGTGTCGATCACGACGGTTTCGCACGTCGTCAACGGCACGCGAGCCGTCGCGGAGGACACCAAGGCCGCCGTACTTCGCGCGATCGAGCAGACGGGCTACACGGGTGACGCGATCGCGCGTTCGCTGGTCACGGGCGGCACCCGATCGATCGGGATGGCGATCTCGCTGACGGCGAACCCGTACTTCGCGGCGCTGATGCAGGCGATCGAACGGGAGGCGTCGGCCAACGGGTACACGGTGTTGCTCGCCGACACGCACGACGCCGTCGGGACGGAGCGAGACGTGGTGCGGGCGCTGCGGTCCCGCCGCGTCGACGGATTGTTGGTGACTCCTTCGCCCGCCGACGGCGCGGTGATCGGTGAACTCGTGTCGCTCGACGTGCCGACCGTGCTCATCGACCGCCTCGCCACGCGCGGCGACGTCGACCAGGTTGGCACCGAGAACATCCAGGCGACCTCGGCGCTCACCGCGCACCTCGCGGCGCTGGGGCACCGCCGGATCGGCATGATCTCCGGCGCGCCGGGCCTGCCGACCAGCGACGAACGCGTGCTCGGTTACCGGCTGGGACTGGGCCGATCGGGGCTCTCGTGGTCGCCCGACCTCGTGGCCTGCGGCAACTCCCGGCGCGACGGCGGGGCGCTCGCGTTGACCACGCTGCTCGCGCTGGCGGAGCCGCCGACGGCGCTCGTGGTGGGCAACGACAGCATGATGGTCGGCGTGCTGCACGAAGCGCGCCGGCGCGGCCTGCGGATCGGGCGTGACCTGCCGGTGGTCGTGTACGACGACGTGGAGTGGGCCGACCTCGTCGACCCACCATTGACGACGATGGCCCAGCCGATCGAGGAGATCGGCCGCCGCGCCGTGCAGCTGTTGCTCGCCCGCATCGCCGACCCGGCCCGCGCGGCCGAGACCGTGCGACTGCCGCCGACGTTGCACCACCGAGAGTCGTGCGGCTGCCCTGCGACGGCCTGATCGTTCACTCACACCGGTGATTCTTGAAGCTGATCAGCGCTCGCGCATCTCGGCTACGACCGCTCACCGGTTACCGTTGGGTGCGCACGACTACGAGAGCACGGGGACATGACCGCTCTGGCGCCGGAGATCCCGCACTGGGACACTCCCGTCACCCATCGCTTCGGTGTCGCTCTGGGCATGCACGCCAACCCGTACACGCGTGATCTGCTGCGCGCGATCCGCGGCGCCGCGGCCCGCGCGGGCTGCGATCTGATGCTCGCCGACACCCGCGATTCCGTGAGCGAAGAGGCCGCCGTGGTGCGTGCGCTGCGTGCCGACCGCGTCGACGGCGTGTTGCTGGTCCCCGCGCCCGGCGACGACGCCGTGGTCAGCGGGCTCGTCCGCATGGGTGTGCCCACCGTGCTGGTCGACCGGATCGCCGGTCGCAACGACGTCGACCAGGTCGGATCGGAAAACATCCAGGCGGTGTCGTCGCTGGTCGAACACCTCGCGGCGTGCCGCCACCGCCGCATCGCGATGATCACCGGGGCCGCCGACTCCGCCGTCAGCGAGGAACGCACGCTCGGCTACCGCCTCGGCCTCGACCGCGCCGGCCTGCGCTACAACTCCGAGCTGGTCGCCTGCGGCATGTCCTCGCCGGGCGGAGCCGCCCGCGCCGCCGCGAAGCTCCTCGACGGCTGGCCCTCCCCGTCGGCCATCGTGGTGGGCGGCGAGGCGATGCTCCTCGGCGCGCAGTGGGAAGCCCACCGCCGCGGCATCCGCATCGGCTCGGAACTCGCCCTCGTCGGCTTCGGCGAGCTGGCCTTGGCCCGCGCCGTCTCGCCCGCCGTCACGAGCATGGTGCAGCCCGTGGCCGAAATCGGGCGCCGCGCCGTGCAGCTGCTACGCGAACGCGTGCGCGAACCAGATCGCCGCCCGGAAGCCGTGCGCCTGGCACCGCGGTTCGTGCACGGCGCGTCGTGTGGCTGCTAAAGCGTCGCTGCGGCCTCGAGGAGCAGCCACGCTCCCGTTTGGACGGACAGGTCGCGTTCCGGGACGGCGCGGGGCGGTGGATCCGTCGGGGCACCGGTGGACCAGTCGGCGCTGAAGAGCGGGCCGGTGAGCGTGGTGGTGGCACCCCGCCAGCAGGCATCCGCCGAGGTGCGGACGATGGTTCTCGCCTGTGCGGCGGCGGGTCCGGTGAGGCGGTGGGCCGCGAGGGCGAGGTAGCGGGCGAGAATGGCGCCGAAGAGTCCGCCGTCGCCGCCGTTCTGGCCACGGATCACGCCGCCGGGCGCCAAGTGCCCGGCAACGGCGGAAACGACACCCGCGGCTTCGTCCAACTCGGACAGTTCGAGGCAGGCGCCGAGGTAAACGCCTTGACAATAGGTGAAGATGTGTTTCACCAGCTCGCCGGTGTCGGCGCGGATGCCGTCCCAGAGCAGGCCCGTGCCGGGGTCCTTGAGGGTGCGCGTGAGCCAGGCTGTCATCTCGCGGGCACGGGTGGTGTCGCCTTCGCGGGCGTGGAAGATCGCGGCGGGGCCGTTGGCCGGGGCGTTCTTGAACCGGTCGCCGCGCCGCCACCAGATGCCGCCGCCGGCGTCGTCGGTCCACCCTTCGTGAAGCTGGGCGTCGATGGCCGCGATCGGCTTGTCCACATCGGACACATCAAGCGCGCGGACGCGCTGCAGAGCCAGGCCGAGCCAGGCGATGTCGTCGTAGAAGTCGTTGGTCCACTTGCCGAGATTGCGGAAGTGGATCGATCGGACGAACCGCCTGATGACCTTCCCCCGCTCCGCGCGGGGATCACGCAGCTGTGCGTCGACGAGCGTGTCGAGAAGGTGGGCCTGCCACCAGTAGTTCCAGTGCCAGTGCAGCCGTTGACCGAAGGTGGGTGGCCAGCCGCTGCGCCCGAGCACGGTGCCGGGCACACCCCAGACCGGACGCAGGTGCCGCACCCGCACCGCCCGCTCGGCCACCGCCGCTCGCTCAACCCCGTCCATGCCGCCGATTGTGCCCGTTGCGGCCGGCGTTCACAGCCCCGAGGAGGTTGCGCGCGGCAACAGCTGGGCCCGCGTGATCACCAGGCCCGCGTGATCACCAGGCCCTGGACAGGTCGGCGTGCTCGCGGATCCAGCTGTGCATGACGATGCCGGCTGCGACACCGGCGTTGACCGACCGCGTGGTGCCGAACTGGGCGATGGAGACGACAACCGAGGCGGCGGCCTGAGCTTCCGGCGAAAGACCGGGACCTTCCTGTCCGAAGAGGAGCACACAGTCGCGAGGAAGCGCCGTCAGCTCGATCGGCGATGAGCCCGGCGTGTTGTCGACCGCGACGACGGCGAGGCCGGCGGCGGCCGCGAAGGAAACCAAGCCCGCGACGCTGTCGTGGTGCCGCAGATGCTGGTAGCGATCTGTGACCATGGCGCCGCGGCGGTTCCAGCGGCGGCGGCCGACGATGTGGACCTCGGCGGCCGCGAAGGCGTTCGCCGTGCGCACGACGGTGCCGATGTTGTGGTCGTGTTGGAAGTTCTCGATGGCGACGTGGAACGGGTGCCGCCGGGAATCCATATCGGACACAATGGCTTCACGACGCCAATAGCGGTAGGCGTCGACGACATTGCGGCGGTCGCCGATTTCCAGCAGCTCCGGGTCATAACGCTCGTCGTCGGGCCAAGGGCCTTCCCACGGGCCTACGCCCACCGGGTCACGGCCGGTCCACTCGGTGGGGCCGGCTTCGGGGTCTTCGGTCACAGGGAACGATTCTGGCTCAGCCGAGCCGGACGCGGTGAGCCGGCGTGTCCTGACGGTGGCGCCAGCGCACGTACGCGCCGACGTAGGAGAACACCACCAGCGCGAGCGCGACCACGGCGACGACCGGAAGCAGCGAACGCGGCACCACCGTGTCGTAGAGGTAGTACGCGTTGAACCCGCCCGGCAGGTCGCCAAGGCCCTGCTGGTGGCGGAAGAAGTCCTCCGCCGCGGTGAGCGGGCACGGGATCGGCGTGACGTTCACGAGCACGCCCCAGATCGCGAAGAACACGTGCACGAAGATGACCTTCGGCCAGCGCCACGCGAGGAAGCCACCCAGCCCGATGAACAGCAATGCGACGATGTGCACCGCGACGGTCACATCGGCGAGGAAATGCGCCACCGAAGCGTTCACCCCCGGCCCCCTTTCCGTGCCCCACCAGCGACTTTACTCCGGATGACCACCACGGACAGGCGAAAAAGCTCCGCCCGCTGTGATGTTCAGCCCAGGGGAGCAGGACAGTCACCCACGGCGTAGCGGACTGATCACTCCGGGTGCGACTTGGGTGTCGGGAACGTCCGCTACCGCATCCGATCAATCGCCACGGGACCTTCGTCCGTGCTGGGTGGATTCACGTTCGCTCGATGGCGCCCGCCAGCACGGCACCAGGGTCTGGCAGGCACGCGGTACGTCCTCGGGCTGTCTTCGGTCGAGGGCATGCGAGCCGAGGCGCCCCCGAGCCCGTGCGCTCAGTTCAGCCCGAGGTCGTCCTTGCTCAGCAGGTAGCGGTACTCGAGACCTTCTTTTTCGATCGCCTCCCGCGCGCCCGTGTCGCGATCGACGACCGTCGCCACTCCGGCGACGACCGCACCGGCTTCGCGCAACGCCTCGACCGCCGTGAGCACGCTGCCGCCCGTGGTCGACGTGTCCTCCACCGCCAGCACCCGCTGCCCGCGCACCTCGACGCCCTCGATCCGGCGCTGCATCCCGTGTTCCTTCACCGCCTTGCGGACCACGAACGCGTCGAGCACCACGCCGTCGGCTGCCGCGGAGTGCAGCATCGCCAGCGCGACCGGGTCGGCGCCGAGCGTGAGCCCACCGGCCGCGACATACTCCCAGTCGGCGGTGAGCTGCCGCAGCAGCTTCCCGATCAGCGGCGCCGCCGCGTGGTGCAGAGTCGCCCGGCGGAGATCGACGTAGTAGTCGGCTTCCTTGCCGGACGCGAGGGTCACCTTGCCGTGCACCACGGCCAGTTCGGTGACCAGCCTGGCCAGTTCGAGCTTCGCAATTTGATCCAACCCGGGGTACGCCACGGGCCAGAGTCTTACACACGCCCCCGACAACTTCGGCGCGTCACTCGTCGAGGGCGACCGCCATCACGGGCCGCGTCCGCGTCGCGACCCAGGCCGGAACCACAGAGGCACCCAGCGCGAGCACCACTGCGGCAGCCACCACGATCAGGTAAATCGCGGCCGGCCCGGACGGCAGTGGTGAACCCTTGGCCACCAGGCAGAACGGCACGACCGCGCCCGCCGCGACGAGCGTGCCGAGCAACACACCGGTGGCGGCGATCAGCGCGCCTTCGGCACCCGCCATCCGCAGCACCTGGCGCCGCGTGAACCCGCCGAGGCGGTGCAGCGCGAACTCACGCCGTCGACGTGCGGTGGCCATCACGAGCGTGTTGATCACCGAGATCACGGTGTAGCCGACGATCATGCCGATCATCAGGTAGTTCACCCACGCACCGACCTCGTCGCCCCTCGCGTGCGCCGCGAGCAGCGACGCACGGTCGCCGACCGACACGGGCTCGCCCGCGGTCGCGGCGGTGATGCTTGCGACGAGCCGGGCATCGCCGACGCCGGGCTCGGCGCGCACCAGCACCTGCGATGCGAGGCCTTCGGTGGTGTGGGCGGCGAGCAGCGCGGCCGGGAACAGCAGCTGTTCGAAACCGGCACGCTGGGCAACCACCGCGACGACGCGAACGGTCACCGCGGTCCCGTCGCCGAGCCGGAGCGTGACGCGGTCGCCGACGCTGCGGTGCAGGTCGGCGGCCACGGTGCTCGGCAGCGCGACGGTGTCGCCGGTCAGCGCGTCGAGGGTCCCCGTCGTGACGGTCGCCGCGGTGGTGCGGTCGGCCGCGCCTGCGGTGAGACCGAGGGCCGGGTGACCGTCGTCGTCCTGACCGTCGTCGAAGGGCGCGGTGACGTAGACGGTGCTGGTCACGTATTCCGACGCGGCAGCGACGCCGGGCGCGTGCCGCACCCGCGCCAGCAGTTCCGGGCTGACGCCCGCAGGCGCGGCGACCACGGCGTCGGCGCGCAGGTCTTCGGTAAAGGCCTGCTGCGACACGGCTTGCTGCGTGGTCTGCAGGTAGCTGTTGGCCGTCGCGACGCCCACGGCGAGCAGGATCGGCGTCACCGCGCCCGCCACGAGCGTGGCCGCGGCACGCGTGTTGGCCACGGCCAGCCACTCGGTGACGCCGCCCAGCAGCCGCACCGGCCCGTGCAGCACCACCGCAACCAGTTTCGTGACTCCGGGGCTGATCGCCGCGACGCCGACCGCCCACAGCATCACGGCGGGTCCAGCCGTGCTCGCCGCGCCGGGACCCGTCATCACCGCGAGGGTGACGATCACCAACGCCGTGCCGCCGCCGAAGCACAGCACCGCGAGCACGAGCCGCAACGGCGTGAGCCACCGGCGTTCGACGCTCGCCTCGGCCAGCGCTTCCGTCGGCCGGATACGGCTCACGCGCCGGGCCGCGATCAGCGCGGCGGCCACCACGGCCAGCAGCGTCGCCCCCGCTGCGACGGCCATCGGCAGCCAGCCCTGGTGGAACCGCATGACCTCCGGCACGACCCCGGCGCCGGTGAGCCGGGTGAACAACCAGCGGCCGAGCAGCGGCCCGAGCCCGGCGGCCGCGCCGATGGCGAGCACACCGACCACCAGCGCCTCGCCGAGGACCATGCGCCGCAGCTGACGCGGGGTCGTGCCGATCGCGCGGAGCAGGGCCAGCTCGCGCCGGCGTTGCCGCGTGGCCAAACCCAATGTGCTCGCGACCACGAACAGCGCGACCAGCACGGAAAGCCCGCCGGAGACGGCGGAGAGCGCCACGAGGTCGTCGCCCGCGGTCCCGGCCTGCGGGAATTCGGCGCGGCCGCGAGCGGCGCCGGTGAGCACGACGGCGCCGGGTCCGAGGTCGAGGCGGGCAGCGACGGCGGCGGGGTTTTCTTCTGTAAACACCCCGAAATCGGCAATCCGACCACCGGCCAGACGCCCTGCTTCGGTGGCGGCGAAGAACACCGCGGACACCGGGCCGGCTGCGACGCCGGCGACGCGGTACCGCCCGGCGGTGCCGTGGGCCGCGAGCGAAATCGGGTCGCCGAGCTTCGCGCTCACACCGGCGACGACGACCTCGCCGGGCCCCGGTGCGTGTCCGGCGGTCAGCGAAAAGGGCGTGAGCACAGCGGAATCCCACGCGTGGCCCGCCACCGGACCACTCGGGGCCACGACCGGCACGCTCACGTCGGGGACGACCTTGCTCACCCCTAGCGTCGCCGCGATCCGCTGGGCCAGCGAGGAATCCAGCGCTGCGCGCTCGGGCAGCGTCGCGCTGTCGGTCTTGATCTTGCCCTTTGCTGAGTCCTCTTCGGATGGGTCCTCTTCGGACGGGTCTGCTTCGGGCAGCCGAATCTCCTGCTGTCCGGCCACGACGATCGGGACACCGGCGAGCCGCAGCGGCGGCGCGTCGGCACGAATCCCGGTCTCCATCAGCCCACCACACGCGGACACGATCACAGCACCGAGGAACGCGGCCACGAACGTCGCGACGAAACCGCCGGCGCGCAACCGCAGCGTGCGCAGCGCAAGCCGCACCATCAGGCACCACCCACGGCAGCGCGTCCCCACACACCCAGCTGCGTCATGCGCTCGGCGACCGCTTCGGGCGTCGGCGGCGCGAGCTCGCCGGCGACGCGACCGTCGGCCAGGAACACCACTCGCTCGGCGTGAGCGGCGGCAACGGGATCATGCGTCACCATGACGACAGTGAGACCGTCGCGCACGGAATCCCCCAGTAGCGCAAGGATTTCCGCCGCCGTGCGGGTGTCGAGCGCGCCGGTTGGTTCGTCGGCGAACAGCACGACCGGGCGCGCCAGCAGCGCCCGCGCAATGGCAACCCGCTGCTGTTGACCACCCGACAGCTCGCCGGGTCGATGGCGTCGCCGATCGGCCAGCCCGACGCGCGCAAGCATCCGGCCCACGAGCCGTTTGTCGACGCGGCGGCCGGCGAGCCGCAGCGGCAGCGCCACGTTCTGCTCGACGGTGAGCGCGGGCAGCAGGTTGAACGACTGGAAGACGAACCCGACCTTGTCGCGGCGCAGCTTCGTCAACCGGGTTTCCGAGAGCTTGCCGAGGTCCTGGCCGTCGAGGTGGACAGTGCCCGCCGTCGGGCGGTCGAGACCCGCGGCGCAGTGCAGGAACGTCGACTTACCCGACCCCGAAGGGCCCATCACGGCGGTGAATCCGCCGCGCGCGAACGAAAGGTCCAAGCCGTCGAGTGCGGCCACCCGCCCGTAGTCCTTACGCACGGCTCGCAGCCGCACCACCTCATCCGTCATACCGGAAACGCTAGGCAGCGGCGGCGGTTTCCACCCTGGTGCCAGCTTGCCGGCCGTGGTGGGGCCAGCCCTACCTCACGTGCGCGTGCGGTTGCCGAACCCCGCCGACAGGCGCCGCACCACCGCGCGCGGCAGCAACCCGCCGGCCGCGACCAACGCCTTGTACCGCAGGCTCGGCACGGAGATCACTTTGCCGCGGCGCAGGTCGGTGAGCGCTTCGTTCACGACCTGGTCCACCCCGAGCCAGAACGCCTTCGGGCCTTCCTTCTCCAAGCCGGCGCGTTCGTGGAATTCGGTGGTGGTGAAACCGGGGCACAGTGCCATCATGCGCAGGCCCGGCGGCAGGGAGGTGGCGATGCCTTCGGTGAACGACGTGACCCAGTTCTTGCTCGCGGTGTAGGTGGACCCCCGGCCGGAGAAGAAGCCGGCGACGCTGGAGACGTTGATGATGTCGCCGTGGCCGCGCTCGACCATCGCGGGCAGCGCGGCACGGGTGAGGCGGAGAACGGCGGTGACGTTCACGTCGAGCTGGCGCTGCAGTACGTCGGGCGGGATGCGCCAGAAGTCGCCGGAAAGGCCGAAGCCGGCGTTGTTGACGAGAAGGTCGACGTTTCCGGCGAGGCGTTCCTCGACGCGCGCCCGTCCGTCTACTTCGGACAGGTCAGCGGGCAGGACCTCGACGGCAACGCCGTGGCGTTCGCGCAGCTGCGCGGCGAAGGCCGCCAGCCGCTCGCGGTCGCGGGCGACGAGCACGAGGTCGTACTTCTCGGCGGCGAGCGTGCGGGCGAACTGGGCCCCGATGCCCGCGGTGGCTCCGGTGATCACGGCGGTTGCGGTCATGAGACGAACCTACCTGCGGGTGCGAACCGCGCCGGTTGCGAAGTATGGTCCGGCGCATGGGCAAGCACACCCAGCGAACGCCCGGCGGCCTCCCGAACGCGGCCTCCGGTGCGGCACCCCTCGCACTGCTGCTCGCCGACCCCGTGACCACGTCGGCAGACACCACCCACCCCCTCGCCGGCCTGCCGCTCCGCCTGCGCCACACCGGCTCCGCCCACTCGGGCCCGGACCGCGCCGGGCCGGCAGCCGCCGCACAGGGCCCGACAGATTCGGAGACGTCTCCGGTCGACCGAATCGCGCCGGAGCCGGACCGGAATTCACTCACACCGGTGAAGTCGGCGAATGAATTTTGCCCGTCATTCGACGGGCATTCCGGCTCCACGATTGACGCGCCGGCCGCGCATTCGGCTGGGGCGCGGCATCCGTCCACCGGTTCGCCGCGGCAAGAGTGGCCGTTGCGCCATCGCCTCACCGACAGCACCGGCGGCCCCGCTCTGCCGTCGGGTTCCGGCCGGTTCTCCGGCGACCTGCTCGACGAGGTCGCTCGCCACCACTCGCCAAGTCACAGCGACGCGCTGAACCGCGCAACCGTCGACTCCACGCCCCAGGACACCGGCCGATTCACGGGATTCCTCGACGATCCCGGATTGACCCTCCCCACCCAATCCGGGCCCGTCCCGGCGTTCCGCGACGCCACGCAAAACCGACCCGCCTTCGGCGACAACCGCGCCGCCGGTGAACTCATTTCCGCACCTACGGTGGGTCAACCGCAGTCGGTGCTCGGGCAGCCGATGGAGCTGGCCTGAACCCGCTTCGCGGGCGTTCACTTCCGGCCCCGACAGTACCGGCGCTCTCACGGCGACACCGCGAACCAGCACATGGCTCGGCCGGCCGAGCCCGAAACCGAAACGGCCGCCCAGTCCTGGCCAGGATCTTCCTGAGTCCGGCCACAACAGAACCGGCGAACCCGCGCGGCAACACCGCGAACCAGCACGTGGATCGGCCGGCCGAACCTGAAACCGAAACGGCCGCCCGGTGCAGGACGGCCGTTTCGGTTTCAGGAATCTTCTCGTGGTGCCGCTGCGTCGTCCGGGTGGCTGGGGGGAGCGGCGGGGACGGAGCCGTAGGTGCTGGGACCCGACGGGGCACGCGGTTCGGGCGGTCGGGCGGCGGGGGTCTCCGGGCTGTTGTCAGAGCGGGGCGCGTTCTCGGGCCGCGGGCCGTTCTCAGGCCGCGGGCCGTTCTCAGGCCGCGGGCCGTTTTCGGGGCGGGGCGGGTGCTCGATGGAGGTCGTCGTGCGGGTGTCGGCGGGGGAGGGCGCCTGCGTGACGGTCGGCGCGGGAGTGGCGGCCGTCGGGGTCCAGGGACGCCCGGAGTCGTAGTCCTCGTCGAAAGGGTCGACGATGTCGGCGATCTCGCCGAGGTCGCGCAGCAGCCGTTCGAGGCGGGAGGGCCCGGCGTTGGGCACGACGCTCGCCAGCACCCACTCGTTCTCGAGCCAGGCGACGCCGACGTCGCCACCCAGCTGGTCGGCCGCGTCGACGAGTTCTTGCGTGATGACCTGGCGCGCGCCCTCCGAGTCGTCGGCGAAGGCGTAGCGCTGCCCGATCGGACCGAGCATCTCGGGCATGTTCTCCCGCTGGAACGGCACGCTTGAAAGCCACATCTCCACTGGCACTCGGTGCGTCTTGTTGCAGCGCACGGCCACGACGGTCGCCGGGATCTGCCCATCCGACTCGATGTCGAAGATGAACACGGGCCGCCGACCGTCGGAGGTGAACGTGGACCCCGCGACGACGTTCACCGCTGCGTCCGCGCCGAAGTAGCCGATCGCCCCGCCCGACCACTGCCGGGGGAGCCGCTCGTCCTCCTCCACGAACTGCCAACCGCGCAGCTGGGCCCAGCGCATCCGCTCACGGTTGCGCGAACCTTCCTTGGCCCGGTCCGCCGCGAGCAGCCCGAGCCCCGCCACCAGCGCGACGGCGGCGATGACGAACCAGATCCACGCCGAGATACCCACGCCGGTCAGGGTATCGCTGCCTGGCCGCCACCCCCGCACGCCCGCGCCGTGTCGGCGTGCCCCTTTCGAGGAAGCGGCGCAGGTCAAGTCGACAAGTCGCCAATTTTTGCCGGTCCCGGCTCGTGAGCGCCGGGACCGGCTCTAACCGGCCTGAACACTCACGAGCTCTGGACGCGCTCGACGGTCAGCGTGTCGCCGGTTTCGATCGCCGGAATATCGACCCGCACGGTGTCGCCATCGCGGATCTCGCCTGCCAGCAGCTTCTTCGCCAGCTGGTCACCGATCGCCGACTGCACCAGCCGCCGCAACGGCCGTGCACCGTAAATCGGGTCAAACCCGTTCAAGGCCAACCATTCGCGGGCACCGTCGGTGACGTCAAGGTGCAACCGCCGCTGCGCCAGCCGGGCCGTGAGCCGTGCCACCTGAATATCCACAATGGACGTCAGCTGCTCCGTCCCGAGCGCGTGGAACACCACCAGGTCGTCCAGCCGGTTCAGGAACTCCGGCTTGAACTGCCGCTGCACGACCTCGAGCACCGCGTCGCGCCGCTGCGTCTCGTCCAGCGCCGGATCAGCGATCGCCTGCGAACCGAGGTTCGACGTCAGGATCAGGATGGTGTTGCGGAAATCCACCGTCCGGCCCTGGCCATCGGTCAAGCGCCCGTCGTCGAGGACCTGCAGCAGCACGTCGAACACGTCCGGGTGCGCCTTTTCGACCTCGTCCAGCAGCACGACCGTGTACGGGCGCCGGCGGACCGCCTCGGTGAGCTGGCCGCCCTGGTCGTAACCGACGTAGCCCGGTGGGGCACCGACCAGGCGCGCCACCGAGTGCTTCTCGGAGTACTCGCTCATGTCGATGCGCTGCATCGCGCGCTCGTCGTCGAACAGGAACTCCGCCAGCGCCTTGGCCAGCTCGGTCTTGCCGACGCCAGTGGGGCCGAGGAAGAGGAACGAACCCGTCGGCCGATCGGGGTCGGCCACGCCGGCGCGCGCCCGGCGCACGGCGTCGGCGACGACCTGCACCGCCTGGTCCTGCCCGATCACGCGGCGGCTCAGCTCCTCCTCCATGCGGAGCAGCTTGCCCGTCTCGCCTTCGAGCAGCCGGCCTGCGGGAATGCCGGTCCAGGCGCTGACCACGTCGGCGACGTCGTCGGCACCCACCTCTTCCTTCAGCATCACGTTCTGCTGGCTCGCCTCGTTGGCGACCGTCGCGGCCTCGAACTCCTTCTCCAGCGCCGGAATCCGGCCGTACCGCAGCTCGGCGGCCTTGCCGAGGTCCCCGTCGCGCTCGGCGCGCTCCGACTCGCCGCGCAGCTGCTCCAGCTGCTCCTGGAGCTCGCGGACGCGCTCGATCGAACCCTTCTCGTTCTGCCAGCGGGCAGTCAGAGCCGTGAGTTCCTCGCGCTTCTCCGCCAACTCGGCCCGCAACGCAGACAGTCGCTCGAGCGAAGCGGCATCGTCCTCCTTGGACAGTGCCATCTCCTCGATCTCCATGCGCCGCACGGCGCGCTCGACCTCGTCGATCTCGACGGGACGCGAGTCGATCTCCATGCGGAGCTTCGACGCAGCCTCGTCGACCAGGTCGATCGCCTTGTCCGGCAGGAACCGGGCCGTGATGTAGCGGTCGGACAGCGTCGCCGCGGCTACCAGTGCCGCATCGGTGATGCGGACACCGTGGTGCACTTCGTAGCGCTCCTTCAGCCCGCGCAGGATCGCGATCGTGTCCTCCGGCGACGGCTCACCCACCAGCACTTGCTGGAAGCGCCGCTCCAAGGCCGCGTCCTTCTCGATGTGCTGGCGGTACTCGTCGAGCGTGGTGGCACCGACCATCCGCAGCTCGCCGCGCGCGAGCATCGGCTTGATCATGTTGCCCGCGTCCATGGACGACTCTGTGCCGGAGCTTCCCGCGCCGACGATGGTGTGCAGCTCGTCGATGAACGTGATGACCTCACCGGCCGAGTCGGTGATCTCCTTGAGGACGGCCTTCAGCCGCTCTTCGAACTCGCCGCGGTACTTCGCACCGGCCACCATGGATCCGAGGTCAAGGGCGACCACTCGCTTGCCGCGCAACGACTCCGGTACGTCGCCGGCGACGATGCGCTGGGCCAGGCCCTCGACGATCGCCGTCTTGCCGACGCCCGGCTCACCGATCAGCACCGGGTTGTTCTTGGTGCGCCGCGAAAGCACCTGAACGACGCGGCGGATTTCCGTGTCGCGGCCGATCACCGGGTCGAGCTCGCCCGCACGGGCGCGCTCGGTCAGGTCGACGCCGTACTTCTCCAGCGCCTTGAACGTGCTCTCCGGGTCGGGGTTCGTGATGCGGGCGGAACCACGTACCTTCGCGAAGGCCTCGCGCAACGCGTCGGGCGTCGCGCCGTGGCGCTTCAGCAGATCGGCCACCGGCCCACCCTCGGTGGCGAGGCCGACGAGCAGGTGCTCGGTCGACACGTACTCGTCACCGAGTTCGGTGGCGAGCTTCTGCGCCTGCGTCAGCGACTTCACGGCGAACGTGTCGAACTGCGGGCTCGACACAGTGGCGCCCGTCGCGGACGGCAGGGCGTTGATGATCGGGTCGAGCTCTTTGTGCACCACTTCCGGGTCGGCCCCGACCGCGGTCAGCAGTGGCGCGGTGAGCCCCTCACCCTGCGCCAGCAGGGCGCCCAGGAGGTGGGCGGCCGAAACGTGCGGGTTGCCGGCCATCGTGGCCGCCTGTGCCGCCGACGAGATCGCCTGCTGGGTCTTCGTGGTCGGGTTGAAAGCGTCCATCCCTCACCTCATGTGCTCTGTAAAAAGTCCAGGTGACAGCCCTGACCAAGGACCATCGATACGTACAACGCCAAAAAACTTGAGTCTGTTCCGCTCAACTCTGAATCGGCGTGACCGCATCCCTCGGCAACCTCGGTCCCAGCCTGCCCAGCCCCGTCACGGCGAGGCAAGCGCAAGCCCCGACCAGCACCCAGGGTAGCCAGGCCGACACGGAGAACAGCGAGACCACAGCAGGCGCCAAGACCTGGGCGACCGTGAACGCGTACTGGAACGCGGCCAAATACCGGCCCTTCGCCTCCGGTGGCGCCGCGGCCTCGGCGAGCGCGCCGGAGCGCGGGCCGAAGACCAGATCACCCGCCGCGTACACGAGCGTCGCGGCCAGCAGGTACGCCACCTGCCAGCTCGGCGGCACCAGCAGCACGCCGAGGCTCACGCCGCACCACGCGGCGAACAGCGCGGAGCCGCCGCGCATCGCGTCGACGCGATTGAGCCGGCGCGTGAGCCGCAACGCCACCGTGCCGCCGGCGCTCGTGACGACCGTGAGCAGGAACAGGAGCGCGCCCGGCAGCCACGTGGGCGCGTGGAGCACGTCCAGCACGAAAACCGGTGAGCCGATGAGGAAGAAGTCCAGCGAGAGCCCGAACATCCCGCTGAACACGATCAGCGCCAGGTACGGCCGATCCCGCAACACTCCGCTGACCCTCGCCCGCGGCGCCGCGCTGCGCGCGGGTTTCACGACGGTCGCGATGAGCACGGCGGCGACCGCGAACGTCCCGACGTCCACCGCGAGCGCCACGCTGTACCCGGTTTCGCCGAGCCACGTGAGGAATCCCGACGACGTCAGCGCACCGAGCCCGAACCCACCCGCGCGCACCATGCCGACCTCGGCGAACGGCCGGTCCTTCGGCCCGTCGCCCGCGACGTCCGCGATGAGGGTGTACAGCGAACTGTGGAACAACTGCTGGCCCGCCGCCATCAGGATCGCGGCCGCGACCACCTCGGCTACGCCCTCGGCCATCAGATACGCGACCGCACCGGCCGCCTGCAGCAGCTGCGCGCCGACGACCACCGCGCGCGGCCCCGTGCGATCCACCAGCCGGCCCGCGAGCGGCGGCACGACGAGGCCGGCGAGCGTCCCCACCGTGACCGCCGTACCCGCCAGCGCGAGCGGCAGGCCGACCACGCGCGTCACGTACACCAGCGCGAGCGGTAGAAACAGACCGGAGCCGAAGTTGTCGACCCCCAGCGCACCCAGCAAAGCGACTCGGCTCCGCCTCACCCGATCGACGCTACCGCCCGTCCCGATGCCAGGTCAGGGCCGTACGGAGACTCCCGAGACGCCCGAATGCCGTAGGACTCGTGAGTGTTCACGCCGGTTAGAACCTGGTTAGAACCGGCACCGCCACTCACGAGTCTTTGGGGTCCGGGTGCTCCGTCGCGCAGTCGGGGGGCCCGAGCACAGCACGGAGACCGTTGTTCAGTTCCGCGAGGCGAGTTGTCAGGTCCACGATCTGCTCGTCGTCCCAACCACCGAGGGCCTTCTCGAAGAAGGCGATGTACCGGTCACGCCACTTCTGCAGCTCAGCGTGGCCCTTTGCGGAAACGCTGATCAGCGACGCACGCCCGTCCTCGGGGGCGGGTCGGCGGTCGATCAGGCCCGCGGCCTGCAGCTGTGCGATCTGGCGGCTCACCACCGACAGATCCACGAGCTTGCGCTTGGCCAGCTCCGAGGGCCGCGCTTCGCCGTGCTTCGCGAGATCGGACAGCAACATCCCGGCGGCGGGGTGCAGACTCGGCTCGTCTTCCCAGGCCTGCATGATCCACAGGTGCTGGAGCTGCGAGGCGTTCTTGAGCTCGCGCATCAGCTCGATCCTGACGTCGTCGGCTGAGCTCATCGGTTTCCTCCCGCGCGACCGGCCCGGCCGCCAATTGATTGTGCAATACAAGTTTATCTCTGGATGGTTGCGTAGGGCAACTATCTATCCGGTGACCTGTCCCACGCGCCGAATCCGGCGGTAACCCGACCGGAGCAACGATGCAGGCAAAGGGCCTCGAGGCAGCTACTCTGCGGACGAGCCGCAATCAGTGGCCGCAACGACAGTCCTGAAGAACAGTGTCCTGAAGAACGTCGAACTGAAGAACGCCGCCCCGAAGAACGGCGGCCCGAACAACGGCGAGGGATGAGGTGGAGCCAGTGGTGAACTCCCGCGGCACCGGCCGGTGCGACCCACCCCCTCGCCCGTGACGGCTCACTCCTCGCCCCGAATCAGCCCCCGACCCGCGAACGACATCCCGATGACAGCCGACTCGATCAGCCCGCTCCCGCGCTCGGCGGCGCCTCGCGAGACGCCGGCCGCAGTGGTCGCGATGGTGCGCCTGATCCGCGACACCTGGGCGCTGTCCGAACCGTTCGTGCCGGAAATCTCGCAATTCTTCTACGGGATGCTGTTCACGCTGGCGCCGAGCACCCGCGATTTCTTCCCCATCAACATGGAGGTGCAGCGCGGGCGGATCGTACGCGCGCTCGTGCGCATCGTGCAGATGGTGGACCGGCCCGAGGACCTCGTGCCGTTCCTGCGCCAGCTCGGGCGCGACCACCGCAAGTTCGGTGTGATCCCGAAACACTACGAGGCCATCGGCACCGCGTTGCTGGCCGCGCTGAAGAACCACCTGGGCCCGCACTGGACCGCCGAGGTCGAGCGGGCGTGGGCGGAGGCGTTCACGATCGTCGCGCGCGCCATGCAGGAGGCCGCGGCAGCCGACTCGAACCCGGCGTCGTGGCACGCGACCGTGGTCGAGCACCGGCGCCTGACGTGGGACCTCGCGTTGGTGCGGCTGCTGCCCGAGCACCCCGTGCCGTACTCGCCGGGGCAGTACATGAGCGTCGAGGTGCCGCAACGCCCGCGCCTGTGGCGCTACCTCTCGCCCGCCAACGCGCCCCGGGAAGACGGCGGCATCGAGTTCCACGTCCGCGCCGTCGACGGCGGCTGGGTTTCGCGCACCATCGTGAGCCACACCCAGCCCGGCGACGTCTGGCGGCTCGGCCCGCCGCTCGGCCGCATGGCAGTGGACCGCGAGCGCTCGCGCGGGGTCCTCATGGTCGCCGGCGGCACGGGCGTCGCGCCGCTGCGCTCCATCCTCGACCACCTCGCGCTGTGGGGCGAAAACCCGAAAACTCGCATTTTCTACGGCGGCCCGACCCGCGACGACCTGTACGACCTCGAAGAGCTTCGCGCACTGTCCACCACCAATCCCTGGCTCACGGTCACCCCCGTCGTCGAACGCGGCGATCACCTGCCCGGCTGCGAGCACGGGACGCTCGCGGAAGCCGTCACGCGCTACGGCGCGTGGCCCGACCACGACATCCTGGTGTCGGGCTCGCCGTCGATGATCCGGGCGACGGTGTCGCGAATGCTGGTGGCCGGAAGCGCACTCAGCCAGATCCAGTACGACCCGTTCACCGTCGACTGACCAGCTGTTCACGACCGCCGCGAGTTGCCCGGTGTGCGCCGCCGATCGGGGCTAGAGTCGCGGGTCATGGCGGTCACGATCCCTGCTACTGACGGCGACATCACCGGCTACCTGGCGGTCCCATCGGGCACCGGACCCTTCCCGGGCGTCGTGATCATCCACGACGCCATCGGCCTCACCGCGGACGCACGGCGCATCACCGACCGCTTCGCCGCGTCGGGCTATCTCGCACTCAGCCCTGATCTCTACGCGCGCGGCGGCTTCTTCCGCTGCGTCCGAACCGTGTTCAAGGACATGTTCGCCCGCGAAGGCCGCGCCTTCAACGACATCGAAGCTTCGCGCGCCCTGTTGGCCGCCCGGGAAGACTGCACCGGCAAAGTCGGCGTCGCCGGCTACTGCCTGGGCGGCGGCTTCGCGCTGGTCGCGGCGGCCCGCTCCTTCGACGCCTCCGCCCCCTACTACGGCCAGCTGCCCCGCGACCTGTCCGTCCTCGACGACGCCTGCCCCATCGTCGCCAGCTTCGGCCGCCGCGACCCGTCCCTGCGCGGGGCCGCCGCCAAACTCGACGCCGCCCTCACCGAACGCCGGATCCCCCACGACGTCAAGGAATACCCCCACGCCGGGCACAGCTTCGCCAACAAAATGGCCCCGGCTCCCCTCAACGCTCTCCTGCGCGTCCTCGGCCTCGCCTACCACGAGGACTCCGACCTCGACGCCTGGCAACGGGTCATGTCCTTCTTCGACGAGCACCTGAAGTAGGCCGGCTCCCCGCATCGCCTGCGAGCGTGGCGGAGCACCGCACGCAACCGACAGGGCACCATCCACTCACACCACGGCCAGCGGCACCAGGCGGCGGCCTGTATCTACTGTGGACGGTGCTTCCCGCGAGCCCCGTCAGCAGAAAGCCCCTCCACCGCCAAGCAGGCGAGAAAGGGGCTGTCCACAAGAGACCAAAAGGTCAGCGGCGCTTGGGTTTCCACACCACCAGCGACGTCTGCTGCCGCAACGGGACGAGGTCCTTGCGGTAGGACGCGTGGACCGCGGCGGCGGCCTGTTCGGCGGCCGCGTAGGCGGCGGCGAGTTCCTCGGTGAGCTCGTGGACGCGGGAACGCAGGGCGTCGACCTGGTTCTCGAGTTCGATGATCCGCTTGACGCCCGCCAGGTTCACTCCATCTTCTTGCGAGAGGCGCTGGACCTCACGCAGCAGCGCGATGTCACGCATGGAGTACCGCCTGCCGCCGCCGGAGGTGCGGCCGGGCGAGACCAGGCCCTGGCGGTCGTAGGAGCGCAGCGTCTGGGCGTGCAGACCCGAAAGCTGAGCCGCCACGGAGATCACGAACACTGGGGTGTCCTCGTCCGCACCGTTGGGGAGTCCCGGGATGCCGCCGAACATCACCCTCACCTGCCTTCGAGCAACTCGGTGATATCGGGCCGCGGGTCATTGCCCTTCATCGCCTCGGCGTAGGCCTCCAGGGCCGTCCTCGCCTTGTCGTCCAGTTTCGCGGGCACCGCGACCTGCAGGGTCACCAGCAGATCACCCTGCGAGCCGTCCCGCTTCTGAATGCCTTTTCCGCGCACCCGCAACACTCTGCCGCTCGCGGTACCCGACGGCACCTTGAGCGAGACCTTGCCCTCCAGCGTCGGCACCGTGATCGTGGTGCCGAGCGCGAGTTCGGTGAAGTCCACCGGGACCGTCAAGGTCAGGTCGAGCCCGGTGCGGCCGAACAGCTTGTGCGGCGCCACGTGCACACGCACGTACAGGTCACCGGCCTGCGCGCCACCCCGGCCCGGTTCGCCCTGGCCGGCGAGGCGGATCCGCTGGTCGTCGTCGACGCCCGGCGGGATCCGCACCGTGAGCGTGCGGGTGCGGGTACTGATGCCTTCGCCGCCGCACTCCGGACACGCGTCGTCGATGATCTGGCCGCGGCCGCGGCAGTCACGGCACGGTTCGGAAAACGCGAACGCGCCCTGGCTCCGGCTCACCAGGCCCGAACCGCCACACGTGGGACACGTGCGCGGCGACGTGCCCGGCTTCGCCCCGTTTCCGCCGCACGTCTGGCACGTCGCGGGGCTCGACAGCCGCAACGGCAGGGTCGCGCCCTTGACCGCTTCGACGAAGTCGATCCGCACGTCGGTCTCCACGTCGGCACCACGCTGCGGCCGGTTGGCCGTCGCGGCGCCACCGCGGCCGGACCGGCCGAAGATGCCACCGAGGATGTCGCCGAGGCCGCCGAACCCGCCCTGCTGGGCGCCGGCCTGGCCGAAGATGTCGCTCATGTCGAAGCCGCCCGCGCCGGTGCCGCCGCCGGGGAACCCGCCGAAGCCACCAGCGCCGGAGCCGAACAGGCGCCGCGCCTCGTCGTACTCCTTGCGCTTCGCCGGATCCGACAACACCCCGTACGCCTCGGACACGGCCTTGAACTTGTTCTCCGCCGCGGTGTTGCCCGCGTTGGCGTCCGGGTGGTTCTCCTTGGCGAGCTTGCGGTACGCCTTCTTGATCTCGTCGGCGGTGGCGTCGGAGGAGACACCCAGCTCTTTGTAGAAGTCCTTGCCCATCCACTCCCGAGCACTCATCGGGTGCCTCCTCCTTTCGCTTCGAAACGCGTGTTACTTTTGGTTCGGCTCATCGATCGACCCGTCCAGCGGCAGCTCGCCGCCGACGGGCGGGTCGACCGCAGCCGCCGCGGGCTCGTGGTCGGTGACCCCGACCAGTGCCGCGCGCAGGACCCGGTCCCCGAAGCGGTAGCCGCGGCGCATGACCACGGTGACCGTCGGGCCCGTCACGTCCGGCGAGGTGTTGTGCTGCACGGCCTCGTGCACGCTCGGGTCGAAGGCTTCGCCCTCGGTGCCGAACGACTCGAGCCCGGCTCGCTGCAAACCGCTCACCAGCTTGTCGCCGACCGATTTGAACGCACCGGTGAGATCACCGTGCTGCTCCGCGCGCTCGAGGTCGTCGAGCAGGGGCAGCAGGTCGCCGACCACCGATGCCTTCGCACCCAGCACCACGGCCTCGCGGTCGCGGTCGACGCGCTTGCGATAGTTGGCGTACTCGGCCTGCAGCCGCTGCAGGTCGGCAGTGCGTTCGGCCAGCTGCTTCTCGACGTCGGACGCGGCCGAAACCGCTTCGTCCGCCGAGTCCCCGAGCGAGGGGCCCGCGTGGCGCGCGGGCTCCTCCTCGGACCGGCTTTCCTTTTCCGGCACGGTTTCTTCCGGGGCAGGGGGTCGGACTTCACCGGTCTGCGGGTCGACCCGCCGCCGGTCACGCACAACCACTGGCTCCTCGGGGCCCCGGCCCTCGGCTTCGGAGTGGCGTGGTGTCACTTCTTCTCGTCCTCTTCCACGATCTCGGCGTCGACCACGTCGTCGGCCTTGGCGTCGCCGGCACCGGCGGACCCGCCGTCGGCACCCGGAGCACCAGCCTCGGCACCCGCGCCCTGGTTGGCGTACAGCGCGCTGCCGAGCTCCTGCGAGGCCGTGTTGAGCTTCTCGATGGACTCGCGGATCTTGGCCGAGTCGGTGCCCTTGAGCGCCTCGTTGGCCTCGTCGATCGCGGTCTTCACCTTGCCCTTGAGCTCTTCGGGAAGCTTGTCGTCGTTGTCCTTGACGAACTTCTCCGTCTGGTAGACGAGCGTCTCCGCCTGGTTGCGGGTCTCCGCCTCCTCGCGGCGCTTCTTGTCCTCCTCGGCGTGGGCCTCGGCGTCCTTGACCATGCGTTCGATGTCGTCCTTCGGCAGCGCGGAGCCACCGGTGATCGTCATCGACTGCTCCTTGTTCGTGCCGAGGTCCTTCGCGGTCACGTGCACGATGCCGTTGGCGTCGATGTCGAAGGTGACCTCGATCTGCGGCACCCCACGCGGGGCCGGCGGAAGACCGGTCAGCTCGAACATGCCGAGCTTCTTGTTCGCCGCGGCGATTTCGCGCTCACCCTGGAACACCTGGATCTGCACCGACGGCTGGTTGTCGTCCGCCGTCGAGAAGATCTCGGACCGCTTGGTCGGGATCGTCGTGTTGCGCTCGATGAGCTTGGTGAACACGCCACCCTTGGTCTCGATGCCCAGCGAAAGCGGGGTCACGTCCAGCAGCAGGACGTCCTTGACCTCACCCTTGAGCACACCGGCCTGCAGCGCCGCGCCGACGGCGACGACCTCGTCCGGGTTCACGCCCTTGTTCGGCTCGCGCCCGCCGGTCAGCTCCTTGACGAGTTCGGCCACGGCCGGCATGCGGGTGGAACCACCCACGAGCACGACGTGGTCGATGTCGCCCACGGAGATGCCGGCGTCGCGGATCACGTTGTTGAACGGCGCCTTGGTGCGGTCGAGCAGGTCCGAGGTGATCTTCTGGAACTCGGCACGCGACAGCGTCTCGTCGAGGAACAGCGGGTTCTTGTCGGCGTCGACCGTGATGTAGGGCAGGTTGATGCTGGCGGAGTTGGAGCTCGACAGCTCGATCTTCGCCTTCTCGGCCGCCTCGCGGATGCGCTGCAAGGCCATCTTGTCCTTGGTCAGGTCGATGCCGTTGGAGGCCTTGAACTTGTCGACCAGCCACTTGACGATGCGCTCGTCCCAGTCGTCACCACCGAGGTGGTTGTCACCGGACGTCGCACGAACCTCGACGACCCCCTCGCCGATCTCCAGCAGCGACACGTCGAACGTACCGCCACCGAGGTCGAAGACCAGGATGGTCTGTTCCTTCTCGCCCTTGTCGAGGCCGTACGCCAGCGCGGCGGCGGTCGGCTCGTTGACGATGCGGAGCACGTTCAGGCCGGCGATCTGCCCGGCCTCCTTGGTGGCCTGCCGCTGGGCGTCCTCGAAGTACGCCGGAACGGTGATCACCGCGTCGGTGATGTCCTCGCCGAGGTAGGCCTCGGCGTCGCGCTTGAGCTTCATCAGCACGCGCGCGCTGATCTCCTGCGGCGTGTACTTCTTGCCATCGATCTCGTTGTTCCAGTCGGTACCGATGTGCCGCTTCACGGACCGGATCGTGCGGTCGACGTTGGTCACGGCCTGGTTCTTCGCCGACTGACCGGTGAGCACTTCACCGTTCTTGGCGAACGCGACGATGGACGGGGTCGTCCGGGAGCCTTCCGAGTTGGCGATGACCGTCGGCTCGCCGCCCTCAAGGACGGCGACGACCGAGTTGGTCGTGCCGAGGTCGATGCCGACCGCTCGCGCCATGGTGCTTCCTCCTGTGTTGGCAGCTCTACTGCTATGTTCGTGACCTGCACGTTTGAGCTCCGCCTTGAGCGGAGCCCTGGCAAGTTCTACCGGCCTGTCGTGCGCCTCGTCAAGCCAGACTTGAGTCGGCCGCACTCAACCTTCGTATCAGGCTAACGACCACATCGGGGTCCTTGTTCCCGGGGTCGCCCAGCAACTTCTCCGCAGCCGGGTGTGAGGACGCTCACCAGGCGCTTCGCCCGGACGAGCATCAGGTACAGCACGGCGCCGATGCCCCACGACACCACCGCGAGCGGTACCAGCCAGCCCACGAGACGGTGGTTCCGTCGCCGCGAGGGGCGCCGCCGGCCCGGCGAGCGCCTGTGTCCCCACCAGGCGCTTCGCCCGGACGGGGTCAGGCAGGCGAAACCGTGACGCTGCCGCTCGACGAGTTGAGGTCGAGCGTGTGCGCGCCGGCGCCGCCGGAGGTCTGCGGGAGGTCCACGGACCGTTGGCCAGAATCGCTGTCACCGATCACCCGGTACGACCCGGACGGCACGCGCACGTCGACGCTGCCGGAATCGGCCCGCACCTTCACGTCGTTGGGGCTCGCGAGAGCGAGCTCGACGCGCCCGCTGTCGCTGGAGACGTCCACGGGGCCGCGCACCCCGTCGGCCGACACGTGGCCCGAGTCGCTGTGCAACTGCACCGGGCCGACGTCGTGCAGGTCGATCGACCCGCTGTCGAGGCGCAGCTTCACCAGGCCCGGGACGTTCGCGATCTGCGCGTGGCCGGAGTCGGCGGTCACGTCGACGCTCCCCGCGCCCGCGATGTCCAGCCCACCCGAGTCCGCTTTACCCGTGACCGGCAGGCCGGCCGGCACGACGATGTCGTAGTCGGCCGAGCAGTTGTGCCCGCAGCCGCCGAGCACGAGCTGGCCGTCCTGCACCTGCCACGCGTCACCGGGCTCGCCGCGGAGGTTGTAGTGCAGCGTCTGGTGGACCGTGATCGGCCCCGAGCCGCTGCGGATGCGGACGGAACCGTCGTCGGCGTCGAGTCGCACGCCGTGGATCGGCTGCGTGATCGCGGCGTCACGCTCCACCGTGGACCCCACCCCCCAGCCGAACGCGATCGCGACCCCCGCCCCGATCAGAACTACGCCACCCAGTGCCAGAAGCGGGCGTGCCATGGTGTCCGTCCCCTCAGTACCGCTCATCCGTCCTGGCAAAAGTAAGAGCGGCCTCGCGGACGCCGCATCCGGTAAACCCCCCGAACATCCCTGAGATACCGGATCCGGGGTCAGGGTCTTAGCCTGGGTCCTAGTGGGATGCCAAGATCAGATTGATCAGGAGGATCGATGCCACAAGCGCCCAATCCGTACGATTTCCTGCCGTCCGTCCCGTCGTTCACGCTGCGCAGCAATGACATCGCCGAGGGCGAGACGCTGGCGACCCCGCACCTGTCCGGCATCTTCGGCGCCGGCGGCGAAGACCGTTCACCGCACCTCGCGTGGGAGCGCTTCCCCGAAGGCACCCGCAGCTTCGCGGTGACCGCGTACGACCCCGACGCCCCGACCGCCAGTGGGTTCTGGCACTGGGCCGTGTTCAACATCCCGGCGTCGGTGACCGAGCTGGCCTCGGGCGCCGGTGACGCGAGCGGCTCCGGCCTGCCCGAAGGCGCCGTGACGCTCAAGTGCGACGGCGGCGTGAAGCAGTTCCTCGGCGCCGCCCCGCCGCCCGGACACGGCCCGCACCGCTACTTCTTCGTGGTGCACGCGCTCGACGTCGACTCCCTCGACATCGACGGCGACGCCACGCCCGCGTTCCTCGGTTTCAACCTGTTCGGCCACACCCTGGCTCGCGCCACGATCACCGCGATCTACGAGAACAAGGGCTGAGCCACCGGAGGCCGTCGCGGACGCACTCCGCGACGGCCCTCCATTGTGGACGGCGCTAGCGCAGCGGCTCCCGGTTCACGCCCTCGCGTTCCAGGTAACGGCCCTTCGTGTGCTCGGTGAACCCGAACTGCCGGTACAGCCCGTGCGCGTCGGCCGTGTGCAGCATCCAGCGGAACCCGGCGCCCGGCCCGTTTTCGATCATCTCGCGCACGATCTGCTTGCCAAGGCCCGCGCCGCGCGCGTCTTCGACGACGAACACGTCAGCAAGGTAGGCCGAGGACACCCCGTCGGAGAACGCCCGCGCGAACCCGACCTGCTGCCCCGTCGCGCGCTCGTACGCCCCCACCACTCGCCACGATCCGGTGATCGCCTGCTCGACCTGTTCGCGCGTGCGCCACCGGCCCCAGTACGCCTCCGTGGAGAGGAACTTCCACACCACGTCGAGGTCAAGCCGTCCGGGGTCGTCGTCGAGCTCGTAGTCACCAGCGATCCGCATGCCGGCAAATTAGCCGAGCACCGAGCCGCGACGCGCGGGTTTTTCACCGGTGCGGCTTCAGCAGGTAATCCACGACCGGCCGCAGCTCCTCGGCCGAGGGCGGTTCGTCGTCGATGAGGCCCTGGATGAGCAGGCCGTCGATGCCGGCGAGGAAAACGCGGAAGGCAACCTCGTCGTCGTGGCGGACCATGGACGTGAGCACGTCGAGCCAGCGCCGTGCGGCCGGGCGCAGCTCCGGTTTGCGGGCGGCCAGCAGGTACAGCTCGTACTCCGCCATCGTGCGGCCCCGGCGGGCGCCGAGGGCCTCGGCGAGCAGGCCGGACACTTCCTCGGCGCCACGGCTGCCGCGTGAGCGGGCGCGGTCGATCATCCAGTACACCTCGGTCGCCATGTCGCGCGCGCACGAGATCAGAGTGGCGACGAGCAGGTCGTCGAGCGAGGCGAAGTGATAGGTCGTCGACGCGGTGGGCACGCCGGCCTCGGCGGCGACCGTACGGTGGGTGACGCCCGCGACGCCGTCGCGTTCGATCACCCGCAGCGTGGCTTCGATGATCTCCGCGCGCCGCTTGTCTCCGCGCGCCTTGCGGCCGTCGACCTGAATCTTCACTGGCTGCTCCCGACCTCGAGAAGCACGACTCCGCCGATCACGAGCGCGAGCCCACCGACCATCATCGCGTTCATCGGCTCCTTGAGGAACAGCACGCCGATGACCGCGACGAGCGCGACGCCCGCGGCGGCCCACACCGCGTACGCGAGCCCGATGGGCAAGCCCGACTTCAGCACTCGCGCGAGCGCGAAGAACGCCACGCCGTAGCCGGCTACGACCAGCGCCGACGGCACCACCTTGGAGAACCCCTCGCTCAGCTTGAGCGAAACCGTGCCGGTCACTTCTGCGGCGATCGCCAAAGCGAGGTACAAGTAAGCACCCATACCAGCGAAACTACCTGAACGATCGTCTCACTAGCTAGCGAGGCATGCACCACATTGGTGGGACTTGAGCCCCGTCAACCAGTTACTCATCAGTACCAACCGTTACCCTGCTCGGCACCGGGCCGGCGGCACCCGCACCCGGCACCGGCACCACCACACCGGACGAAAGGCACCCGATGATGGGCGCTGTACAGCTGACGCTCGGGGGGATCTCCGTCCTCCTCGGCGTCGTCGCCTGGGGAATGTTCATCGCCACCGTCGCCCGCTTCGTGCGGGTGATCCGGCTCGGCCAGCCCGACTCGACGCGCAACGGACCGTTCCTGTCCCGGCTCGGCACATTGGTCAAGGAGTTCGCGGCGCACACCCGCATGGCGAAGTTCCGCCAAGTCGCGCCGTGGCACTGGATGGTGATGTGGGGCTTCCTCATCGGGTCGCTCGCGCTGTTCGAGGCCTACGGCGAGGTGTTCGTGCCGACGTGGGGTTGGCCGGTGCTCGACGACTGGGGCCTGTGGAACCTGCTGATGGAGCTGCTCGGCGTGGGCACGATCGTCGGCGGCTTCGGGCTCGTGGTCATCCGCCAGCTCAACCACCCGCGCCGCGCGGACCGCATGTCGCGCTTCGCGGGCTCGAACTTCGCGTGGGCCTACTTCGTCGAAGCCGTGGTGATCATCGAGGGCGTCGGCATCATCGGCGTGCGCGCGGCCAAGGCCGCGATGGGTGTGCACGAAACGCCGCTGTGGGCCGCGTTCGTGTCTAACCCGATCGGCAGCGTGCTGCCCGCCAGCGCGACGCTCGTGTCGGTGTTCGCGTTCATCAAGCTGATGAGCGCGACGGTGTGGCTGATCGTCGTGGCCCGCACCATGACGATGGGCGTCGCGTGGCACCGGTTCAGCGCGTTCTTCAACATCTACTTCAAGCGTGAGAACGACGGCGGCGTCGCCCTGGGCGCCCTCAAGCCGATGATGAGCAAGGGCAAGGTCCTCGACCTCGAGGAGGCCGATCCGGACGAGGACACGTTCGGCGTCGGCGCCGTGGAGGACTTCAGCTGGAAGGGCTGGCTCGACTTCTCGACGTGCACCGAATGCGGGCGCTGCCAGTCGCAGTGTCCCGCGTGGAACACCGGCAAGCCGCTGTCGCCGAAGCTGCTGATCACGCAGCTGCGCGATCACGCCTATGCGAAGGCGCCGTACCTGCTCGCGGGCGGCAAACGCGACATGACCGGTGAAGAGGTCGGGCTGAGCGGCGACAACATGTACGCGGGCATCGACGTGCTCGCCATCGCCGAATCCGAAAAGGCCCTCATCGGCGATGACGGCGGCGTCATCGACCCGGACATGCTCTGGTCCTGCACATCCTGCGGCGCGTGCGTGGAGCAGTGCCCGGTGGACATCGAGCACGTGGACCACATCGTCGACATGCGCCGCTACCAGGTGATGATCGAATCGTCGTTCCCCACGGAGCTGAACGGCATGTTCAAGAACCTGGAGAACAAGGGCAACCCGTGGGGCCAGAACGCCAAGGACCGTCTCCAGTGGACAGAGGACCTGGATTTCGAGGTTCCGGTGTTCGGTGAAAATTCGGCTGGCGATCTCGGCGACGCGGAGTACCTGTTCTGGGTCGGCTGCGCCGGCGCGTTCGAGGACCGCGCGAAGAAGACCACCCGCGCCGTCGCGGAGCTGCTGCACATCGCGGGCGTCAAGTACACCGTGCTCGGCTCGGAGGAGAGCTGCACCGGTGACCCGGCGCGTCGCGCGGGCAACGAGTTCCTGTTCCAGATGCTGGCACAGCAGAACGTCGAGGTACTGAACTCGGTGTTCGAGGGCCGCGAACGCAAGGCGCGCAAGGTCGTCGTCACCTGTGCGCACTGCTTCAACACGCTCGCCAACGAGTACCCGGAGCTGGGCGGCCGGTTCGACGTCGTGCACCACACGCAGCTGCTCAACCGACTGGTGCGGGAGAAGTACCTCACGCCGGTCGCGCCGATCGCCGAAGACGTCACCTACCACGACCCGTGTTACCTCGGCCGCCACAACAAGGTCTACGACGCTCCGCGCGAGCTCGTGGGCGCCTCAGGTGCGACGTTGCGCGAGATGCCGCGGCACGGCGACCGGTCCATGTGCTGCGGCGCCGGCGGCGCTCGCATGTGGATGGAGGAGAAGATCGGCAAGCGGATCAACATCGAGCGCGTCGACGAAGCCCTCGGCACCGCGCCGTCGAAGATCGCGACCGGCTGCCCGTTCTGCCGAGTGATGCTCACCGACGGCGTCACGGCGCGCCAGAGCGACGGCGCCGCGAGCGAGAAGGTCGAGGTCGTCGACGTCGCGCAGCTGCTGCTCACGGCCGTGAAGCGCAAGCCCGAACCGGCGCTGGTGGCGGCCGGCGCGCCCGCGCTGCCGGAGGAACCCGACACCGCGGCGACGGCGGAGGGCGGCGAGCCGCCGGATTCCGAAGAACAGTAGTTTCCGATATCGAGCCGAACGCCTCTTTCCCGATCATGATCGGGAAAGAGGCGCTCTTTATTGACGGGCCGCACCGTTTCCTGCGGCGTGACCAGCAATTTTCACCAACGGTGGTTGTTCGAGTGCGGAGCGAAATTCCCACACCGTGAAACCGCAGGCTGGCACCGGTCTCGGCGTACTCACGGGTAACCGTCGGCGACCCGGCAATCCCTTACGCGGGTACCGAAAATTTGTCGTAAACGTTTTTCACGATCATTGTTGACTCCGAATTTGGGGTACGTCACATTCTCCGTGACACGAGCGAGATCCCGCGTACTCTTCGGCACCGCACGACCAGCGCCGCGCGCGTGACCGAATTGGGCGACCGGACAAGGGGACTCGAAGTGGTGAACGGGTATCGCGCACCGAACACGGGAACTCCCTTTCCACAGGCGGCACGGATCACCGTGGCGCCGAGCCAGTCGCTCGAACCCGCGTGGCCAACCGAGTCACCCGACGAGTTCGCGGGCGAACCCGTTGCCCGCCACGGATGGGTCGCCGATCCTTCACCCATCCCGGGACCTCGCACGCTGGTGCGGCCGTATGTGCTCACGCGCGGCCGCACACAGGGGCGGCGCTATTTGGCGATCGAAGCGCTCGTGAAGGCCAATGCGGACGATCCGCGCTGGCGCGGTCCGGACGTCAAAGGCGAATTCCGCATCGTGCGTTCGCTGTGCCTGTACCCGCGGTCGGTGGCCGAAGTGGCGGCCACGCTCACCGTGCCGCTCGGTGTCGCCCGGGTCCTCCTCGACGACATGGCCGAACTGGGCCTCGTCACGATCCACGCCCCGGGCGCGACCGGCGACGGGCGCCCGGCGATGGCGCTGATGGAGCGGGTGCTCGAGGGCCTGCACCGCCTCTAGCCGTCCGGCCCGGTTTCGACCGGCGCGAACGCGCCCGAAATCAGTAGTCTTGCTCCGTGAGCGAGCAAGACGTGACGGAGCATGACGAGGGCGAGCAACACGAGGGCGAGCAAGGGAACGCGAGCGGCGAAAGCACCCTCACCGTGGTGCTGGCCGGCAGCGTCAACCTGGCGATCGCCATTCTCAAGCTGATCGCCGGCATCATCACGGGTTCGGGCGCGATGCTCTCGGAAGCCGCGCACTCGGTGGCCGACACGATCACCGAGGTCCTGCTCCTCACGGCACTCAAGCGTTCGGAGCGCCCGGCCGACCGGGTCCACCCGTTCGGTTACGGCAAGGAGCGCTACTTCTGGTCGCTGCTGGCCGCCGTCTCGATTTTCGCCTCCGGCGCGGTGTTCGCGCTCTACGAAGGCTTCACCACGGTGTTCGGGGAGCCACTGGAACAGAACGACCCGATCATCGGCTACGGCGTGCTGGCGATCGCGTTCGTGCTCGAGGGCATCTCGTGGCTGCAGGCGATTCGCCAGGTGCGGGCCGAGTCACGGGCCGAGAACCGCTCGTTCTTCCGCTACCTGCGGCTGATCGACGACCCCGCGCCGAAAACCGTGTTGTTCGAGGACTCCGCGGCGCTGATCGGCCTGCTGCTGGCGTTCGCCGGCCTCGGGCTGCACCAGCTCACGGGTTCTTCGCTGTACGACGGGCTCGCGTCGATCCTCATCGGCGTACTGCTCGCCTGCGTCGCGTACCTGCTGGGGCGCACCAACCGGGGGCTCCTCGTCGGCCGCCAGGCCGATCCGCGAATCGTTCGCGGCGTGCGCGAACACCTACGGTCGGCGCCCGAGATCGAGGCGGTGGTGGACCTGCAGACAATGCTCATGGGCACCGACCAGGTTCTGGTGTGCGCGCGCGTGGACTTCGACGACGCACTCGGCGCGGCCGACGTCGAGCGCGCCTGCGTGCGCCTGGCCGACGAGCTTTCCGAAGAGTTCCACGACGTCACCGAGGTGTTCATCGAACCCGTGCCACGGACCGACGCGAAGCTGCGCGCGACCGTGCTCGCGCGCTACGGCGATCTGACCACGCGGCCGATCGAGCGCCATCAGTAACCGAAGTCCTGCGTCCAATACCAGCCGTCGGTGTTCACGCCGACGCCGATGTTCGTGAACGAGCAGTTGACGATGTTCGCACGGTGGTCCCTGGAGTCCATCCACACCCGCATCACCTGCTGCGCGCTCGTCGGGCCCTTGGCGATGTTCTCCGCACCCGGCTGGGAGTAGCCGGCGTCGCGGGCGCGTTCGTCGAAGTGCTCACCGTCCGGCGTCGTGTGGGAGAAGTAGTCACGCTCGGACATGTCGTCGCTGTGCTCCTGCGCGGCCTTGGCGAGGTGGGAGTCCTCGGCGACGGGGGCGCAACCGGCCTTGTCGCGCTCGGCATTGACGAGGTCCACGACCTGCTCGGCGAGCGACGGGTCGTCGCCCCGCACCGGTGCGGACGGCGGTGGTGTGGGCGATGGGGGTGGTGTGGACGGGGACGGTGTGGACGGAGGCGCGGACGGCGGGGGTGGGCTCGGGGTCGAGCTGGTGGACGACGCCGGCGCCGGGGCGGAGGACGGGGACCTCGGGGAGCTGCTGGGCGCCGGAGTGGCCGCGGAGGGGCTGGGTTTGGCGCCGGTGCTGGAGGCCGCGGTGGACGACGAGGCGGAGGTGGACGGCGCCGGCGGCATCGCGTAGGGATCCGCCGACGGCGGCCCGCCCGGTAGGTCAGGTCGGCTCGCGACGGCGCTACCGAGCGTCGTCGCATCGGGCCTGTCGGGCAGCACCAGTGTCGCTCCGGCGGCCGCAAGGCCACCCAGGATGACACTCAGAGACACGAAAACCACTCGACGACGCGCACCAATGGGGGACACGGACGTGGAACGTATCACGAAACGATTACGACCGTTACCCCCGAATGGTGCAGCGCAGTTGTCGATCAATCGCCGAAAATGATCAAGAAACGTCTTCGATCGCGGTGCCCTTGGTCTCGCGGATGAACTTGAGCGCGAACGGGATCGAGAGCAGCGCGAAAGCCGCGTAGATCCAGTACGTGATACTCAGGTTCCAGTCGGCCATGCTCGGAAAGCTGACCGTGACCAGCCAGTTCGCGACCCAGTTGGCCGCCGTGCCCACGGCGAGTGCGGCGCCGCGAATGCGCAGCGGGAACATCTCGCCGAGCAGCACCCACAAGATCACGCCCCACGACAGTGCGAACGAGATCACGAAGACGTTCGCGAACACGAGCGCGACCGGACCCCACGCGCCGGGGAGACTCAACTCACCATGCACGGTCTGCGCATTGCCGAAGGCGATCGCCGCGACGCCGAGCCCGATCGCCATCCCGACCGACCCGATCAGCAGCAGCGGTTTCCGGCCGACGCGGTCGATGAACGCGATCGCAATGAATGTGCCGATGATGTTGATGACCGGGCTGACCATGGAAATCAGCAGCGAATCGGTGTTCTGTCCGACCGAGTGCCACAGCGTGTCCGAGTAGTAGAAGATCACGTTGATGCCCACGAACTGCTGGAACGCGGCGAGTGCGATGCCGATCCACACCACGGGCAGCAGCCCGAACTTGCCGCCGACGAGGTCACGCACCTTCGAGCGGCGCGCGGTGCTGAGACCGCGGCGGATGTCGGCGAGCTTGGTGTCAAGACCTTCTTCGCCCTCCACGTCGGCGAGGACCTTGCGCGCCTTCGCGTCCTTGCCGATGGACAGCAGGTAGTGCGGCGACTCGGGAATGATCGTGGCGAGCACGAAGTAGAGCACCGCGGGCACGGCCGCCGCGCCGAGCATCCACTGCCACGCTTCGAGGCCGCCGAGTGAACCGTTGAGGTTGTGGGAACCGTCGGCCAGCGCGGGCGCGGCGTCCTTGATGACCCAGTTGACGAGCGCCGATACGCCGATGCCGAGCACGATCGCGAGCTGTTGCAGGCTCGCGAGCCGCCCCCGATACGCCGGCGGCGCGACCTCCGCGATGTAGGCCGGCCCGATCACGGACGCGACGCCGATGGCGATCCCGCCGACCACGCGCCACAACGCCAGGTCCCAGATGCCGAACGGGAACATCGCCCCGAGCGCGCTCACGAGGAACAGGATCGCGGCGATCTGCATCGTGCGGATGCGGCCGATGCGGTCGGACAGCAGTCCGCCGAACCACGCGCCGACGGCCGAGCCGATCAGCGCGCTCGAAACCGTGAGCCCCGTCGCCGCCGCGCCGACGTCGAAGTGTTTCTGGATGCCGAGCACGGCACCGTTGATGTTGGAGCTGTCATAACCGAACAGGAACCCGCCGACCGCCGCCGCACCCGCGATGAACACGACGTGCGCGAGGTGCTGCTGGCCCGCTCGTTCGCCCGAGACGACGGACACGACCCCACCACTCCTCTCGATGATCTTTTACCTATCCGAGGGAACTCCGGTCCGGAGCTGGATCGTGTCAGTGGCGAGGGTGACGTGCGGCACCAGCCGCCGGCGCGGACCGCCGGGCAAGGCGAAGGACCAGAGTCCTGCGCTTCAGCACGAACACGCTGGTCAAGGCGTAGATCTGCGGGTCGGGATCAGGCCCGGGAAGGGGTCGCGAGGGCGGCGGGCGAGACTCGGGTGGTGATGATTTTCACCATGGTCTGAGCGGGTTCGGTGAATTCCTGACCGTCGAGCGCCCGCCTCCGGCCACACCAGGACCGTCCGCGCGCACGAGGTGATCAAGAGCGCGCGTCAGTCAGCGCGTCTTGGTGTCAGGATTCCGAGAGCGAGCTGGGCCGCCGCCCCGGTCGTGGACCGTTGGCAGGTTGCATGAGGTGGTCCAGCCGAGGAGGTCTCGGCAAATCGCGATCCGTGGGGGCATCGGACAGCCCAGCGAGGAGGAGTGCCATCGTACGTTGCCACGCGGCGCTTCCCGTCGTGCTCTCCATGCTGCCCTGCACAGCCAGGAGAACGAGAAGAAGATCTTCGGGAACCACGCCCGCCCTCAGCACGCCCGCATCCTGCCCAGCCCGGATGAGCTTCAGTTGCCGTTGTCGCAGCTGGCGACGCAAGCGATCCGCAATCTGCGAGTCCGGCAGGGGGAGTGTGAACGTTCGGATCAGGCTGCGATCATTGAGCCCACGAGCGCACAGACCCCGCACGTAGGAGAGGATCGCCTCTTCGGGAGCCAACGCGAGCGCGTCGTCAGCGGTGTTCACGTGCTCCTGCAGTCGCTGTTCGATGACGGCTTGGACGAGCTGCGCGCGGTCGAAGTGGCGTGAAAGCGTTGCCACGCCGACCCCGGCGACAGCAGCGATCTCAGACATCGGCACTTCGCAACCATGCTCGGCGAAAACCACTCGAGCAGCGCTGATGATCCGAGCACGACTTTCCATCGCATCTCGCCGGAGCGGCTTCACACCCATGCCGCCAGCGTATCATCTGGAAGTAATGCTTCCATCTTCTCTTGAGCCGCGGTACGATGAGCACGAGGTGGAACAGTTTCTTCCAGATAGGTGACCGATCGACGCCGAGGCCTCTCCGGGTCCGACCCGGAGTGTTCCCGCCAGGAACGCGACGCGGCGATCCTCGTCATCGGCGCTGCCTTGGTCGGCAGCGAAGACGGCTACGAAGTCGGGCGACACAGAAGTCCGAAAAGTTGCTCGGGTCGAGTTTGGACTCTTGATGCTGTTGCCGGCTGACCTGACCTGAAGAAATTCGAAGGTGAGGAGATGTCACAAGGTGACGTCCGTTGGTTATGAGGCGTTCGAATCGATCGACGTGGAGATCAGTAACGCCGTGGCGACCGTGCGATTGTTGACTACAGAACGAATGGCGGTGCTCAGCGCGCGGCTCTCATGCTGATCTCCACTTCGACCTCGGCCGGGCGCTCACACGATTGCGGGAGGATGATGCGGTCAGAGTCGTCGTCATCACTGGCATCGACGACGGCGCGCCGTGGATTCTGCCAGCACCACCCTACGCAGAGGGCAAGAGGCTCGATCCCGAGCCGATCGACTTTCCGGATTGGATGTGGAAAGGGTTTCAGGGTGTTCGGCTGACTCAGCAAACACTGGCCGAAATGGAGAAGCCGGTGATCGCCCGGGTCAACGAGGACTGTATCGGGTTCAGCCAAAGCATCATGTTCGGCTGCGACCTGATCGTCGCCAGGGAAGATGCGATAGTGGCTGATGTGCATATGGACCTGCAGAAGATCTTCGGGTTCGACACGGTTCCGCGTGACGGTGGAGGTGCGCTGGTGCCCTTGCACATGTTCCCGGCCAAAGCGATGGAATACCTGCTTCTCGCCAAGCCCTTCACGGCCGCCGAACTGGCGGACCTGGGCGCGATCAATTACGCCGTGCCCGCGGCCGATCTGGACCAGGTCGTCGGCGACATGGTTCGTCAACTGCTGTCGAAGTCCGCCTTTGCGCTTGCGCTGACCAAGCGTGTCGTGAAGAGACGAGTGGCCGAGCAGCTCAACCTGACCCTCGACGCTGCCTCGGCATACGAATGGGTCAACTTCCTTCACTATCGCGGCAGTAACGGCAAACCCAACCTCAGTCTCTAATCAGGAGCAGCGACTTGCGAGCCATTGTCTACACACGCCCCGGCACCTCGGACGTTCTGTCTCTTGTCGAGCGTGACATTCCGGAACCCGGCCCGGGCGAAGTTCGTGTCCGCCTGATGCGTTCCGGAGTCAATCCTACCGATTGGCGGTTCCGAATCCGACCGCTGCCGTTCGATGAAGTGACTCCGGGCCAAGACGGTGCTGGGGTCGTCGACGCGGTGGGTCCGCAGGTGGCCAATTTTGCGGTGGGGGATCGCGTCTGGCTGATTCTCGCCCAGCACGAAAGGCCTTTCGGTACAGCGGCTGAATACGTAGTGCAACCGATCAGCCGTGTCGTTCCTTTGCCCGAGGGAGTGAGTTTCGACATCGGTGCTTCCATCGGGGTGCCGGCCCTGACTGCGCATCGCGCTCTGACCGTGCACGATCGCGGCCCATCGCGTCTTGGGCCAGGCGCGATGGCCGGATTGACGGTCCTGGTACAGGGCGGTGCAGGCGCAGTTGGCAACGCCGCAGTCCAGTTGGCGCGCTGGTCGGGTGCAACCGTCGTGACAACGGTGAGTTCGACAAAGAAGGAATCGTTGGCAAAGGCCGCTGGTGCCCACCATGTGATCAACTATCGGCAAGGCGACGTCGAGAGCGCGGTGCGCGCAGCCGCGCCCGAGGGCGTGGACTTGGTGGTGGAGGTCGCTCCCGCACAGAACAACGCACTGGACCTTGCTTTCGTGAAGACCGGCGGAACCGTATCGATCTATGCCAAGCACGGGGGCGACAACTACTCGGTGCCCATTTTGGAAACCTATTTCAAGAACCTCCGATACCAATACCTCGTCCTGTACTCCCTGCACGCCGAGGCGCTGGCACAGGCGACGAGTGACGTGACGGCGGCCATCGCCACGGGTGGCTTCCGGATCGGTGAGGACGCTGGGCTCCCGATCCATCACTTCCCCCTCGCGGAAGCTGCGGCGGCGCAGGACGCGGTCGAACAAGGAGCGGTCGGCAAAGTTCTCTTGGACATAGCGGCGACCTGATTGCGACGCTGATGCCTTGAGGGACCCCGCCGGGACTTGGTCGGAATCCGGCTGAGACCAACACGTGTGATCACGGCCCGGCGCTCCGCGGTGGCCGGTGACTGCCGACGGCCAGCTCATGGGTGCTCGGAGGCTGGTGACCGCGCGGTGGATCACCTCGTCCAGCGCCTCAGCGGACGCGGTGCCGGGCCGGTTCGGCGGGTCGGTGCGGGTCGGACCGGTTGACGTCTTCGCCGCCGGTTTAGCGCACAGCGATCGTTCACGCTCACGGAGTCTCCACCCGTGCACGACGGCCGGGTCGACGGACTTCCAGAGACGCCGATCGCGGGCCCGGTTACGGGGACCGCCACGCCGGGTGAGTGCGTGACATCTTGCCCAGTGGGTCGAGATGAGCGCCGCGGCTAGCGCCAGGTGTTGACGCGGTGGAAGTTCAGGTAGGCCCGGCTCGGCGTCGGGCCCCGCTGGCCTTGGTAGCGGGAACCGGCCTGCTTGGAACCGTACGGGAATTCGGCAGCGCTGGAGAGGCGGAAAATGCACAGCTGGCCGATTTTCATGCCGGGCCAGAGCGTGATCGGCAGGTTCGCGACGTTCGACAGCTCGAGCGTGATGTGGCCGGAGAAGCCGGGGTCGATGAAGCCGGCGGTGGAGTGCGTGAGCAGGCCGAGCCGCCCGAGCGACGACTTGCCTTCGAGACGACCCGCGAGGTCGTCGGCGAGGGTGACCAGCTCGTAGGTGGAGCCGAGCACGAACTCGCCGGGGTGCAGCACGAACGGCTCGTCGCCTTCCTTTTCGACGAGCGAGGTGAGCTCGTCCTGCTGCAGCTGCGGATCGATGTGCGTGTACTTGCTGTTGTCGAAGACCCGGAAGAAACGGTCGAGGCGCACGTCGATGCTCGACGGCTGGACCATGGCGGGGTCGAAGGGGTCGATACCGAGGCGGCCGGCGTCGAGCTCTTTGCGGAGGTCACGGTCACTGAGCAGCACGGACGAAGCGTAACGGCATTGATCAGGCGGCGCGCATGTGCTGCCCGTACGAGGTGTCGGGTTTGAACACTTCGTGCATCCGCTTGAGGTAGCGGCGCCGGCCGAGGCTGCCGAGCAGCTCCTGCACCGCGGTCGCGCCGGGGATGAGCCGCCGCGCCGTTTCGGCCGCGAAGTTCACGCCGGCCGCCGCGACGACCGCCGCCTGGGCGAGCGGGTCGTCGGGCAGCTCCAGGAAATCGGCGTTGTCCTTACCCAGCACCAGCCTGCTGATCGCCGAGTGCACGCGCACGTTCACGTACGCCAGCACCTTCCCGGGGACCCCGCGGCCCTCACCGATCGCCGTGTGGCTCTCGAGCAGCGCCTTCGCGAGCCGCTTCGAGTCCTCGTCGGGGATGAACTCGGTGGCGGCTAGCAGCCACAGCAGCCGCCACGCGTCGTCCTCGTCGGCGGGCAGCAGTTCTTCGTCGACCCCCATGAGCCAGCCGATGTAGCGCCACAGGTGGAGGATGTCGGCGCGTTCCTGCTCGGTGTAGCGGACGCCGAGCAGTTGCGTGCCGAACACGTAGACCAGCGAAAACAGGAGGAGGGTCCCCGCGGTCTGGACCTGGTTGATCGGCCGGTCCCACTGCTCGTAGTCCCAGTCCTCGCGCTTGTTCATCGCGCGCCGCACATACGCGTGTACCACCCGGATCCGCACGGTCGCCCGGAATCCCTCGCCGTCGCGCTGCATCGCACCCGGTGTCGTCACGTTCATCCACCAGGCCGCGGTCTCCACGAGCCGCCTCGTGGCCCTGTACTCGATCTCCCCGGTCCCCACCAGCACCTTCGTCGCCCGCGACGCGAGGTACCCGCCCATCAGCGACATGTCACCCAGCGGGAACAACCCGAGCAACCCCGCCCGCGTGATCGCCCGCGCCCCCTTCTCCAAGCGGGCGCGGTCCACCCAGTACGGCGTGGCTTCGACGGTGGCGAGGAATCTGCCCGGCTCGGTGTCCTCCGCGGCCAGGCCTTCGGTGCCCCCGCCGCTCAACGCGCGCTCGAACACTTGCCGGTTCCCGGGTGCCTTCGCCAGCCACTCCACGAGCTCGTCCGCCGGCCCGTCCTGCCTCTGCGCGAATTCCCGCAACCGGCCTATTTGGCCCTCGTCGGCCCGCAGGTCCCCGAGGCCCCTCGCCCGGGCCACCAGGCGAAACCCGCCCTGTCTGAACATCACCGGATCGTCCACCACACCCACCTCCGGCACAGCCCGCCATCGGACAACAAGTGTTGTCACTTGTCCCCGGCGCCGTCAACCCACGCCCCACTGGACCCACGCATCACGTGACCGTGTAAGCTCTCGCTGGTACTGCGGATGTAGTTCAATGGTAGAACATCAGCTTCCCAAGCTGAATACGCGGGTTCGATTCCCGTCATCCGCTCCAAGAATTGTTCTTGCAGCCCAGAAGGGGTGCTTCCCGAATTGGAGAAGCACCCCTTCTGGCTATCTACGGGACCGTGCCAACAACGTTCCAGCAACATTGCTCGGCGGCTCCATTTCCGCGCTTTGCTTCTCCCGCCGGTGCCCTTCACTCGGCCGACGTTGCCGCCAGCACGACGACATGCGGCGACGGCGAGACGGGCCGGCGGAAATGAGGCGCCCACGAGCTGTCTTCGTCTCTACGCTGGGCGCATGGCCGACACGCACACCTACGACGTCGCGATCGAATGGACCGGCAACCTCGGCAAGGGGACCGACAGCTACCGATCGTTCAGCCGCGCCCATGAGGTCCTTGCGACCGGAAAGGCCCCCATCGCCGCCTCGGCAGATGCGGCATTCCGCGGCGACCCTGCCCGGTGGAACCCCGAGGAGCTCCTGGTCGCCTCCGTCGCGCAGTGCCACATGCTGTGGTATCTCCACCTGTGCGCTGTGGGCGGCGTGTCGGTCCTCGACTACGAAGACCACGCTCACGGAGTCATGACGATGGACGCCACCGGCGGTGGCGGCCAACTGACCGAGGTGACCCTTCGCCCACACGTGATCGTTGCCGACGCGGCCATGGTGGACAAGGCCCGCGAACTCCACGACGACGTATCCGCGGTGTGCTTCATCGCGCGGTCGGTCAACTTTCCGATCCACCATGAGCCGCACGTTCGTCCCCAGTAGCCGAGAGTGAATGTGATGGTCATCACAAATCAGGATGTCGAGAGAGCGCCCGCGGCTCCGTCCCGTCTATGTCAGCAGCCGAACTGAGGGAGACCTGATCATGGCAACGACCCACCGTCTCGAGCGCACCTACCCCACCGACCCCGCCACGATCTGGGCGCTCTGGACCACCTCGGATGGTATTGCTCGGTGGTGGGCTCCCGACGGGTTCACCACCACTGTCGACTCACTGGACCTGCGCGAGGGCGGCGAGCTGGTCTACACCATGACCGCGACCGCCCCCGAGACGGTCCAGTTCATGAAATCGGCGGGCATGCCCCTGGCGACCGTGTCGCGCAAGCGCTTCACCCGCCTCGACGAGCCCACGGTGCTCGCCTACTCGTCACTGGTCGACTTCGTGCCCGACCACGAACCCTACGAGTTCGGCACCGAAGTCGAACTGCTCGCGACCGACGGCGGCACCCGCGTCGTGATGGCCGTCGAACCGCTGCACGACCAGACCTGGACCCAACGCCTGCTGGACGGGCGCACCAACGAACTCGCCAACCTCGCCCGCATCCTCAACGCCTGACGAGCCTCGACCGACGACCGAGGTCCGTCAGACCCGCCGGGGCTCGGCGCCGCCGGACTCGACTCTGTTGGACCAACAGCTGCTCGGGGTTCGCGTAGCGTGCAAGGCCATGACGCGCACCGAGCGGCTGTCCCGCCTCCTCGACGAGGTCGTCGCCATCCTGCGGACCGGCGAGCACGATACGAGCTGGAGCAGCTTCGGCTCCACCGCCGAAGCCATCGCAGAGCTGGAAAGCCTGCGCCCGCGCGTCGCGGCCGGGGAGGCGGAAGCGTTGGCACGCTTCGAGTTCCTGTGCTCGCCGACCGGGGCGATCGAAGAGATCGCGGTCTCGTCGGGGTGGAGCGGACGGTGGCTGCAGCTGGTGCGGAAGATCTAGCCGACGCGGCGGCGCAAGAGGACGGCGTGGCCGGGGGTGAGGCCCGTCGCCTCGGCGTCGGCGCGGGCGGAGCGGGCGGCGGGGCCGTTTCCCAAGCGGTGCAACAACTCCGCGCGCGTCGCGTGCCACCACGGGTAGTCCGCCAAGCCCTCGAGCGCGTCGACGAGCGGCAGCGCGACGGCGGCACCGTCACGTTCGGCGATCGCGGCTGCGCGGTTCAGTGACACCACCGGGCTCGGCCGCACGGTGAGCAGCACGTCGTACCACGAAATGACGGCGTCCCAGTCGGTTTCGGGGTACGACGGCGCCAGTGCGTGACACGCGGCGATCGCCGCCTGGACCGCGTACGGGTTCGGCTCACCTGGCGTACGCCGCAACGCGCGGCCCACCAAGGAAACGCCTTCCCGGATCAGCGCACGATCCCATCGCGACCGATCCTGGTCGGCGAGCAGCACGGGTAGATCGCGGTCGTCGAGCCGCGTCCGGCGGCGCGCGTCGTGCAGCAGGAGCAACGCCAGCAGACCCAGTACCGTCGGCTCGTCCGGCATCAGCGACACCAGCAGCCGAGCCAGCCGCACGGCCTCGTCGACGAGCGGGGCGCGAACGTCGGCGTACCCCTCGTTGAAGATCAGATACACCGTCGCCGCAACGCCTTCGAGCCGTTCGGGCAGCTCCTCGGCGGCGGGCACGCGGTACGGGATGCCGGCCGTCGCGATCTTCTGCTTCGCGCGGGTCAGCCGCTTCGCCGCCGTTGCCTCCGACAGACGCAACCCGCGTGCCACCTTCGCGGTCGACAACCCGCCGAGCGTGCGTAGCGACAACGCGACCTGCGCGTCCACCGAAAGGCACGGGTGGCAGCAGGTGAACACGAGCCGCAGCAGGTCGTCGCGGATCACCGACGGCGGGTCGTCCTCAGGAAACGGCATGGCGGCCGCCTCCTTCCCGGCGCGTTTCGCCTCGCGACGCACGACATCGACCGCGCGCCGGCGTGCGGTCACGAGTAGCCAGGCGCGTGGGTTCTCGGGGACGCCGTCGCGCGGCCACGTCTCGAGCGCCCGCACGACGGCGTCCTGCACCGCGTCTTCGGCAAGGTCGACGCTGCCGGTGACGCGCACGAGCGTGGCCAGCACCCGGGTCCCCTCGTCCCGGACCAGCTGCCCCAGCGCGTCACCGGCGAGGGTCACGAGAAGTCGACGACCGGCCGGACCTCGACAGCGCCGTCCCACGCGGCAGGGATCTGCGCGGCGACCTTCACGGCTTCGTCGAGGTCACCACATTCGATGAGGTAGAACCCGGTGAGGGCTTCCTTCGTCTCGGCGTACGGGCCGTCGCTGGTCACGATGTCGCCGCCCTTGCCGCCCCGGACACGGACGGTGGTGGCGGTCGCCGTCGGGTAGAGGGCCCTGCCGCCGCGGATGACAGCCGCCGCGGCCGCGCCGAATTCGTTGTAATCCTTCATCATCGTCGCGGCCTCGGGCTGCGTCGGGTCCACGTCGGCGGAGTAGATGAGCGCGGCGTAAGTGGGCATGGCTTGCTCCTCTGGAGTGTCGAGTCCGGCGGTGCGTGCCGGCTAACACTCTAAGGACGAACCGACCCGCGGGCACCAGGACAACGCGCCGCGAAAAGTTCTCAGCCCTCCACGAGCTCCCACTCGGCACCCGGTTCGGCGCGGTCGAAGACCTGGCCGGGCGCGGCGAGCAGCGCGCCCGCGACGTCGGGGTACAGGCGCACGACGTGCTCCAGCTCGAGGCCTTCGACCTCGAAGTCTTCGGCTTCGGGCACCTCGAAGCCCACGAACAGCCACGTCCCATCGCCCTCGCGCACGACTTGACGCACCGCGCGGGCCGGCGCGGCGGGACCGGTCGCGATCTCCGTGAGCCCGGTCGAAAGCTGCACCTCCTCGACGGGCGAACCGGGGTGCGGCCACGCAGCCACGCGGTTGTCGTGGATGCGCCGGTCCTCCTCGGCGTCGTCGGAGTCGGCGACCGAGCTCAGCAACCACGTGGCGCGGTCGGGGTCCCAGTCGGCGGCCATACCCGTGGGCAGCTCGGCCAGCGCCGTCAGCTCGGGCACCAGCGCAACGGTCTCACGCAACGAGATCGCGGCGAATCGCTCACGGTTCATGGTCATGTCTTCGTCGAATTCGGTGCCGTCACTGACGAACCAGTCGTCGTCATCGTCGAGGACCACGAACGCGAGCCGCGCCGGGTCGTCCAGCAGCGCCCGCGCGAAGATCACCGGGGACTCCGGGTCCTGTCGCAGCGGCCAGTCGTTCGCCATGATCTTCTCCCCGCGTCGGTGTCACGGCCATCCCATCAGACGGGGCCGGCGCCGTTGCCGTGGACCTGCTCGGGCTGTAATTCCACAGCCGTTGGATTAGGCTCGAGGGCATGGTGCTACCCGAACGTCTCGCGCGTTTCAACCGTGTCGTCACGAACCGCGTCACGCGGCCGTTCGTCGGGTGGCTGCCCGGCTTCGGCATGCTCGTGCACCACGGCCGCCGCTCCGGGCGCGAATTCCGGACGCCGCTGAACGTGTTCCGGTCGGGCGACGGTTTCGTCGTCGCGCTGACCTACGGACCGGACACCGACTGGGTCAAGAACGTGCTCGCCGCGGGCCGCGCGGAGTTGCTGACGCGAGGCCGGAAACACGTCGTGGTTGAGCCACGGCTCGTGCACGACGGGTCCCGCCGCCCGATGCCGCCCGGGGTCCGGCAGTTCCTCGGGCTCGTCGGCGTGGAGGATTTTCTACTGCTCAAGCGGGAGTGAACTGGGTTCACGGAATGGGTTGCCGCGCAGAGCCAGGGTCAGCCTCCGCCAAATCGGGTCATCGCAGCCTTTTCGGCGCCTTCAGCCGCCACGAGTCCGTCAGGAGTTCGCGCAGCTGCGTGGGTTCGACGAGGTCGAGGTGGACGAGGATGGAGCCGTGCCCGTCGTAGTGCGGGGTGGTGAAGAAGGCGGGATCGCCAGAGGCGAGGAGGGCGGATTTTTCATCGAGGCCGCAGAAGAGGACCAGGCCGCCTTCGGCTTCGGTGCGCAGCCGGGCGAATCCCTTGCCCGCGACTTTCAGCGCGGGCGTTCGGTACCAGGTGGCCACTTCGGTCTCGGGCAGTTCGGCCGCGAGCGCGATCACGTCGTCCCAGGTCATGGGGCCCATCGTCGCCCAAGCGCGCGGTCGGCGCTTGGAAAAAGGAGAGCCCCGCCCGCGCGGCCGGCGGGCGGGGCTCGAACCGGCTACGGCGTCACCGTGATCCGGTCCGCGGGCGGCGGCGCGACACCCGGGTGCGCGCCGAGGTAGGCGATGAGGGCGTCGAGGTCCACGGGGCCGCCGGTGAGGTCGGTGCCCTTCGTGAACTCGCTGAACCCGTCGCCGCCGGCGGCGAGGAAGTTGTTCACGGACACGCGGAACGTCGCAGCCGGATCCACCGGCGTGCCGTTGACCGTGAGGTACGAAACGCGCGAGCCGACCGGCGCCGAAGCCGAGTATGTGTAGTGCAGGCTGCTCGAAATCTGCAGGATCTTGGTGCCGCCCGGTTGGCCCCACTGCTGCTCCAGCACGTTCTTCAGGTTCGCGCCGGTGAGCGTGATCGTCTGCATGATGTTCGCGAACGGTTGCACGGTGAACGCCTCGCCGTAGGTGACCACACCGTCGCCCTCACCGTTCGGCGACGACGCGTAGAGGAGGTCGGCGCGGATACCGCCGGGGTTGGTGATGGCGACGACGGCGTTGTTGGCCTTGGTGGCTTCGAGCTGGGCGTCGGCGATCACGTCGCCGAGCGTCGACTCGCCCGACGGCGCGCCGGCCGAAGTGAGGTCGGCGGTGATGGTGCCGACCTGGCGGTTGGCGATGGGGCCTGCCTTGGTCTTGGCCTCGTCGACGAGCTTCGCGACGGCCGGATCAGGGGTGACGTCGCGGGTCACGATTTCGTTGTGCGCCTTGGTCTGCGAGCGGACGACATCGCGCGTGCGTCGGTCGATCTTCAAGTCCACAACGGACAGTAGCCGGCCGAACGACGCACCCTGCACCACGGGCCGCGGCTGACCGCCCGGATCGTTGATCACGCAGTTGTACTGCTGATGGCTGTGGCCGGTGAAGATCGCGTCGACCTTCGGGCTCACGCTTTTCGCGATCGTCGCGGCGGCACCGCCGGGCTGCACCTTGCAGTCGTTCGGGCCGGCGCCCGGCTGCGTCTCGTCACCCTGGTGCAGCAGCACGACCTGGGCCCTGACGCCGATTGCGTCGAGAATGTTCGCGGTGCGGTTGATGGCGGTGACCTCGTCGCCGAACTCGAGGCCCTTGATCGCGCCGGGCGTCACGACCGTCGGCAGGTCTTTCAGGGTCGCGCCGATGATGCCGATCGGCACCCCGCCGGAGAACTGGACCGAGAACGGCAGCAGCGCGGGCAGACCATTGGTGAAGTACACATTGGACCCGAGCAACGGGAAGTTCGCGCCGCCGTAGTTCGGGCGGAACTGGCAGCCGTCGGTCTTGTTGCAGCCACCGAACTGCATGCGCAGCAACTCTTGGTAGCCCTCGTCGAACTCGTGGTTGCCCACCACCGAGGCCTTGACGCCCAGCTCGTTGAGGAAATCCATCGTCGGTTCGTCGTGGAACAGTGCCGAAATCACCGGCGACGCACCGACGTTGTCGCCCGCCGAAAGCACCATCGAGTTGCGCACCTGCGACTCGAGCTGCTTCACGTGCGTGGCGAGATACGCCGCGCCACCCGCGTCGACGCTGGTCCCGTCGGACAGCGTGACACGCCCGGCCGATCCGGACGGCGGTTCGAGGTTGCCGTGCAGGTCGTTGATCGTGATGATCCGGACGTCCGTGGTCTGGTCCTTGAGTGCCGCCTGCGCCGGCACCCCCGCGATGCCCGCCGCGACCAATGCGGCCGCGGCGGTGACCGCGAGCCGGGTGAAGAGCCTCATGTTTCCTCCGGTTTCGCCCTCGTTCTCCCCTGGAACGAGCACACGGCGATGGAGTCTGCACAAAGAGGACGGTTCCCACCAGGGGAAAAAGGATGGTGGTGGACAAATGTCACCGGAGATTTCGACTCATGTGTCCTTTTTGGGCGGTGTCTTCGGTCGTTCGCAGTGGTTCAGTGCTTTCCGGCGACGACTCGGCCCGGCAGGTACTGGTCACGTAGGCTCTCGCAGCGGCGTAACGGCGGCCGCCCGGACGGCGACAACCAGCGCGGCAGCCTGCCCGGCGACCACCGCGCCGAGCCGGCCGGACAGCACGACGAGGAGCCCGACCGATTGGCTTGATCGGCCTCGGCCGAATGGCCGACCCCGGTGGGAGCCCCTCCGGCTCTTCGACCGAGGACCACGACACCCAAGATCCATAACGTTCTCTTCATGACGAACGCACAGGTCACGGCACTGCACGAAGGTCTCATCGGGTTTCTGGCGGTGTGGGGGACGATCCTGGTGCCGCAGCTGGTGCTGCAGCTGGCGCGCTACGGGCGGCCGCGGTTGCGGGGCCTGGTGACGACGGCGGCGGTCGTGTTCTACGCGTGCATGGCGTTGGCCGTCGTGTTCCTGCCGCTGCCCGACGCGAACGGCGCGCGGCTGGAGCAGACGGTGCAGCTGCGGCCGTTCCAGTGGATCGCCGACGTCCACACCGAACTGGTGAAGCACGGGCTCCCACTGAGCCACTGGTTCCTGACGCAGACCTTCCAGCAGGCCGCGATGAACGTACTGCTGTTCGTGCCACTCGGGGTGTTCGCACGGGTTCTGTGGCGCCGCGGCTTCATCGGCGCGATGGCGGTGGGCGGGGCGGTTTCGTTGGCCATCGAAATCACGCAGCTCACCGCGAACTTCGGGACCGCGCCGTTCGTCTACCGGATCTTCGACGTCGACGACCTCATCAACAACACCGTGGGGGCCGGCGTCGGCTGGATCTTCGGGGCGCTGCTGCTCGCGCTGCGCGCGATGCCCTCAGCGATCCACGCGGAGCCGCGAGGGAGCCAGCGGGTCGACCTCGCCGAGACTCGCTAGCCGCGCACGGTGTTGCTCTGCCGCCCGCTTCGCGGCGCGCCGGTCCTCCAGGACGACGATCAGCGAGGCGGCGGCCAGGATGAGGGCCACCAGTGCGAGCACTACCCATAGCTGCACGCGGGCTCCTCCCTACGACGTTGTGCGAGAGATCACACAGGCTACCGAGATCGGTACCGGCTCCGCTACCCCGCGTGCGGAGAACGTGCGCAGAACCAATCCCGCTCACCGGTAATCCACCGGTCGAATTCGAGATCGGCCGAGGTCAGCGCCTCGGAAAGATCCTCGACGCCAATCTGACGGCAGGTGAATTCCTGATGCCACACCCGCCTGCCGAGCCGGTAACGCACCTGGGCGGACAGCATCGGGCCGTCCCGGATCACGTCGTGCAGCGAAACGGCGACGGGTCCCAGCGTCCCACCAGGCCCGGCGTGAACGCGGTCGAACCACTCCGGCGGATGCCATTCGACGAGCAGCTGCCCACCGGGCGCCAGGTGCCGCCGCGCCGCGGCGAGCAGCGCCGCGAGCTCCCCCGGATCGGGTGTGTTCACCAGATGGCTCCCCAGCAGCACGACGGGAAACTCCCGCCCGAGCGCCAGTTCGCCGATGCGCGCGCAGATGGTCTCGGCGCCGCGCACGAGGGCGAGCATCTCCGCCGAGAAGTCCACGGCCACCACAGCGTGCCCCAGTGCCAGCAACGGGTGCGTCACGCGGCCGCAGCCACCGCCCAGCTCCAGGATCGCCGCGCCCGCCGGCACGGCGCCGTGGACGATTTCCGGCTCGCCGGCGGACGGCAGGAGCGCGTAGAGGTCCACGGGGCAGCCGTCGGGTGTGGTGTGCACGCCCGCCAGCGTGCCCGAAACTGGGCGCATGCCCACCCGACCCACCAAGCAGCAGCTCGCCGCCGCGGCCGGCACCACGATCCCGGACGTGCTCAAACCCGGCCTGAACGTGCTGTTCTGCGGCATCAACCCCGGCCTTTACTCCGGCGCGCTCGGCCTGCACTTCGCCCGGCCGGGCAATCGCTTCTGGCCCGCTCTGCACGCCGGCGGCTTCACGCCGCGGATGCTGGACCCGAGCGAGCAGTTCGAGCTGCTCGACCTGGGGCTTGGCATTACGAACGTCGTCGCCCGGACCACCGCGCGCGCCGACGAACTGTCGGCCGCCGAGCTGCGTGAAGGCGGAAAACTCCTCGTTGAGCGCGTCCTCGGAGCCACCCCGCGCTGGCTCGCGGTCCTCGGCATCACGGCCTACCGAACCGCGTTCGGCGAAAAGCACGCCAGGGTCGGACGCCAGGACCGGGAGATCGGCGGCACGAGCGTGTGGGTCCTGCCCAACCCGAGCGGCCTCAACGCCCACTGGACCCCCGCCGGCCTCGCGACGGAGTTCGCCGCGCTGCGTGCACAGGCAGTCACGGACTGACCATCCGACGGCCTACACCCTCAGTAGCGAACAGTCGAGGGGCACCGGCTGGATAGGGCCAAAAAACCGCTGATCACCGCCCATTTTCTACCGAGAGTTTGCTGCGACCGTCCGATACGGCCAGGAGGGGGAAACCGCGTCACAAGCGCCTTCCGAAGTAGTCGAATCAAGGACAAGGTGTCATTCCTGAACGGTCCCGGCAGGGGGGATCGGATGGCGCCGCGACGGCATGCCGGGGGGGGCATGCGTCTTCGTCGCGGTGACCCGGGAACGACCTGGAGGAGGGTGGACCGAGATGCGCCCCATCGAGCCCCACCGAACGCCGGCTGTGCCCGGACAACCCGCTGAGAGCCGAAGTCTCGGCGTGGCCGTGGTCGACCCCATTCCGATCTTCCGCGAGGGACTCGCGGCGATGGTCCACCGGACGCCGGGGCTGCACTGGGCGGGCCAGGCGGCGAGCCACCACGCCGCCATGCAGCTGTGCGAACAGCTGCGCCCCGACGTCGTGATCGTCGATTCGGCGCTCGACCCGCACTGCCACCTCACGAAGATGCTCAACTCGGGTGATCCCGCGGTCGTGCTCGTGACGATGGTGCGCGACACCAACCGCACGCAGCAGTTCCTGGCATCGGCCATCGCGGCGGGCGCTCACGCGATCGTGCCCCGTGCGGTGGATCCGCGTCGGCTGGCAGAGGCGGTGCGGCGGGCCCACACCGACCGGCGCTACATCGATCCCGCGCTCGCCGCACTCACTGCGCGACCCAAACGGCAGCCGGCGCCGAGAGCGGCTCCGGCCGACGAGCAACTGCCACCGCCGAAGGGTGCGATGCCGCTTTCGCGCCGCGAATACCAGGTGCTGCAGCTGGTGGCGGAGGGCCTGGAGAACTCGGCGATCGCGAAGCTGCTGTTCCTCTCCGTCGAGACGGTGCGCACCCACGTGAAGAACATCCTGCGCAAGCTGTCGGCGCGGGATCGCACACACGCGGTGACCATCGCGTTTCGCACCGGCATCCTTGTGCCCCACGCCGACGACGGGCACGCCGCGATGCCAACGGACCGAGCGGTGGTGCGCGGCACGCACTGACTCGGCTTCCTGGTGGTCTCGGCTTCCTGGTGGTCTCGGCTTCCTGGTGAACGTCGGTTTTTCGGTCGAATCCGGCCCCGTCCGTGCGGTTTCACTTGCCCCGGTTACTCGTAGGTAATATCCTGAAGTTACCGGCGAGTAAGGGAATCAGTGCCCGGCCGGAAAGCCGAACACGACACGGAGTGACGACATGGGCCACTACAAGAGCAACGTCCGAGACCTGGAGTTCAACCTCTTCGAGGTGCTCGGCGTGCAGGATCGCCTTGGCAAGGGCGTGCTGGCCGAGTCGGACGAGGAGACCGCGCGCGGCGTGCTCTCGGAGCTGAACAAGCTCGCCACCGGCCCGCTCGCCGAGTCCTACACAGACGCGGACCGCAACCCGCCGGTGTATGACCCCAAGACCTTCAGCGTGAAGATCCCCGAGTCGTTCAAGAAGAGCTACCGGCAGCTGCTCGACGGCGAGTGGTGGCGCCTCGGCCTCACCAACGAGCTCGGCGGCTTCGGCCTGCCCCCGACGGTGCAGTGGGCCGCCTCGGAGCTCATCCTCGGCGCCAACGCGCCGCTGTTCATGTACCTGGCGGGCCCTAACTTCGCCATGATCGTGAACAACAACGGCACCGCGGAACAGAAGCGCTGGGCGCAGTTCATGATCGACCGCCAGTGGGGCGCCACGATGGTGCTGACCGAGCCGGACGCGGGTTCGGACGTCGGCTCCGGCCGCACCAAGGCCGTGCTGCAGGAGGACGGTTCCTGGCACCTCGACGGCGTGAAGCGGTTCATCACGTCGGCCGAGCACGACATGGCCGAGAACATCATGCACCTGGTGCTGGCCCGCCCCGAAGGTCCCGGCATCGAGACCAAGCCGGGCACCAAGGGTCTCTCGCTGTTCCTCGTGCCGAAGTACCACTTCGATTCCGAGACCGGTGAGCTCGGCGAGCGCAACGGCGCCTTCGTGACGAACATCGAGCACAAGATGGGCATCAAGGTGTCCACCACGTGCGAGCTGACCTTCGGCCAGCACGGCACCCCGGCCAAGGGCTGGTTGCTCGGCGAAGTGCACAACGGCATCGCCCAGATGTTCCAGGTCATCGAGTACGCCCGCATGATGGTCGGCACCAAGGCCATCGCGACGTTGTCCACCGGGTACCTCAACGCGCTGGACTACGCCAAGGAGCGCGTGCAGGGCGCCGACCTGCCGAACATGCTCGACAAGACCGCACCGCGCGTGACCATCACGCACCACCCCGACGTGCGCCGGTCGTTGATGCTGCAGAAGGCGTACGCGGAGGGCCTGCGCGCGGTGTACCTGTACACCGCTTCGTTCCAGGACCAGCTGTGGACCAAGGACGGGGATGAGGCTTCGCTGAAGCTGGCGCACGGCGTCAACGACCTGCTGCTGCCGATCGTCAAGGGCGTCGGTTCCGAGCGGGCCACCGAACAGCTCGTGCAGTCTTTGCAGACCCTCGGCGGGTCGGGCTTCCTGCAGGACTACCCGCTGGAGCAGTACATCCGTGACGCGAAGATCGACTCGCTGTACGAGGGCACCACAGCGATCCAGTCGCTGGACTTCTTCTTCCGCAAGATCGTGCGCGACAAGGGCACGGCGCTTACGTACCTGGCCGGCGAGATCACGAAGTTCATCGAGTCCGAGGCGGGCAACGGCCGGCTCAAGAACGAACGAGCGCTGCTCAAGCAGGCTCTCGAAGACGCGCAGGGCATGCTGGGCGCGATGATCGGCTACCTGACGACGTCGCAGGAAGACCCGCAGAACATCAACAAGGTCGGCCAGCACACCGTGCGGCTGCTGATGTCGATGGGCGACCTGCTCGTCGGCTGGCAGCTGCTCAAGCAGGCCGAGGTCGCCATCGCGAAGCTCGACGCGGGCGCGGCGGCCAAGGACGTGCCCTTCTACGAGGGCAAGGTGGCGGTGGCGTCGTTCTTCGCCAAGTCGGTGCTGCCGGAGCTGTCGGCGCGCCGCACGATCGTCGAGAACGCCGACAACGCCCTGATGGACGTGGACGAGGCCGCTTTCTGAGTCTCGCCCTTCCCCTGCGGACGCCTCCGGTCCATCTCGGACCGGGGGCGTTCGCGTTTCGTTCGGGTGACGTCAGTGGTCCCGACCGACCGGATCGGTGCCGGACGGGCGTGTAATCGAGTTTCGGATTCCCGGAACCCGGGCATTCGCTGGCCAATCGCCCGTTCCGGAAGAGGAGTGACGATGACTGTCTCCGGTATCATCAGCGCGATCGTGATCGGCTTGATCCTCGGCATACTGGGCCGTCTGGTCGCGCCCGGCAAGCAGTCGATTCCGATCTGGCTCACGATCCTCGTCGGCATCGCCGCCGCGTTCATCGGCAGCGCGATCGCCAGGGGGGTCGGCTACGCCAACACGGAAGGCATCGACTGGCTGGAGATCATCACGCAGGTGGTGCTCGCCGCGATCGGTGTGAGCATCGCCGCGAGCTTCTACGGCAGGCGCAAAGTCCACCGGTAGGAGCTAGCAGATTACGACCGGCTGCGGCGCGTACGTGGTGTTGCGAGTTTCCTCGCGCACCTCGGCGCCCGTGGCCAGGTCGTAGAACACGCGCGTGTCCGTGACGCTGAATCCGGGCGCCCCGGCCGACGGGTGGCACGTGCCGTCCGGCCCTGGTCCGAATTGGACGGTGGGCGCGATCTCGCCCGTTGGCGCACCCGTGCGGCCGTCGACGCGGTAGTGCTTGGTGCCCCAGATCTGCACCGTCACCGAATCGCCACTCATGCTCGCCTGGATCGCGAAGCCGGTGTCGTCGGTGTCGGTGATCTTCAGGTCGACGGGATTTCCGTTGCCATCCAGGGCTTCCGCGTCGCGGCCGGCGGGATAGCGGTTGAGGTAGTGGTCGTGCGCGACATGGCCGCCGTCACCGAGCCCGGCCGCGTACGCCGCGTTGTACAAAGTGGACGCCAGTTGGGAGATTCCGCCGCCGAGTACCGACGGACCCGTACCGTCCTCATTGGCCGGTGCGCTCACGTAGCCGGACGGGGTGCGGGAACTGAGGCTGAACGTCTCGCCGGGTTTGACGATCGCGCCCGTGACGGCGGCGGCGAGCGCCTTCACGTTCGTCACCGCGGGGCCGGTGAGTCCGTTCGTGGTGGACTCGCCGATGAGTTCCTTGATGCCGAGCGCGTTCGCGTCGTCGGTGGACAGGCTGGGTTTCGCGGCGTCGTAGGCCACTGTCAGGTCGCGACCGGCCGGCTTCGCCAGCACCGCGGTGAGTGGCTTGAACGTGGTGGCCCAGTTGATCTTTCGCGCGTCCTCGGACGGTTGCACGACCGGCGCGCCGGAGCTGAACACGATTTCGGCGTTCTTCCCGTCGGTCTCCGTCGACGCGAGGTCGCCCTGCACGGCCTTCTGCAGTTTGCTCTGGTCGATGCGCAGCTCCACCATGCCGCCCTGGCCCGGTGCGAACTGGAACGCGGCCGCGATGGCGGCCGGCGTCAGCGTGGCGTCCTTGCCATGGCCGTGCAGCGTCACCGGCGCGGCGACAGCGGGCGTCACGACCTCGTCCAGCAGCGCGTGAACGCCGGCGGAGGTCGCCTTCGGCGGCGTGACGGCCATCCGCAGCGTGACGCCGCGCTGCGAGAGCCAGTCGTCGACCACGTTCTGCACGGCCGCGGGCACATCGGTGAGTTCCTGGCTCTGGCGCGGTTCGATCGGATACGGCGTGACGCTGCCGTTCGCGGCAGGCCGGAAGCCGATGCTGCCCTCGACCAGCGGGTGGTTGAGCTCTGTGGCGGCGAGCCCGCGCACGGCCTGCTCGACCTGCTCGTGGTCGGTTCTCGTCACGACCCCGACTTCGCGCGTGGTGAAGAAGGAGAGGATGCGCGTGATCGGGCTGAGCGGCTGGTGACCGGCCTGGGCGAGCGTGGCGGGCCAGTCGAGGCCGAGGCCGGAGTCGGCCGGCACGAGCGTCGCCGTCACGTCGCCGGCGTGCACCGGCACCGGGCGCGTGAGCCGTGGCTGCAGTTCGGTGCGCAGTTTCGCCTCGGCGTCGGCATGGGTGAGACCGCCGACGTCGATGCCAGCCACGAGCACGCCACGCGGCACGTCGCCGGCGCTCGTGACGAGGTCGATCGCGTACAGCAGCACGAAAAGCCCCAGCGCACAGCCGACGATCATGAACGTGCGTGCGATCCCCGTCCGCAGCTTCGAGTGCGGCCGCACTCGCGGTGCCGGACCGTCGACGACGGAGAAGATCTCCGTGGCTAGATCGTCTCCGCCGCGGTCGGGCAGGAGTTCGTCGATGAAGTAGGCGTCGTCCTGTTCGCGCACGCTGTCTCCCCAGGCCCGGGGAGCTACAGGTAGAGCCCCGTGCCGTGTTCGGTCCGCTCGGTGGCGACGGCGTGGATGTCGCGCTCGCGCATGACCAGGTGGCCTTCGCCCTGGATCTCGACCTCGAGCTGGTCCTCCGGGTTGAAGAGCACGCGGTCGCCCTGCTTGACGTTGCGCACGCTGTTGCCGACGCCCAGTACATCACCCCAGGCCAGCCTGCGCGCCACCTGCGCGGTGGCGGGGATCACGATGCCGCCGCTGCTGCGCCGCTCGCCCTCCTCGGGCGACAGTCGCACGAGCACGCGGTCCTGCAGCATCTGGATTTCGAGTTTGGGCTTCTCGGACACGCCGTCAATGCTACTGAGTGGGCGTCGCCGCCTTGGGCTCGCCCGCCATGACCAGGCTGAGCGCGTGCTCACCGCCGCGGTCGAAGCGCATCGGGACGCCCCAGTCCTGGCGGGTGATGCGGCACGCGGGGTGCTCGCCGCCGACGTCGCAGCTGGCCGCCTGCGCCACGACCTGCAGCACGCCCTCGGTCACGCCGTCGGCGAACCGGATTCGGCGCGTGAGGTCCGTGCCGACACCTGAGCCGTCGGCGAGCAGTTCCGGCGGCGACGCGCTGACCTCGAGGCGGGTCGCCGGGCCGTAGCGATCGTCGAGCTTCTCACCGGGCGGCGGCGTGAACACCACCGCGAACTCGACGTCGCCGGGCGCGAGCACCGTCGGCGGCCGGCGCAAGACGTCCTTGCGACCGGTCACCGTGGTGACCTGCGTGGCGAGGGGCCCGATGCGGTTGCCCGCGGATTCGACGACGAGGAGCTCGCCGTCGTGCAGCAGCAGGCCCTGCGGTTCGTCGAGGCCGGTCGCGAGTGTGGTGACTTCGCGCGTGAACGGGTCGTACCGACGGACAGCGCCGTTGTAGGTGTCGGCGATCGCGATGCGGTCGCCGGGCAACACGGCCACGCCGAGCGGGTGCTGCAGCAGGGCTTCCCCGGCCGGGCCGTCGGCGTGGCCGAACGAGAACAGGTCGGTGCCGATGGCGGTGTGCACGGCGAACGTCTCGCCGTCGGGCTCGATCCAGCGCAGCGACGACGTTTCGGCGTCGGCGAGCCACAGCTTGTCGCCGTCGGGCGCGAGGCCGGAGGTCTGGGCGAAGAACGCTTCGCCCACCTCGCCGTCTCTCAGTCCTTCGACAGTGGTGCCCGCGAAGCGGCGGATGGCGCCCGCGACGGGGTCGAACACGCTCAGCGTGTGATTGCCCGCCATCGCGACCACGACGCCGCCGGCGGGCGCCCACCACGCCACGTCCCACGGGCTCGTGAGGTCGATGTCGACGGCTTTGCCGGTGTCGCTGCCGTTGCGCCATTGGTTGCCGGTACCGGCAACCGTGGTGACCTCGCCGGTGTTGAGGTCGAGGCCGCGCAGGCGGTGGCCCGCGGTGTCGGCGACGACGGCGTGATAGCCCACCCGTCGAGCGACCTCGTTGGGCAGCAGTGCGATGCCGGACGGCTCGGTGAACTGGGCGAGGTCGAACGGCCCGTCCTGCGCGCCGCGCACGCCGCTGCCGAAGCGGCGGATCACGGTCTCGCCGTCGGAGGCGAACTCGACGACGGAGTGGTGGCCGGTGTCGGCCACGAGGATGCGACCACCCGCCGTCGCAACGGCTTTGCTCGGGAAACGCAGCTCCGTCGGCTGTTCTTCGACCGCCACGAACGGGCTGCCGCCGCGGCGCAGCGTGCCCTTCGCGGTGTGTTTCCGCACGAGCTCCGCGACGACGCGCCGCAACGCCTCCCCGTGTCCCTCGCCTGCGGCCATGTGCACGACGTAGCCCTCGGGGTCCACGACGGCCAGCGTCGGCCACGCGCGCACGGCGTATTGGGACCACAGCTCCATCTTCGGGTCGTTCACCACGGGGTGGTTCACCTCGTAGCGCCGCACGGCCTGCTCGACGGACTCGCGGGTCCCCTCGTGCTGGAACTTCGGTGAATGCACGCCGATCGTCACGAGGACGTCGCCGAACTCCTCTTCGAGCGGACGGAGTTCGTCCAGCACGTGCAAGCAGTTGATGCAGCCGCTGGTCCAGAAATCGAGCAGCACCACGCGTCCGCGCAGCTCCGCCAGCGAAAGCCGGCGGCCGCCCGTGTTGAGCCAGCCGTCGCCGTTGAGTTCCGGAGCGCGCACCCGCGCCTGTGGGGAAGTCACGCGAAGAGTGAACTACACGTTGCCTCGACGTGTTCCGTTATCCACGCCATGAGAGCAGAACCTCACCCCGGCGAGGGAGCCGAGTTCGCGGCTGGTCGACCCATCGGGGCGCAGCGGAAAAGGACGCGCGTCGGCGGGTGCGCGATACGTACGCTTCTTCGCATGTCGAACGTCCAGCAAGCCCTCACGGTGGAGGAGGCCCGGGCCCTGCAGGAAACCCTCGGGGAACCCCTGCGCCCGGGCTTGTCCGACGTCACCCTCGACGACGTGGAAACCCAGTTCGGCTTCCGCTTCTCCCTTGACCACCGCACGTTCCTCGCGGCAGGTCTCCCCGTCGGCGACCGCTGGCCCGATTGGCTCCACGGCAACCCGGACCACTTGCGCCAACGCCTCGACTGGCCCGTCGACGGCTTGCTGTACGAGGTCGAACACAACGGGTTCTGGCATATGGCCTGGGGCGTCCGCCCGCGGGTGCTTTCCAACGCCCTCGCCTGCGCCCGCCGGCACCTCGCGCCGGTCCCGCAACTCGTCCCCATCTGCGGCCACCACTACCTCCCGGCCCTCCCGGGCACTTGCGGCTACCCCGTCCTCTCCGTGTACCACTCCGACGTCACCATCTGCGCCCCAGATTTGCGTACTTACCTCCACCACGAACTCGGTGCCTCCGGCGATCTTCCGGGCTCGCCCCCTCCACGGGTAGTGCCATTCTGGTCGGGGCTGGTCGAGTGAGCCGTGTTTTCGGCAGTTTGTCCACAGGGCCGTCGAGTTGTCGACAACTCGGCGGCCCTCGCGGCTCTTCGCGGTTCTCTGTCGCCTTCGGCGGATAGAGTGGATCCGGGGGGCGCCCCCGCGGGATGGCGAGATTCAGCCGCCGGCGAAAACCGGCGCCGAACCTCACCCGTCTCGGCGGACCATTCGGCCGAAGCCCGCCGCGACAGTCGTGGCGAGGAGCCAACCGGAGACGGTGAAACCGGCGGCGACCCAGTTGTCCGCCCCGTGCATGTACCAGCGGGACTTGTTGCCGAAGTCGACGATGGGCACCAGCAGGTCGGCCGTGTAGATCACCGGGTTCCACTGGAGCCCGGTGTCCTGCTGGTTGACCAGACACCGTGGACCGCTCACGGCGTACCGGCCGGGGTGTTGAACGCAGTCGTCGTGGCCGAGGCCGAACCAGAGGCTGCCGAGCACGAGCAGCGTCAGCAGCCAACCGAGGGCGCGCACCGGGCGGTAGCCGTAGCCGACCATCGAGCGTTGCAGGAAGCTCCACAGCCGTACGCCCGGGCCGAAGATTTTGAAGCCCTTGGCGAGCGCCTCGTAGCGGAACTGTTGTTTGCGCAGGCCGACCGTCGCGGCGTGTTCCTCGTTACCGGCCGCGCGCAGGGTCGCGGCGAGCTGGTCGTAGGGACCGGGACGGTAGCCGCGCATGGCCTTGCGCAGCAGCGCGATGCGGTGGGTGAGGGCGGCGTCGTCGTCGAGGGCGATGGGGGATTTGAGGGCGTCGTAGCGGAAGTCGTCGAGTTCGATGCCGTCGCGGGCCGCCCAGAGCGCCTCGGTGTCGTCGAGCGTGCCGCAGTGCGCGCGGCGCAGCACGACCCGCCCGGCGGGCGGCGTGTGCAGGCCGAGGAGGAACTCGTCGGCGGTCACGTCGCTCGCGTCGAGCGCGATGCCGTGTGGCGCAAGCGATCCGAGCTGTGCGCCGCCGAGCTCGAGGCGGCGCGCGATCTGCGCGCCGTCGAGGTTGATGCCGCCCTCGGCGACGAACGCGCGATCCTTGTTCTCCGTCAGCACCAGGTCACGGCCGATGCGCGCGGTGCGGACGTCGAGCGAGAAGCTGGACGTGCTGCGCTGGCCGGGTGCCGTCAGCTTCGTGCCGAACAGGTTCACGCTGCCGCCGACCTCGACACCCTGTAGGCGAAGCGTGCCTTCCAGCGTCGCGTCGGTGAGCTGGAAGTTGCCGGCGACCTTGGCGCGCCGCGCGGAGAACACGTCACGACCCGGGTGCAGGAACATCGAGTTCCAGCCGAGGAAGTTGCCGCCGATCTGCACGTCGGCCATTCGCAGCTGCCCCACCGGCACCCGCAGGCTGGTGGCCTCGACGTCACCCCCGATCGTCGAGCCGTCCAGGTGCAGCGCACGGTCGTAGAACGGCGCGGAGCGGCCGCGGACCATCTTGATCTCGGCGCCGGCCAGGCGCAGCGAGCCGCCGATGCGCGCGTTGACCATGCGCAGCGTGCCGAACGCCTGCAACCCGTCGGACAGCTCCAGGTTTCCGTCCACCTTGAGCCGGTCGGCGACGAGCGCGGGGCGCGGATCGAGGTACGGGTCGTTGGATTTCCACGCGTCCACCGCCACCGGCCCGTTCTGGTGCACGGACAGGCGCGCCTCCCGCAGCACGATGTCACTGTCCACAGTAGCACTCGGGAGGTACACGATCCCCTTGGCGGAAAACCGTTTCCGCTCGGCGGCAGGGCCGTAATTGTCCACCTCGCACAGTAGGCTGCCGCCGATGTGGAGACCGTTGCCGTTGAGCGCGAAGCCTTCGGGGTTGTCAAGGGTCGCACCGGAGAAGTTCACGTTGCCGCCCGTGCGCATGCCCGGCACGCGCACCTCGCCGCGCGCCAGCATGCGGTACGCGAGCAGCGCGCCGTGGATCACGAGCCGGTCGGCCTGGATCGCCTTGCCGTGGGGGTGCCGGATCGTCGTGCGCGTCAGCACGACCGACCCCTCCACGACGGCGTCGGTCAGGTTGACGGCGGCGTTCGGCATCCCGCGCTCACGGTCGTCGCCACGCATGATCGTGGTCTCGGGGACCTCGCTGTCCTCCGGACCGACCTCGACGACGCTGCGGATCAGCCGCACATCGTTGCGGCTGCGAAGGTTGCGCGCTTTGAAGCCCGGCAGCCAGCACTTGCGGAACACCAGGCCGAGGACGTTCGCCTCCCGCACATCGGGCGCGTTCTCGAACCGGCAGCGTTCGAAGCGGAACAGGTACGCGAGCTCCGCGGCCCGCAGGTCGAACGTCCCCGTGATGTACGCGTCCTCGACCTGCACGATCGGCGCGTTCGTCGCCTGCCTGCGCCACCGCAGAATCCCCGCCGACCCGGGCTTGAGCAGGTCCTCGGCCTTGACCTCGTACCTGCGGTCCGGCACCCCGGCGAACGGATCCAGCGCCGGCAACGTCGTGTCAGTCGGCACGTGCCCCCTTTGTTCGCCCCCAAGGGAATCGGAAGGACGGATGATCCGCAAGGGTTGACTGGGGAGCCCTCACTACGCGCAGTCTTGTGACTCCCATCTGTGCGGTTTCAACGGTTGATGAGCGCCAGGACCTCGGCGGGTGATCTTGCCGGAACCTATCCTGCCGGCCTTTCGTCCCTGTTAAGGTCACTAGCTGAAACTGGAGCTGAACAGAGGGTAGGCCGCACACGCGGCCCGTGCGGGGAGGCACGACATGCCAGACGGACAGACGGGCGGGCTGCAGGGCGTCGAGAACGACGTGTCGACGATCCCACCGTCGACACCACCGCCACCAGGAGCGCCACCGATGCCTCTGCCGGGGCAGACGGTGTCGGTGACGCAGGGGGCACCGCCGCCGGACTACAAGGCGCTGGGTTCGGGACAGGCGAAAGCGGACTTCGCGGCCGCGGCGGGCAACGGCGGCTGGGAGTTCGATCCGGACGCGATGGACAAGGTGATCCAGCAACTCGAGGACAGCCTCGACGGCGATTACGCCAGAGCTCAGACCATAGGACAGCAGTTCTCCCAGGTCAGAGCCCCCGGCTCCGACCAGGTGAGCAAAGACTACATTCGGGATGCCGGGCACTCCGCCGCCGTATACAGCCAGTTCCTCAAGGGTACCGTCGACTATTTGCAGGCGTACGTCGACACTCTCAAGACAATTCGCACGGCGTATGCAAATAAAGACCACGCCGCGATCGACGCGCTCCGCGGAGTCAGGAAGGCCGACTGAATGCGATTTCGAAGCATCTCGACACTACTTTTGCTCGGCGCGGCTTTTGCTGCATCGGCATGTAGTAGTTCGACAGATGGGCAGGCCACCACCTCGAGGTCGGCACCGTCTTCAGCGTCCGAGCCAATGTTGGCTCCTAAAGTCACTCAGCCGTTGACGAATACTCAACGCTACGAGTCGGACCCCTGCTCCGCTGCCACAACCAGCGAGGTAGAACAATTGGGCGGGCCCGTAAAAGGGACGAGCGTCTACCAGTCCCTCCCGGGAAAGACCTGTCAATGGACCTTCTCGAACAGCACGGGAAACATTGCGGGCGCATTCATCACGGGAAATAAGGATGGTCTCAACAGCCTGTACCTTCAAAACCGGGATGGAGTTCTTACCACTTTCAAACCTGTCGCCCCTATTGAGGGTTATCCCGCCGTTGTCTACAGCCAAGGCGACGAAGGGATTGGCAACTGTGGACTCGCAGTCGGAGTACGGGACGATTTGACTTACACCGTTCTCGCCCACCTGCGCGATGGCAATCCTGGCTTATCTGATCCATGCAAAATGGCCGCCCAGTTAAGCGCGGACGTCATAAAACGATTGAAGGCGAACTAGCGTGCCACTGTCAGGTGCCGATATTTATAAGCAGCTCCATGACCCGGGCGATACTAGTAGTTTGGATACTGTTGGTCGCGGCTGCGGTGACCTCGTGTCGATTCACGAAGACGTCGCAAACAAGCTGACCAGCAGCCAGAATTCCTTGAACGATTTTTGGAAGGGCCAAGCGGCAGAGTCCGGAAAAGCGGGCCTCACGCCACTAATCACCACCTCACGAACTGCCGCCCAACGTATGGACACCATGCGGCAATCCATCGAGCAGCAATCTCACGCCTTCACAACAGTTAAAAATACAGTCGTTCCCGTATCCGACTCTAGACCGGACGACAACACGATCGAAGACTGGTTATCGATCGGCGCGAGCGACGATGAAAAGGCGGCGGCGCAGTTCGATAGCGACACGCAGAAGAACGTCGCCGCCTACAATCAGTACTCCGGCGGCAGCCAAGCCCGGTCACAGAATCTGCCGACGGACTACCCCGCCGCCCACGACCCCAACGTGTCCGCCGGTGATATCACGCCCGACCAGACTCCGTCGGGCACTTCGGCCGGCACGCACAGTTCCGGAGGCGTCGGAGGTCACTCGTCTGGGTACTCCGGCGGGTACACGCCCGGCCCGTCCAGCTACTCGGCGCCCTCGGGCGCCGCTGGTTACCAGGCGCCTCCGCCACCCAGCCACGCGCCGGCGGTGAACACGCCTGCGGTGAACACGCCGGCCGCGAACGACACGACGAGTGCGGCGTTCGCGGGCCCCACGCAGGTGCCGGGCGGACCCGGGGCCTCGACGTGGCAAGGTCCCGGCGGGACAGGTGGCACCGGGCCGGGCGGTGGTAGTGGATTCACGCCGGGGTTCGGGCCCGTCGGCGGGTTCGGACCCGGAGGTGGTGGTGGCGGCTTCGGCCGCGGTGGCAGCCGGTTCGGAGGAGGAAGCGGCGCCTTCGGCCCGGGTGGCGGAGCGTCGAGCGGCGGCGCAGCCAGTGGCGGTGCAGGCAGCCTCGGACGTGGTGTTGGAGCCGGTGCCAGCAGTGGTGCCGGAGCGACGGGCGAAGGTGGCCCGACGGGCACGGCGCGAGCCGGCGGGATGGGCGCGACCGGGGCGAAAGGCCAGCCCGGCATGGGTGGCATGGGGGCCGGTGCCCGGGGCGGCGGCAAGGGCACCGAGGACGAGGAGCACCAGCGCAAAATCCTACTGTCTGAGGAAGATCCCGACTCGATCTTCGGTGGTTACGACGGCGACAAGCCGACCCCGCCGGTAATCGGGGCCTAGCACGGTTGCGGTGTGGGCCGGTGACGGTCACCGGCCCACACCGAGCTGGGTGATCTTGGGGGAAGCGACGCTGAAGTACTGTTAAGTTCACCGAACGAAGCGGAACCTGAACTGAGGGTAGGCCGCGCCCGGCAAGCGGCGCGGCCCGTGCGGGGAGGCACGGTGGTGACGCCACGTGGAACGACGGCTGGGATCGGCCGCATGTCCGGCGCACCGGGGTTTCCCAAGAGGGGAAAAGTAAGTGCTGCGCAAGCCAGTTGAGCTGAGCCTGCAGACGTTCGAAGTGCTACTCGAGCGCCTCAACCTCGGGGACATCCACCCCACACTCGTGCGGGGCGCGATGTGGTACTCGCCCGACGAGCGGAAGCAGCTGGCGGCCGAGACAGACGCCGAGCTGACACAGCGCGGGCTGCTGCGCGCCGGACGGCTTGACGACGACTTCGTCGAGGTCCTGCAGCTGCTGCAGCGACCCGGCGTCGAGTACTACTCGTGGGTCAAATCGGACAAGGGCGAGCGCACCGTGCGGGCGGCGGCGAGCGGGCGGGACGCGGTGAGCCTAGTGGCGGTCGACCAGACGCTGTACCTCGCACCGGTTTCGGCGGACGCGCTGGCACGCGAGTTCGGGATGTTGCTGCCGGAGGCACCAGCCGCAAGGATCGCGTCGCTGAACTGCTCCGACGCCGACTTCAACACCATCAAGAGTGGCGTGATCCCCAGTGCGACGAGCCCCAGCATCCGCGACGCCAAGCAGGTGCTGCAGTGGATCCGCACACCGAAGAAATACTTCGGCCGACTCTACGTCGCCGTCCGCGACAGTCGGGGAAAGCGCTTACGAAACGAGAACCCACCCGGGTGGATCGACACGGAGCAGGGGCGGATTCTGTTCGGAGTGGACAAATCGGGCTGGATCAGCCTCGCCGGGGCCGGCCCGCAGGATGTGGTGAGCAAGCTGCAGCAAATCGAGAAGGAATTGCGCGGCGGACGCTGAGCAGGCCCGTCGACCAGACTCGTGAGTGGCGCGGCCGGTTAGAACCTGGTTAGAACCGGACTGCGCACTCACGAGTCTGGTTCACGAGACGGACACAAGCCGTCAAGCGTTCGGGTTGAGGACGCGGGCCAGGAAGTCCTTTGTGCGCTGTTGTTGTGGGCTTCCGATCACCTGGGCGGGCGGTCCGGACTCCACCACGACACCGCCGTCCATGAACAGGACCTTGTCGGCGACCTCTCGGGCGAACTGCATTTCGTGCGTGACCACCACCATCGTCATGCCCTCTTTCGCCAGCTGGCGCATGACACCCAGGACGTCGCCGACGAGTTCGGGGTCGAGGGCGGACGTGGGTTCGTCGAAGAGCATCAGTTTTGGTTGCATGGCCAGCGCGCGGGCGATGGCGACGCGTTGTTGCTGGCCGCCGGAAAGCTGGGCCGGGTAGGACGCGGCCTTGTCGGCCAGGCCGACGCGGTCCAGGAGCTCCAGAGCGCGCGTGCGGACGTCGGCACGGGGCTCGCGGCGGACCTGGACCGGGGCTTCCATCACATTCTCGAGCGCGGTCATGTGGGGGAAAAGGTTGAAGCGCTGGAACACCATGCCGATGTTCTTGCGTTGCGCCGCGACTTCCTTTTCCCGCAGCTCGTGAAGCTTGTCGCCGCGTTGTTTGTAGCCGACGAGGACTCCGTCGACATAGAGGCGGCCGGCGTCGATTTTTTCGAGGTGATTGATACAGCGAAGCAGTGTCGATTTGCCAGAGCCGGACGGGCCGATCAGGCAGAGCACTTCGCGATCATGAACCTCGAGGTCGATGCCCTTGAGCACGTCGAGCGAGCCGAAGCTCTTGCACACCTTTTGTGCGGAAACAACCGCGGTCATCCGACACCTCCGCCACTTTGGCCGCCGCCGCCCTGGCCGAACCGGAAGCCGAGCATCCGGGAACCCCACTTCGCCTTCTCGGTGACCGAGCGAGTGGTTCCGCGCGCGAAGTACCGCTCGATGAAGTACTGGATGACCGTGAGAACCGACGTCATGAGCAGATACCAGATCACCGCCACCAGCAGCAGTGGAATGGTCTTGAAGTTCTGCGCGTAGATGGTCTGGACCGCGACCATCAATTCGAAGTAGCCGATCACGACGACCAGCGACGTCGTTTTGAGCATCGAAATCGTCTCATTGCCGGTCGGCGGGATGATCACGCGCATCGCCTGCGGAAGGATGATCCGGCGTAACGTGGTCGTGCGCTTCATGCCGAGCGCCGACGCCGCTTCGAGCTGGCCGGTGTCGATGGACTGGATGCCGCCGCGCACGATTTCCGCCATGTACGCGGCCTCGTTGAGGCCGAGGCCGAGCAGGGACGCCGTGAACTGGTTGATCAGCGTGTTGGTGTCCCACGAAACGAATTCGGGCCCGAACGGAATGCCGAGCCCGAGCCGCGGATACGCGAACGCCAGGAAGTTCCAGAACACCAGCTGCGTGATCAGCGGTGTGCCGCGGAACAGCCAGACGTAAATCCCCGCCGCGCCCTTCATCAGCGGGTTGGGGGAAAGCCGCATCACGGCGAGCAGCACGCCGCCGACGATGCCGATGACCATCGCGATCCCAGTGAGGATCAACGTGTTCGTGAGGCCGCGCAGCACCCGGTCGTTGAAAAAGAAATCCCCGACGACCGGCCACTGCAGATTGGGATTGGTGATGACGCTGCGGATGACGATGAACGCCAGGAAGAGAATGATCACCCCGGCGACCCAGCGCCCGTAGTGGCGCACCGGGACGGCCTTGATGGGTGTGGTGTCTACCGGCGCCGCCACCGTCGCAGGCGCGTCGAAGTCACTGGACACGAGAACTAAGTCCTATCTACGGCCTCAGGGCGCCGGGTTGATCTCCGACGTGGTCACCGCGCCGGCACCCGAAAGACCCCACTTGTCGAGGATCTTCTTGTACGTGCCGTCGTCGATGAGCGCCTGCACCGCCTGCTGCACGGCCTTCGTGTAGTCGCCACTGTCTTTCTTCAGGACGATCCCGTACGGGGCCGTGTCGTAGGGCGCGCCGACGACCTCCAGCTGGCCACCGGTCTGCTTCACGGCGTAGTCGATCACCGGTGAGTCGGCCAGCTCGCCCTGCACGCGCTTGGCCGTGAGCGCCAGGTTCACATCGGTCTGGGCCTGCAGCTGGGTGACGTCGATCGCGGGTTTGCCGGCTTTGGTGCAGGCGGTCGAGCGCTCCTGCAGGTCGTCGACCTGCGTGGTGCCCTTCTGCACGCCCATCTTCTTACCGCACAGGTCGTCGAGGTTCAGCTTGTCCGGGTTGCCTTTGAGGACCGCGAGGGAGGTACCGGCCTTGTAGTAGCTGACCATGTCGACGGTTTGCAGCCGCTCGGCGTTGATGCTGAACGACGACATCGCGAGCTCGTACTTGCCCGACTGGATGCCCGGGATGATGCCGTCGAACGCTGCGTTCTGGAACGTCGTCTTCAACCCGAGCTTCTGGCCGATCGCGGTGCCTAGGTCGACGTCGAAGCCCGTGACCTTGCCGTTCTGGTCCTGGAATTCGTTCGGCGGGTAGCTCTGGTCCTGCCCGACGAGGATCGTGCCGTCCTTCGCGACCGACGCGGGCACCATGGCCGCGAGCTTGTCGTCCTTGGCGACCGCCGGGATGTCCGACGAGCCTCCGGGTGCGGCGGACGAGCTGTTGCCGCTCCCCGTGTCACCGGCGCCACTTCCGCCCGCGCCGCAGGCCACGGTCAGGCCGACCAACGCGAAAGCCGGGAGAAGGGCGAGTGCCTTCATCTGGTGTCCTCGGGCCACTTCGTCACTCCTCGTAGTTCTCATCTGTCGAGAGCTCGCATATTGCCACTCGTCAGTGGGGATGCACAGCACCTGTACGTTACGGCGCCGTTTCACCCTGGGCAGTCGTGACTCCCGGTATCAGGCGTGACGCGACCAGTGTGTGGTCCATACCACGCCGTCTACAGTGGATCCTGCCACGGCCGGGGCCGGGGCGCGATGTCGGTCAGCTGCGGGCGTGGGCGTCCAGCACGTGCGCGACGGCCTCGCTCACTTGCTGCGCGTAATCGAGGTTCAGCCATTCGTCGGGTACGTGGATGTTGGAGTCCGCCCCGCACGCGCCGGTCACGAGGAACTGCGCGTTCGGATACTTGCGGCCCAGCAGTCCCATGAAGGGGATCGACCCGCCCATGCCGGCGGCGCGGTGGGGCCGTCCGAACACCTCGTCGCTGACGCGGCGCAGGGCGGTGGTGAGCCACTCGGCTTCCTCGGGGGCGTTCCAACCGTTCTCGGCCTGTGCGTCGTCGTGGATGGTCACGGAAGCGCCGTAGGGGACGTCCGTGGTCAGCACGCGTTTCACTGCTTCGAGCGCCGGAGCTGCCTCGGCTGTCGGTGGGAGGCGGAAGCTCAGGGTGAGCGTGGTGCTCTGGCGCAGCACGTTGCCGGCATCGGCGGGCAGCGGAAAACCGTCGGCCCCGATGATCGACAACGTGGGCCGCCAGTAGTTGTTGAGCAGCAGCTCCAGCGCATCTTCCGACATCGTCTTGCCGCCGCTGACCAGCGGGAACGCCGTGCGCAAACTTTCGGGGGCGACCTCGGCGACGGCCTGGACCTCGGCCAGCCGGCTCGCGGGCACCTCGACGTTGAGCTCCGCCAGCTTGATCTCGCCCGTTTCGCCGTTTTCGATCCGTTCCAGCAACTGCCGCAGCACGCGGAACGACGAAGCGACCACACCGCTGGCCAGGCCGGAGTGCTGCGCGGTGGCGAGCAACTGCACGGTGACGGTGAGGTGCAGCATGCCGCGCAGGCTCGTCGTGAGCCACAGCCGCTCGTAGTCCATGCCGCCCGCGTCGAGGCAGACGATGAGGCCGACTTCGCCCAACCGCGAGCTCAGGTGCTCGAGGTAGGCGGGCAGGTCGGGGCTGCCCGACTCCTCACCCGTTTCCAGCAGCACCACGGCGCGCGCATGCTCGCCGCCGGCCGCGTGCACGGCCTCCAAAGCAGACGACGCGGCGTAGCCGGAGTAGCCGTCGTCGACGGAGCCTCGGCCGTAGAGGCGGCCGTCGCGGATCACGGGCGTCCACGGGTCGAGGCCCTCGGACCAGCCGCCGACCGGGGGCTGCTTGTCGAGGTGGCCGTACATCAGGACAGTTGGCTTGTCCGCAGCGCCCGCGGTGGCGGGCACGTCGACGAACAGCAGCGGAGAGCGGCCCTCGAGCCGCACGACTTCCAGTGTCGCGCCCGGCAGGTCACGCCCGGCGAGGTAGGTCTTCACGTGCTCGACGGCGGCGTCGAGGTGGCCGTTGGCCGCCCAGTCGGCGTCGAAGGCCGGCGAGAGCGCCGGGATCGCGACGAGACCGGACAGACTCGGCACGACATCGTTGATCCACGTCGAGACCACGGATTCGCGTACGGATTTCTGTTCCACGTGCGCCATCCTGCCACGGTGACCGACGTCACGACCGCCCCCGAACTCGTGAGTGGGTGTGCCGGTTGGAACCGCCGGTTCCAACCGGCGGCGCCACCACGAGCGTGGTGAGACGGCGGATGGTAGGCCGATGATCGTCCGTCCCATACTCGGGTGTCCTAGTGTTTTCCCTGTTCAGGCGGGTCTTTCTCAGCAACAAATCAGCATCCGTCGCTCACCATCGGCCGTCCCTTCGTGCCAGGATGGCGACGAGAACCGTCAACGCCGACGGCGGCTTGCTGCCCCGCATCCGGGGCAGAGGTCCCCGCCGGTGCAGTCGCTGTGACCGCCACAAGCGGCCACCGCGGCGCCGACACCGAGGAGATACCACCCATGCCGTCCGAACAGTGGACGCACCCGGAACCTGGAGATGGGCCCGCCGCCGTAGCGGCGAAGCCGTCGCCCGAGCAGGTGATCGCGGGTCTGCGAGCAACGAGTGAAGGTGGCGCTGAGCTGACTCAGCTGCTCAGCCCCGAGGGACAGCGGGTCCCGTCACCGCAGTTCGACAAGTACGTCGAGGACATCGACGACGAAGCCCTGCGGAACCTCTACCGAGACATGGTGCTGGTGCGCCGCGCCGACCGCGAAGCCAACGCGATGCAGCGCCAGGGGCAGCTGGGCATCTGGGTACCGCTGCTGGGACAGGAGGCCGCGCAGGTCGGCTCCGGCCGGGCGTTGAAGCCCACCGACATGGCGTTTCCGAGCTACCGCGAGCACGGCGTCGCGTACACGCGCGGTGTCGACCTGCGTGAGGTGCTCGGCATCTTCCGGTGCACGGACCACGGCGGGTGGGATTTCACGAAGCACCGCTTCCACCCGTACACGATCGTCATCGGCAACCAGGTCCTCAACGCCACCGGTTACGCCATGGGGCAGAAGTTCGAGGGCAAGGTCGGGGACGACGACGGCGAAGCCACGATCGTCTACTTCGGTGACGGCGCGACTTCGCAGGGCGATGTCCACGAAGGATTCGTGTGGTCGGCCGTCTACGACGCGCCGCTGGTCTTCTTCTGCCAGAACAACCAGTGGGCCATCTCCGAGCCGACCGAGCGCCAGTCGCGCCTGCCGCTGTATCAGCGCGCCCGCGGCTACGGCTTCCCCGGCATCCGCGTCGACGGCAACGACGTGCTCGCCTGCCTCGCCGTCACGCGCTGGGCGCTCGAAGAATGCCGGCACGGCAACGGTCCCGTGCTGATCGAGGCGTTCACCTACCGCATGGACGCGCACACCACCACCGACGACCCCACCCGCTACCGGCTGTCGGACGAGTTGGAGGAGTGGAAGCTCAAGGACCCGATCGAGCGCGTGCGTGCCCACCTCGCACGCGGCGGCGGGGCGAACTCGGCGTTCTTCGACGAGGTGCAGGCGCAGGCCGACGCGTTCGCGGCCGAGCTGCGCGACTACACGTTCAACATGCCGGAGCCCCCGCCCGAACGGATCTTCGCAAACGTGTACGCCGAACCTTCTCCGGTGCTGGACGCCGAGCGGGAAGAGTTCCTGTCCTACTTGGACGGTTTTGCGACGACGGCGGGTGAGCACTGATGACCGACCTGCAGAAGCTCACGATCGGCAAGGCGCTCAACCTCGGCCTGCGCCGGGCGATGGAAGAGAACCCGAAGGTCCTGATCATGGGTGAGGACGTCGGCAAGCTCGGCGGCGTCTTCCGCATCACCGACGGCCTGCAGAAGGACTTCGGCGAGCAGCGCGTGCTCGACACGCCGCTGGCCGAGTCCGGCATCATCGGCACGGCCGTCGGTCTGGCCGTGCGCGGGTTCCGGCCCGTGTGCGAAATCCAGTTCGAGGGGTTCATCTTCCCCGGGTTCGACCAGATTTCGTCCCAGCTGGCGAAGTTGCACTACCGGACACAGGGGCGCATCAAGATGCCCGTGGTGATCCGGGTGCCATTCGGCGGCGGGATCGGCGCGGTGGAGCACCATTCGGAGTCGCCCGAGTCGCTGTTCTCGCACATCGCCGGGCTCAAGGTCGTGTCGGTGTCCAACGCGGTGGACGCGTACTGGGGCATCCAGGAAGCCGTGCGCTCCGACGACCCGATCCTGTTCTTCGAGCCCAAGAAGCTCTACCACTCGGGCGCACTGAAAATGGAGGTCGACACCGAGACGTCGCCCGGCCGCGTGTTCAGCTCGCACGTGGTGCGCGAGGGGTCCACCGCGACCGTCGTCGCCTACGGTCCGTCGGTGAAGGTTGCGCTCGACGCCGCAGCGGCCGCCGCGGACGAGGGCCACTCGCTGGAGGTCATCGACCTGCGCACGCTCTCGCCGCTGGACCTCGGTCCGGTGTTCGAGTCGGTGCGCAAGACGGGCCGGCTCATCGCCGTGAGCGAGGCACCTTCGGAGTCTTCGCTGACTTCGGAGATCGCGGCCCGCGTGCAACAGGAGTGCTTCTACTCGATGGAGGCCCCCGTCCTGCGCGTGACCGGGTTCGACACGCCGTATCCGCCGGCCAAGCTCGAGGAGCACTACCTCCCGGACCTGGACCGGGTGCTGCACGCCGTCGACCGATCGCTGGATTGGTGAGGGGGAATCCGCTGACATGCCCGAATACAAGGAATTCCCCCTGTCGGACACGGCGGAGGGGCTGACCGAGGCCGACATCATCGCCTGGCACGTGAAGCCCGGCGACAAGGTCACGGTGAACCAGATCGTCGTCGAGGTCGAGACCGCCAAGGCCGCCGTCGAGCTGCCGATCCCGTGGGCCGGGGTGGTCACCGAGCTGCACGCGGAGCCGGGGCAGACCGTCGAGGTCGGGGCGCCGTTGCTGACGATGGACGTGGACCCCGATGGCGCGGCGCCCCCTTCGGAGGCACCCGCTTCGGAGGCACCGGCCGAGGAAGAGATGAAACCGCTCGTCGGGTACGGCTCGAAGGCCGTGGCGACGAAACGGCGGGCCCGCAAGGGATCGGCACCGTCCACTCCGGAACCGGCAGTGGCTGTCTCGTCTCTCGCCGAGGAACGGCCGCGCGGTGGCTACGTGCCGCTGGCCAAGCCGCCGGTCCGCAAGCTCGCCAAGGACCTCGGCATCGACCTTCACGCGCTGGCCGGCACGGCCGACGGCGGCGTCATCACGCGCGAAGACGTCGAGCGGGCGGCCAACGGTTCAGCGCCGGCCGGATCCACTGTGTCCACTGTGTCCACTGTCGACACCGGCTACGATCCCACGACCCGCGAACGCCGGGTGCCCGTCAAGGGCGTGCGCAAAGCGACCGCGGCGGCAATGGTGCAGAGCGCCTACTCGGCACCGCACGTCACGGAGTTCCTCACCATCGACGTCACGCCGATGATGGAGCTGCGCGAGAAACTGAAGGCCACGCGGGAATTCAACGGCGTGAAGCTGACGCCGCTCGCGTTCGCCGCCAAGGCCGTGTGCCTCGCGGCGAAGCGCACACCCGACGTCAACGCCGTGTGGGACGAGGCGGCGCAGGAGATCGTCTACAAGGACTACGTGCACCTGGGTATCGCCGCCGCGACGCCGCGCGGGCTCGTGGTTCCGAAGATCTTCGACGCCGACGCGATGTCGCTCAAGGAGCTGGCCCTCGCCTTGACCGAGCTGACCGACACCGCGCGCGAGGGCAAGACGACGCCCGCGGCGATGGCCAACGGCACGTTCACGATCACCAACGTCGGCGTCTTCGGCGTCGACACCGGCACGCCCATCATCAACCCGGGAGAGTCGGCGATCCTCGCGGTCGGCGCCATTCGTGACACCCCGTGGGTCGTGGACGGCGAAATCAAGGTGCGCAAGGTGATGCAGCTGTCGCTGAGCTTCGACCACCGCGTGATCGACGGCCAGCAGGGCAGCGAGTTCCTCGCCGACGTCGGCGCGCTGCTCGCCGACCCGGCCGTGGCCATCACGTACTGATCCCGGAAGGCCGTGCCCAGCGCGAACGGGCACGGCCTTTCCCTTAATCAGTTGACGGAGTGAGCACTCACTCCGTACCTTGGCCGGCATGGAGACAAGGAAACGTGCGCCGGGGATGGCGCCCGACGACCGCCGCCGCATGATCGTGCGTGCGGTGCTCCCGCTGGTCGTGGAACACGGCCGCGGGGTCACCACAGCGCAGATCGCCCGTGCGGCCGGTATCGGCGAGGGCACCATCTTCCGCGTGTTCACCGACAAGGACGAACTGTTCGAGGCGTGCATAGAAGCCGCACTCGACCCGGGGGAGGCGTTGGAGATGATCGAAGAAATCCCGAGTGATCTGCCGCTGGAGAAGCGGCTGCTGGAGGCCGTCGGGGCGCTGACCGCGCACCTGCAGCGGATGGGCGCGGTGATGGCCGCGACGCTCAAGGGGCGCCCGGGCCCCGAGGAGGCCCGCAACCGCAAGTCGGTGACGGGGGACAGCCGGCGCGAGTCGATGGAGGCGATGCAGCGTGCCGTCCGCGAGCTTTTCGTCCCGGACAGCGACCGGCTGCGGCTGCCGGTGGACAAAGCCGCTTCGCTGTTCCTGACGATGCTGTTCGCGCAGAGCCGGGCCGTCCCCGGTTCCCCTGAGCCCGCTGAGATGATCGACCTCTTCCTCCACGGCGCGGTGCGCGAGTGATCCCAGGTGGAAGAGACGCCGCCGTGCGGATGGGCGGCGGACGGGGCCATCGCCGGGCACAGAGCGTGCCCAACAGCGGGCTGACCGGCCCCGTCGACATTCCGGAGGCCCCCGAGTCGGATCAGCCGGCGGACTTGAGGTCGCGGTTCGCGGCGATGCGGACGTCGGTGGCCGGCACCGTGCGAGGTCTGCCGAAGGTCGCGCGGTTGACGTGGGAGGCCAGCCCCACGCTGACGATCATGCTCGCGCTGGTCACACTGTTGTCCGGGCTGCTGCCGACAGCCACGGCGTACATCGCGAAGATCCTGCTCGACGCCGTGGTCGCGGCGATCCAGCATCGCGGCACGCTGGGGGACATCGTGCGGATCACGCTGTTGCAGTTCGGGGTGCTGGCGGCGACCGCGGTCACCACCGCGATCACGCAGATCGCGCAGACCCTGTTGCAGGAACGGATGACGCTGACCATCCGCCACCGCGTGATGGACCACGCGAGCAAACTGCAGCTTTCGTACTTCGAGGGCTCGGCGTCTTACGACATGCTGCGGCAGGCGGCGCAAGAGGCGCCGATGCGGCCGTTGTCGATGATGAATTCGGCGCTCGGGCTCGTACGCACGACGATCACGTTCGCGAGCATGGTGGCATTGCTGGTGTCGATCAGCCCGCTGCTGGCGCTGGTCGCGCTGCTAGCGCCGATCCCGGCGTTCATCTCGCAGTCGCGGTACGGGACCCGCGCGTTCTGGCTGACGTTCATGATGTCGCCGATCAAGCGGCGCATGGACTACCTGTCGTCGCTGGTCACCACGGACACCTACGCCAAGGAAACCAAGCTGTTCGGGCTCGGTCCCTACTTCGTGGAGCGGTTCCGCCAGCTGAGCGTGGTGTCGTATGAGCGGCAGCGCAAGCTGACCGTCAGAAGGAATGTGAGCTCGACGTCGTGGGGACTGCTCTCGACGCTCGCGGGCTCGGCGATCGCGTTGTACATCGCGTTCCAGGCCGTGGGCGGTCATCTGACGCTGGGCGACCTGGCGCTGTACACGTCGGCGGCGACCTCGGTGCAAACGTCGGTGTCCGGGCTGTTCACGGCGTTCTCGGGAATGTATGAGAACAACCTTTACCTCGACACCTTGTACCGGTTCCTGGACACCGAGCCGGAGATCGTGGCACCGGCGACTCCCCGGCCGATGCCGTCCACTGTGGATGGTCACATTCGGTTCGAGTCGGTGAGTTTCAGCTACCCGGGCGCCGACGAGCCGGCACTCGACGGCGTGAGTTTCGAGATCCGACCCGGTGAGACAGTCGCTGTGGTGGGGCGCAACGGGGCCGGTAAGTCCACATTGTTCAAGCTGCTGTGCCGGCTCTACGACCCGACCGAGGGGCGGATCCTGCTCGACGGCACGGACATTCGCTCGTACGACCCGGACGAGCTGCGCACGCGGATCAGCGCGATGTTCCAAGACTACGTTACCTACCAGGGCACAGCCGCCGAAAACGTCGGCCTGGGCGACCTTGAACGGTTGGAAGACCGGCCGCACATCGTGGACTCGGCCCGCCGCGCCGGCGCTGACGAGCGCATCCAGCGCCTGCCGTCGGGCTACGACTCACCGCTGGGCCGGTGGTTCGACCAGGGTGTCTCCCTCTCGGGCGGCGAATGGCAGAAGATCGCCCTGGCGCGCGCCTTCCAGCGCGAGGCCCCGGTCATGATCCTCGACGAACCCACCTCCGCCCTCGACGCCCAGGCCGAGCACGACCTGTTCACGCGGCTGCAGTCGTTGGCATCCGGACGCACCACGCTGTACATCTCGCACCGCTTCTCCACCGTCCGCCAAGCTGAACGCATCCTGCTGCTCGACCACGGCAAGGTCGCCGAATACGGCACGCACGACGAGCTGATGGCCGCGGGGGGCGGGTACGCGGAGCTATTCACGCTGCAGGCACAGGCGTACCTGAGCTGAGGACCTGCTGGGCGGAGGATGCGCCGCGAGCCCGCTGCGCATGCGTTGCCTCTCACGTCTGGGGGTTTCCGCAGGTCACCGGCGTGGGGAGCAAATCGGACGGCTTGTTCGTTCACTTGATATGGCTGTCGTGTTCCTGCTCTACGTCATCGCCGAGTTCGCCGCGATCTGGGCCGTGGGCTCGCTGGTCGGCGTCCTCGGCACGATCGCGCTGCTGCTCGCGGGCGCCTTCGTGGGCTCCTGGCTCGCGCGCCGCGAAGGCGGCAAAGCGATGCGCGCGTTCGTCTCCAAGGCCCAATCCGGACGCCCCGCGGACAAGGAACTCACCGACGGCATGCTCATCGCCGTGGGCGGCATCTTGATCATGGTGCCCGGCTTCGTCAGCGACCTGCTGGGGCTGTTCGTGCTGCTGCCCCCGTCGCGAGCGCTGGTGCGGCGGTGGTGGCTCCGCCGGGCTGAGAAGCGCGCCATCAAGTTCGCCAACGCTCGTCGCGGCCCCGTCATGGTCGTCGACAGCGAGGTCGTCCCCGAGGACCCCCGGCCGACCCAGCACCAGGTCATCGAGGGGCGCATCGTCGAGGGCTAAGTCTCCTGACGCGCCTCGCGGTGATGGGCAAGATACCTTTCGTCGAGGTGATGATCTTTATGCTCGTGGAGCGCTGCTGCCGGCATGTTATTCAGTATCGCCGGCTTGCCGTTGAGCAGCAGTGACCGGTCTTTCTGGACGATCAAGGCGCCGGAGTCGAACAACACGTGGCAGTTGGGGCAGAGACACAGCATGTTCTCCACGATGTCAGGGCCTTGATTGAGCCCACCTAGCGCCTGGATGTGCGCCCCTTCGGAGTAGCTTCGGTCGCCCGGCACGACCAACTTGATGCCACACATCTGACAAGTGTTGTCATACAGCGCTTTTACCCGCTCAGCGACCGTTGTCGAGCGAACAATGCGCTGTACGTTGGTGGAGCGGCGTCCTGGTTCGAGGTTGCCAACCGGCAGGTGGTTGTGGTGTTGCTCCGCGGAGACTCCTAGTTCGATGGGCGAGTACGTGGCATCGAGAGACCGCTCGATTTTCACCATTTCAAATCTGCACACCTTGAACTCGCCACCTGCGGGATAGACCAGCCGCGATGCTTCGACGCTGAAGAGACCTCCATAGCGGTAGATTTTGCCTACCTTCCGAAGAACGCGGACAGCCATTCCTTGGATTCTGCTGGTCTCGAGCGCTGCATTGCCTCGAGAGTCGAAGCTCTGGTGGGCAACTTGTTTGCGTGTCGAGGGATCGCGACCGCCATGGCCTGTGTAGAGGAGCCACGAACCGTGATCGATATCGTCGGGATAGCCACCCGATACGACGATTGACTCAGCGCCGGTCTCGCCGGTGCCCACGATGCCGGCCTGCAATGCGCGGTGCACACCGGCGTCATAGGCCTCGCGACGACTCCGGAACGTGGATGCCTCGTCGATCCCAGCGATCTCACCAAACATGCTGATCACTTTAAAGTGAGGCACCGACAGTTTGGTGTCCCCAAGTGGGACGGCTACTCGCCAGAGCTCGGTTTCGGGATGTCGAAGTAGCTCGAGAACCGCACTGCCGGCGCGTACTCGCCCTTCACCTTCACCCGGCCGGTCACGAACATCGTCGCGGGAGCGGAGGCGCCGGTGGCGAGGCGGAAGAAGTCGTCGACCGAGAGCGTCAGGGTGGTGTCCGGGGTGCGGGACAGGTTGGTGCTGGAGACGCACATGCCGTCTTCGATGACGGTTTGGAAGCGGTCATAGCCGTCGGCGCCGGAGCCGCCGGGGAAGCGCCAGGCGACGACGATGTCGACATGGCGGGCGCGGTCCGGGCGGAAGTGGTCGGACATGCGGCGGAAGATCTCGTCGAGGAACACCGCGCGGAGTTCGGGGTGATCGGCAAGGGCTTTCAGCTGGTCGCGGGAGGCGCGGTGGACGACGTCGACCAGTGCCTGCGTGGTGAGGGACGCCAGGTCGATGCCGGCACCGCACGTGCCCAGCATGTGGAGGGTTTCGAGGACCTGCACGAACTGGGCGGGAGTGAGCTTGCCGACGCGCAGTTCGCGGGCGAAGTGGTTGACGACGTGTCCGTCTGGCGTATCGGACGCGTGCGGGGACCGGGCCACGGCGGCGGAGCCTAGCCGGGCTTGGGGAGGTCGAAATAGCCGATCAGCCCGGCCGCGAACGCGAGGTCGCCCTTCACCTTGATCTTGCCGGTCACGAACAGCACCGCGGGCGTCGCTTGGTGCGTGATGAGGCGGAAGAAGTCCACGGGGGACAGGGTGATCGTCACGCGCGGGCGGGCTTCGGAGGTGCGCGACACGGTGCACGAGCCGCCGGAGATTTCCGTGGCGTAGCGGTCGTAGCCGCCTGCGCCGTCGGTGAGGCGCCAGCGGACGACGGCCTCGACGGAACGCGCGCGGTCCACGCGCAGGTGCGAGCCCATGCGGGCGAAGATCTCGTCCAGCACCCGCTCGCGCAGCGGCCGCGAGGCGACGACGGCCTCCAGCTGCGCCCGCGACGCGCGCGAGACCAGCGTGGCGAACCGCATCGGGTCCACCTTGGCCAGCGCGAACGCCGGGGCCTCGGCGGAGAGCCGGATCAGCGTGTCGAGGAGGCGGCGGAAGTCGTCGTGGCCGAGTTCGCGCGGGTCGATCGCGTCCGCGACCTGGTTGACGTCGAGCGCGGAGACGTCGACGCGGTCCAGTGCGTCGAGCAGAGCTTTGCCGCGCAAGCCGGCTACGTCCATCGCGAACCGTCCATCACAACCCCTTCCGCGCCCGTCCAGCAGAGGCTACCCATGAGTAGGTACGCGGGCAAGCACGCGTCGACCACGGCGGAAGGTAGCGTTTGCTGCTGGCGAAAGGGAGGTCGGAGAGTGCCCGACGAAGATCAGCGCCCGCCCGAACGGGCCCGGCGGCTGCCTCGCGCGGTCCGGGAACGGCAGATCCTGGATGCCGCCGTGCAGGTGTTCTCCCGCCACGGCTACCACTCCGCGTCGATGGACGAGATCTCCGACGTCGCCGGCGTCTCCAAACCGATGATCTACACCTACCTCGGTTCGAAGGAAGACCTCTTCGGCAAGTGCATCCAGCGCGAAGCGACGCGCCTGCTCGAAGCCATCCAGGACGGCGTGCAGCCCGATCTGCCACCCGACATGCAGCTCTGGCACGGGCTGCGGTCGTTCTACCGCTTCGTCGCCGAGTACCGCGAATCCTGGACGGTGCTGCACCGCCAGGCGCTGACGGTCGGCGGCGCCTTCGCCGCCGAAATCACGGCGATGCGCGGGCGCGCGATCGAACTCGTCGCCGCGCTCGTGGTCACCGCGGGCACGCGCAAGGGCCTCGGCGAACAGGCCGAGTTCTCCGGCGCCGGCCTGGCCGCCGCGCTGGTCGGCGCCGCCGAGTCACTGGCGGACTGGGCACTGGACCACCCCGAGATCTCCGACGGCGTGCTCGCGTCGTGGCTGATGAACCTCGTGTGGCTCGGGTTCAACGACCTCGTCGAGGGCGAGGTCTGGCGCCCGTCAGAGAGCTGACACCGACCCCTCGAGGTGCGGTTTCGGCTTCCGGGCGTGCCACAGTTCGAACGCCCAGCCGTCGTCGGTGTGCCACGCCGTGAAGGCGGCCTTCGCGGGGAGCAGCACCGGTTGCTTGAAGCGCACCGCGACCGTGAACGCCTCGGGCAGCCGTCCCTCGAAGGACGCGAGCGCGTGGGCCTTGGTCCACATACCGTGGGCGATGGCGCGGGGGAAGCCGAACAGACGGGCCGTGAGCGGGTGCAGGTGGATCGGATTGCGGTCGCCCGACACTTCGGCGTAGCGGCGGCCGATGTCGCCCGGCACGGTCCAGAGTGCGGTGGGCGACGGCGGCGCCAACGCAGCTTTCGGCCGGGACGGCGAGGAAGAACCGCCGCGGCGCAAGTAGGTCGACACCTCCGACCACACCAGTTCGGTGCCTGCCCACAGCTCGCTCACCATGTCGAACTGCCGGCCCTTCTCGTGCGGACGCAGGTTTTCCGCCCGCACGCGCGCGGAATACGTCTCGCCCAAGATCAACGGGCGCCGCGTGGTGATCGAGTTCTCCACGTGCACAAGGCCGAGCAGGGGGAACGGGAAGCCGCGCTCGGTCATGAGTGCCATCTGCAGTCCGAACACCAGCAGGTGCGGGTAGGTCGCGGGCAGCGCATTGGAGTACCGGAACCCGCACACCTGCGCGTAGGCCGCCACGTGCGCCGGATCGGCCACTACGGACGGCCGCACCAGTTCCGTGTCCGGCAGCGTCGAACCGCCCCCGCGGCGCAGCAGTGCCTTGGGGTACAGCGTCGCCAGCCGGGGCGTGCTGGTCAGCTCACGAACGGACATCGCCTCACGCCCCCAGCAGAGCCTGGCCGCACACGCGGACCACGTTGCCGTTCACCGCGGCCGACGCCGGGTTGGCGTACCAGGCGATCGTCTCGGCGACGTCGACCGGCAACCCACCCTGGCCGAGGCTCGAGAGCCGCCGCCCGGCTTCGCGGATGAACAGCGGCACAGCGGCGGTCATCTTGGTCTCGATGAAACCCGGTGCGACGGCGTTGATCGTGCCGCCGTACTCCGCGAGTCGCTGCGCGCCGGCGTCGACCATGCCGATCACGCCGGCCTTCGACGTGGCGTAGTTGGTCTGCCCGACGTTGCCGGCGATGCCCGCGATCGACGAAACGCCGATGATCCGGCCGTTTTCGCGCAGGATCTTGTCGGCGAGCAGCTTGTCGTTCACGGCGAGCTGGGCGGCGAGGTTCACGGTGAGCACGGCATCCCAGCCGCCTTCGGTCAGGTTGCCGAGCGTCTTGTCGCGCGTGATGCCGGCGTTGTGCACGACGACGTCGACGCCGCCGTGCCGCGTGCTCAGGTACTCGGCGAGCTTTTCGGGCGCGTTGGCGGCCGTGATGTCCAGCTGCAGCGCCGAACCGCCGATCCGATTGGCCACTGTGGACAGATCGGCGCCCTGCGCCGGGATGTCCAGCGCGACGACGTGGGCGCCGTCGCGCGCGAGCGTTGCCGCGATCGCTTCGCCGATGCCGCGCGCCGCGCCCGTGACCAGAGCAACCTTGCCCACCAACGGTTTTTCCCAGTCGGCAGGAGCCGCGGCGGACGAACCGTGCGTCCCGACGCGGATCACCTGCGCGTCGACGAACGCCGACTTGGCCGAAAGCAGGAACCGCACCGTCGACTCGGCCGCGTCGTCGGCTCCCTCGGCCACATAGACGAGCTGCGCCGTCGCGCCACGCTTGAGCTCCTTGCCGACGGAACGCACGAAGCCTTCGAGCGCGCGCTGCGCGATCCGTTCGCGACCTTCGACCGACTCCGGTGGCGTACCGAACACGACTACGCGGCCCGACGAGCCGACTTTGCGGATCACCGGGTGGAAGAACCGGTAGACCTCGCGCAGCTCGGCCGGGTCCTTGATGCCGGTGGCGTCGAAGACGAGCGCCGCGTGCCGGTCGGCCGGCACGGTCAGCACCTCGATGCCGGCGGCGTCGAGGTGACTCTTGAGTGGCTTCTCGAGCCGTCCGCCTGGCGCCGCGCCGAGGAGTGCGGGACCCTCGAGAGCGGGCTGGCCGGGGTGATACCGGCGCAGCGTCGCGGGAGCAGGCAGGCCGAGCTTCGGCACCACGAACTTCCCGATCGGGGTCTTCGTGAACTGCTGATACCTGTCAGCCATGGCCTGCCTCCCGCGCCTTCTGCGTCACGTCGCAGTCTAACCTACTCGCTAGTAGGTTACAGTGTGAAAGGAGACGATTCAGAGAGGTGGACGTCATGGCGGCCAGGAAACCCGCGGTACGCAAGGTCGCGATCGTCGGCGGCAACCGCATCCCGTTCGCGAGGTCGAACGGCCCGTACGCGAAGGCGTCGAACCAGGACATGTTCACCGCGGCGCTCGACGGGCTCGTCAGCCGATTCGCGCTGCAGGACGAGCTGATCGGCGAGGTCGCCGCGGGCGCGGTGCTCAAGCACTCCAAGGACTTCAACCTCGCGCGCGAGAGCGTGCTTGGCAGCCGCCTCTCGCCGGCGACCCCCGCGTCCGACGTGCAGATGGCGTGCGGCACGGGTCTGCAGGCCGTGATCACCGTGGCCCACAAAATCGCGCTCGGCGAGATCGACTCCGCCATCGCCGGTGGTGTCGACACCACGAGCGACGCGCCACTGGCCGTGAACGCCGACCTGCGGCGAATCCTGGTGCGACTCAACTCGGCGAAGACGCTCGGCGACCGGCTGAAGCTACTCACGAAACTGCGGCCGGGCCAGATCGTGCCGGAGATTCCCCGCAACGCGGAGCCCCGCACCGGCTTGTCGATGGGTGACCACGCGGCGCTGACGGCGAAGGTCTGGGACATCGCGCGCGAGGCGCAGGACGAGCTCGCCGCGGCCAGCCACCAGCACCTCGCCGCCGCGTACGACCGCGGGTTCTTCGACGACCTGGTGACGCCGTTTCTTTCGCTCACCAGGGATCAGAACCTGCGGCCCGACTCCACCGTCGAGAAGCTGGCGAAGCTCAAGCCCGTGTATGGCGGCCCCGACGGCACCATGACGGCCGGCAACTCGACGCCGCTGACCGACGGCGCGTCGACCGTGCTGCTCGCGACGGACGAGTGGGCGAAGGCGCACAACCTGCCGGTGCAGGCGTATCTGACGTTCTCGCAGACGGCGGCCGTCGACTACGTCCACGGCGACGAAGGCCTGCTGATGGCACCCGCGTACGCCGTGCCGCGAATGCTGCAGCGCGCGGGACTTTCCTTGCAGGACTTCGACTTCTACGAAATCCACGAGGCCTTCGCGTCGCAGGTGCTGGCGACGCTCAAGGCGTGGGCGGACCCGGCGTTCGCGAAGGAGAAACTGGGCCTCGACACGCCACTGGGTGCGATCGATCGCAGCAAGCTCAACGTCAACGGCTCGTCGCTGGCCGCGGGCCACCCGTTCGCCGCGACGGGCGGACGGATCGTGGCGACCCTCGCCAAGCTGTTGCACGAGAAGGGATCCGGCCGCGGCCTGATCTCGATTTGCGCGGCAGGCGGCCAGGGCGTGACGGCGATCCTGGAGAAGTGATGCCCGGGGCGGAGGACAACGCGTCCTCCGCCTGGGTCAGCGCAGCTGCTTTTCGGCCTTCTTGCTCGCCTTCTTCGCCGCCCGGCGGGCGCGCCAGCCGAGCGACGGCTTGCCGGCCGTGTCACTCGCGGCGAGCAACAGGCCACCCGCGATGCTCGCGTTCTTGAGCGCATGGATCTGGTGGTTCTGCCGTTCGGCTGGGTCATCGGCGGCCCAGAACGGGTGGCCGGCGACCGTGCTCGGCACGAGCGTGCCGAGCAATGCCAGTGCCGCGAGCCGCGGCGCCTTACCCGAGGCCAGCGCGAGGCCGGCGCCGATCTTCACCGCCGCGTCGATGCGCACGAGTGTTGCGGGGTCCCTTGGCACCTGTTCGGGGATCACGCCATCGAGCTTGTCGAACGTGTCGGCGAGGAACGGCTCGACGGCCTTCGCGTGCGCTGCGGTGTCGCGGAGCATGCCGATGCCGCCGGAGATGAAGATCGACGCGAGCAGTGGACGGGCCACCCGGCGCAGTATCACGATCGCCGCCTTTCCTCTGAAGTCTGGTGAGTCCGAACGTACCCGCCGATCGCCGATTGCACTCGCTAGGGCCATATAGGTTTTTTCCTATACTCAACTAGATGTCACTAGTGCGGAACCGGCGCGGGCGGCCCGCCGTCGGAAGTGGCACTGGGGGTGGGGATGGTCGAGGCTGCAGACTCGCCCGTCCTCACTGGTTCGGGCGGGTCAGCGACACGCGCTAGCGGCCTATGGCGGAATATCGGCCCCGCGCTAGACAGGCCGATACGGTGGCAGAGTGGACCCCATTCGCAATCCGTTCGCGCCCGGGGCCGGCCAGCGGCCACCCGAATTGGCGGGGCGGGAGCGTGAGCTGAAGGCGTTCGAGGTGGTCCTCGAACGCGTCGCACGGGGGCGCCCGGAGCGGAGTCTGGTGTTGACCGGGCTGCGCGGGGTCGGCAAGACGGTACTGCTCGGCGAACTGCGGTCGATGGCCGTGCGCCACGGCTGGGGCGCCGGCAAGATCGAGGCACGTCCGGAGGCCGAGCTGCGGCGGCCGCTGTCGGCGGCACTGCATCGGGCGATCCGCGACCTGGCGGTGCGCCACCGCGCACCGGACCGCGTCGAAGACGTGCTGGGTGTGCTCAAAGCGTTCGCACTCAAGGCGAACAAGGCCGACGCGAAGCTGCGGGATCGTTGGCAGCCGGGCATCGACGCCGCGGCCGCGCAAGGGCGCGCGGACTCCGGCGACATCGAGATCGACCTCGTGGAGCTGTTCACCGACGTCGCCGAGCTGGCGGCCGACGTCGGCACCGGCGTCGCCCTGCTGATCGACGAGATCCAGGACCTCCAGCCGGACGACGTGTCCGCGCTGTGCGCCGCATGCCACGAGCTTTCGCAGTCCGGCGCGCCCCTCGTGGTGGTGGGGGCGGGGCTGCCGCACGTACCCGCGGTGCTCTCGGCGTCGAAGTCGTACTCGGAACGCCTGTTTCGCTACGCACGCATCGACCGGCTCAGCCGTGAAGACGCCGACTACGCAGTGCTGGCGCCGATCGAACGTGAAGAAGCCGGCATCGAGCCGGAAGCGCTCGACGCGCTGTTCGACGCGTCCGGCGGCTACCCGTACTTCATCCAGGCCTACGGCAAAGCCGCGTGGGACGCCGCGCCGGCCGACCCGATCACCGTGAAGGACGTGCAGGTCGCCGCACCGGAGGCGGAGTCCGAGCTGGCCGTGGGGTTCTTCGGCTCCCGCTACGAACGCGCGACGCCGGCCGAGCGCGAGTATTTGCTCGCGATGGCCGAGCTGACCCAGGGCCGCGACGAGGCCGCAGGCACCGCGGACGTGGCCGTCTACTTGGGGCGCAAGCCGTCGTCCCTGTCTCCGGCCCGCGACAGCCTCATGAAGAAGGGCCTCGTCTACTCCGCCGAACGCGGCCAGATCGCCTTCACCGTGCCTCACTTCGGGCACTACCTACTCGGACGCGACTGGGCTGGGTTCCAGGACTCGTGAGTGCGCACGCCGGTTAGAACCAGGTTAGAACCGGCACCGCCACTCACGAGCCCTGGAGGTGAGGGCGGACGATTCGTTCGGACAGATCGCCGCTTACGCCGTTGATTCGATGGCGAGTAAGCCATGTCACCGGACAATCGATGGAACCCTTGTGAAAAAAGGCGCATACTGGAGGCACAGACACCGAAGAACCTCAAAGGGGATGCAGAACACCATGAGCAACATCGCCGCCAAGCTCCGTGCTCGTCGCGCCGAGGCTCGCACTCGCCGGGCACTGAACCGGGCGATCGACACCGCGGCCACCTCAACGGTCCGCCAGGAGCTCATTGCCCTCGCACAGGCGCGTCAGCCGTTCATGCGCTGACGGAACACAACCGGTTAATATGTCACTCCATCGAGTGATCTAGAACACAACCCTCTGGCGGTGTAACGTCGCGCGAAGCGGCGTCGATACCCACTACGACCCCGTGATGCTGGCGGACCCCCGACCTGGCAGCATCACGGGGTTTCCATATGTCCGGACCTTGTGTTCACGTCGGAAACCCTGAAAGCCCTTGCTCCGCGAGGCCTGTCGCGCAATGCTTGACTACGTCAACGACTTTGTTGAGGTGGTCAATGAACGACTTGCAGCTCGCCGAACGCGTCGCGACCGTCCGCGCCTTCAACCGCCTGTACACCGGAGTGATCGGGGTCCTCGACGAAGGACCGGCCGACGCCGAGTACTCGTTGAGCGAAGCGAGGGTTCTGTTCGAAGTCGCCCAACAGCCCGAGCTTCAGGTGAGTGACCTGCGGAAGCGCCTCGACCTCGACGCCGGCTACGCCAGCAGACTCCTCAGCCGGCTCGAGGCGCGGGGCCTCGTGCGCCGACAGCGCAGCGACGAGGACGCACGACGGCAGATCGTGAACCTGACCGAGGCCGGGCACGCCGCGTTCGCCTACCTGGACAGCCGCTCGGTCCGCCAGATCGGCGGCCTGCTCGAAGGCTTCCCCGACGAGGACCAGCGCCGGCTGCTCGGTGCGATGGGGACCATCACGGCGCTCGTCGGACGGCACGAACCGGACGGCACGCTCGTGCTGCGTTCCCCGCGGCCCGGCGACCTCGGCTGGGTGGTGCACCGGCACGGCACGTTGTACGCCCGCGAGTACGGCCTCGACGAACGCTTCGAGGCTCTTGTCGCACGCGTGGTCGCCGAGTTCGCCGAACACCGCGACGATCCGCGCCAGGCCGGCTGGATCGCCGAGCTCGGCGGCGAACGGGTCGGCAGCATCTTCTGCATGCCCGGCCACGACGAGCGCACGGCCAAGCTGCGGCTCCTGCTGCTCGAACCCGCCGCGCGCGGCCGGGGCGTCGGCAAACGCCTTGTCCACGAATGCGTCGAGTTCGCCCGTCACCGCGGCTACGCTGACATGGAGCTGTGGACGCTCTCGGTTCTCGACGCCGCGCGCGGGATCTACCGCCGCGCCGGCTTCGAACTCGCCGCCAGCGAGCCGACCGACGCGTTCGGCCCGTCGCTGACCGGCGAGACCTGGCGAATGGAGCTGTAGGTGTTCCTCGTCTACTGCGCCGTCTGCGATCGCCGCACGCTGCTGGGTGTCGACGAGGTCGAGTGGGTCGAGAACTTCGCGCGCGGCGTGATCTCGGTGTCCGGCCGCTGCCCCCGCGGCCACGACGTCGTCGTCCTGACCGGCGACGCGTTCACCCCGCATCAGGATCCGCGCTACTTCGGACCGGCGCCGCGGCCGTGGACGAAACCGCTCGGCCGGTTGCGGACCTGGTTCCGCGACCGGTTCGAGCTGAGCCGTGACCTGCCGAGGCCGTTCTACCGCTTCTGACGGCCCATCAGGTAGAACTCGTCGTTCGGTTTGAGCGCCGTGAGGTGCGCGAGGCGGTTGGACATCGCGAACAGCGCTGTGATCGCGCCGACGTCCCAGATCTCGTCGTCGGACAGGCCGGCGTCGCGCGCGGCCTCGAGGTCGGCTTCGCCGAACAGAGCGGAATCCTGCGCGAGGGCCAGCGCCAGGTCGACGATCGCGCGGCCACGCTCGTCCAGCTCGACCTGCCACGGGTTCGCCGCGACGCGGTCCGACAGCGACGTGTCCTTCGCGCGGATCCGCAGGATCGCCCCGTGGGCGACGATGCAGTACGTGCAGTGGTTCGCACCCGACGTCGCGACCACCACCAGCTCACGCTCGGCTTTCGTGAGTCCGCCTTCGCGGTCCATCAAGGCGTCGTGGTAGTCGAGGAACGCCCGCAGCTCCGCCGGCCGGTGCCCCAGCGCGCGGAAGATGTTCGGCGTGAACCCGGATTTCTCCGCGATCGCGCCAACGCGTTCGCGCAGATCTTCGGGCAGCTCGTCGAGCTCGGTCACGGGGAATCGGCTCACAGTCATGTCGCCACGCTAACGTGAAACGGGCGCCCGGTCTTCCGGATGGCGTTCGCGCACACCGTGAACTGGGCCGCCTTCGTGGACGGTTGCCGCGAGCGCTGCACCCAGATCGTAGGGCGAGCCACGCACGATGGCACCGATTGGCGTCCCTGCACTCCGCCCCAGCCGCGTGGCGGCGTGCGGACGGGGCGGACCCTGGCGGCGCTCGCCGTGATGGCAAGGAAAGACCCCTCCGCCGGCGGCCAAGGGGTCTTTCCGAAGAGACCATTGTGGACTGACGGTCAATGCACGCCGATGGGCCGCAGGTCCTTGTCGTGCTCGTCGGCGTGGTAGTCCTCGGGCAGAGTTTCGTCCCGTCCGGGGTTCCACTTCGCCGCTCGTGCGATGGCGGTGACGACCACGGCGACCACGATGTTCGCGATCAGGGCCACGAAACCGGGGTAGATCTGCACGGTCGTGAGACCGGTGCCGGCGAACGGGTGCCAGCCGAAAATCGACAGGTTGCCCATCGCGAGCGCCGAACCGCCGAAGTGCTGCTTTCCGCTGGCGGGGTTGGGAATTCCGTACAGCATGATCAGGCCCCAGCCCATGCCCACGACCCAGCCGGCGATCAGGCCGGCCCTGTGCAGCCACCGCGTGTACAGCGCGAGGGCGACCGCGGGCAGCGTCTGCAGGATCAGCACACCGCCGATGAGCTGCAGGTCGATGGAGAACTGCGGGTCGATCAGGATGATCACCAGCACCGCGCCCAGCTTCACGATCAGCGAGGCGAGCTTGGCCTGCTTCGCTTCCTGCGTCGGCGTGGCGTTCTTGCGGATGTACTCCTTGTAGATGTTGCGCGTCCACAGGTTGGCCGCGGCGATCGACATGATCGCGGCCGGCACGAGCGCGCCGATGCCGATCGCGGCGAACGCGATGCCGGCGAACCAGTGGCCGAACTGCGAGTCGAACAGCAGCGGCACGATGGTGTTGCCGTCGGCCTTGCCGGTGGCGGCGTTCGTCAGCGGCTTCACACCCGCGCTGATCGCGACGTAACCCAGCAGCGCGAGCAGGCCGAGCACCAGCGAGTACGCCGGCAGCGCGACCATGTTGCGCTTGATCACGTTGCGGCCGCGCGAAGCGAGCACGCTCGTGAGCGAGTGCGGGTACAGGAACAGTGCGAGCGCCGAGCCGAGCGCGAGCGTTGCGTACTGCAGCTGGTTGGTCGAGGTCAGCAGGACCGATCCGGACGGCTTGCCGGTGGCCGGGCTCGGCTTGGCGAGCTTGTCGGCGGCCTGGTTGAAGATGTGGTCCCAGCCGCCGAGTTTCGTCGGCAGGTAAACGATCGCCACGATGATCACGATGTAGATCAGGATGTCCTTGACGAACGCGATCAGCGCGGGCGCACGCAAACCCGACTGGTACGTGTACAGCGCCAGGATCAGGAACGCGACCAGCAGCGGCAGGTGCCCGACGATCCCGGAGCCGTTGATGCCCATCGTGCGCAGCACCGCTTCGAGGCCCACGAGCTGCAGCGCGATGTAGGGCATGGTCGCGACGATGCCGGTGATGGCGACGAGGAACGCGAGTGTCGGGGAGCCGAAGCGGCCGCGCACGAAGTCCGCCGGCGTCACGTATCCGTGGGTGCGGCTGACCGACCACATGCGCAGCGCCGGCATCAGCACGATCGGGTAGACGACGATCGTGTACGGCAGCGCGTACATGCCGAGGGCGCCGGCGCTGAACACCAGCGCGGGCACGGCGACGAAGGTGTACGCGGTGTAGAGGTCACCACCGAGCAGGAACCACGTGATCCACGCGCCGAACTTGCGGCCGCCGAGGCCCCACTCGTCGAGGTGGTCGAGGTTCTTGCCGGCCTTCCACCGGGACGCGACGAAACCGAGCACCGTGACGAATGCGAAAAGGATGATGAAGATCGTCAGCTGGACCCATTCGATGGTCATCGGTTCTCACCCTCGTCAAGGTCGTCGACGCTGAGCCGGTCGGGCTCATCGCTCGTCGGCTTCGTACGGGTGGCGAAGTAGACGATGCCTGTGCACGCCACGCCGGCGACGACGAACACGAGCTGGAACCAGTAGAAGAACGGCATCCCGATCAGACGGGGACCGTCGAAATTGAACAACGGCGTGACCAGGATCAACAGTGGGACGATGAGCAGCAGATTCCAGGGACTGAACTGGAACCCGCGCACCTTCCCGTCCTGTTTGCTTGTGGACATCAAAGACCTCACCTAACACTCACGTAACACGCGACCGCCTGACCCTAGAACTTCGGACACTCGTCCGACACGCCGGCCGGATATCGATTTGACCAGTGCCGGCCAGCCCTGGGGGCGAGTGTTCGGGTGGATGGACGGCGGGTGGTCCTACGGTCACCGTGGGTCGTTCCGGGCTGTGGACAACCCTGGGGAGAGCCGATCTCGGGGCGGACACACCTCGTCCGGCAAAGATCAAGCTACTGTGGCGTGGGGATCAACCGGAACCCAGGTGTTGTGCCGACGGCGTGGCCCGCCGCTCTTCCACACCTTGTGCACAGAGTTGTCCACAGGCAGTGGACAACTCTGTCGCTAGACTGTCGGGCATGGTTCGCGTCCCCCTGACCGAGGAAGAGCGCTTGCGTGGCGAGCGGCTCGGCATGGCCCTGCGCACCGCCCGCGCGGGCCGCAGCATGGTCGAGGTCGCCACCGAAGCCGGCATCTCCGTGGAGACCTTGCGCAAGATCGAAACGGGCCGGATCCCGACACCGGCGTTCTTCACCGTCGCCGCGATCGCGGGCGCGGTGGGGGTTCCGCTCGACGTGCTGCGCACTGCGAGCGAGCCCGACCAGCTGTCGCAGGCCAGCTGATCAGCCGCGCAACGTCGCGAGGATGTGTTCGCGGTCGTTGATGAACGCGCACGCACGGACCGGGACGTCGAAGGAATTCAGTAGCTTCTCGAAGTCCGACAGTTCGTCGTGGTTCAGTGCGACCTGGCCGACCACGACGTGCGCGGCCAGCGTGTCGGCGAGTTCTTCCCACTCACCCGCCCACTGAAGGGTGCGGTAGTGCGCCAGGTCGTCGGGCGGCAGGCGATCGGCCAGCAGTGTGAGCAGGCTGTCGGTGAAGTAGCTGATGCGATTGCCGGACCGGTCCGCGACGGTCGGGTTCGCGGGATCGCGTGCCGCATCGGGGTTTCGGACCACGCCGGGTCCGGCGACCGGGTATCCCGTGTGGACGAACCCGTCGGCGTCGACGAGGACCACGACCTGCACGCCGAAGCGTTCGCCGACGCAGCGCCAGCGGCCGTTGTACAGCTTGCGGCGGGGTTCGCTGGGGTCGTTCGCGACGTCCTTGATGACCGAGATGATCTTCTCGTTGCTCCAGTCGGGCGGGAATTCGCTGGTTGCCCGGCGGCCGGTGCCCGGAGCGTGTCCACCGCCCACGTCTGCCCCTCTCATCGGTGGGTGCTCGCCGGGAGCCTACTGCGTCGCGAATGACCCATTCGACCACAATCGCGGCGGAAATCGTCGCCACACGCGGAATCGCCCCGCCCGTCGTCGGCCGGATCGGCAACCGGCAGACGCAGCTCAGCCGAGCAACGCCAGCGCCACGATGCCGATCACGAGCACGTCCGGCCCGCGGAAGAGCTGGCGCGCGAGGTTCGCGGGCAGGGGACCTGCGGGGGTGTCGACGAAGCCGGCGCTGCTGTAGTCGACCGGCTTTCGCGTGACGGTCCGCAGAACCGACAGCACGGCGAGCGCGACGGTCAGCCACGACTGCGGCGCCACCGTCGTGCCCAGCGCGGCGAGCGCGACGGCGAGCAGCCCCGCCCAGACGAGCGCGACGACGGTGAGCACCCCGCCGTGGGCGATCACCAACTCGGCGTCGGTCGAGCCGAGCCACCGACGGCGACCCGGGTTGCGCCACAAGACACCGAGGCCCGCGCCGAACGGCGTGAGCCCGATGTACGCGCCGAGCCCGAGCAGCACCGCGCCCGGGAGCGTCGGCACGGCCACGTGTCCGACCGCCACGGCCACCGCGACCAGCAACAGCATGCTCGCGTACCGCGACCGGCCGGCCACGCCCACGACGGCCAGCCTCCACGGCGTCGGCCGCCGCAGCGACAACGAACCCGACGGAGCGGCCTCCGGCAGCATCATCATCGGGTCGAGAAAAGTGACGGCCACCGAGCGCAGGACCCGCGCGTTCCAGCCCTCGAGCAGCACCGCCCGCCCGGCGCGCGCCGCAGACCCCCCACCGAACGACAACGCGACGGCACACACCAGGATCCCGCCGCCCGCGTACTGGACCGCGCGCGGATCGAGCCGCGCCGCCGCGATCGCCACGCCGAGCACGGCCAGCAGTAACGGGCCGGCCGCGTCGATCCGCAGCGCCGTGCGCCGCGCCGTGGTGAACACGAGGATCGCGCTGCTCGCGACCAGCGCGAGAGCCGCGCGCCACAGGTCGAGCGAACTGCCACCCACCGCCAGCATCAGCCCCGCGACGTACCCGACGACGACCACGAACCCCGTCAGGCCACCCGCCAGGCGCGACGCCACCACCCGCCGCCGATCGACCCGAGCGAAGTCCATCCACGTCAGCTCCGCCGGCTCGGCCCACACGAACCCGCGGCGCAGCATGCTCCGCCACCCGACCGCACAACACAACGTGACCAGCCCGAGCACCGCCGGATAGTCCACAGGGGACGGTCCGAACAGGACTCGATGCCAGGCCTCGGTGCGGAAGAACGCCGTGAAGAGGAAGCCGACGCCGAAGATGAGCACGAAGGTCGCGCTGTCGCCGCTGAAGATGCCCCCGAACCGCTTCCGCCCGGGCACCCGCTGACGGAGCCCGAGCGTCACCACCGCGATACCTCCCCGAAGACCCGCCGCACGTTCAGCCCTTCCACCCACGCCCGCGCCGCCGAGCCCCGGGACACAGCCGCATCCACCCGCCCCCGAGACGCCGAGCCCAGGGACACAGCCGCATCCACCCGCCCCCGAGACGCCGAACCCCGGGACACGGCCCCATCCGCCCACGCCCGCGACGCCGAGCCCAGGGACACGGCCCCATCCACCCACACCCGCGACGCCGCAAACCCTTGGCCACAGCGGGAAAAACGACCACGTCCGCACCTTGCCAGGAGTGGCCGCTGACGTCGACTCACGCCGAACGCGGTGTTTCGAGACGGCGCGGCAACGGCCGAGCGCCCGACTCCGCTTCGCACAGCCGGCAACCGCAGCGGCGCGAAAGCCCTACGGCAGCCGAAAACGCGCGTCACCACAGTTCGAGGACGCTGTCGGCGGCGTCGAGCAGCGGTGGGTGGTGCGTGGCGACCACCACGGCGGCACCGGCGCCGGCGGAGCGGGCGATGAGGTCGACGAGCCAGTCTTTGCCCTCGGTGTCGAGCGCGCGTTCGGGTTCGTCGAGAAGTAGGACCTTGTGCGGACGGGCTGTGACGCCGAGCAGGAGGAGACGACGGCGCTGACCGGCGGAGAAATGGCCGGCGGTCACGCGCGCGCGGTCGGCGAGGCCGGCGTCGGCGAGAAGGGCGTCGAAGTCACCGAGATCTTCGGAAAAGGACCCGGCCAAGAGCTCAAGGTGTTGCAGCGGCGTGAGTTCGGCGAAGAAGTCGGAGTCGTCGAAGAGGACCGAGACCTTGCGGCGGAAGTCGACACTGCGTTCGTCCGGTGGGGCGCCGTCGATGCGGACGCGGCCCCGCTGGGGTTCCTGCATGCCGTAAAGGCACCGCAACAGTGTGGACTTACCGACGCCGTTGGGCCCCACCAGCACAGCGCACTCGCCCGGGTCGACGGAGAAGTCGAGGTCCTCGAGCAGCCACAGGTCGCCGGCCTTCACGCCGAGGCCGCGGGCGTCGATCATCGGCATCGGGCGAAGGCGGGGGCGGTCATGGCGTGCTCCAGGATCGGCTGACGGACGGGCCCCACGCTACCGGCCACCCCCGACGGTCCGAGAATCCGCCGCAACACGAAGGGGACGTTCGTGCCAGTGCGGCACGAACGTCCCCAACGAAACCTTGCTCAGCCCAGGCGGTGGGCCAGCGCGTCGAGCTCGTCACGCAGCGACGAGGGCACGTGGTCACCGATCTTGTCGAACCACTCCTTGATCAGCGGCAGCTCCTCGCGCCACTCCTCCGGCTTGACGTCCAGCGCGGCCTGGATGTCCGCGAGCGGCTCCGAAAGGCCCTCGGTGTCGAGGTCCTCGGCGCGCGGCACGAGACCGATGGGCGTCTCGACGGCATTGCCGCGGCCCTCGACGCGCTCGATGACCCACTTGAGCACGCGCGAGTTCTCGCCGAAGCCCGGCCACAGGAAGCGGCCGTCGTCGCCGCGGCGGAACCAGTTGACGTAGAAGATCTTCGGCAGCTTGTTCGCGTCGGCGTTCTTGCCAAGCGAGAGCCAGTGCTTGAAGTAGTCGCCGGCGTGGTAGCCGAGGAACGGCAGCATCGCCATCGGGTCACGGCGCACGTTGCCCACCGCGCCTGCCGCGGCCGCCGTGGTCTCCGACGACATCGTGGCGCCCATGAACACGCCGTGCTGCCAGTCGCGGGCCTCGTTCACCAGCGGCACCGTGGTCTTGCGGCGGCCGCCGAACAGGATCGCCGAGATCGGCACGCCCCTCGGGTCGTCCCACTCCGGAGCGAGGATCGGGCACTGCGACATCGGCGTGCAGTAGCGCGAGTTCGGGTGCGCGGCCTTCTCCTCGGACGCCGGCGCCCAGTCCTGGTGCTTCCACGTCGTCGCGTGCTCGGGCGTGTTCTCCATGCCCTCCCACCAGATGTCGCCGTCGTCGGTGAGGGCGACGTTCGTGAAGACCGTGTTGCCCTTTTCGATGGTGCGCATGGCGTTCGGGTTGGTGTGCCAGTCGGTGCCCGGCGCGACGCCGAAGAAACCGAATTCGGGGTTCACGGCGTAGAGGCGACCGTCTTCACCGAACCGCATCCACGCGATGTCGTCGCCGAGGGTTTCGGCGCGCCAGCCCGGAATCGTCGGCTGCAGCATCGCGAGGTTGGTCTTACCGCAGGCGCTCGGGAACGCCGCCGCGACGTAGTGGACCTTGTCCTCCGGCGAGATCAGCTTCAGGATCAGCATGTGCTCGGCGAGCCAGCCCTCGTCGCGCGCCATGACCGAAGCGATGCGCAGGGAGTAACACTTCTTGCCCAGCAAGGAGTTTCCACCGTAACCCGAGCCGTAGCTCCAGATCGCGCGCTCCTCCGGGAAGTGCGAAATGTACTTCGTTTCGTTGCACGGCCAGGCGACGTCCTTCTGGCCCGGCTCGAGTGGCGCGCCGACGGAGTGCAGCGCCGGTACGAATTCATGCTCGGTGCCGTCGGCGTCGACGAACTTGTCCATCGCCGCTTTGCCCGCACGCGTCATCACGCGCATCGATGCCACGACATACGCGAAGTCAGTGATTTCCAAGCCCAGCTTGGGATTCTCGTCGCCGAGAGGGCCCATGCAGAACGGGATCACGTACATGGTGCGGCCGCGCATGCACCCGCGGTAGAGCTCGGTCATCGTGGCCTTCATCTCGGCCGGGGCGACCCAGTTGTTCGTGGGGCCGGCGTCCTGCTCCCGCTCGGAACAGATGAAGGTGCGGTCCTCGACACGAGCGACGTCGCCGGGGTCGGAAGTGGCCCAGTAGGAGTTCGGCTTCGCCTTCAGCTTTACGAAAGTACCGGCCTCGACCAGCTCGTCGTTGATCCTCGCGGCCTCTTCGTCCGACCCGTCGACCCACACCACGCGGTCCGGGGTGGTCAGCTCGGCGACCTCCCGGACCCAGGACAGCACGCCACTGTGCGTCGTCGGCGCGTTATCCAGTCCGGGGATGGCGACTGCGGTCATCTTTACTCCTGACTTCCGACGACAAATAAGCCCACACTCCGAACGTCGGTGTTCGGGTGCGGGCCTCGTTGCCGGCGACCGAATGGCTTCGCACACCGGCGGCGGACCGGTGTGCGGTTTCTGGGATTCCCCGACTGTAGCCGGATGACCGGCAGGTAACCGAGAGCTGACCTGTCGGTTCTCTCACAAGAACGATAAGGGAATCGATTCAGTTGTCACCGGATCGGTCGCTTGCCGAAAATTCTTTGGCAAGCCCGTGGTCATTTCGGGCATGGTCGACTGACCAGGTAAGACGCAGATACGACAATGGGCCCGGCAAACGCCGGGCCCATTGTGACGTGGATTACAGTAATCAGTTGGGGCTGATCCACTGTCCGGTTCCGCTGTCGATCTTCGCGACGCCGGAAAGCAGTTGCGTGCCGTCGCCGCCCCACGCCGCGTCACCCGCTGGGTCCGGTCCGCGTACGCCGCTGCCCGCGCCGTCGGTCTCGGTCCACTCACCGTGGCCGGTGTGCTCGTACGTGGTGGTGCTGCCGTCGGCGCCGATCTCCACGGCGACGTCGGCCTCGCCGTCACCGTCGGTGTCGGTGAACGCCATCGTGCCGCCGTCCTTCGTTTCGACGACCGCGGTGTCGTTGTGCCCGTCGTGGTTCGTGTCGATCGTCGCGACGCCGGCGTCGACCTCGCCGTCGGGCAGGTCGGCGTGGATGTGACCGGTGGTCGAGTCGTCCTGTGAGTGCGAGTCCGTGCCGCCGGGGTGGCCACCGCCGGATTCGACCCACGCGCCCGTCGACTCGTCGTACACCGCCTGGTCGACGACGTGTCCCGAAGCGTCGAGCACGGCGTAGTGGTCCGCGACCCCGTCGTGGTCCGTGTCGAGGAACGCCTGGCCGGTGCCGTCGTCGTGCTCGATGATCGCGGTGTCGCCGACGCCGTCGGAATCCGTGTCGTAGTTGACTTCGGCCTGGTAGTCGTGGCCCTCGACGTGGACGGTCATCTCCTCGGGCCTGCCGGCGTCGGTCTCGGTGCCGCCAGTCTCGTCGACCCACATGGGAAAAGCCCCCTTTTACGCCGGCGCGAACCGGGCTGCGTCACGCTGTCGAACGGTATGACTCACGTTAGGCCGGTTCGGTTCCCGTCCACAAGCTGATCAGCGGTCGCTGCGCTCACGAGCGGTCACGCAGCGCTCGGATGCGCCCGAGGAGCGCCTCGGCTCGCGCGTGACCCTCGGTGACGTCCTTCAGGTGCTTCGCGACGATCGTGATGTTCTTCGCCCGCTCCTGCGCGCCCATTCTGATGGTTCGGTCAACGTCCTTCAGCTCGGCCTCGATGGCCTCGATGCGGCGGCTCAACGCGTCGTCCAGTGCCATCGACAGCTGTTGTTCGGCCTCGATGAGCTGCTCGGAGACGAGCTGGTCGAGCGTGGCGCGCGCATCGGCGATCGCCTCGACGAGCCACTGCTTCATGTGCTGCTTGTCCGCCGCGTGCTTGCGGGTTCGCGCGAGCCACCACCCGGCGCCGAGGCCGATGACGATCGTCGCGGGCAGTACCACCGGGTTCAGGATCGCGACGCCGGCGAGCGGCAGCGCGGCGATCTTGCCCGCGCCGACGCCGCCGGAAATGCCCATGAACACGAGCAGCTTGTCCTCGGCCGTCGGCGGCTTCTTGTCCGGTGGCCGCAGCACGACCGGCGGCCCGCCGGCACGCGCGAACTGCGCGCGGATCACGTCGAGTTCCTCCGGGGAGAACAGCTCGGACAGCGCCACGTTGATCACGTGGTTGAGCCGTTGCGAAAGCAGCATCGAGATTCGCTGCGACGTGGTCTGCAACGCCAGGTCGACCTGCTGCGGCAGGCCCGTAAGCTCGTCACGCTTCGCTGCGTCGATGAGCTGGCGGAAGTGGGTCTGGGCGTCACGCATCCGGCGGCTGCTCTCGTGGCCGATCTCCACGCGCGTGCGCTGAATCTCGCCGCGCAGCTTGAGCTGCCAGCCGCGGGTGGACGTGCGGCGCTCCGCCTGCAGGTGGTCGCGGCGCTCGCGGAGCTGCTCGGCCTCGGCCTCACCCGCCGACAGCGCCCGGCTTTCGGCCTGCAGCTTCGCCTTGATCCCGGCGAGCGCGCTGGAGAGCGCACGCAGCGTGTTGGCCTCGGCGAGCATCATCGAGCGGCCGACGAGCAGCTGCTGCAGCGCCACCTGCACCGCGGCGATGCCGGACTTCTCGCGCAGCATGGCGGCGACCTGCACGTTCGGCGCTTTCGCCGCCTGTTCGAACACGCGCGCCGACACGGGGTGGAAGACGGCGTCGGCGAACCGCGGGGCGTGCTGGGCCAGCAGCTGCCGGTCGGCGTCGAGGATCTCGCGCCAGCCACGAAACGCGTCGGTCTTGGCCAGCACGAACAGGACGGTCTCGACGCGGTCGGCGACGTCACGCAGGAACCGCAGCTCGGTGGACGTGAACGGGGCCGACGCGTCGAGCACGAACACCAGCGCCGTCGCGCTCGCCGCGGCTTCGCGGGCCAGCTCGCCGTGCAGCGAGTCGAGGCCGCCGACGCCGGGGGTGTCGACGACGGTCACGCGCTCCAGCAGCGGCACGGGGCCGGCCACCTCGACGTACCGGGGCGGAATCTGGCCCGGCGGCAGCTCGTGCGCGGCCGATACCCAGTCGGCCAGCTGGTTCAGCTCGATCGGGACCGGCGCGAGCTGGCTCGGGTAGCAGGCGCTGGCGCGCCACTGCTCGGCGTGTTCGAAGACGAGGTACGTGGCCGTGGCGACGTCGGCGTCCACAGGGGACAGTCCCGGTGTCGCCAGCAGGGCGTTGACCAGTGTGCTCTTGCCCCGGTTGGTCTCGCCGACCACCACGACCGACGGCTTGGCCTGCCGCGTGCGGCGCACGCCTTCGACCCACTTCGCGGCCTGCGGATCGTTGTCCTGCACGAGCACCAGCAGCTGCTCGCGCGCCGCCTGGACCTCGGCAGGCAAATTGGCTGTGGTCACGGCACCCGCTTCGCGTAGACGGTGACGATCGGTGCGCGCAGCAGCCGATCGTGGTCGACGAACCCGGTCACCTCGGTCTCGCACACCACACCGTCGAGCGCCGGGTCGTCGGTGGCGACCGCGCCGCCGGCCTCGTGGATCGAGGGATCGAACCGCTCGCCGTCCGGCCGCAGCGCGGTGACGCCGATGTCGGCGAGCCCGTGTTCCAGCCGCTCGACCACGCCGCCGCTGCGCGCCCGGTCCAGCGCGTAGAGGCAGAGCCGGATGAGCGCCTGCCGATCGGCCAGCGCACGTTCGAGTTCCCGGGGGGCAGCTACGACGTCCACATCGCTCTTCGACGCCGTCCGGTCACCATCGGTTCCCATGTGCTCAGTGAACCACTCGTCAGGCGAGTTGAAGGATCACCGAACGCATGGCTGCCTCCAGCGCGGGGAGGTCGTCGGCGAAGCGGGACGACACCAGGATCTGCCCGGCGGCCGTGGGGAGCCAGATGCGGCCCGCGACGGAGATCTCGATGACCGACAGCCGAAACGGGCGAGCGCGGCGGCCGAGGTACACCTCGGTTTCGCGCACGAGCTGACCGAGGCGGTCGCCGGCGACGATCTGGCGGCGGTGGAAACCCGTGCCGACCGGACGGCGGGCCGCGGCGTAGTGCAGGGCCGCGGCCGGGCTGAAGTGCTGGATGGCCAAGTCGATGGCCGAGCCGTCACCGGGCGCGGGACGACCGAAGCGGCCGCGCGGGACGCGAGTGGCCGATTCGCCGCGCGTCCGCAGGAACTCCAACAGATCTACCCACCAGTCGGCCCATTGGGCTTGGACCGCCGCTCTGTTGATCGCCGGCGGCACCCGCACCGGCACGGCCGGCTCCACGGGCGGCAGCAGCTGGCCCTCGGCGACCGACAGCGCGAGCACGTCCCGGAGGTAGAGCGCGATGTCGATCTCCTGCTCGCTCCCCCAGGACGCCCGCCACGAGGTGGTGTTCTCCAGCCGCACGAAATCCACCCTACGCGCGCCGGGACGCGGTACTCAGGCCTCGCGGATCTGTTGCCAGATCAGGAAATAGGCGCGGTGGACCACATGCGCCACGCGGCTCTGCGCCGGCGTCGCGCCGAACGACGCGAACGAACGCCACCAGCCGGCGCGTTCCAGGGCGTGTGCCGCGAGCTCGGGCCGCGCGGCGCCGGGCAACCCGAGCTGCGCGCTCAGGTCGGCGTTGCTGCCGACGCGCAGCACCTCTTCGGCGAGGTCCTCCGGCATGTCGACCGCGCCGGACGACACGAGCGTCAACGCCTCCAGCAACCGCAGCTGGTGCGCTTCCGGCTTGGCGAGCAGCACTTCGATGGCGTCGTGCACGCGCTGGCGCTCCGCGGCGTCACCAGACGCGTGGGCGAGCGCGGTCACGGACGCCAACGCGGCGGCCGCCTTGATCCCGTCGGCGCGCGCGGCGAAGACGACCGCCAGCCGCTGCCGTACGGCGTCGAGGCCGGACGCGTCGAGCAGTACCCGGCGCAACGCGCCCGCGGTGATGGCGGGTTCGGCGCGGATCGCGTCCACCGCGCGGCGCACGCCGAACAGATCGAGCTTCTCCAGCAGCCGGACCCGGACACCGGCGGGCACGTCGCATTCCCAGCTGGTGAAGATGTCGGCCGAGATGAGCATGGTTTCGAGCACGTCGTCGTCGAGGCCGGCGAGCTGGCGCAACGCGTCGGCGTCGGCTGAAGTGAACCCGCCCGACTCGGCGGATTCGGCGATGAGACCGATCACCGGCAGCACGTCGGCGACGCGCGGTTTGAGCGTGCTCGCCTGTTTCTGCGCGAGCAGTTTCGCGGCCTGCCAGACGTCGCCACCGGAGCCCTCGACGGTCTCCGCGACGATCGTGTCCGCCTTGTTCAGCACCGCGATCGCGTTGACCGGGCCGGCTTCGCGGCTCGCGGTGGCGGCGGTGAACGCGGCGAGCGCCTGCTGGTCGTCGGCGCGCACACCCTGCGTCACGACGTAGAGCACGGCTTCCGCGCCGGCGACCGCGTTGCGGGAGGTGTCGTCGAGCTCGTCGGCGTCTTCGGCCGCACCGAGCAGCTCTTCGGTCCGCGACACCGAAGCGGCATCCAGCGACCCGAGACCCGGGGTGTCGATCACCGTCATGCCCTGCAGCACGGCGTTGGTGAGATACGCCTCCAGGTGCGAGACCTGCGCGATGTCCACGCCGAGCTCGGCCGGGATCGACCCGTCGGCCGCGAAGGGCAGGACCTGCCTCGTCCCGTCGCGGAACACGACCTCGACGCGGTCCACCGTGCCGTATTGGAAGCGCGTGACGAGCCGGGTGCACTCGCCGACGTCGGTCGGCGCGACCCGGCGCCCGATCAGCGCGTTGACCAACGTCGACTTTCCCGATTTGATCCGCCCGGCCACGGCGACCTGCAGCGGCGCGCCCAGCCGGCGCAGAACTTCCCCGAAGCCGGCGGCGGTTCGCGGCGAGACCTGGGACGAGAGCCGGTGACACAGGTTGGCGACCGACATCGACAAGGGGCCCGCGAGGCGCCCCTGCTCCGCCGCTGCCGTCACGCCCTGGCACCCCTCTCGTCCGCTCGTTCCGCCGGAAATCGTGCCACGGCGCTGCGCCTGAAGTGCCACCGACAGTGCTACCCGAGGTACTACCCGAGGATGACGCGTCGCGACCGACGGCGAATTAGCCTGGTCGGATGCGACGGCTGAGTCTCTGGATGCGGGCCCACCCCATGGCCGGGGACACGCTGCTCGCCGTGCTTCTGCTGTGCGTCGACCTGGCGATGTTCGTCGGCGGCACGCTCGGCAACGAGGCCACGAAGCCGCCGCCGTGGTTCGTCTCGATCCCGCTCGACGTCGCGATGGTCGCGCCGCTGGTGTTTCGGCGGAAGAAGCCGCTGATCGCGGCCTATCTGGTGTTCGCGGTCGCGATTCCGCACTCCGCGCTTTCGCTCGGGTTCTCGTCGGTCGCGGCGCTCGCGATGAGCCTGTACTCGGTGCTGGTCTACAGCGGCCGCAAGCAGGGGCTCGTGTACGTCGGCGCGCTCGTGGGCATGACCGCCGTCCAGGTGTTCACCGACCGGTCGACGCCGTGGCTGAGCAACATCGTCTTCAGCGCCTTCGGTATCGCGCTGTGCTGGACGCTCGGTGAGTTCGTCGGCGCGCGGCGGGCGTACCAGCTGGAGGTGGAAGCGCGGCTGCACCTGCTGGAAACCGAGCGCGACCAGGCCACGCGCATCGCCGTGGCCGAGGAACGGGGCCGCATCGCACGCGAGCTGCACGACGTCGTGGCCCACTCGGTGAGCGTGATGGTGGTGCAGGCCGACGGCGCCGCGCTGGCCCTCTCGACCAACCCCGAGCTGGCCGAGCGCGCGTTGAAGACGATCTCCGAAACGGGCCGCGGCGCGCTCGCCGAGCTGCGGCGCCTGCTCGAAGTGCTGCGCGGCGACCACGGCGACGGCGAACCACGCGTGCCGCAGCCCGACGCGAACGCACTGGCCGAGCTCGCCGAACGCGTGCGCGGCGCGGGCGTGGCCGTGCACCTCGAGGTCGACGACCAGCTCAGCGACCTGCCCGCTGGCGTTTCGCTCGGTCTCTACCGCATCGTGCAGGAATCGCTCACGAACACGCTCAAGCACGCCGGCGCGGGCGCCCGCGCCGAAGTCCGGGTGCGGCGCGGCGGTGACAGCAAGAAGGGCGAAACGGTGGAGGTCGTCGTTCGTGACGACGGCGCAGGCCGCGCGCACCGTCTGGAGCAGGTGGCCGTCGGGGCCGGCGGCCCGGCGGTGCCACCGAAACAGCCGCCGCGGCTGCAGGTCCTCGGCGGCAACGGTCTGATCGGCATGCGGGAACGCGCGAACGTCTACGGCGGCACGCTCGAAGTCGGGCCGGCCCCGGCCGGTGGGTGGCAGGTGCGGGCGGTGCTGCCCGTTAGGTTGACCCCGTGATCCGAGTGGTGGTCGTGGACGACCAGGAACTGATGCGTGTCGGCTTCCGGATGGTGCTGGGCGCACAGCCCGACCTCGACGTGGTTGGCGAGGCGGGCGACGGCGCCCAAGCCGTGCGGCTGGCCGACGAGCTGCGGCCCGACGTCGTGTTGATGGACGTGCGCATGCCGGTGCTCGACGGCGTGGAGGCGACCAAGCAGATCGTGGCCGCCGGCACCGCCCGCGTGCTCGTGATGACGACGTTCGACCTCGACGAGTACGTGTATTCCGCGCTGCAGGGCGGGGCGTCCGGCTTCCTGCTGAAGGACACCCCGCCGGATCATCTCGTGTCCGCGCTGCGTTCGGTCGCCTCCGGCGACGCGGTGGTGTCGCCGTCGGTCACGCGCCGGTTGCTCGACCGCTTCGTCGGCTCCGGTGGCTCACCGGTGCGCGACGCCGGTGAGCTCGACGTGCTCACCGACCGTGAACGCGAAGTCCTCGTGCTCATCGCGAAAGGCCTGTCGAACCTCGAAATCGCCGAGACGCTCTTCCTGTCCGAAGCGACCGTGAAGACGCACGTCGGGCGGATCCTCGCGAAGCTGGGTCTGCGCGACCGCGTGCAGGCGGTCGTCCTCGCCTATGAGACGGGGCTGGCGCGGCCCGGCCTCGGCTGAGCCAATCCACTTCGGACTCCGCCACCCGCAAATCTCAGGGTCGGCTCAGGGGTTTCACCGATCGCGCATCCGCCGAAAAGGCGGTTGGGTACTACTCAGGTCGGGTGAGGAGTTCGACCCTCAGGATGACGCGGTGATCGGCCTTACTCAGTCAGGATGTTGCGAGTAAGCGGCAAAGCCGTAGGGAGAGGGGAGCAGGGGATGATCGAGGCATCAGGTCTCACCAAGCGGTATGGCAACACGCTGGCGGTGAACAACCTGTCGTTCAGCGTGGCCGCGGGGAAGGTCACCGGCTTCCTTGGCCCGAACGGCGCGGGCAAATCCACCACCATGCGCATGATCCTGGGGCTCGACAATCCCACCGCCGGACAAGTCCGAGTCGGCGGCAAGCTCTACCACGAGCTGAAGGACCCGCTGCGGACCGTCGGCGCGCTGCTCGACGCGAAGTGGGTGCACCCCAACCGGTCGGCGCGCGCACACCTCACGTGGATGGCGAGGTCGAACCGGATCCCGGCGTCGCGTGTGGACGAAGTGCTCGACATCGTGGGTCTCACGACCGTCGCGAACAAGCGCGCCGGCGGGTTCTCGCTCGGCATGTCGCAGCGGCTGGGGATCGCGGGCGCGCTGCTGGGCGACCCGGAGGTGCTGCTGTTCGACGAACCGGTGAACGGGCTCGACCCCGAGGGCATCCTCTGGATCCGCCAGTTCATGCACCGCCTCGCCGCCGACGGCCGCACCGTGTTCGTGTCGAGCCACCTGCTTTCGGAGATGGCGCTGACGGCGAGCGAGCTCGTGGTGATCGGCAAGGGACAGCTCATCGCACAGTCGTCAACGGAAGAGTTCGTGGCCCGTGCCGCCGAGAACACCGTGAAGGTGCGTTCGCCTCAGCTGCCTGCCCTGCGCGAGCAGCTGGTGCGCGCCAGCGCCGACGTGACCGACTCCGGCGAAGCGCTGATCGTATCCGGGATGGACAGCGCCAAGATCGGGGAGCTCGCGGCGTCGGCGAGCATCGTGCTCCACGAGCTGAGCCCGCAGACCGGCTCGCTCGAGCAGGCGTTCATGCAGATCACCGGCGACTCCGTCGAGTACCACACCGGGCTCGAGGCCGAGGCGCAGCAAGTACTGCAGCCCACCACCACCCGCTGACCACTCGACTTTCCAACGATTCCGGGGAACCGACCATGACTCTGCTCGCGGTAGAACGCATCAAGCTCTTCACCACCCGCTCACCGTGGTGGTGCGCACTCATCGCGCTCGTCCTCACCGCCGGGTTCGCCGCGCTCGTCGCGGGCGCGGCGCCGGCCCAGGCACAGATCGACGTCGCCACGACCCAGTACGGCTACCAATTCGGTGTCGCCGTGATCATGGTGCTGGCCGCGCTCTCGGTGACGACCGAGTACCGCTTCGGCACCATCCGCACCACGTTCCAGGCCGTGCCGAACCGCGGTTCGGTGCTCGTCGCCAAGGCGACCGTCGTCGCGTTGCTGTCGCTGGTGATCGGTGAGATCGGCGCCTTCGCGGCCTGGGCGCTGGGGTACGCCATCCGCCCGTCGGCCGGCATGGCGCTCGACACTTCGGCCGAGTGGCTCAACGTCGCCGGGGTCGGCGTGATCTTCGCCTTTGCCGCCGTGATCGCCGTGGCCGTCGGGATCCTGATCCGCCACAGCGCCGGTGCGATCGCGCTGCTGCTGATCTACTCGCTGGCCGTGGAAAGCCTCGTGCAGCTGATCCCGAACATCGGCCCGAAGATCCACAAGTGGCTGCCGTTCAACGTCGCCGACAAGTTCCTGCACGGTTCGGCCACGACGCAGGCGGGTCCGCCGCCCTCGGACGGGGTGCTGTCGCCGGGCTGGGCGATCGCCTACTTCGCCGGCATCTCGGTCGTGCTGCTGGCCATCGCAATCGGTGTCGCCAAGAAGCGCGACGCCTGACCGAGACCCACCACAGGGGAATTCGGGCGGTTCCGTCGGGGGACGCGAGCCGGCTGAACAGGGGAAATAAAGGGGAACAAGGGAAGATCCGGGTCGCCTATTCGGGGGGCGCCCCGGATTTTCCCGTTTCGCGGGAGTTCCGTGCTGGAGGTGACCGGGCCACGACTTCCCGCGGTGACAGGGCCAACGGTGACAGGGCCTACGATGGCAGGTTCACGGTGACAGGGCCCCGTTCGCGGAAGCGCTCGTGCTGCTGTTTCCGAACATCCGGCCCGGGTACCCGTCGTCGCCGTTCTGCGCGGTGGCGACTCCCACGCACCGCGCCGACCACGACACCGGCTTTCGGTCCGCGGCCGCCTCGGAAATTTCGCTGCGATGTCGCACTCCTTGGCCGCCAGGTGCGCCCGGCGAACCGGCGCGAGGCGTGAGCCCGAGCACATTCTCGTTAATTCGCATGTGCAGATCGGGTGTACGCGAGGCAAACGGATTAAGTCGTCGTTAAGAGCCTGTGGCTTCTCTCACAGGCAGCGGACATACTGGTTAAGTCACCAGGATATTCGAGATCAAGAGTGTGCTTCACCGCCTCAGCTCCCCCGGAGGTGATCCTTGACGGTGGACGCTGGTCAGGGGCTGGTCAGCCCGATTCCGAAAACCTGCGGTGTCGCGGATCCCGGTGGCGTCGGTGCGCCGCGACGCCAACCGCGGCTCGAACCGATGCTCGATCTGGAATGGTTCCAGGCAATTGAATTACCGCGCTTCGCGAAACCGGTCGAGCGGCCCGGTGATCTGCGGCAGGCGTGGATTCACCGCGCGTCCGAAGACCTCGTGCTCGCGCTGTACCGCCGCGCCGCGAGCGAGCAGGGCCCGGTGCCCGCGCCGTGGTGGCTGCGTGCCGTCGCGAACGGCCGGCTCGAATCGCGCGAGCTCGGCTTCCGCATCGAAGACCGGATCCAGCAGCTGCTCACGCGCCGTCCCGGCTGGGAGTTCGTGCCGTGGGCCGCCGACGGTGAATCGGGCTACTGGGAGTTCATGCCGTCCGAACGTGGGAAATCGGGCCACGCGATCCCGACGACCGTGCTGAACACCGACCGCCACCCGGGCTGGATCGACGTGCTGCCCGCCCACACGAGCACCGCACCACCGCCGATCTCCGTCTCCGGCCTCGCGGGGCTGCGCGCTCGGCTCGGGGAGTTCGAAGCCGTCCGCTGACCCGCCCGTATCTTGTCGGGGTGGAGAACGAGGACCAGCCCCGGCTGCGCAGCGTGGTCAGCTACGTCAAACGCGGCGGCCGGATGACCGTCGGCCAGCAGCGCGCCTGGGATGAGCACTGGCCGCGGCTGGGCCGCACCATCACCGAGCTGCCGCCGGGCCCGATCGACTTCGCCGCGTGGTTCGGCCGCGAGGCACCGGTGCTGCTGGAGATCGGCTCCGGTATGGGCGAGACCACATCGCAGCTCGCGGCCGCCGCACCCGAGGTCAACTACGTGGCCGCCGAGGTCTACGACCCGGGCCTCGGCCAGCTGATGCTGCGCGCGGAGAAGCTCGGCGTCGAGAACCTCCGGCTGCTGCACGGCGACGCCGTGGTCCTGCTGACCGAGCACGTCACCCCCGGCTCACTGTCGGGTGTTCGGCTGTTCTTCCCGGACCCGTGGCCCAAGAAGCGCCACCACAAGCGGCGCATCGTGCAGCCGGACTTCGTGGCGCTGGTCGCTTCACGGCTGGCACCAGGCGGCACGTTCCACCTGGCCACCGACTGGGAGCACTACGCCGAGCAGATGCTCCAGGTGTGCTCGGGCGAACCGGCGTTGCGAAACCGCTACGCCGGCGAGCCGGGCGGCTGGGCCCCGCGCCCCGAATGGCGGCCGCGGACGAAGTTCGAACAACGCGCCGACGTGGAAGGGCGCGTCTCACACGACCTCATATTCGAGAAGCGCGGATAAATTGTCGAACCGCGCGATTCTCTCCAACGCGCAGTCGAAAATGGCCACTGCCGGGTTCCCACGCCGGCCTATTCTTTTCCTGCCCATGTCCCACTTTCGGTGGTGTCGAGGAGTGACGGCAAGACGTCGGCACTGCCCCGACCTTCGGCGGCACCCACGTTCCTCTACAACGGCATCCACGACGAGATCACTTTCATCGGGCAGACTGACCAGCTCTACGCGAACGACTGCGCCCGCGGCTCAACGATCGACTTCTACCGTGACCCCGTCGTCGAGCACGTCAGCGGCATACCGGTGTTCATCGCCAAGGCCATCGGCTACCTCCGTGCCCGTTTCGCCGGCAGCCCCGCGCCGAACACCTGCCCGCCGGCCGGCCAAACCTCCAGCAAGCCGATCCACGGCTGAGCTCGACTGGACGGGGGCACCCCCGGATGCCCCCGTCCGGTCGACGCGACCCGCTGGGGTCCGTCACCTCTACTCACACCCCCAAGTACTCACACCCCCAAGGCGCAGGTCCGTCCCTCCCCCGACAAAGGGACGGACCTGCGCCCGCTACTCGTCGGCCAGCGGTTCCCCCTGCACGCGCCGCAGCGCGGGTGTGCAGACCGAGGCCCCGAGCAGCGCCACCCCGATGCCGAGCACCACCGGAGCGAAGATCCACGGGCTGAACACCACACCGCCTTCGCCGGCGGTGCTGAACAGCCCGATCCCGACGAGGATCCCGACGACGCCGGCGCCGATCGTCGCGACCAGCGCGGGCATCGCCGTCTCCATCCGCAGCGCCCGGGCCAGCACCTTCACCGGCGTGCCTGCCGCGATCAGTGCCCCGAACGTCCGGCGCCGGTCCATGATCGAGCCCGCCGTGGCGACAGCCGCGCTGCAGCCGGCCAGGATCCCCGCGGCCACGAGCCCGATCACGGTCACGCGGCGCAGATCCGAAAGCTGCGTCTGCTGGTCGTAGAGGTACTGGTCGTGGCTGCCGACCTCCGCGCCCGTCGCGGCCGAGGCCACGGCCGTGCGGACGATCTCGCGGTCGGCGGGCGTCGTCGGGGCCACCACCGTCGCGGCACCCACCTGGACCCCGGCCGGTAGCGCAGAAGGGTCGAGCAGGTACGAGCTGCTGACGTCGTCGGCCATCGTGAACGTCCCCACGCCGACAGGCCCGAGCGGCTTGCCCAGTACGTCGGGCTCCGGGTCACCGACCACGTGGTACTCGGCGGTGTCGAGCTCTTCCGGCGCATACAGGCCGACGCCGGGCTTGCAGTCGGCGGCGGTGATCCCGAGGCGCGTCAGCCGGGCCGCGTCGGCACACGACATCACCAGTGCGCGCTGGTACGACCGCTGCTCACCCGAGCCCTGCACGAGGTACACCTGGCCGACGGCGACGGCTCGCTCCGGTCGGCCGTACCGGGCCAGCGCCGCGTTGGCGTGGTCCGCGACAGCCGCGGCTTTCGCCGGGCTGCTGTCCGCGTAGAGCACCGAGTCGGCGTACGTCCGACCCCCACCGGCGAGCGATTCGAACGACGGCAGCAGCGTCAGCGCCATCGAGCCGGTGAAGACCGCGAGCACGATGCCCGCCGTGGCGCGGTAGGCGCCCTTCGGGTCCTCGCGCAGCCGGCGCCCCGCCAGCAATGTGGACGGTCGCCGCCAGGACCGCACGAACGTGCCGCCGACCGCGGAGGTGACCCACGGGCCGACCACGATCGCCGACGCCACCAGCAGGAACAGCCCGATCAGCACCGCTTCCGGTCCACCGCTGTCGCCCGAGGTGGACACGGCGTAGAAGAAGAACAGGCCGGTGACCGGCACGGCGAGCAGCCGCCACCACCGCAGCGGCTTCACGGTGTGGCCGCCGGTCGCGAACAACGGGTTGCGCAGCACGCGGCGCAGGCCGAGCACGCCCGCGAGCACCACCAACGCCGGGATGGCGACGACGATGAACACCGCGAGCGCCACCGGCAGCGTGAAGTCCGAGGCGAGCCACGTACCTCCGCCCCACGGCACGAACGAAGCCAGCCCGTGCAGCGCCGGACTGATCGCCAGCCCGAGTAGCGCCCCGACGCCGGCGGACAGGACCGTTTCTCCCGTGACCATCGACGTCACCTGCCCCGGCGTGGCGCCGGCCAGCCGGATCGCGGCAAGGCGGCGTTCGCGCCGGGCCGCGGTCAGCCGCGCCGAGGACGCGACGAGCACCAGACTCGGCACGAGCAGCACGATGATGCCGACCCAGGCGAGCAGTGAGAGCAGCGGATCGGCTTCCGCCTCGCCGTTCGGGAAGCCGCTGACCGGCTGTGCGCCGGTTTCCGAGCCGCGCCGGGCTTCGGTGGTCGTGAGCTCCTGTGGGCTGTGGCCGACGAACGCGACGAGCTGCTCCGGGTACTTGAGCGCCTGATCGCCGAGCGCCGCGACGGGCTTGCCGAAGCGGTCGCCCAGTTGATCGGCGGGCGTGGTGTTCAGCAGCCGGCCAAGCGCGGGCGACACCACCGTCTCACCCGGCCCCGGCAGCCTCGGCACCCCCGGCGGCAAGGCGACACCGGCCGTGGCGCCGGTGGCGGCGACGTCGACGCGGGTGATCTCCTGGCCGTCGAAGTAGTCCTTGGACCCGGTCACGAGCATGACCGGGGCCCCGCCGGTCGGGTAGTCGTACGAGGTCTGCCAGAGGCCGCGCTGCTCGCGAGCCTGGGTGGCGAACGGCAGCGACGCGATCAGCAGCACGAGCCCGGTCGCGACCGCGACGCCCACCGCGGTGAGGATCGCCGAGGTGCGCGTGCGCCGGTCGACGCGCAGCACGCGCAGGGCGAGCTGGAGCGAGTTCACGCGGCCAACCTCGTCGCGATCAGACCGTCGCGGATGGCCACGGTTGCCGGCATGGATTCGGCGAGCTCGCGGTCGTGCGTCACCACGAGCACGGCGGCGCCGGATTCGTGCGCGGCACCGAGCAACGCCTGCATGGTCTCGCGGCCGGTGCGGCTGTCGAGTGCACCGGTGGGCTCGTCGGCGAAGATCACCTTCGGCCGGTGCGTGAGCGCCCGCGCGATCGCGACGCGCTGCGCCTCGCCGCCGGACAGCTCGCCGGGCCGTCGGTTTTCCTTGCCGCCGAGGCCGAGTCGCGCAAGCCACTCGCGGCCCGCGGCGACCGACTCTCGCCGCGTCTTGCCCGCGAGGAGCGAAGGCAGCGCCACGTTTTCCTCGGCGGTGAGCTCCGAAACGAGCATGCCGGACTGGAAGACGAACCCGAACTCCGTGCGCCGCAATTCGCTGCGCCGCTTCTCGTTCAGGTTGTCGATGCGCCGGCCCATGAGGTGGATCTCGCCGCCGTCGGCGCGCAGGATCCCGGCGAGCACATGCAGCAGCGACGTCTTGCCCGACCCGGACGGACCCACGATGGCCACCGCGTCACGCGGCTGGATGTCGATGTCGATGCCGGCCAGCGCGTACTGCCCCCCGTACCGCTTCACCAGTCCCCGTCCCGACAGCACCGGGCCGGAAGTCCACTGTGGATTACTCATCCGGGGTTCTTCTCCCTCGTAGTTTCTCTTCGCCGTTGGTGGCACTTACCTTCGCGGAGGCGGTGCGGTGTCCACTTCGGGCAGACGGCCAGTGCGGTGAGCAGCGGCATCGGCCGATCGGCCGATGCCGCTCGGACCACGTGGCCAAGGTGCGCGCGGGCGCGGATCCTCTACCGTTCGGTTGTGCCCGAACCTCCGCCTCCCCAGTCGTTTTCCGCGCGCGTGACCGACCTCGTGCGCCGCCTCGGCGTGCCCGTCGTGGTGCTGCTCGCGGCGCTCGTGTTCGACCTCGTGTTCGTGACCGACGCGGCGCTCGACAACTTCGGGCCGCGGTTCGTGGACTTCGAGCTGCTGCCGGGCATCCTCACGATGGCCGGGTGCGCGATCTGGGCGCGGCGGCGCGCAGCGGTGGCCGCGATGGTCGCGTCGTTCGCGCTGGTGTTCTTCACGATCGTGCAGCGCGAGCTGCACACGCCGGCGTATTCGAGTGTGCTGGCGAACCTGTCGATCACCGACGTGGTGGCGGGCGTCGAAATCCTCTACTACGTGACCCGGCGGGTGCGGCCGGGCGTCGCGTTCGCGGTGATCTCGTCACTCGTGATCGGCACGCTCATCGCCGTGTTCGGCCGCTACCGCTACGGCGACCTTTCGTACTCCACGATCCTGCAGGCGCTGCTGTTCGGGAGCTTCCTGCTCGTGGCCACCGTGGTGATCGGGATAGCCGGCCGAGCCGGGGCGTCCTCGGAACAACGCGAGCAGCGGATGCGCCGGCTGCGGCGGGCCAACGCGCTCGCGATGGGACAGTGGCCGCTGATCGGCGGCCTCGCGATCGCGCTGCTGTTCGAGTTCGGCTTCACCTACGACAGCGGAACGCGCGCGTTCCCCGTGCTGTTCTGCTCGATCGGCGCCGGCGTCGTCGCGGTGCTTTCGCCGCGGCGCCCGGGTGACGCGATGCTCGGCGTGGCCGGGCTGCTGCTGCTCTCGGCCCTCGTCACGCCGTTTCTGCGCCTCGGTTACGACTACGAGATGGCGGTCGGGATCCCGCCGGCCCAGGTGATCGCGGGGATCGGCGTGGTGGTGAACCTCGTGCGCGCGGTGCCGCTGCCGAAAGCGTGGCCGCGGATCGCCGTGCTGACGGCCGTGGTGTCCGTCGGGTCGGTCCTCAACGCGAACCGCGGCGGCTTCCACCCCCTCACGGACCCACAGGAAGTCGGCTCGTTCGTGGTGGCCGGCGCGCTCGTGCTCGGCCTCTCCGTGGCGGTCGGGCTGTTCCTGCGCTCGCGTGACTCCGAACGGGCGCAGGTCGTGAAGGCGGCCGTGTCCGACGCGCAGACCACGGAGCGAATGGCGTTGGCGCGCGAGCTGCACGACGTCGTGGCCCACCACGTGACCGGCATCGTCGTGCAGGCGCAGGCCGCACGCCTGATGGGTGAACAGAACCCGCAGCTGGCACTGGAAGCGATGAGCCGGATCGAGGACGCGGGCACGGAAGCGCTCGCCGCGATGCGCCGGCTGGTGCGCAGCATGCGCGGCGACTCGCCCGCGGGTGCCAGCGAGCTGAGCGAGCAGGCCACCACCGATCTCGAGGCCGACCTGCGCAAACTCGTCGACGGAGCCAACCACAACATCGAGACCACGCTGACGGTGAACCTGCCACCGCACCTGCCGCACGAGGTCGGCCGGTCGGCGTTGCGGCTCGTGCAGGAGTCGCTCACCAACGTCGGCAAGCACGCCGCCGACGCGACCGAAGCGTTCGTCCACGCCGAGGTGGTCCGCGACGAGCTGCACCTCGAAGTCCGCGACAACGGCAAGGGCCAGGCTCGCCGACCGGCCGGCGGATCGGGCGGCTACGGTCTGGTCGGCATGCGCGAGCGCGTCGCTCTGCTCCACGGCCGGCTCGACGCCGGGCCCGGGCCCGACGGCGGCTGGCGCGTGGAAGCGTGGCTGCCACTCGAGGCGAACGGGGATGACGAGTGATCCGGGTACTGATCGCGGACGACCAGGAAATGGTGCGGATGGGGTTCCGCATGATCCTGGACGCGCAGGACGACATCGAGGTGGTGGCCGATGTCGCCGACGGCGTCTCGGCCGTCACCAAGGCGCGGGAGCTGCGCCCGGACGTCTGCCTGCTCGACATCCGCATGCCCGGCCTCGACGGGCTCGAAGTCACGCGGCAGCTGGCGGGCCCGGACGTCACCGACCCGCTCAAGGTCGTGGTGGTCACGACGTTCGATCTCGACGAGTACGTGCACACCGCGCTGCGCAACGGTGCCAGTGGCTTCCTGCTCAAGGACGCCGGGCCGGCGCTGCTCATCGAAGCCATCCGCGCGGCCGACCGCGGTGACGCCCTCGTGTCGCCCCAGATCACCGTCCGCCTGCTCAAGCACTTCGACGGCAACGGCACCAAAAAACGTGACGTGCCGCCACCGACCGAGCCACTCACCGCGCGCGAGCTCGACGTGGTCAAGGCCGCCGCCCGCGGCCTCACGAACACGGAGATCGGGCAGGAGCTGTACCTGTCGCTGTCGACGGTCAAGACCCATCTGGCTTCGGTGCAGGGCAAGGTCGGCGCCCGCAACCGCGTGGAGATCGCCGCATGGGCGTGGCGCAGCGGGGTCGTGGACTGACCTGCTCCGCCTGACTCGTGAGTGGCGATTCCGGCTAGAACCGGTCTCGCCACGCACGAGTGGGCACGGGGCGGGCGAGGGTTCCGGTCGCTGCTTCACCAGTAAGATCTCGTCATGTCACAGCGTTTCCACGCCCCTGTGGTCCTGCCCGCCGACCCCGCCTGTTCGTTGCTGCGCGATGCCGTCGTGGATGTCGACGACAGTGGGCGGATCACCTTCGTGGGGCCGGCCGGACAGGCGCCGCAGTTCGAGGGTGCGGTGCGCCGCCTCGGCGGGCTGCTCTTGCCCGGCTTGGTGAACGCCCACGCGCACAGCCCGATGACGCTGCTGCGCGGCATGGGCGGCGACCTGCCGCTACTGCGTTGGCTGCGCGAGATCATCTGGCCGACCGAGGCGAAACTGCGCCCGGAGGACGTGCGCACGGGCATGCTGCTCGGCTCGGTCGAGATGCTGCGCCGCGGGGTGACCACGAGCGCGGAGATGTACTTCCAGGGCGAGCAACTCGTCGACGCCGTGCTGACCACGGGCGGGCGTGTGCTCGTGGCACCGCCGGTGATCGAGCTGCCGGGAATGGACTGGAAAGCGTCGCTCACGGCCATCGAACGCTGGATCGACGCCGACGGCCTGCGCTTCGGCCCCGGCGACCGCGTCGAGCTGGGTTACGGGCCGCACTCGGCGTACATGCTCAACCCGGACGGCTTGCGCGCCACCGCGGAATCGGCGGCGGCCCGCGGCGCGCTGGTGCAGATCCACGTGGCGGAGGCCGCCGACGAGGACGCCGTGCAGCGCAAGGAGTTCGGGTCGGTGCCGCGCCTGCTGGATTCGGTCGGCATCTTCGCCGGCCGCACACTCGCCGCGCACTCGGTCCACCTGTCCGATGAGGACATCGCGCTGTTCGCCGCACGCGGCGTCGGGATGGCGCACTGCCCGGGGTCCAACGCGAAGCTCGCGTCGGGCATCGCGCGGGTCAGGGAACTGCGCGAGGCCGGCGTCGCCGTCGGTCTCGGCACCGACGGCCCCGCGTCCAACGACGACCTCGACCTGTGGGAAGAGCTGCAGCTCACGGCGATGCTCGCCCGCCTGGCGAACAACGACTCCACCGTCATCACCGCTGCGGACGTCTTCCTGCTGGCCACCCGCGGCGGCGCCGACGCACTCGGGCGCCCCGACATCGGCGCACTCGAGCCCGGCCGCTGGGCCGACCTGGTGCACGTGGACCTCGACGACCCGGCGTTCGCGGCGGGACCGGACGTGTCCGACGAGCAACTGCTGTCGAACCTCGTGTGGGCCGCCGGGTCGCGTCGCGTGCGCGACGTGTGGGTCGCGGGCGAGCAGGTGGTCGCCGACGCCGAGCCGACCCGCGTCGACCGCGCCAAGGTGCAGGCGGCCGTGGCCGAGACGTCGGCACGGCTACGCGCCTAAGCTACCGCGGGCGGAGCGCCTCGGTCAGGTGCGCCTCCGGACTCGCCGGAACTACCGCCGCCGCAACATCGGCACGGCTACGGGCCTGAGCTACCGGCGCCGAGCTACCGCGGCCGAAGAACCACCTCCGTCACATGCGCCTCCGGGGTCGCCGACACGGCCGTGAGCACTGCGGTCGCCACGGAATCCGCGCGTAGGAAGCGCGCCGGGTCGTACCCACCGCCCTCGTGGGCGACGACCGCGCGTTGCATGTCCGTGTCCGTCCGGCCCGGGTAGACGGTCGTGACCCGCAGGTCCGGCTCCTCCTCGCGCAACGCGTCGGCGAACGCGCGGGCGGCGAACTTCGAGGCGGCGTACGGGCCCCAGCCCGCGCGGGCCGTCCGTCCCGAACCCGAGTTGATCACCACGACGTGGCCGCCTGCCCGCCGTAGCGCGGGCAGCAGCAGTCGCGTGAGCTCGGCGACGGCGATCACGTTGACCTCGTAGTTCACCCGCCAGTCGGCGACGGTCGCGTCGGCAATGCGGTTCAGGGCGGCGGCGCCCGCGGAGTGGACGAGCACGTCGAGCCGTTCGATCTGCGCCGCCGCGGCGGCGAGCGACTCGACGTCCGTCAGGTCGACCCGCCACGGTCGCGCGCCCGGCAGCTCGGCGGCCACCTTTTCGAGCGCAGCCTCGTCTCGGCCGCCGAGCAGCAGCCGGTGCGTGGGTGCGAGCTGGTGGGCGACGGCGGCGCCGATGCCACGCGAGGCACCGGTGACCAGAGCGAGCGGAAGATCGGTCATGCGACCCACCGTAAGCGTCAGCAGTTCGCCGCCCGCCACGGGTCGCGGTCGAACCGGATGCCGGTGCGGCTCACCGAACCGACGAAGTTGTCGACAAAGCGACTGAACGTCAGCGGCGCGCGCGTGGACGTCAACACGTTCTGCTCGGCCGGGCACCGCAACGCCTGCCGCGCGGCGTCGATCTCCCCGGGCGTGAAGATGTGGATCTGCCCGTCGGTGGCGGTGACGCCGCTGCCGACCTCGGCGATCTCCCACGACCCCGTGAGCCACTTCGAATGCCCCGGCCGTCCGCCAGGGATCAGCTTGGTGTGCGAGCCGATGTCGTTGGCCAGGCCGTAGCCGTCGTGGATGCGCACGTCGAGAGAGACGATGTTGCTGATCGCACCCATGCTGTCCGCGGCCAGCGTCACGTACGGCTTGTCCGTCGGGAACGAGTACCAGCGCTTTTCGCCGTAGCTGTACACGAGAACGGCCGGTGCGTGCGTCGCCTGGGTGACGGCGACGGCCACCCGCATCACCGGCTCGCCCAGGAAATCCGTGGCCATGATCGGGTGCGCGGTCCCGGTCGCCCAAACCCAGTACGCACGCTCGTCGGTGACCCCGACAGCCGAGTGCAGGTTCTCGTACGGCACGCGCAGCCACCCCGCCGCGGCCACCGCCCAGACGGCGACGGCGGCCAGCAGCGCGAAGGTCCGGCGCGTCACCGGCATGGCCATCACCGGAAGCAGCACCGCGAACAATGCCGGCAGCAACATGCGCCCGTGCATGAAATCCCCGCCGACGCGCACGACGTACAGCGCCAGCAGCGCCGCGGCGATCACCGGCGCGAGCATCAGGATCCTCGACTTCCGGCTCAGGTACGCGGCGATCGCCAGCAGCGGCAGCGGCAGCCACAACAGGTACGGATCGATCAGGTCGAGCAGGTACGCGAAGCCGCGCGACCAGAGCGCGTCGCCGGCTTCCTTGGCCAGAGCCGTGTTCGGGACCAGCAGGCCGTAGTAACCCATGCGGAAGATCTGATACGCCGCCGGCACCGCGACCCCGACGCCGAGCCAGCCGATCCCCGTGCGCACGGACGGGCGCCGCAGCCACACCAGCGCCACGAACGCGACGATGCTGAACACCGCCAGATCGGGCCGCACGAGCACGCCGAGCCCGGTCACGAACGCCGTGGTCTTCGCCGCTTTCCCGCGAACCAGCAGCCACCACGTGAGCCCGATCCACAGCATCGCCAAGCCCGTTTCGAGGCCCGACGTCGCGAAGTCGCGAAACGGCGGCAGCGCGCAGACGATCAGCGCACCGGCCGGCACGACCGGGCCGCCGTAGAGCCGGCGGGCACCATCCATCGCGAAGAACAGGCCCGCGACCGCGCACACCAGACCGGTGATCACCGAAAGCCATTCCAGCGCCGGCCCGGGAATCGTGCCGAGCCCGGCCAGCAGCCAGGTCCACAACGGGCTGGTGCTGGCCTCCACCCGCTCGCCGATGTTGAACACCGGTCCGTGTCCGGCGAGGATCTGCCGGACGGTGCGCAGCACCAGAAGCCCGTCGTCCGACATCCACCGGCGCCGCCACGCCAGGTAGGCGTAGACCACCAGCGTCGCGGCGATGACCCAGGTGGTGGGTTGCCTGAACCACGGCTTCGCGGTCACCACTTCGGTCGACGACGCTGGCGCGGCAGTGGTCATGGCCCCTCTCCCCGACGGATCTTGGGCCAAGTCTCCCACCCGAGGGTGTCAGTAGCCGGTCAACTGCCGGTCACGGAGTCGGCGGAGGCGTTGAGCTGGTCGGGGCGGGAGCGGGCGGTGGCGGAGGCGGCGCGGCGAGGCCGAGGTCCTCGTCGAGGTCGTCGTGCCGGGCGCCGCCGATCGTGAAGGCGGGTGTGCACCCCGTCTCGGGATCGGCGTCGGAATCTTTCGCCGGGTCGCCCGCCGCGGTTTTCGTGACGGTCAACCCGTCCGGAAGGTGGGAGACGTCGAAACACACCTGGTAGGTGCCGTTTTTGCGGTTGTCGAAGACGTACGTGCCGTCGTCGCCGGTTTTCGTCGACGCGACCGTGCCGCCGGCGCCGTCCTTGAGCGTCACGGGGATACCGGCGACGCCGGGTTCACCGTCGTCCTGCAGGCCGTTGCGATTGTCGTCGCGCCACGCGCGGTCGCCGATCCTGTCGACGGCAGGCAGGGGAGTCACGGTGATCGACGCGGTCGCCGTCTGGTCGGTCAGCGGCCCGCTCGGCGCCGTGACGCCGGTGACGATGACCTTGTTGACGCGGCCGGTGTCGTTCTCGGCCAGGTTCGCGTGGTCGCACGTCAGCTGCCGGTTCGCGCCGGGGGCCAGGTCGAAGGCGCCCGGAAGGCCCGTGCACCACGAATCCTTCACGAGCACGCCGGTGAGCGGTTGCGAGCCCGAGTTCGTGACGGTCGTGCGGAAGTGCGCGGTTTCGCCCGCGGGGATGGTCGCCGACGCACCCCACTCACCGTTGGCCGGGTTCAGCACTTCCTCCTTGACCGTGTACGCCGCTTCCTGCAGGTTCACGCAGTCCCACATGAGCCAGTTGTGGTTGGTGGTGGCGAAGAAGACGGCGTTCGCGGTGTTGTCGGGAGCCGTCTGTGCCGGGAAGTCCTGGCGCGCGAGCTTGCCGTCGGACGACACGTCGTGCGTCACGTCCATGGCCTTCTCGAGCAACGTCCGGCCTGCGGAATCCGTGAAGCGCAGGCCTGTGGACTGCGCGTTGCCGTCTTCTTTCAGTGCCGAGCCGACGGTTCCGGTGCGGATCGAAAGCGTGTAGACGGCGCCGGGCACCGCGGGCACGGTCTGGCTCGCGGAGCTGACCCGTCCGTCGGGGGTCTGGATCTGGGCGTTGAGCCTGCCGTCGAACGCGTGCGCGGTGTCAGTGAGGAGCTTCGGCACCTTGTCCGCCGGCGTGCTGCGCGGGACGGGCGCGGCCGGTGTGAAGAGGTAACCCCGCGGGGCGCCGCCCGCTCCGTTCGTCTGCTCGACGCTCGGGTTCGGCGCCACACCACCGCAAGCCGGTGCCGCCCGGTTCGCGAGAGCGGGCGCCGCTGCGGACGAAAACCCACCCGGCAGTACGACGACGAGCACGCCTGCCAGCACAAGCGTGCAGGCCGCCGCGCCCGCCGAACGATCGATCGCGACTTTCCCAACCCGCCTCACGAGCCCGACGCTATTGCCCCGCACCTGGCCGACGCAGCGGGAAACACCCCAAAGAGTTACCGCCCGCCGGTGCGTGCGTTTCCGTCGGTGGAGGCACGAACCGGGCGTGCGTCAGAGCTCTTCCTCACCCACGAGCGCGGCTTCCTTCGGCAGCTCCCGCACGTCGGTTTTCTTGTCCCGCAACGACAGCAGCACCGCCGCGACGACGCATAGCGCGGCCGCGATCACGAACGGGCCCTGCTGCCAGCCGAGCCAGTCGGCGACGTGACCGACGAGGGTCGCGGCGGCCGCGCCGCCGAGCCACCGGCAGAAGTTGTAACCCGCGCTGGCGACCGGTCGCGGCGCGTTGCTGATCGACATCGCGGTGCCGGTGAACAGCGTGTTCAGCAGACCCGAGACGAGCCCGGACAACACGATTCCGACGACCACGACGGGCTTGCTCGGCACGGCCAGCACGAGCATCAGCACCGTGTAGCCGACGACCGCGAGCGCGGCCGCGTGCCGTTCGCCGAACCGTGCGGCGAGCTTCGGCGCGAGCACCACTCCGGCGACGGCGACGCAGAGGCCCCAGCCGCAGAAGATCAGTCCGACGGCGATCGCATTCCAGCCCAGCACGAACGGCGACCACGCCAGCACCGCGAAGAACGCCGCCGTGTACAGCGCCGAAGCCACCGAAGTCCGCAGCAAGCCGGGGTGTTTGAGCGCGCGGATCGGGTCGAGCAGCTTGACCGGCTCACGCTTTTCGCGCGAGTCGCTCTTCAGGAAGACCGTGCACAGCACGAGCGCGCCTGCCATCAGCACCGCGGTGCCGAGGAACGGGCCGCGCCACGAGATCGTGCCGAGCAGCGCACCCAGCAACGGGCCGACCGAAAGGCCGACGCCCAGCGCCGCTTCGTAGAGCAGGATCGCGCCCGACTGCCCGCCCGTGGCGGCGCCGACGATCACCGAAAGCGCGGTGGCGATGAAGAACGCGTTGCCGAGACCCCACAGCGCGCGCAGGCCCACGAGCTGCTCGATCGACCCGGCCGCCGCGCACAGCGCGGTCGCGGCGACGATCAGCGTCAGCCCGACGAGCACGGTGCGCTTGGCACCGAAGCGCGCGGACATCGAACCGGTGAACAGCATCGCGATCACCTGCACGCCGAGGTACGACGTGAACAGCAGCGTGACCTGCGAGGGGGACGCGTTCAGGCCCTTGGCGATCGACAGCAGGATCGGGTCGACCAGGCCGATACCCATGAACGCGATGACCGCGGCGAACGCCGTGATCCAAACCTGTTTCGGCTGCCCCTTGACCGCGTCCAGGAGGCTCGAGTGGTGCTCAGCGCTCATCGCTGATCAGTTCCTCCGAATTTGTTGCAGTGGTGTCTGTGGTGTTTGTGATGTCGGCGGTGTCTGTGGCGTCGGTGCTCCGCGGTTCGAGGTGGAAGTCGCGGATCAGCTTGCCGAGCGCGGGCAACGCGGCATCGATGGCCGCGCGTTCGTCGTCGTCGAGGTCCATCAGCCGCTCGCGCAGCTGCGCTTCGCGGCCGGCCACCAGCTCGGCGTAGAAGCGCTCGCCCTCTTCGGTGGCTTCCACGAGTACGGCCCGGCCGTCGCCGGGGTCCGGGCGGCGGGTCACGAGGCCGAGCCGCTCCAGCCGGCCGACGACGTCGGTCATCGACGGCATGCGCACGCCTTCGAGCTGCGCCAGCCGGCTCATGCGGCTGGGCCCGACCCGCACGAGCTCCGAGAGCACCGAGCCCTGCGTGGGCGTCAACGCCTGCGAAGTCTCGCGCCGCACCAGGTAGTAGAGCCGGAAGACGACCGGCCAGAGCCGGCGCGCGAGATCGACGATCGCGGAAGTCACTTAGCTATGCTAACAAATTTAGTTAGTGTAGCGAAGTAATTCGGCTCACATACCCGCTAGGCTGTAGCGCGTGGAAGCAGTGATCTTCGACCTCGACGGCGTACTGGTGGATTCCGAAAAGCTGTGGGACGAGGTGCGCCGGGACGTCGTCGCCGAACACGGCGGCACCTGGCTCCCCGACTCGACCAGGGTCCAGCAGGGCATGAGCACCCAGGAATGGGCTTCGTACCTCGTGAACACCCTTGGCGCACAGCTGACGCCCGATGAGATTGCCCGAGTCGTGATCGACCGGATGGCCGAACGCTACGAAGCGGGCCCGCCCGTGATCGCCGGCGCACCCGACGTGGTCCGGACCGTCGCCCGCCGGTACCCGGTCGCGATCGCGAGCTCCTCGCCGCCCGTGCTGATTCAGGCCTTCCTGCACGCCAGCGACCTCACGTCGCTGGTGCCCGTCGCGGTGTCCAGCGAGGAGGTCGGCGCCGGCAAACCCGCACCGGACGTCTACCTGCGCGCGGCGCGATTGCTCGACGTGCCGGCCGAGAACAGCGCCGCCGTCGAGGACTCGACCAACGGCCTGCGCGCGGCACTGGCCGCGAACATGACGGTATACGCGGTGCCGAACCCGCACTTCCCGCCGGATCCCGAGGTAGTCGCCAAGGTGACGGCGGTCGTCAACGACATCAACGAGCTCCCGGCGGCACTGGGTCTCTGAGAACTGGGTCTCTGAGAACCGCCCGAAAAACCGACCCCTGACCGGCAAAAGGCCCGCCGATGAACTCGGCGGGCCTTTCACTTGGCGGAACTCAGCGCTCGAGCTCGCCCCGGATGAACTTGTCGACCGCGTCGCGCGCGGTGGAGTCGTCGTACTGCACCGGCGGCGACTTCATGAAGTACGACGCCGCCGACAGGATCGGACCACCGATGCCGCGGTCCTTCGCGATCTTCGCAGCACGCACGGCGTCGATGATGATGCCCGCCGAGTTGGGGGAGTCCCACACCTCGAGCTTGTACTCCAGGTTCAGCGGCACGTCGCCGAACGCACGGCCTTCGAGACGCACGTAGGCCCACTTGCGGTCGTCGAGCCACTGCACGTAGTCCGAAGGTCCGATGTGGACGTTGCCCTTGCCGAGCTCGCGGTCCACCTGCGAGGTCACCGACTGGGTCTTGGAAATCTTCTTCGACTCGAGGCGTTCGAGCTCCTTCATGTTCAGGAAGTCCATGTTCCCGCCCACGTTGAGCTGCATCGTGCGGTCGAGCTGCACCCCGCGGTCCTCGAAGAGCTTCGCCAGCACGCGGTGGGTGATCGTGGCGCCGACCTGCGACTTGATGTCGTCGCCGACGATCGGCACGCCGGCGTCTTCGAACTTCTTCGCCCACTCCGGGTCCGACGCGATGAACACGGGCAGCGCGTTCACGAACGCCACACCGGCGTCGATCGCGGCCTGCGCGTAGAACTTGTCCGCCTCGTCGGAGCCGACGGGCAGATAGGAGACGAGCACGTCGACCTTCGCGTCGCGCAAGGCAGCGACCACGTCGACCGGTGCGTCGTCGGATTCCGCGATCGTCTCGCGGTAGAAGCGGCCGAGGCCGTCGTAGGTGTGGCCGCGCTGCACGGATACCCCGAGCGGCGGCACATCGGCGATCTTGATCGTGTTGTTCTCGCTGGCGAATATCGCCTCCGAGAGGTCGTGCCCGACCTTCTTGGCGTCCACGTCGAACGCGGCGACGAATTCGATGTCGCGCACGTGGTATTCGCCGAACTGGACGTGCATCAGGCCGGGGACGCGCGTGCCGGGATCAGCGTCGCGGTAGTACTGCACACCCTGGACCAGCGAGGAGGCGCAGTTGCCGACGCCCACGATGGCCACCCGAACGCGGCGGTTCTCGCCCATGCCGGTGTCTCCTTAATCTGTTTGCTTCTCTGCAGGTCTGCCGCGACGTTCCCAAGACGGCGCGGCCCCGATCGGCGCGCCCTAGTTCTCCTCGGGGTCACGCTGTTCGGCTTGTTCGTGTGCGATCAGCTCGTTGAGCCAGCGCACCTCCCGCTCGCTCGACTCGAGCCCCAGTCGGTGCAGCTCGCGGGTGTAGCGGTCGATCTTCTCCTCGGCTCTGGCCAGCGCTTCGCGCAATCCTTCGCGACGCTCTTCCACGCGACGCCGACGGCCCTCCAGGATCCGCATCCTGACGTCGGCCGGTGTCCGCGAGAAAAACGCCAGGTGGACGCCGAAACCTTCGTCGTCCCACGTTTGCGGACCAGCGTCACCGAGCAGTTCGGCGAACCGCTCCTTGCCCTCGGCGGTGAGCTTGTAGACGCGACGGCCGCGCCGGGACCACGCCCGGTCGTCCGCCTCGTCGAGCTCCTCGACGAGGAAGCCCGCCCGCAGCAACCGACGCAGGGTCGGGTACAGCGAGCCGTACGAGAACGCCCGGAACATCCCGAGCGTCTCGTGCAATCGCTTGCGCAGCACGTATCCGTGCATGGGGGCCTCGTGGAGCAGCCCGAGGATCGCGAGTTCGAGCACAAGACACCCCCTCACGGGAACAAACCGCGGCCGCCGCCGTTGGCACTACGACGATCGACTCGGTCAACCTACTGGGGAACTATATCGCGCCGATACATCGAAGTGGCGTAAGTAACCTTCAGCACCGGTCAGACCAGGGCAAATGCCACCAGACAGTTATCGAACCGACGGCGTGTCCGGTCGGTCGCGCTGGGTATCGATGCGCCGGGGGCACTGCGCCCACAGCAAGAGCCCGTACTCTGTTGCTCGTGCTTAACCAGCGGCAGGTCGTGGACTACGCCTTGCAGCGCCGTGCGCTGCTGGCCGGCGTCCGCTCCGGACGCGTCGGAGACCACGAGGTCTGCGACGCGAGCCCCTACCTGCTCAGGGCGGCGAAGTTCCACGGCAGGCCGGACGAGCGAGCCTGCCCGATGTGCCGCCGGTCGCCACTGACCCTGGTTTCGTGGGTATACGGCGACGAGCTGAAGCACGTCTCGGGATCGGCGCGGACACCCGACGAACTGACCCGGATGGCGGGGCTGTTCGGCGAGTTCACCGTCTACGACGTGGAGGTGTGCCGGACGTGCCACTGGAATCACCTGGTCCTGTCCTACGTGCTCGGCACGGGTGAGCCACAGCCCACCCGGCCGCGGAGGACGGCCGGCCAGTGACGAGTACCAAGACCGCTGAAGAGCACAGGGCGGCGCGCTCCGGTCTCTCCCGAACGCCGGTGCCGGCAGTGCCGCTCTCGGAGGCCCATTCGTGAACGACGACCGCAACCGCTCCTGGCCGGGCCAGGAGCCAGATGCACCTCGCCGTGCCCAATGGCCGGACGAAGAACCGGGGCCCGCCTGGCCGGGTGAGGACGCGCCGCGCCGACCGCAGCGGCCGGCTCCGCCCCGCCGCAACCCGAACGCGGGGCGCCAGGGCCCGCCGCGAGCCGCCGGTGGTGGGGGCGGGCCCGAGTGGCCGAGCGCCGACGAGCCGCAGTGGCCCGCTGACGACGTCCCGCAGCGGCCCCAGCGCCATCAGCCGCCGCCTCAGCGGCCCCAGAACTCCCAAAACCCCCAGCGCCCCCAGAACCCCCAGCGCCCCGCCGCGGCGAACGGCCAGGGCGGGATGCCGCCGCGCCGTCAGCCGCCGCCCCCGCCGGGTGGCCGCCCGCCGGGGCCGAACAGCAGCCAGTCGCAGGCGATGCGGCAGCCGGGCCCGGGAGGACCAGGTGGTCCCAGCGGTCCCGGTGGTCCGCCTCGCCCGCCGAACGCGGCGGGCCCCGCCCGCCGTCCGCCGCAGAGCCGGCCCGCGCCACCGCCGCCGTCGTCCTTTGAGGACCGCGAACCGGAGCTGATCACCCACGCCGCGCACAACGGCACGGAGGGCTTTCGCTACGGCCCGTACGACGACCGTTACGACGACGAGTACGACGACGGCTACCCGCAGTACTCCGACGAGGCGGACTTCGAGGAGGAAGGCCCCGAGCTCGACGAGAACGGCAAGCCGGTCAAGCCACCCCTCAGTCCGAAGCAGCGCAGGAAGCGCCGCTGGAAGATCATCCGCCGCTGCGCATATGCGTTCGTCGGGCTGTTCATCGTGGTGCCCGCCGTCGCCTTCGTCATCACGTACTTCGTGGTCAAGGTTCCTTCCCCGCAGGACGTCAAGGCGTTGCAGAGCCAGCCGATCACGTTCTACTACGCCGACAATTCGGTGATGGGCCGCAGCATCCCGCCCGGTGGCGACCGCGAGCTGCTGCAGCCGAACCAGATCCCCGAGGTCGTGAAGCACGCCGTGTACGCGGCGGAGGACAAGACGTTCGAAACGAACTCGGGCTTCGACGTCAAGGGCATCCTCGGCGCGGTGTACAACCAGGTCACCGGCGGCACCGGCGGTGGTTCGACGATCTCGCAGCAGTACATCAAGAAGGCGACCGAAAACGACGCGCCCACGCTGACTCGCAAGTGGACCGAGCTCGCGAAGTCGTTCAAGCTCAACAACGAAGAGTCCAAATCGGACATTATCACGGGCTACCTGAACATCGTCTACTTCGGACGTGGCGCCAACGGCGTGGCCGCGGCTGCGAAGGCGTACTTCGGCAAGGACGTGAACCAGCTGTCGGCGTCGGAGAGCGCGCTGCTCGCCGGTCTGATCCAGGGCCCGGGCCGCTCGGAAGACCACGCGTACGCCGAGCGTCGCTGGAGCTACGTGATGGACCAGATGGTCGCGAACGGCTGGCTGTCGAAGGCCGACCGCGACAAGGCGACGTTCCCGACGCTCGTGCCGAAGGGCTCACAGGCCAAACAGGACGCGGGCACGCTGGACTACTTCATCCAGCAGCGCATCCTCGACGAACTCGAAGCCAAGGGCTACGACGAGGACAAGCTGTACTCCACCGGCGCGAAGATCTACACGACGATCGACCCGGCCGCGCAGAAGGCCGCGGTGCAAGCCGTGCAGGACAACATGAAGGGCCAGACGGACCCGAACATCCTCGGCGCGCTCGTCGCCGTCGATCCGAGAACCGGCGGGGTCATCGCGTATTACGGTGGCCCCAACACGGTCAAGGACGACAACGGGAAGGATCAGCTCGGCCAGGACCGAGCGAACCAGGCGCGCAACCCCGGTTCGTCGATGAAGGCCTATGACCTCACCGCGTTCCTGAAGATGGGCAAGGGGCTCGGCGAGACGTTCGACGGCACCAACAACCGCGAGCTCGGCGGCCGCGTCGTCCGCAACGCGGGTGAAAGTGCCAGCTGCGGCAAGGAGTGCACGGTCAAGAAGGCCATGGAAGTCTCCGCGAACACCGTGTTCTACGACATGGTGCTGAACGTGACCAAGCCGGCGCCCGTTGCGGAAGCCGCGAAGGAAGCCGGGGTGCAGCCGGCGCCGCAGGGCAAGGCCAAGCTGGGTATCGCGGACGCGAACATCGCCCTCGGTGGTGGCGCGACCGTCGTGACTCCCGAAGACATGGCCGCGGGGTACTCGACGTTCGCGTCCGGCGGCATCCGCCGTGACCAGCACTTCGTCTCGAAGCTCACGAACTCCCAGGACGAAGTGGTGTTCGACGAAAGCCAGCAGCAGGGCAAGCCGGCGTTCGACCCCGACGAGCAGAAGAGCCGGCAGATCGCGGGCAACGTGACCGACGCGCTCGAACCGGTCATCAAGCACTCAAACCTGAAGTGCCCCACCGGCCACGAGTGCGCGGGCAAGACCGGTACGCAGCAGTACGATCCGCAGCCCGGCGACCCGAAGTCGTACGCCGACCGCAACGCACAGACGTGGATGGTCGGCTACACGCCGTCGGTGTCCGCGGCGGTGTGGATCGGTGGTGACGGCAACAAACCGTTGCACGACAAGAAGAACCAGCCGATCTTCGGTGCCACCATTGCCGGCCCGACGTGGCAGGACTTCATGGACACCTACCTGAAGAACAAGCCGGCCGAGAAGTTCCCGAAGGTCGACCCGATCGGCAAGGACGCCGACACCGTCGTGACCACGACTCCGCCGTCGACGCCCCCGCACACCACGTCGAGCACCCCCACCACGACGTCGAGCACCCCCACGACGACGTCGAGCACGCCCACGACGTCGTCGAGCACGCCCCCGACCACCTCGTTCAGCCGCCCGCCCATCTTCGGCGGCGGCCCGGGCGAGGGCGGTGGGCCGATCCACGGCGGCGGTGGTGCCGGTGGCGCTCCGCCCGCCGAGCCGGTGAGACCGACCGGCTGACGACTCCAGCACGAAAAGGGGCTCTCTCCACGCGGAGGGAGCCCCTTTTCCTGGTCCAGTGACGCAGGCGACATCGCCGCAGAAGGCGAATCGGCGTAGTTTTGCGCGGGTTCCTGCCCCGTCGGGGTGGTCCGCCGGCACAGACCCCGCCAGCCGAGTGAACCTGCCCCACCTCGGTGCGTCTCTTTCAGAGAGGGGGGCTCTGCGCCGGCAGCACGCCCGAGTCCGAGAAGAGGATCCGCACGTGAACGACGACCGCAACCGCTCCTGGCCCGACCGGGATCCCGATCCGCGGCGTCAACCACCTCCGCCCGGACGGCAGGGGCCACCACCGTGGGCCCGCAACCAGCCGCGGACGCCCCCACCCGGCACGCCGAGGCAGCCTCGCCAGCCCCAGCCGCCCCGGCAACCGAATCGGCCCGGCCCGCAGCCGGGCTTCCGGCAGCCGCCGCCGGGTGCCCGCCGTCCCGGCCCGCCACCCGGTCCGCAGCGCGAGCCGGAGCTCATGACCCACCGGCTGCACAACGGCACGGCCGGCGACCGCGGCGACAAACCGATCGACCCGGAAGCCGGCCACGGGCCGAAACCGCGCCTCGACAAGAAAGGCCGCACGCCGGCCCAGCGCAAGAAGCGCCGGTGGAAGATCATCCGGCGCTGCGCCTACGCGTTCGTCGGGGTCTTCATCGTGATTCCCGCTATCGCGTTCGTGATCACGTACTTCAGTGTCGACGTGCCGTCGCCGCAAAGCGTGGCGCAGAGCCAGAACCAGGCAGTGACGTACCTGTACGCCGACGGCAGCGTGATGGGCAAGGACGTGCCGCCCGGTGGCAACCGGCAGATCCTCACCGCGGACCAGATCCCCGAAGTCATGAAACAGGCGGCGATCGCGACCGAAGACTCGACGTTCGAGACCAACTCGGGCTTCGACATCACCGGCATCCTGCGCGCGGTCTACAACCAGGCCACCGGCGGCACCGGCGGTGGCTCGACGATTTCGCAGGAGTACATCAAGAAGGCCACAGGCAACGACGCACCGACGCTCGCACGCAAGTGGACCGAGCTGGCGAAGTCGTTCAAGATGAACCAGACCTACTCCAAACAGGACATCATCACCGCGTACCTGAACATCATCTACTTCGGGCGCGGGGCGTACGGTGTCGGCGCGGCGTCGCAGGCGTTCTTCCACAAGGACGTGAAGGACCTCAACTACTCCGAGGCCGCACTGCTCGCCGGCCTGATCCAGCAGCCGGGCCGTTCGGAGAACACGGCGGTCCAGCACGACCGCTGGAACACCGCGCTCGACCGGATGCTGAAGAACAACTACATCACCGCGGCCCAGCGCAAGTCCGCGCAGTTCCCGACACCGATCCCGCTTTCGGAGAGCAAAGACGACTCCGGTGCGCCGTACCGCTTTATCACCGACCAGGTGAAGGCCGAACTCGCAGCCCACGGCATCCCGGAAGACCAGTACTACTCCGGCGGCTACACGATCCAGACCACGATCGACAAGAAGGCACAGGACGCCGCCGAAAAGTTCGGTGCCGACGCGCTGAAGGGCCAATCGGACAGCCGGTTGCTCGACGCGCTCGTGGCCGTGGACCCGAAGACCGGCGGGGTGCTCGCCTACTACGGCGGGCCGGGGACCATCGACGTGAACGGGCAGAAACAGGCCGCGCGCGACTGGGCCGACACCCCGCAGAACCCCGGTTCGTCGATGAAGCCCTACGACCTCACGGCGTTTCTCAAGATGGGCAAGGGGATCAACTCGACCTTCGACGGCCGCAACAACCGCGAACTGGGCGGGCGCATCGTCCGCAACGCCGGTGACAGCGACAGCTGTTCGGCGCAGTGCACCGTCGCCGAGGCCATGAAGATCTCGGCGAACACGGTGTTCTACGACATGGTCCTCAACGTCACGAAGCAGGGGCCGGTGAAGGAGGCCGCACAGGAAGCCGGCGTGAAAACCACGGACGAGGGCGGGAACTCGAAGATCGACATCTCGAACAACAACCTCGCGCTCGGTGGTGGCAACACGCAGATCACGCCGGCCGACCAGGCCTCGGCGTATGCCACGTTCGCCGCGAACGGCCAGCAGCGCGACCGGCACTTCGTGCTCAAGGTGACGAACTCGCAGAACGAAGTCGCCTACGAAGCGCCGCCGCAGACCGGCAAATCGGCGTTCGCCGACGGCGATCCCGAGCTGAGCAAGGAGATCGCGGGCAACGTCACCGACACGCTCGAGCCCGTGATCGGCTTTTCGAAGCTGAAGTGCCCGGCGGGCCACGAGTGTGCCGGCAAGACGGGGACGCAGCAGCACACCAAGCGGCCCGACGAGCCCGCGTGGGCGGCCGACGCCAACGCGCAGACGTGGATGGTCGGGTACACGCCGTCAGTGTCCGTCGCGGTGTGGGTGGGCGCCGACGGTGACCAGGATCTGCACGGCAAGGGCACCACGCCGATCTTCGGGTCCACGATCGCCGGTCCGTTGTGGCAGAAGTTCATGGACAGCTACCTCGCGGGCAAGCCGGCCGAGAGGTTCGACCAGGTGCCGCTGATCGGCGAAAACGTGCCCGCCTCGGGCCAGCCGAGCGACACCAACACCCCGCCGACGGACATCACGCCCACCGACACACCGGACCCGAACGCCGGAAACGGTGAGGGGAACGGCAATGGCATCGGCAACGGCAACGGGAATGGCAACGGGAATGGCGACAACCCCGTCGACCCGGGCAATCCCGGCACCGGGCCGGGCAACTTCCCGACGGGTCCGTCGCACATCCCGAAACCGCCCAAGCACACGCCGACGAACACGTCATCGCCGCCGACGGACACGGCGGATCCGATCCAGTGAGCCGGGAGTCGCCGTGAAAAGAGGCGCCCCCGTCCGGACTTCCGGGCGGGGGCGCCTTTCTTCATGGGCCCGTCTTCACGGGCCCTCGAACGAGGGGAAGCCGTGGGCCCGGCCGGGGGTCGCCGGGCCCACGGCAGGTCAGCCGAGCGTGACGACGCGGCCTTCGGCACCCGAGCGGTGCGCCGCTTCGATCACGCGCAGCGCGGCAACGGAGCCGGCCGGGTCGACGGGGAAGTCGGCTTCGCCGCCCAGCGCGTCGCGGACCTGAGCGTAAAAGTCCTGGTAGCGGCCGACTTCGGTGGGGACGAGCTCGGTGCCGGCGGTGCCGGCGGCGTTGCCGACGCCGAGGACTCCGGCGTCGGACTCCGGTTCGACGCCCCAGCCGGCGTCGCCGGGGCGCAGACCCGCTTTGCTCTGTGGTTCCTGCACGTCGAGGCCGTACTTGGTGAAGGTGGCGCGGTTTCCGAGCACCCGGAAGCGCGGGTTGCGCGTGGCCGCCAGCGCGGAGCTCCACAGGTGCGAGCGCACGCCGGTTTCGTGGTGCAGCGCGATGAACACGTCGTCGTCGACCTGCGCACCGGCGCGGCGACGGTCGACCTCGGCGTACACCTGGGTGACGGGGCCGAACAGCTGCAGCGCCTGGTCGACGATGTGCGCGCCGAGGTCGTAGAGCAGCCCGCCGGCTTCCGCAGGATCGCCGAATTCGCGCCAGTTGTCCTTGAGCTCGGGCACCCAGCGGTCGTAACGGGATTCGAAGCGGAAGACCTCGCCGAGCCGCCCGGAGTCGAGGACCTTGCGGACGGTCAGGAAATCGGAATCCCAGCGGCGATTCTGGAAGACGGTGAGCCCGACGCCCTTCGCCTTCGCAGCCGCGACCACCTGTTCGGCTTCAGCCGCGGTCGGCGCGAACGGCTTGTCGACGACCACGGGCAGGCCGAGCTCGATGGCCCGCAGCGCGAGCGGCACGTGCGCGCGGTTGGGGGTGCTCACCACGATCAGGTCGAGGTCGGCGGCGAGCGCGAACAACGCGTCGGCGTCCGGCACGATCTCGGTGCCCGGATGTTCGGCCCGCGCCTGCGAGGACCGCTCCGGGTTGTTCGTCACGATCGCGGCCGGCGTGAGCCCCGGTGTCGCCGAGACCAGCGGCGCGTGGAACACGCGCCCGCCGATGCCGTACCCGAGGATGCCCACCCGGAAGTCGTCAGCCATGCCGCTATTAAACAACACTGTTGCGTAACGGGCCAGGTTCTCGGGAGGATCTTCGGATGGCAGAGACCGGGGTCAACCTCCGCGGGCTGCGCCGGCACAACCGCGCGCTGCTGTGCGGGCACATCCTGCGCGCGGGCGGGCTGAGCCGCGTCGAGCTGGCCGAGCGCACGGGGCTCACGCAGCAGGCCGTGTCGAAGATCGTCGCCGAGCTGCTCGAGACACAGCTGCTCGATGTCGAGCGACAGGCGTCGGCGGGCGTCGGCAAGCCGCGCACGATGCTGCGCATCCGGCCGGGTGCGCGATGCGCCCTCGGTGCGCAGCTCGACCGCGACGGGTTCCTCGTGCTGCGCACCGGCCTGTCCGGCGAAGTCGAAGCGAAGGTGGCAGCCCCGTTGCCCGCCGGGTTCACCCCCGAGCAGGCCGTGGCCGCGGTCGCCGCCGCGACCGACGAGTTGTGCACCGGCCTGGACCCGGCCCGCGTGCTCGGCCTCGGCGTCGGCGCGGTGGGGCCCCTCGACCACCGCGAGGGCCGCGTCCGCGACGCCACGAACATGCCGGGCTGGCACGACGTGCCCCTTCGCGCCCTACTCGCCGAACACACCGGGCTGCCCGTCACGCTCGACAAGAACACCAACTCCGCCGCGGTCGCCCACACCTGGCCCGACACACCCGACACCGCCACGGCCGTCGTCCTCGTGGGCACCGGCATCGGCGTCGGCCTGCTGATCGACGGCGCCGTGTACCGCGGGCCGCGCACCAACGCCGGTGAGTTCGGCCACACCACGATCGCCTACGACGGTCCACGCTGCGGCTGCGGACGTCGAGGCTGCGTGGAGATCATGCACCGCTCGGCCACCACACCCGCCGAAGCCGCGCGGTTGCTCGGGACCGGGCTCGCCGACCTCGTGCAGGTGCTGGACCTGGAACGCATCGTGTTGTTCGGCCGCACGATCCGGGCGGCACCGGACGTCTACCGCGACACCGTGGCGGCGCAACTGCGCGAACTCCTGCCCGTGCCGCACTGGCAGCGCACCGAGGTGGAGGTGAGCGACCTCGGCGAGGAAGCCGTGGCCCTCGGTGGGGCGTTCGAGGTTCTTGCCCGGTTCTACGAGGACCCGAAATGACAGGCGCCTGACCTGCGGCCCGATAACATCCGCGGCGTGCCCGACCAAGCCACCGACGAAGAGCCGGACCCGGCTCCCCGCACGCTGACACCAGCGGAGCGGGTCGCGCCAACCTGGACCGACCCGTTGGCGGCCGCGGCCGCCAGACCGATCGGCGGTCCGCTTGGCGAACACGCGGCCGTGGGACGGCACTGGTTCTGGTCGCCGCAGCGCGTAGGCCTCGGCCTCGCGGTACTGGCTCTGATGCTGTGCTGGTTCGGCAAGGCGTCGTGCATCCAGCAGTACACGGACTCGGCGGGCGTCAACCAGCTCGACTGGCGCGCGGGCCGTCCGTTCGTCGCCATGTGTTACTCGGACATCGTGCCGCTCTACAGCTCCGAACGGCTCAACGATCCGCACACCTTCCCGTATGTCTCGTCGTGGAAAGAAGATTCCTCGACGGCCGAGAACCAGACGCGGTACATGGAGTACCCGGTGGTCACCGGCTTGTTCCAGTGGGTCAACGCGAAACTCGCGGCGGGCTGGACGTCGATCTCGAATGCCGGCTGGCTGCCCGGCGCTCTGCCCGTGGCCATCTACTTCAACATCTGCGCGTTCTGGCTCGCGCTCGCGTGGCTCGTCACGGTCTGGGCGACCGGGCGGACCATGAAACGCCGGCCGTGGGACGCCGTGCTGGTCGCGATCTCCCCGCTGGTGCTGGTCCAGGCGTTCACGAACTTCGACGCCATCGCCACCGCGTGCACGGCCGCCGCGATCCTCGCGTGGTCGCGCAGACGGCCGGAGATCGCCGGCGCACTGCTCGGGCTCGGGGCGGCGGCGAAGCTGTACCCGGTGCTGCTGCTCGGGGTGCTGTTCGTGTTGTGCCTGCGCGCGGGGAAGCTGCGCGCCTGGGGCCGGACCGCGGCGTTCACGGTGCTGACGTGGCTCGTGATCAACGTGCCGTTCATGCTCGTCGCCACACGCGGCTGGTGGGAGTTCTTCCGCCTCAACACGGTGCGCCCGATGGACCTGGACTCGCTCTACAACGTGATCTCCTACACCACGGGCTGGACCGGCTTCGACGGCGTGCTCCAAAAAGGACAGACGCCGGTGGTGCTGAACACCGTGATCGCCGTGCTGTTCCTGGCCTGCTGCGCCGGCATCGCGTACGTCGCGCTCACCGCACCGCGCCGGCCCCGGCTGGGCCAGCTCGCGTTTCTCGTGGTGGCGGCGTTCCTATTGACGAACAAGGTGTGGAGCCCGCAGTACTCGCTGTGGCTCGTACCGCTGGCCGTGCTCGCGATCCCGCGCTGGCGCCTGCTGCTCGGCTGGATGGTGCTCGACGCGCTCGTGTGGGCGCCGCGGATGTTCTACTACGTCGGCGTCGACCACAAAGGACTGCCGGAGGGCTGGTTCCTCGGCACGGTCGTGGTGCGCGACCTCGCCGTCGTCGCCCTGTGCGTGCTCGTGATCCGCGAGATCTACCGGCCGCGCACCGACCTCGTCCGCCTCTCCGGCGACGACGATCCGGCGGGCGGCGTCCTCGAGCGCACCCGCGACCGGGTCAAATTCGCGGGGCTGCGGACGGGCTCGTGAGTGTTCCGGCCGGTTCTAACCGGACGGAACACTCACGAGCGTCAGCCGACCTGCTTGCGCACGTAGGCGATGTCCGCGGCCTGGCCCTCGCTCGGCGTCTCGACGACGACGGGGGCCCCGGCCGCGCGGGCGACACCGGCGAGCACCTCGGGGTCGATGGTTCCGTCGCCACCGACCACATTGGCGTGACGGTCGCGGTTGGACCCGAACTCGTCGCGCGAATTGTTGAGGTGCACGAGGTCGATGCGGCCGGTGATGGCCTTGACCTTCTCGACGGCGTTCTCGAGTTCCCAGCCCGCGGCGTACGCGTGGCAGGTGTCGAGGCAGAACCCGGCGCCGAACTCGCCGACCTCGTCCCACAGCCGGGCGATCACGTCGAGCTCGCGGGTCATGGCGTTGTCGCCGCCCGCCGTGTTCTCGATGAGGATCGGCACGGCGAAGCCGCCCTTTTCCGCCTCGCGTTCGAAGAGTTTGCGCCAGTTGGCCAGACCGACGGCGACGTCGTCACCTGCGCCCACGTGGCCACCGTGCACGATGAGCCCCTTCGCGCCGATCGCGGCGGCGCCGTCGGCGTGCTGCGTGACGTTCTTGCGCGACGGGATCCGGATGCGGTTGTTCAGCGACGCGACGTTGATCAGGTACGGCGCGTGGATGAACACCTCGACGGGCGATCCCTTGATCGCCTCGCCGTGTGGGTGGGGCTTCGGAGCCTTCCACCCCTGCGGGTCGGACAGGAAGAACTGGACGACGTCGGCTTCTCGCTCGGCGACGGCGGCCAGCGGATCGTCGTCGCGGACATGGGCGCCAATCTGCATGCCAGCACGCTACCCCCGGGTGAATCCGCACCTCACGCCCCAGTTGGTCACGCTCGTCGAGTACCGTGAGCGCGTTCCGTGAGCCAGTTCGGAGGGGTTTTACATGGGGAAGAACGCCGGCCGGATCACCACGCTGGGTCTCGCCGTCGCCGTGCCGGTGCTGTCGGCCGCGCTCGCGCTCCCCGCCACGGCGGCCGCGGACCCGAGCCCGACCATCAACGGCGACTGCGCCGCGACGTTGCAGAACGACAAGCCGGGCAACGGCCTGTCCGTCGACGCCGGTGCACCGCTCAACGCACCGAACGAGCTGACTGTCGGCCTCGATTCGAAGGCCAAGCAGTCCGACGGGAAGAACCCCACGGTCTCGCTGCCGGTCGGCGATGTCGTACGCACGCTCGGCGTCGGCGAGGTGCCGGTCGCCGGCGACGCGGCGGCCAACACCGTGTGCCCGGCCGCGCAGAACACGGTCAACACGGTCGGCGACACCACGCAGGACGTCGTCGGCGGCGTGACGGGGACCCCGCCCGGCCAGAACCCACCCGGCGAAGGCACGCCACCGCCGCCGCAGCAGCCACCGGGCGGCACGCCGCCGGGGCAGACGCCTCCCGGCAGCACCGGGGGTCCCGTCGTCCCGGGGCCTGCCGACCAGCTGACCGGCCTCGACTCCATCTCGGGCATTCTCACGAACGCGGCGCTGCTGCCGTCGGGGATCGTCCAGGCACCGCCGGTGATCACACAGGTCGTGCCCGGTCAGCTGCCGGCCGACCAGGTTCCGACGGTCGACGAGAAGAAGTCGGGCACCGCGCGCGCCCTGCCGGCGGTGACTCCGCCGGCGAAGCTGCCGATGCTCATCGCGGTGCTCGCGCTGGCGATCGTCGCGGCGGCGCTCGTGCGGGCCTGGTTGCGGCGCAAAACCGCCTGACGGCCCCTCGTGCCCGCTGCCGGATGTGACGACGGTCGGTGACCCCAGGTGCACCCGAATGCCTGACATCTGTGGCTGAGCAGGCGTCACCCGTCCCCGTTACGGTCGTTGTCCTGGGAAGACCGAGTCCACCCGGACGGCGAAGGAGCTCGAGGCCATGCACCACCGCACCCGCAGGGCGACCGCCGTGGGCGCCGCGGCCTTCGTGCTGGCGGGCTCGGCCGTGCTCGCCGCGCCGGGCACGGCCTCGGCCGACACGTTGACCGCGCCGTGCGGTTCGACGATCACCGCGAAGCCGGGTGACACGGTCAAGGGCACGACGCCGTTGCTGGGCCTGCCGCTCGACCTGGGGGTCGTCGGTCAGACGTCCGGCGTGCTGACGGGGACCATCAACGCGGTGCTCGGCTCGGTCTGCAAGGTCACGGTGAACGTGGTCAACACCGTCGTGTCGCCAGTGCCGGTCGTCGGCGTGCCGGCCGCGGGGGCGTTGAACAACACCGTCGCGGGTACCACGAACACGCTGCAGCAGGGCGTTGACTCGACGCAGCGCGCGTTGTCCGGCGGGACGCCCGCACAGCAGAACCCGGGCAGCCCGCAGCAGCCCGCGTCCGGTGGCACGGGCGCGCCGCAGGGTGGCTCGCCGTCCGGGATCCCCAATTCCAACAGCCCGGTGCTGGCGGGTGGCGGCTCCGGTCCGTACGCGTCGCTGTTCCCGTCGTTCTCGACCCTTCCGTTCAGGACCGGCTACGCGCCGATGCGCGACTACAGCGACATCCCGATGGCGATGGCCGGCCTGTTCTCCCCGTCGCCCGCACTGCGCTACGGCAGTGAGATTCCTGGCTACGCACCGCAGTACGGCATTGCCGACTCCGACCGGTCGTCGGCCGGCAATGCGAGCGTGCAGAACGCCGGCGAGGCCCAGGCGTTGCCGCCGACCGGAGACAACCACTCGAACGGGTTGGATTGGCCCGTTCTGGTGGCAGTTCTTGCACTCTCCGGAGTCAGCGCTGCGCTGGTTCGGACGTGGGTACTCCGCCGAATGGCCGCTGCGGCCTAACCCGACCCGCCAGTATCTTTTCGAGGTCCCGTTCGTTTTACCTGTCGCGATGGTCCGTGCAGTGGACCTGACCACGGACCTGACCACGGACCTGACCACGGAGCTTGGAGGACAGAGCACGTGCCGAAGACCAGCACCTGGCTGAGAACGCGGCGCGTACTCTGCGTCACCGCGCTCGCTGTGCTCGTGGCCGGTGGCTCGTTCCTCGGCTCGACCAGCGCGTCGGCGGCGACGACCTTGTCCAACCAGTGCACGGGCTCGGTCAGCGGCGGCATGGGCGACACGGTCGCGGTGCCGGGCTCTGCCGTCAGCAGTCTCGCGAAGCAGGCCGCGGCCGCCAAGCAGCAGTCGCTGCTGTGGCTCATTCCGCTCAACGGCGTGGACCCGAACGGCGTCGCCAACGCACTCGCCACCAAGACGCTCACCGTCGGCCAGATCCCCAGCTCCGCGGGCGGCACGATCGAGGGCCAGGCCATCGGCGACGCCGTCGGCCAAGCGCTGCAGGGCAATGCGGCGCTCGGCTGGACCGCAGACACGAAGAAGCAGGTGCTCGACGCGATCACCAGCGCCGTCGCGTCGAACTGCGGCCTGACCACGCTCACCACGAACTACTCGCCGCCGGCATCTTCAGCACCGACGTCTTCGGCACCGGCGAGCCGCCCGTCGTCGAGCGCGCCGACGTCGTCTTCGACCCCGGGCGACGGGCCGCTGGCGAACCTCGTGCCGCGGCCCTCCGGCAGCGCGCCGCAGCGCGACTACAGCACCATCCCGACGGCGACACCGGGCGTCGCCGTCGCACCCGGCGCCCGCTACGGAGTCGCCACGTTGCCCGGCTCGGCTGCCCCGGTGACCGGCGGCGAGAACCCGCAGGGCGTAGGGCCCGACATCCGCAACGCGGGCAACGCGGAGTCACTCGCTTCGCAGGACGGTCCGTCGAGCGTGCAGCTGCCGATGCTGCTCGCGGTGATCGTGCTCGCCGGCGTGACGGCAGGGCTGGTCCGCACCTGGGTGCTGCGCCGGACGTCCTGACCCGCTTGTCCGGGCGGTCGGTGCGGCCCGGTATCCTTACCTGGACAAACCCTCCTGCCACGGATCCGCCGTGGCCGCGAGCCCATAGGAGGTGAGTGGTTGTGTCACGCCATTACGAGGTAATGGTCATCCTGGACCCCACGCTCGACGAGCGTACGGTCGCGCCCACGCTGGACAACTTCCTCAACGTGATCCGCACTTCGGGCGGAAGCGTCGAGAAGGTCGACGTCTGGGGCCGCCGTCGCCTCTCGTACGAGATCAAGAAGCACGCCGAAGGCATCTACGCGGTGCTGGACCTGAACTCCGACGCGGACGCCGTCAAGGAGCTCGACCGTCAGCTGTCTCTTCAGGAGACCGTGCTGCGCACCAAGGTCATGCGACGCGAGGTCAAGCGCGCAGCGGCCAAGCCCGTCGCCGCCAAGGCCTGAGCCGAAGGGACGTCCCCGTGGCCGGAGACACCGTCATCACGGTGGTCGGAAACCTGACTTCCGATCCCGAACTGCGCTTCACCCCCTCGGGTGCGGCGGTCGCGAACTTCACCGTCGCGTCCACGCCGCGCACGCTCGACCGGCAGACCGGCGAGTGGAAGGACGGCGAAGCACTCTTCCTTCGTTGCAACATTTGGCGCCAGGCGGCGGAGAACGTCGCCGAGTCGCTCACGCGCGGTGCGCGGGTGGTCGTGCAGGGCCGGCTGAAGCAGCGGTCCTTCGAGACCAAGGAAGGCGAGAAGCGCACCGTCGTCGAGCTCGAGGTCGACGAGATCGGGCCTTCGCTGCGCTACGCGACGGCGAAGGTCAACAAGGTCAGCCGCGGTGGCGGCGGCGGTGGTGACTTCGGCGGAGGCGGCGGTGGCAACCGCGGCGGTGGCGGCGGCATGCCCGCCGACGACCCGTGGGGCTCGGCCCCGCCCGCCGGTGGCGGCGGTGGCGGCTTCTCCGACGAGCCCCCGTTCTGATCTTTATCTCTCTTATTTGATTCCAGGAGTACACAGTGGCCAAGCCACCCATTCGGAAGCCCAAGAAGAAGGTCTGCGTTTTCTGCAAGGCCGAGAAGAAGGGCCGTCCCGAGCTGATCGACTACAAGGACACGAACCTGCTGCGGAAGTACATCTCCGACCGCGGCAAGATCCGGGCCCGTCGCGTCACCGGCAACTGCAGCCAGCACCAGCGTGACATCGCCATCGCGGTGAAGAACTCGCGCGAGATGGCGCTGCTGCCCTACACGTCGACCGCGCGCTGAGGAGGCTCGTCATGGCGAAGATCATTCTCACCACCGACGTGGCGAACCTCGGTGGCCCCGGCGACATCGTCGAGGTCAAGGACGGCTACGCCCGCAACTACCTGCTGCCCCGCGGCTACGCGATCGCGGCCAGCAAGGGCGCGGAGAAGAACGTGCGCACCATCCAGCGCGCGCAGGAGTCCCGCCGCATCCGCGACCTCGACCACGCCAAGGAGATCAAGGCGACGCTCGAGGGCCTCGGCCCGATCCAGCTGACAGGCAAGGCCGCGGAGGGTTCGAAGAAGCTCTTCGGCTCCATCACCGCTTCCGAGATCGTGGACGCGATCAAGGCCCAGGGTGGCCCGCTGCTCGACAAGCGCGTGCTGGACCTGCGTGACCACATCAAGACGGTCGGCAAGCACTCCGTCAACGCTCGCCTTCACCCCGACGTGAAGGTCGACGTCCGCCTCGAAGTCAAGGCGACCGCCAACTGACGGTGTTTTTCCAAGGCGCCCCCGGGTCTTCACCCGGGGGCGTTCCTTTTGTGCGGTGCGCAGCGAAATGATCGCGGTGGGTTATTCTCTGAGCGGATTCGTTGGTGATCACGGAGGAGTTTCCGCAGATGATCCGTCGCCCTGTCCTGGTCGGCGCCGCCCTTGGCGTTCTGGGCGCACTCGCCGCTTGCAGCGGTGGCACGGCGAGCACCCCGCCCAGCTCTGCTCCACCACCGAGTCCGACGATCCCGGCCAGCCTTCGCGTCCCCGCGCCACTGCCTACGGACGGATTGTTGAACGATCCGTGCAGCGTGCTGACGCCTGATGAGGCCACGCAGGTGGGTTTGGCATCTCCCGGCAAGAAGGGCACGAGTCAGCTCGGTGGCTGCACCTGGACCTCGACGCGCAGCGTTGAAAACACCATCAGCGCCACGCCGTTGCCGCAGAACAAGGGCGGGATCAGCGACATCTACGACCAGAAGGACAAGGACGTCTACTTCCAGCCGGTGACGATCGCCGGCTATCCGGGCGCGTTCGCCGACATTCAGGACGGCCGCCCCTCCGGCACCTGCACTCTGTGAGTCGGCGTGACCGACCAGCTCGCCGTCGGCGTTATCCCGCAGATCGGCGTCGGCGACAACAAGAAAGACCCGTGCGGGCTCGCGCAGAAGTTCGCGACCGTGATGGTCGGGCACCTCAAGGCGCAGTCCTGACTTCACCAGACCGGAGTCCATGTCGCATGCTGTCCCGCACGCTCCGCCTCACCGCCGCCGCCATTGCCTTCCTCGGCTTGCTAACCGCCTGCAGTGGCAGCAACGCCGGCGAGCCCCCAGCCTCGGCTCCAGCAACGACTTCGACCGTTTCGGCCGGCCTTCGCGTCCCTGCGCCGCTACCAACGGATGGATTGTTGAACGATCCGTGCAGCGTGTTGACGCGCGACGAAGCCGCCCAGGTCGGGTTGGATTCACCGGGCCGCAAGGACACCGGCGAAGTCAACGGATGTACGTGGAAGTCAACGCGCAGCGAGCAGAACCAGGTCGCGATCCGCCCTCTCCCGCAAAACCATGCAGGAATCAGCGACATCTACGACCAGAAGGACAAGGACGTCTACTTCCAGCCGGTGACGATCAACGGCTACCCAGGAGTGTTCGCCGACGTCCAGGATTCCCGCCCTTCGGGCGGCTGCACGCTCTGGCTCGGCGTGACCGACCAGCTCGCCGTCGGCGTGATCTCGTCGATCTACGTCGGCGACAACAAGAACAACCCCTGCGGGATTTCGCAGAAGTTCGCCACAGCCTTGGTCAGACACCTTCAATCACCGTCCTGAACCTCCCTTCCGAGGGACAGGACCGCCTCGACCTGCACACGCAGCCGAAGAGTGTCACGCCCGAGCTTGTGTTCCGCCAACCCGCCGACCTGGAGATTTAGCCGCATGCTCTCCCGCACCGTCCGCCTCACCGCCGCCACCCTCGCCTCACTCAGCCTGCTGACCGCCTGCAGCGGCGGGAACGCTGGCGAGCCCCCAGCATCGACTCCGGCAAGCTCAGCCGACGCACCAAGCATCGACCCGAACCTCAACGTCCCCGCCCCGCTGCCCACGGACGCCCTGCTCAACAACCCTTGCGACCTGCTGACCCAAGCTGAAGCTGCCCAGATCGGACTCGCATACCCAGGGGCAAAGCAGACGGGCCAGTTCACCACCTGCAGGTGGGACTCATCGGGAAGCGCAGGCGCTCAAAACTCCGTGTTCATCGGCGCGGTGCCGCAGAACAAGGGCGGGATCAGCGACATCTACCAGCAGAAGTCGAGCTCGGCGTACTTCGAGGCGACCAAGGTCGACGGCTACCCCGCCGCATACGCCGACAAGCACGATGGGCGGCCGTCCGGGAACTGCACTCTCTGGGTGGGAGCAACCGACCAACTCGCCTTCTCGGTCAATCCACAGCTCGGCACTGGCAGGAACAAAGACAATCCGTGCGGGATCGCACAACAGGTCGCAACCGTGGTCGTCCAACACCTTAAAGCGGCATCCTGAAGTGCCCGATTGAGTGGCAGACAAGATCGTCTCGACCTGCTCTCACAAGGTCCACTGAACCCGAGCGGGAACCAACCGCCGTGCGTTACCATCCAACCTGCTGATCTCGCCGTTTGGGGAGCGAGAAGTAGCCGAAGGGGGTCACACCGATGTCCGATGTTCCACCGCCGCCGCCGATCATGGTGGGGGGCTATGGCTCGGGTGGCGGGTACAAGTTCGATGAGAACGAGATCGACGGCGTCATCAAGCAATGGCACGACCTTCTCACGCACATGAGCGACGACCTGAGTTCGGCGCGGACCATCAAGAACGTCAAGGCCCCGGCCGATGAGTTCGCCAGCCACGACTTCATCAACACGGGGGCGAACCCCTCTGGGCAAAGCCTTCTAGATCAGCACCAGCGAATGTACGACTACGTGAACAACTTCGTCACCGCACTGAAGGCCGCCAAGAACAAGATTACGTTCGATCAGCAGCAGCAGCGCGATAACCTGAAGCAGACTGGAGTTTGAGCACCCGATGCCTCATCGCACCGTCCGGCTCACCGCCGCCGCAATTGCCGCGTTCGGACTGCTCACTGCATGCAGCGGAGGGACTGGCGGCAACGCTGAAGCTCCGACGTCCGCGAGCTCCAGCAATGCGCCCGACGGGGGAGCAGGTCCTAAGGTTCCGGCGCCTCTACCGGCGCAGGACTTGCTCAACGATCCGTGTACCGCGCTGAACGCGTCCGAGGCGTCCCAGGTTGGTCTCGCGTATCCCGGCAGTAAAGTCACTGAAGGCCTGGTCAGCTGCAGGTTCACCTCGTCAGGCAGTGACCAGAACTTCGTCCACGTAACACCGGTTCCACAGAACAACGGCGGAATCAGCGACATCTACAGTCAGAAGTCGAAGCAGGCCTATTTCGAACCGGCCAGCATCGATGGTTATCCGGCGGTCTACGCCGACACCCAGGACGGACGCACGTCTGGCACATGCACACTCTGGGTCGGCGTGACCGATCAGCTGGCAGTCTCGGTTATCCCGCAGATTGGCACCGGCCGCAATCGGAACGACCCGTGCGGGGTGGCAAAGTCGTTCGCGACCGCCATGATCCAGCATCTCAAGGGGGCAGCGTGACAACAGCGCAGCCGACGCGCGGTTTGGAAGGAGTGGCTCATCATGGGGAATGACGCCAACACCGCAGGCAAAGAGCTGAAAGACGCAGCGATCGGTGCCGGTTATGGTGCCGCGATCGGGTCTGTCGTGCCGGGGGTAGGAACGGCGGTGGGTGCCGGTGTAGGTGCGGTCGTCGGTGGCTTGGTCGGCGCCTTCAGCGGAGGCCCGGAGGCTCAGAACCAGTCGGCAGACCTGGGGGGCCGCTCGATTGACGCATACACCATCTATCAGAAGATCCATGCCGGAAACACCTCGTCGCTCGACACTGGCGTAGCCGCGGCCAAGAGCCTCCAGCAGGTCCATGACGACCGGATCACCGAAATCGACAACCTGAACAAGAAGATGGACGCCGCCTGGCAGGGCGGCGGAGCGACCGCCGCTCAGGCCGGAGCTCACCCCCTGAGCATTTGGCTCCAGGACTCGGTACAGAACCTAGGCAAGAGCCACACATACTTGAATACCCAGGTTGATTGCTTCAGCACCGTCAAGAACAAGGTGCAGGAGATGCCCAAGGACCCGCCGTCTGCGGGGTTCGTCGACGGGATCAACCCGTTCAGCGACAAAGACGACCAGATCAACCAGTACAACGACAACGCCAAGGCGAACGTCCAGGCGTACACCAACTACTTCAACGCGTCCGGGCAGAACGCGAGCTCGTTGCCGCAGTACAGCGCGTGGCAGGGCAACAACCTGTCGAACCAGCACACCGGCAGCGGAGGCGGTGGTGGCGGTGGGGGCGGCGGCACGCCGAGCTTCAGCGGCAACCCCAGCGGGGGTGGCGGTGGCGCAAGCTTCGACCCGTCCAAGTTCGACACCAAGACGCCGAGCCTCCACGCAACCGACCCGACCGGGCCGAACACTCAGATGCCCTACAACCCGAACGATTCTTCGTTCAACAACCCGAACGACTCCTCGACGTCGGCGCAGAGTTACGTGCCGCCGTCGATGGACACGAGCGGTTTCGGGCCTGGTGGTGGCGCAGGCGGGGGCTTCGGGCCCGGTGGCGCCGGCGGAGGCTTCGGCGCCGGTGGCGGATCCGGTAGTGGTGGCTTCGGTGCCGGTGGCGTCGCGGGCTTCGGGCCGGGCGCGTTCGGTGCCGGTGGGGCCGCGTCGGGCGCGGCGGCCGGGATGGCCGGCGAAGGCGCTGGCGCTGGCGGTGCCGGTATGCGGGGTGGCGGCCTGAGTGGCGCCGGTGCGGCGGGCAAGCCCGGCGCGTCGGGCATGGGCGGCATGGGTGGTGCGCGTGGCGCTGGTCAGAAGGGCCAGGGCGACGAGGAACACCAGACGAAGTACCTCGTCGAAGAGGACGCCAACGAGCTGTTTGGCACCGACGAGTTGACCGCACCACCCGTGATCGGTGAATGAGGACCCACGACGTGATCACTCTCGACCGACCGACGAAGTTCACCGCCCTGACGCTGTTCAACCTGATCAAGCGTCGCGGCGGTGAACCTCACCAGACCATCGCCGACCTGGCGACGTTCTACGACCCGGCCGCGGAGCGACGGATCGACGATGACGTGAACAAGGTGCTTACCGACCTCGGGCTCATGGGCCCGAGGGGGATGGACCGCGACCTTCTGGCGCTCGTTGAGTCGATCTGCCACCCGCAGATCGAGTACTACGGGTGGTTCGACGGCACGTTCGACGACGGCAGCCCGTCGAACTTTGCAGCTCTGGTCGGCAGTGGCAACGGCGGTGGGTTCGCGATGCTGCGCGTGATCGGTGCACCCGAGATCACCGTCTCGCGCCAGCGGCCCGACTTGCTGCTCCAGACCTTCCTCGACATCATCCCGACGGCACGCCCCGCATCGGGCTCACCGCTGGTGACGAGCCGCAGTGAGCTCGAGAGCGGGCGTTCGGCGGGGTCGGAGGACGTGTCGCAGCGGTCGATCATGCAGAGCGCGCCCGGGCGGAACCAGGACGTCGCGCCGCTCAAGGAGATCCAGCGGATCCTCAAGGCGCCGCGTACGGGTGGCGGCGCGCTGTACGTGGCGGCGCGTCCCAACGGTGGACGTCGCCGGCGGATCCCGAAGCCGATCAACTTCATCGACACCAACGAGGGCCGGTGGCTGATGGAGGAGCGGCCCGGACGCGACGACTCTCTCGTCGTATTCACACCGGGCACGCCGCAGGCGATCGCGGAACGGCTGCGGACCGCGCAGAGCGCACTGGGCTGAGTCACCAAGGCATTACTCCGGGTGGGGTTTCGAGTGCGGCACACCGAGGTGGCCGCCGGATGAACCCCACCCGGTTTTCGTGTTACGGCGGGCCTACCTGCACTTTCCCGCTCAGCGATTACCGAGCGCACGGAAATCGCCGCCCACGACCGTAGGCAGCACGCATTCAGCCCACTGGGGCACCCGTCTACCCTCCGTAGCATTCATCCACAGGCATGTGGGCACCATCAGCTCCGGCCCTGTCGCGACACGCCGAACGGCGGATCGAGCACGACACGCCGGACGAGTTTCGACAAAGTTCTCCACAGTCTCTACACAGGGTCTGACCTGCGGATTCAGCAAACATCACCAGCACTGTCCCCAGCTTGTCCACAGCGTTGAGGCTGCCTGTGACTGGATGCCTCCGGTCGTCCACAAGTTATCCACAGCGCGGTCAACAGCCGGAATTGCGCTCCTCCGTCCGGGGGATCTAGCGTGCCCTCGCGACCGGCACGCACGGTTGCGCCCGGCGTGGCGAATCACCGGCAAGAGAGCGCCGGTCCATCATCAGAAGGGGACCCGACGGTCGGCTGGGAAAGCCGGAGCAGATCCGGCATAATCGAACAGGTGTTCGCATGGTCGAGCCGCTGTGGCGGGTCGCGTGGACACCCGAAGTGACGAGACGAGGGGATGGCCGCGGGTTCGCCCGGCGGCCGAGGAGGTGTCCGGGGCGGTGGCGCTGACCGACGACCGGGGTCCGATGTACGACATGGGCGCCGACCCCGGGCCGAGCGACCCGGGCCCCGGCGGGTTCGACCGGCAGCCGCCGCAGGATCTCGCGGCCGAGCAGTCGGTGCTGGGCGGCATGCTGCTGTCGAAAGACGCCATCGCCGACGTGATCGAGGCACTCGGCCCCGGTGACTTCTACCGGCCGGCGCACCAGGCCGTGTACGACTGCATCCTCGACCTGTACGGCCGCGGCGAGCCCGCCGACCCGATCACGGTGTCCGCCGAGCTCGAGCGGCGCGGCGAGCTGGGCCGCGTCGGTGGAGCGCCGTACCTGCACACGCTCATCGCGATGGTCCCCACCGCCGCGAATGCCGGGTACTACGCCGAGATCGTCGCCGAGAAGGCGGTGCTGCGCCGGCTCGTGGAGGCAGGCACGCGCATCGTCCAGTACGGCTACGGTGCGGCGGCCGCCGACGGCGCGAACATCGACGAAGTCGTCGATCGCGCACAGGCCGCGATCTACGACGTCACCGAGCGCCGCACCAGCGAGGACTACGTCGCGCTCGAAGACCTGCTGCAGCCGACCATGGACGAGATCGACGCGATCGCGTCGCGCGGCGGCCAGTCGCAGGGCATCCCGACGGGGTTCGCCGACTTCGACGAGCTGACCAACGGGCTGCACCCCGGCCAGATGATCATCGTCGCGGCCCGCCCCGGTGTCGGTAAGTCGACATTGGGATTGGACTTCGCGCGCTCCGCGTCGATCCGCCACGGCCTGACCAGCGTCATCTTCTCGCTGGAAATGAGCCGCACCGAGATCGTGATGCGCATGCTGTCGGCCGAGGCCAAGATCCGCCTCGCCGACATGCGTGGCGGCAAGATGTCCGACGACGACTGGACACGGCTGGCGCGCCGGATGAGCGAGGTGTCGGAGGCCCCGCTGTTCGTCGACGACTCGCCGAACATGACGATGATGGAGATCCGCGCGAAAGCGCGTCGACTGAAGCAGCGCCACGACCTCAAGCTCGTGATCGTCGACTACCTGCAGCTGATGACCTCGGGCAAGCGCGTGGAATCGCGGCAACAGGAGGTTTCGGAGTTCTCCCGTCAGCTCAAGCTGTTGGCGAAGGAGATCGAAGTGCCGGTCATCGCCATCTCCCAGCTGAACCGTGGTCCCGAGCAGCGCACCGACAAGAAGCCGATGCTCTCGGACCTGCGTGAATCCGGTTCCCTGGAGCAGGACGCCGACATCGTCATCCTCATCAACCGGCCCGACGCCTGGGAGCGAGACGACCCCCGTGCGGGCGAAGCCGACCTCATCCTCGCCAAACACCGCGCCGGCCCGACCAGTACGATCGTCGTCGCGCACCAGCTCCACTACAGCCGCTTCGCCGATCTCGCCCACGACTGACGGCGCGCCCCGGCGATCAGTCGGCCTCCAGGACGAAGAACAAGAAACTCAGGAACGCACCGGACGGAAACTTCTCCAGCTCCTCGGGAAAGAGCTCGCGGGCTTCCGGTGCGGGCCGCGGTTCGCTGATGACGGCTGTACGGAAGCCGGCTGCGGTGAAGGCGTCGGTCATCGCGTGCAGTGGCCGATGCCAGTAGGTGAGCACAGCCTGCTGTCCGTTGAAGGAGTACTCCTCGGACCATTTGCTGGTCGCGAAGTAGTCGGCGTCTCGGTGAACCATCTTCCGGATGATGGGGTGATTGACGACGACGATCAGCCTGCCGCCGGGCTTCAACACCCGCCGCAACTCGGCAAGCGGGACGGTCCAGTCTTCGAGGTAGTGCAGGACCAGAGCCGCGACGGCATCGTCGAACGCCCCATCGGGATACGGCAGTCGACCGGCAAGGTCGGCGACGCGAAGGTCCACCTCGACGCCGAGCCGCTGCCGGGCCAGCTCCACCATTGTGACGCTGCGGTCGAAGCCGCTCACGACGGCGCCCCGCTCGCGCAGCGCTGCCGAAACGGCGCCGGAACCGGCGTCGAGAATTCGCCGCCCCGCCACCTCCCCGGCCAGGTCGAGAATCGCCGGCCGGGCGTAGTAGGCGTTGACGAGGTTCGTCTCGTTCTCGGCCGTGTACGCCTCGGCGAAGTGTCGTAGTCGTTTTCGACAGCCACCTCGGCACCTCGGGCGGAATTTTCGGAATCGGCAGTCATGGCCCCATCCTGCCGAAATACCCGCCGGAGGAAATATCGCCGGACTCCGCCGCGTCAGCTACTCTGGTAGTTGAAGATTCAAACGCTTGGAGGCACCCATGGCCGACACCCCGGTTCTCTACCTCAGCCACGGTGCGCCGCCGCTCGCCGACGATGCGACATGGACGCGCGAGCTCGCGCAGTGGTCCGCGGGGTTGCCGAGGCCGAAGGCGATCCTCGTGGTGTCGGCGCACTGGGAGGAGGCGCCGTTGACGTTGGGTGCGACGACGACGGTCCCGCTGGTGTACGACTTCTGGGGTTTCGCCGATCGCTACTACGACGTGAAGTACGCCGCGCCGGGAGCACCCGAGTTGGCGGGACGGGTGCGGAAACTGTTGCACTCCACCGAAACTCCGGTCCGCGAAGCGTCCGATCGCGGTCTGGACCATGGGGCGTACGTGCCGCTCGTGGAGATGTATCCCGGAGCCGACGTTCCGGTGGTGCAGATCTCGATGCCCTCGCTCGATCCGCGTATGCTGTTCGACCTCGGCCGCAAGCTCGCGCCACTGCGAGACGAGGGCGTGCTGATCATCGGCAGCGGCTTCTTCACCCACAACCTCAGCGCCATGCGTGAAACCCACGGTATGGACGGCACACCGCCGCAGTGGTCGGCCGAGTTCGACCACTGGGGTGACGAAGTCATCCGGCACGGCGACGTCGACGCGCTCCTGGACTTCCAGCACAAGGCACCGGCCGCCGGAGTGGCGCATCCGCGCACAGAGCACTTCGCGCCGCTGTTCGTGACGCTCGGCGCGAGCTCCGACCCGGCTGCCGGCCGCACCACGATCGACGGCTTCTGGTACGGCCTCTCCAAGCGTTCGCTCGAATTCTCCTGAAGCACCAACGCAAAACGGGCCCGGAAGCTGGCTGCTTCCGGGCCCGTTTCGGTGTCAGCTCACTTCTTGAACATGCCCGTCAGCTTGGCGGCCAGCTGCTGGATCGCGGCCAGCGGCGAAGCCTTCGCCGGCAGGGTCGGCACGGCGCCGGCCGTCGGCAGCGCCGGGACGCCCGAGGTCGGCAGCGTGGCCGGCACACCCGGCAGCGCCGGGAGAGCGGTCACGGCCGGCAGCTGCTGCACCGTCGGCAGGTTCGTCTTCACCGGGAGCTGCGCCGGCACGGCGGGCAGCTGCGGCAGAGCCGGCGCGTCGGCCCGCTCGCCACCCAGCGGAAGGTTCGCCAGGTGCACGCCGTTGGCCAGGCCCGACACGTTCGGCACCACGGTGCCGCCCTGGAGCTGGTTGAGCTGGCCCAGCGCAGACAGGCCACTCACCGGCAGGTCGGCCCGCTCGGCACCCGGCAGCGCGGGCAGCCCCGGGAGGGCACCCGCATCCGGCAGCGCGGGCAGCGCACCAGCGGCGGGCAGGCCCGGCAGGGCACCCGCCTGGGGGAGAGCCGGCATCGCGGCGACGTCCGGCAGAGCCGGCAGCTGGTCGGCCGCCAGCTCGCTGCCCAGCGGGGTGTCGATCGACGGCTCGGTCACGGTCGTGTCGTCCGTGCCGTCCGTGGTCGCGGTGCCGAACAGCGGGAGCTCGACGCCGAAGATCGGCACGACCACCGGGATGTGGTGGTAGAAGTTGTAGCCGGACAGGGCGCTGCCGTCACCGTCGGTGGTGGGGGTGCCCCCGTTGGTGGCGGTGATCATGTTGTCGCCCGCGGCGTGCGAGACACCGAGCGCTGCCACCGCGTTGTTCACGACGTAGGGCACGGCGGTGACGGGCAGGTCGAGGATGTTGCCCGAAACCGAGCCCTCGAGGCCCGACGTGGTGTCGTCACCGGCGTCGGTCACGGCCTGCGAGTTCGGGCTCGAAGCCGTCGCCACGCCGGCGGCCGAAACCGCGTTCGCCACGACCGGAACGGTCGCGAGCGGGTCGGCACCGATGATGTTGCCAGCGACCGCACCCGCGTCGCCGTTGGTCAGCGCGGAGCCGCCCGCGGTCGACACGACGTCGTTGGAGCCGCCACCGCTGCCGAGCGCCGCACCCGCGACACCGTCGCCCGAGGGGCTGACGGAACCGGCGGCCGGCGCCTTGATGAGGTTCCCGGCGAGCGCGCCACCCTGGCCGTCGCTGCTGGCGTCGCCGCCCGCGGTCGAGTCGGTCAGGTTGTCGGCCCAGCCGGTGCCGATGCCGGCGAGCGCACCGCCGATGCCGTGCACCTGCGCCGGCAGCGAGACCGGGGCCTCGACGATGTTGCCCGCGCCCGCGCCCTTTTTACCGGTGGCGTTGACGTCCCAACCGGCGGTCGAGGTGGTGTCAGTGGTGGCGCTGCCGTGGCCCTGGCCCACGAACGCACCACCGACGCCGAAGACCTGCGCCGGCAGCGACACCGGGACGGTGCCGAGGTTCGAGCTCAAGAAACCGTTGTCGTCAGCGGTGTTTCCGCCGCCGCCGGCCTGAACGACCTTGGTCTCGTCGGCGTGCGCCGAGCCCTGGCCGATGAACGAGCCACCGACGCCGAAGACCTCGGCGGGCACCGCGGCCGGGACCTGGACGATGTTGCCCGAGCCGGACGAGTTGCTGCCCTGGCTGCCGTCGTAGCCGCCGGCGGTGACCGTCTTGTTCTCGGTCGCGTTGCCGCTCGCGTTGCCGATGTGGCTGCCGCCGATGCCGTAGACCTCGGGCGCGCCCGCGATCTGGGTGTTGACGATGTTGGCGCCGAGGAAGCCGCCGTTGCCGCGGGTGTAGCTACCGTTGCCGGCGTTGGCGTCGACGGTGTTGTCGCACCCGGCGTGCGAGTTGCCGATGTAGGTGGCACCCACGCCGCAAACGTCGACGGGGAGGGCCACGGCCGGGTCCACCACGTTGGCGGCACCGGCGGCGTCTTCACCGGAGGTCTTGACGAAGCCGCCGGAGTCGACGGTGCTCGAGGTCGAGCCGCCCGACTGGCGCTCGGCCGCACCGGCGGTGGTCGCGTTGCCGATCCAGGAGGCCGCGTTGCTCGCGACGTCGGCGATCGGGCTCAGCTGAGCCGCGGCCGCGTTGCCGGCGAGGAACGACTTGTCGCCGTTGGTCTCGAGGTAGGTGGGGGTGCCGCCGAGGCTGCCCGGCCGCTTGTCGCCCGCCTTGGCGTCGGCCGAGGAGTTGGACATCGTGTCCGCGTCCGAGCCCCACACGCCGCCGGCGTTGCCGTTGAACTTCACCGGAAGGGCGATGGGCGCGCCGACCACGTTGCCGGTGCCCGCGCCACCCTGGCCGTCGGTCAGCGCGGAGCCGCCCGAGGTCGCGGTGGAGTCGGCGGAGTATTCGCTGTACGCGTTGCCGAGAATCCAGGACGCGGCGTTGCCGGTCACCTGGACCGGGGTCGCGAACTGGCCGGCGACGACGTTGCCCGACAGGCCGGAGCCCTTGCCGGTGGTGTCGATGTTGCCGGTCTCCGAGGCGCTCTGGCTGGCCGAGCCGCCGTGGACCGCGCCGCTGCCGCCGGCGAGGCCGACGCCGTTGCCGGCGAGCTGCACAGGAAGCGCCCAGTCGAGGGCGACGACGTTGCCCGCGAGCCCGGAGTTCTCACCGGAGGTCGCGATGTCCTGGTTGTGCGAGTAGGTCTGGTCGTGCGACTTGCCGTCGACCTTCGCGTCGCCGAGCACGCCAACCGCGTTGTCGACGATCTGGATCGGGACGACCAGGTCGCCCGAGACCTTGTTGCCCTTGAGGGCGTCGCTGGTCGGCGTCACCTGCCGCGGCGCGTCGGCCTTCGGCAGCTTGTCCGTCAGGCTGCTCGCCGCACCGCCGGGGGTCTTCGCCGAAGCGAGCGCGTCCTTCGCGGCGGAGGTGACGGGCTTGGTGCTGATCTCGCCCTGGTAACCGGGAACGTCGACCTGCCCGAGCGGGGTGCCGATGGCGTTGTTGTCCGCCTGAATCGGCACGGTGACGTTGAGGTCGAGCGGGGAAGCCGGGGTGTCGGGGTTGACGTTCTCGTCGGCTGATGCGATGCCGGTACCCAGCATCAGCAACCCACCCGTGACCAACGCGGTCTGGAGGCCGCGCTTTGCCCAGGTCTGCATGGGGTTTTTCTCCTTCATTTCGGGTTCCCTTGCGGGCTTGTGGAGGTGCGCTTTTCGCTTTTCGAAACGGGGGAAAGGCGCACCTGGAGGGTGGTGCGGTGCGAGCGCGAAATGAGGGCGCATCGCGAGAAAACCCGCGGGGATGATCTCGGTGACGCCGAGCCGGCACGACGAAAGTGCTTGGGCTCGGGACGCGTCAGCGACCCCGCGGGTGAGGTGAATCAGTCAGGAGTGACGCCGGGCTGCTCGCCCGTGTTCAGCGGCGTGTGCCGCACACCGGCGCGGGCCGAGCCCGCCACGGCGTTGTCGACGGCGGCGGTGACCCACGCGGGCACACCCAGGTTGAGGCCGTCGAGGTGACCACCAGGGGCGGTGTTGTTGCCGCCACCCGGGGCGTTGGGAACAGACGGAGGCGCGATCGGCAGCTGCCCGGGCGAGAACGGGTCGGGCAGGTTGCGATGGTGCGACGACGAGCCGGTGTCGCCGGCCGAGGGGAAGTCCCCGTGGGCGGATCGGTCGAAGATCGCGCGCAGCGCATCGGAGGTCGACGTCGCCGTCGTACCAGGGCTTTGCGGGGCCGCAGGGGCGGGCTCAGTGGTGACCAGCGCGGCCGGATCGGCCGGCGAACCCGGGAGCTCCGGCAGGTCGGCGAGCGCGTGGCCCGGGTCCAGCAGGTTCCACACGTTGCGGCCGAAGTCCTGTGCTGCGGGCGAAGGGGCCGTGGCCTCGTCGATCACGCGGCGCGTGTCCTCCGGCTTGCGCGCGATGTGCTCGAGCGTCCCGAGCGTCCGCTGGGCCGGTTGCAGCACGACATCGTCGCCGAGGTCGGCGACGGCGGTGCTCACCCGCCCGGCGATCTCGTGGTCGGTCGTCACGCGCACGTGGTCCTGATGCGGCCCGCCGATGTGGTCGCGCGGGTCGAGTGAACAGATCGACCGGTCGTGGCCCGGCTCGGACCACGACGTGGCGTCCTGGCCGCACGCGGACACGTCCTGCGCGACATCGGCCGTACCACCGGCGACAGTGCCGGCGAAGTGTGAGACGCCGTTCGTGGCGGTGCCGAGGTTTGAGAACGTCGCGTCAGTGACCGGTGTGACGTCGGAACCGACCTGCTCGGCCGAGACGGTGCCGGGCTGGACCGGGTCGGCCGACGCGGTGGAGGAGGAGACGAGCCACGCGGCGGCGGTCGCGGCGACGGCGCCACCCAGGACGAACAACGCCCGCGAGGCGAGGCGGCCGAAGCGCGCTGCGCATCGCCCCTCGTTCGCCGCAGCGTTCGTCACTCGTGCTTCTCCTCGACGCGAAATGTATTCGAGCTTTCGGCCTTTCGAACGCGGAAATTGCGTCCGTATCGCCGGGTGCGAAACCGAGAAAACCAGGAGCCACACCCGTCACGCACCCTTGACACGACTTGATGCCACCATCGTGTGAACAACACAGTGTGTGCCGAGATCTCACCGAACGTGATCGACACTGGCGGCGAACGGTTACCGCGGAGTCGGTTGGCAGTCGATTGTCAAGCGGCACATCGGGCGAACCGAGGAGGCATCCAGCAGGCACAGGGCAGGGCACCGGGGAGGCACAGAGCAGGCACAAACGGGACGCCGACGAGACACCGACGAGACACCGAGGCAACGCAGCCCCGTCGCGTCGAGGCGTTTCGCCCGGAAAGACGGGCCGGACCGATACGGTGGCGACGTGAGCCAGCCAGCACGCGGGCGGCGCGAGCCCCCGTTCCTCACCGACCACTCCGACGTCACCAACCTGATCCCCCGCGGGTTGCGGGTTTCCGCCGCCCTGGCGTGGCGGTTCATCCTGGTGATCGCCGCGCTGTACGCCGTGTTGTGGCTGCTCGGCTACCTGTCCGCGGTCGTCATCCCGGTGTCCATCGCCCTGTTGCTTTCCGCGCTGCTCGCGCCGGCTGTCGAACGGCTGGTGCAGCTGCGGTTCCCCCGCGGGCTCGCGACGGCGATCATGCTGATCGCCGGCCTCGCCGTGCTCGGCGGGCTGCTGACGTTCGTGATCACGCAGTTCTCCAGCGGCCTGCCGCAGCTGCAGACGCAGCTCAACAACAGCCTCACGCAGATCCGCGACTGGCTCGTCAACGGCCCGCTGCACCTGCGCCAGGAACAGATCCAGAACTTCCTCAACCAGGCGATCGGGTTCATCCAGAACAACCAGTCGTCGCTCACCAGCACGGCGCTCACGACGGCGAGCACCGTCGGCGAGATCCTCACGGGCTTCGTGCTGACGCTGTTCGTCACGATCTTCTTCCTCGCCGGCGGTAACCAGATCTGGACGTTCCTCGTGCGCGGCGTGCCCGTGCGGGTGCGCCGGCGCGTGGACGTCGCCGGACGGCGCGGGTTCGCGTCGCTGGTGCACTACATCCGCGCGACGGCCGCGGTCGCCGTCGTCGACGCCGTCGGCATCGGCATCGGGCTGTGGCTCGTCGGGGTGCCGCTGGTGATCCCGCTGGCGACGCTGGTGTTCCTCGGTGCCTTCATCCCGATCATCGGTGCGGTGATCGCCGGTGGCATCGCGGTGCTGATCGCTTTGGTGACCAAGGGTTTCATCGGCGCGGTGATCGTGCTGGCGGTCGTGATCGGCGTGATGCAGCTGGAAAGCCACGTGCTGCAGCCGTTGCTGCTGGGTCGTGCGGTGCGGCTGCACCCGTTGGCGGTGGTGCTCGCGATCGCCACCGGTCTCGTCGCGGCGGGCATCGCCGGGGCACTGCTGGCGGTGCCGCTGCTGGCCGTGCTCAACGCCGGCATCCGGTCACTGCTGCACGAGCACGATCCGGACCCCGCCGCGATCGACGTGCTGCACGACGACAAAGCCGCCCTGCCGGACCACGACGACGGTGGTGACAAGGGCAGCGACAAGGGCAGCGACAAGGGCACGGACGGCGACAACAAGCCGGACGACGAGGGCGAGTGAGCACACCGGACACTCGTGATCCGGCGACCCCGCTGTGGCGCGGGGTCGTGCTACTGCGCGTGGTCACGTGGCTGTTCGCCTTCGGCGTGGTGGTCGCGCACCGCGGCGAGTTCCACCGCGGCTGGCTCGCGTGGACGGTCGTCGGTGTCATGGGCCTGTGGACGCTGGGCACGAGCGTCGCGTACGCCCGCCAAGGCTGGCGCCTGCGGTGGCTGGTGATCGCGGACGTCGTGGTGACGACGGGGTTGATGCTCACCTCGCCATTCATCCTGTCCGACGTCCAGTACGCCGAGGCGGCGCCGCTGATCACCACCGTGTGGGCAGCCGTGGGTCCCCTCGCGGCCGCGGTCCGGTTCGGCGCCGGTGCCGGTGTCGCGGCAGGTCTCGTCGTGGCCGTCGGCACGGGTGTCGCACGCGAACGCCTGGACCTCGACGTGTTCCGCGACGGCGTGCTGCTGTGCGCGAGCAGCCTCCTGATCGGCATGGCGGCCACGACCGCGCGCCGGTCGGCCGAGGCGCTGGCGAAGGCGTTGCGCACGGAAGCGGCGACGGCCGAACGGGAACGGCTCGCGCGTTCGATCCACGACAGCGTGCTGCAGGTGCTCGCGCGCGTGCGCCGCCGCGGGCTCGAAGTCGGCGGCGAGGCCGCCGAGCTCGCGAAGCTGGCGGGGGAACAGGAGATCGCGTTGCGTGCGTTGGTGACGACCGAACCGACGTGGGCGGGCGGTGACGGCACGGCGGACCTGCGTTCGGCGTTGCAGCTTCTGGCCACGACGGCGGTTCAGGTCGCGACGCCCGCAGGCACGGTCGATCTGCCGGCGCCGGTGACGGCGGAGCTGGTGGCCGCCGTCCGCGAAGCACTGTCCAATGTGGAGAAGCACGCGGGCCCGGACGCGCGCGCGTGGGTACTGCTCGAGGACCTCGGCGATGAGATCGTGGTGAGCATCCGCGACGATGGCCCCGGGATCCCCGAAGGGCGGCTCGCCCGCGCCGAAGCGGAAGGCCACCTTGGCGTGGTGAAGTCCATCAAGGGCCGGATGCACGATCTCGGCGGGACGGCGGTGGTGGACAGCGCCGAAGGTTGCGGCACGGAATGGGAGCTGCGAATGCCGAGCACGACGAGGGACGGACGATGACGATTTCCGTGATGGTGGTCGACGACCACCCCATCTGGCGCGACAGCGTGGCCCGCGACCTCGGCGAAAACGGCTTCGACGTGCGCGCCACGGCTCCCGACGCGCCGGCGGCCGTGCGCATCGCCCGCGCGGTGCGCCCCGATGTGGTGCTGATGGATCTCAACCTCGACGGCACCTCCGGGGTCGACGCGACACGCGAGATCACCACCGCGCTGCCGGACACGCGGGTGCTGGTTCTGTCGGCGTCGGGCGAACACTCCGACGTGCTGGAAGCCGTGAAAGCCGGTGCGTCGGGCTATCTCGTGAAGTCGGCGTCGGTTTCGGAACTCGTGGACGCCGTCCGCCGCACCGCGGAAGGCGACCCGGTGTTCACCGCCGGTCTGGCCGGTCTTGTCCTCGGCGAGTACCGCCGCATGGCCGACACACCCGCCGGTGAACCGACCCCGCCGCGGCTGACCGAACGCGAGACCGACGTGCTGAGGTTCGTCGCGAAGGGCCTCACGGCCCGTCAGATCGCGGAACGTCTCGTGCTGTCGCACCGCACGGTGGAGAACCACGTGCAATCGACCCTGCGCAAACTGCAGCTGCACAACCGCGTGGAGCTGGCTCGTTACGCCATCGAGCACGGCCTGGACGAAGGCTGACCTACGACGTGACCACGGCCGCGGCCTGCAGGTCGCCGGTGAGTTCGGCCCTGCCGAGGCGCCAGGTCGGTTCGCCGGGGTGCCAGACGGCGACCACCCCGTCGTCGAGTACGAGGTCACCCTCCGCGGACCAGTCCAGGGACGAGTGTTTGAGGGTTTCGGTGCGGTAAGGCATGGACGGCGCGTGCTGCCAGGTGTAGTCGGCGAGGTCGAGGAGCCAGACGTCGCGCGTCTGGATGTCCGAGCCGTGCCAGGCGGGTGAGCCGAAGTCGACGGCCACCGAGGCGCCGTCTCGGCTGGGCAGGACCAGAGGATTGGTCCGGACGACCGGAGGTTGGAGTTTCTTGCGGCTGCCGTCCCGCAGGTCGACGACCGTCAGGTCCGTGAGGCCGCCGAGGATGAGCCGGTTGCCGAACGCGGCGAGGATGCTCGGGGCCTGCCGCACGCTGCGGCCGGTGTCGGGATCGATGAGGACGTCGGTGGTTTCGGCGGTCCCGTTGTGAACGGTGATGAGCAAGCCGCGGGACGTCTCCTCGCGCACGATCGTCGAACAGCTGGCCACGGTTCCGGTGCCGAGCGGGCGGCCGGTGAGGGACACGTGCTCGAGTCGGCAGCTTTCGGGTGAGTCTTCGCGGATGGCCCACACGGTGTCCTGATCGGCGCCCGGTGCGACCGCGAACGCTTCGCCCAGTGAGGTCAGCGCGCCCGCGTCGTAGACGAAGACGTCGCCGAGGCCGCATTCCCGCGAGCAGGGCCGCTCGGTCGTGATCACCACCGCCTCGCCGACCCGCCGCAAGCCGACGACGCGCTCGCCGGCCGGAAGGCCGGCCACCGTGCCCTTGGTGCCGGTGTCGGAGTCGAACACGGTGGGTGGCGACGTCGCGAGCATCACCTCCACGCCGGTCCCGCCGGTGGCCACCGATCCCGTGAGCCCGCTCGGCGGCGGTGTGCTCGGCGTCGGTGGGTGGCTCACCGAGGTTGCCGGCGCGGGCACCGGGGTCCCGCTCGTGCAGCCGGCCAGCAGACAACCCACCGCGGCAAGCGCGGCACCGACACGGAATGCGGGTCTGTTCAGGGTTTTTCCCCGATCTGACGAGCGAACTTCGGTTCTACCATCGTTGACATGGCGGAGGAAGAGACCACTGGCGCGGAGGCCGCGACCGAAACGGAGCCGTTGACCGCACGCGACATCCGGGTGTCGGACGACGAGCGTGAGCACGTCGTCGGCGTGCTGCAGAAGGCGATCGGGCTGGGCATGCTCAACCTCGACGAGTTCACCGAGCGCACCGACAAGGCACTCGCGGCGCGTACGCGCGGTGACCTCAACTCCGTGCTCACCGATCTGCCCGGGCTCGTGCACCCCGCGGCTGCGGCGTCGTATCAGGCACCCTCGTATCAGGCGTCGTATCAGGCACCGTCGTACACCGGCACCCCGGCTTACGCACCGGGCCAGCGGCTGGAACTCAACGCGAAGTACTCGTCGCTGCAGCGCGGTGGCCCGTGGCACGTGCCGGCAGCGCTGGTGGTGCGCAACAAGTACGGCAGCACGAAGCTCGACTTCACCGAGGCGCAGGTGGCGACCCCGGTCGTGGAGATCGAGCTCGACTCGAAGTGGGGTTCGGTCGAGGTGATCATCCCGCCGCAGGCCGCGGTGGACTACAACGCGATCACCGAAATCAAGTTCGGCTCGCTCGACGACAAGACGGGCAGCAACGGTCGCGCCGGGACCCCTCGATACGTGTTCACGGGCCGCATCCACGGAGGCTCGCTGGTCATCCGCAACCCTCGGCGGGGCCTCTTCGGCTGACCAGCGACGCGGTGCCGGACCCGGTTTTCCATCCGTCGGCCGGGTCCGGCTCCGTTTTCGCGCAAGTGCCGCCTGCTGCCGGAAGCCGTTGGTGTCGCGATCCGGCTGCTACTGGCCGGCCTGCCGCGCGGCAGTCGCGTCGACCGCGGCCACCGCGGCGGTCGCGCGGTCCTGCGCTTCGGCGAGCGTGACCGCGGCCAGCGAAGCGCCGACGGCCCGGATGGCGGGTGCGTTCATCGAAAGGCTCGTGAGGCCGAGGCCGGCGAGCACCACAGCGAGCCGCGGGTCGCCTGCCGCCTCGCCGCAGACGCCGGCGGGCTTGCCGGTGGCCCGCGCGGCTTCACCGATCAGCTTGAGCAGCCGCAACAACGCCGGCTGCCACGGGTCGTTCAGCTTCGCGACGGCGCCGAGCTGGCGGTCGGCCGCGAACGTGTACTGCGCGAGGTCGTTGGTGCCGACGGACACGAAGTCGACGACGTCGAGGATCTCCCGCGCGGACAGCGCCGCGGCCGGGATCTCGATCATCACGCCCGCGCGTTCGATACCGGCCGCGCGCACGCATTCGGCGAACCAGGCGGCTTCCGCGGCCGTCGCGACCATGGGGGCCATGACGGACACCTCGGCACCGGAGTCCTGCGCCGCACCGGCGATGGCCTGCAGCTGCCGGTCGAGCACCTCCGGCCGGTCGAAGGCAACGCGCAGGCCGCGCACGCCCAGCGCGGGGTTCGGCTCGGCGTCGAGGTTGAGGAAGGCGAGCGGTTTGTCGGCGCCCGCGTCGAGCGTCCGGACGATCACCGGCTTGCCGCGGAACGGCGCCAGCACCGCCGCGTACGCCTTGCGCTGTTCCTCGACCGACGGCTCGGCCGGCGCGTCGAGGAAGCCGAACTCGGTGCGGAACAGCCCGACGCCCTCGGCGCCCGCATCTGCTGCGGCCTGCGCGTCGGCGGGGGAGCCGACGTTGCCGTAGACCTTGACGACGTGTCCGTCCGCGGTCGTGCCCGTGCCGTTCCACTCCGCCGGGCCGGTGACGACGGCCGTGACGATCGGCGCTGCCGGGTCCGCGAGCTGAACGACGCCCGTGTCGCCGTCGACGGCCAGCGCGTCCGCGTCGAGGTCGAGGATTCCGCGGACGGCGACCACGGCCGGGATGCCGAGCGCGCGGGCGAGGATCGCGGTGTGGCTCGTGGGCCCGCCCTCCTCGGTGACCAGCGCGAGGACCTTCGCCGGGTCGAGGCCTGCCGTGTCGGCCGGCGCGAGGTCGCGCGCGACGAGCACACTCGGCGCCGCCAGCTCGGGCACGCCCGGAGGGGCCACGCCGAGGAGTTCGGCCACGAGGCGGTCACGCACGTCGCGGACGTCGCGGACCCGCTCGGCCATGTACCCCCCAGCCGCGGCCAAGGCCTCGGCGAACCCCTCGGCGGCCTGGTAGACGGCGCGCGCCGCGGGAAGGTTCTGCTCCGTCACCAGCTTCTGTGCCTGCGAGACGAGCGCCGGGTCGGCCGCCATCGCGGCGGTCGTGACGAGGATCGTCGCGGCATCGCCCGTCGCGGCTTCCGCCCGCGCTTCCAGCCGCGCCGCCACCACCCGCGCCGCCGGCTCGATGCTCGCGGCCTCACCCGCGGGATCCGACGGGGCCGGCGTGCTCGCCGGCTCGCCGAACGGCTCCGCCACGCGCACCACGGGTCCGCTCGCGCGCCCGGGGCTCACCGCAACTCCGCTCAGCACCGTCGCCTCACTCTCAGACATGGTCTAGACCATAGCCGAACCAGTGCCGAACGGCTCGTGGTGTCGGCCACCTCGCTCGACACCTTTGCCCTGGCACCGGATTCCATGCTACCGAGACCACGGGCGGGCGAAGAGAACGTGACATCAGTGCTCGGCGGCGCCCGCTGACGGTCAGTCCAGCTCCGCGGCGGTGGGGTACGACGGCTGGGCGCCGCGACGGGTCACGGAGATGGCGGCGACGTGCGCGGCGCGAGCAGCGGCATCCGTGAGGTCGGCGCCCGCGGCGAGGTAGGTGACGAGGGCGCCCGCGAAGGCGTCACCGGCGCCGGTGGTGTCGACGGCGGTGGCCGGCGGAGAAGGGACGTCCGTCGCGCCGTCCGGGGTCACGACGAGGGCACCCTTGGCGCCGAGGGTCACGACGGCGGAGCGTGGGCCAAGCTCGAGGAGCCGGCGGGGGTGGGCGTCGGTGAGGTAGGCGGCTTCGTGTTCGTTGACGAGCAGAACGTCGAGTGCCGCGAGGGTTTCCGGCGCCACCTTCGCCGCGGGCGAGAGGTTCAGTACCACCCGAATGCCCTTCGCCGCGGCTTTGCCGACGGCGTGCTCCACTGTCGGCAGCGGCACTTCCAGTGATGCGACCAGGACCTTGACGCCGTCGAGTACTTCGTCGGTGACGTCGCCGGGCGCCAGTGCCGAGTTCGCACCGGGAGAGACGAGGATCGAGTTCTCGCCGTCGGGAGTCACGGTGATGTAGGCGATGCCGGTGGGCCGCTCGACGGTACGCAGGTGCTCCGTCGCGACGCCCGCGCCGGACAGGGAGTCGCGCAGGAGCCGGCCGTAGGGGTCGTCGCCGACGGCGCCCAGCAGCGCGACGTCCGCGCCCAGCCGGCCCGCCGCGACGGCCGTGTTCGCGCCCTTGCCACCCGGCGACAGCACGGTGTCGCCACCCAGCACGGTCTCGCCGCCCCCGGGACGGCGGTCGACGGGCACGACGAGATCGGCGTTGGCGGATCCGACCACCAGCACGGCTGCGCACATGGCCGCCACTGTGCCATTCGGGACGGCGCACGGCCATCAGCACAGGAAGATGAGCGCAGGTCATCCGCCGAGCGTGCGCAAAAGTGAAGGTTTTTGTAACTTCTTCGGCGCGCAGTGCGACAATCAGTCGAGCGCGGCAATCCGTCACTCGATCGGGGGATACGTCTCCCCCACGCGTCACTTCTGACACGGATTTCGCTCTTGTGGAACGTCACTGACCTCGAGCCAGTGACGTTGCCCCGACCGGAAGCGCACCGGAGAGGGCATCGGGTCGCCGGCGTCGATCACGTAGCCCCCCGAGTGATCGGCGTCGGCGGCGCCCGGCTTCTCAGCTCCGCGCCGCCCGCCGAAGATCGTCGTCGCGTTGCACCTGCAGCTACGACCATCGCAGCTCGCACGTTCGACGGTGGACGCTCCGCTCCATGGCGCCGCTCACGCACAGGTCGGTGGGGGTGCAACCGAGCAGCACGAACCCGACCGTCTACAGCAATGCGCCAGCACTCTGTGGGCCGTGATTCCTGCAGCGGCGCGCTGGCTTCCGGATTCAGTCGAAAAGCGTCGGACCAGGCCCTTTTGGCTGGTCATCCACCCCGCGACGCCCGGGGTCTCCCCGCGCCGACCTGCGGGTTCGGCCGCGTTGCTGCTGGAACGCGGTCTCCGACCACCTAGGATGTCCGAATGAGCAGCCCCACCCGAAGGGGCCGCGCGCGAGCGGCTACCGAGCAGGACATCCGCCGGACCGCCCGGAAACTGCTGGTCGAACAGGGTCCGGACGCCGTGACGCTCCGGGCGATCGCCCGGGAGCTGGGGATCACCGCGCCGGCCCTGTACCGCTACTACGAATCCCGCGACGACCTCGTCGAGAAGCTGCGCCTCGACGTCTGCGCCGACCTGGCGGCCGAGCTCGCGGAAGACGTCTCCGTGCTCTCGGCGGACGGCATGCTGCAACTCTTCGCCATTTGCAAGGGTTTCCGCCGCTGGGCGCTCACGCACACCAAAGAGTTCACACTCGTCTTCGCCTCGCCCACCGGCGGGGTCGGCACCACGGCCGGCAGCGCGCTGCACCGCCTCGACGAACCGTTCGGCCGCATCTTCCTCGCCGCCGCCGGCCAGGTCCTCGCGACCCAGGACCTCGTGATGCCTCCGAACGACATCGTCCCCGCCGAACTCCGCGACGACCTGGCCGCCTTCCAGAGCGAACTGCTGGCCGTGCTGGCCGAATCGGGCCGCCGCATCGCCCCGGAAAAGCTGGACCTCGGCCTCACGTACCTCATGATCCAGTTCTGGGCCCGCCTCTACGGTCACGTGACCCTCGAGGTCTTCGGCAACTATCCGATCCCGGTGTCCAAACCGGACGTCCTCTTCGAGGCCATCCTCACCGACCTCGCCCGAGACGTCGGCCTGTACTCAGGCTGAACCGCGACCCGCCTTGTGAGTGTTCGCGCCGGTTCTGACCGGCGCGAACTCTCACGAGAGTCACAGCACGATGTTGACCAGCCGGCCAGGCACCACGATGACCTTGCGCGGCGTCTTGTCGCCCACCAGTGCGGCGACCTTCTCCTCCGCCAGCGCGGCCGCCTGCACCGCTTCGAACGACGAGTCGGCCGCGACGGTGATGCGGGCGCGGACCTTGCCGTTGACCTGGATCGGGTACTCGATCGAGTCGTCGACCAGGTACTTCTCGTCGACGACCGGGAAGGGGCCGTGGACAAGGGAATCGACGTGGCCCATGCGGTGCCACAGCTCTTCGGCGATGTGGGGGGCCAGCGGAGCCAGCAGCAGCACCAGGGGTTCCGCCACTTCACGCGGGGTGCCCGCCGCCGAACCGTAGGCCTTGGTCAGGTGGTTGTTCAGCTCGATCAACTTCGCGCCGGCGGTGTTGAAGCGCATCTCCGCGTAATCCTCGCGGACGCCGGCGATGGTGCGGTGCAACAGTTTGCGGTCGGCTTCCGTGGCGTCGTCGGCCGACACCCGCAGGTCGCCCGTCTGTTCGTCGATCAGCAGACGCCACAGGCGCTGCAGGAACCGGTGCGCGCCGACGACGTCCTTGGTCGCCCAGGGCCGGGACATGTCCAGCGGACCCATGGACATCTCGTACACCCGGAAGGTGTCCGCGCCGTAGGTGTCCGACATTTCGTCCGGCGTGACGGCGTTCTTCAGGCTCTTGCCCATCTTGCCGTACTCCTGGCGGACTTCCTCGTCGCCCAAGAAGAACTTGCCGTCGCGTTCGACGACCTCCTCGGCGGGCACGTACACGCCGCGCTTGTCGGTGTAGGCGAAGGCTTCGATGTAGCCCTGGTTGTACAGGCGGCGGTACGGCTCCTTCGACGACACGTGACCCAGGTCGTACAGGACCTTGTGCCAGAACCGGGAGTACAGCAGGTGCAGCACCGCGTGCTCCACACCGCCGACGTACAGGTCGACGCCGCCCGGGTCGTCGACGCCGTGCTCGGCCGGGCGCGGGCCCATCCAGTAGGCCTCGTTCTCCGGCGCGCAGAACACATCGGGACTGTCCGGGTCGACGTAGCGCAGCTGGTACCAGCAGGAACCCGCCCACTGCGGCATCACGTTGGTGTCGCGGCGGTACTTCTTCGGTCCCTCGCCCAGGTCCAGCGTGACCTCGACCCAGTCGGTCGCGCGCGACAGCGGCGGCGACGGCTCGGAGTCCGCGTCCTCGGGGTCGAACGTCTTCGGCGAGTAGTCGTCGACCTCGGGCAGCACCACCGGCAGCTGGTCCTCGGGCAGCGCGATCGGCAGGTTGTTCTCGTCGTAGACGATCGGGAACGGCTCGCCCCAGTACCGCTGGCGAGCGAACAGCCAGTCGCGCAGCTTGTACTGCACGGTACCCTCACCGGCACCGCGGTCCTCCAGCCAGGCGATGATCGTCTTCTTCGCGTCGGCCACGCCCATCCCGTTGAGAGAGACGGTGTCGTTGGCCGAGTTGATCGCAGGTCCGTCACCGGTGAACGCCTCACCGTCGAAGCCTTCACCGGGATCGACGGTGCGGACGATCTCCAGTCCGAACTTCGTGGCGAAGTCCCAGTCGCGCTGGTCCTGCGCCGGCACGGCCATGATCGCACCGGTGCCGTAGCCCATCAGCACGTAGTCACCGATGAAGACCGGGATTTTCTTGCCGTTCACCGGGTTCACGGCGTACGAACCGGTGAAGACGCCCGTCTTCTCCTTGTTCTCCTGACGGTCCAAATCGGACTTGCGGGCCGTCGCGGCCCGGTACTCGGCGACCGCATCGCCCGGCGTTTTCGCGCCGCCCGTCCACGTCTCGGGGTGCTCACCCGGCCACTCGGCGGCGGTCAGTTTGTCGACCAGCGGGTGCTCGGGTGCCAAAACCATGTAGGTGGCGCCGAACAGCGTGTCGGGCCGGGTCGTGAAGACCTCGATCTTCTCCTCGCCCGCCTTGAACGCCACCTGCGCGCCCTGCGAACGGCCCACCCAGTTGCGCTGCATGGACTTGACCTTCTCGGGCCAGTCCAACAGGTCCAGATCGTCGACCAAGCGATCGGCGTACGCAGTGATCCGCATCATCCACTGACGCAGGTTCTTACGGAACACGGGGAAGTTGCCACGGTCGCTGCGTCCCTCGGCGGTCACCTCTTCGTTGGCGACGACGGTGCCCAGACCCGGCGCCCAGTTCACGGGCGCTTCGGAGATGTAGACCAGTCGGTGGTCGTCGATGACCTTGCGGCGCTCGACGTCGCTCAGCTCGCTCCACGGCCGTCCGTCGGGCGTCGAGCGGTCACCCGCGGCGAACGCCTTCTCCAGCTCCTCGATCGGGCGGGCCTTCTGCACGTCCTCGTCGTAGTAGGAGTTGAAGATCTGCAGGAAGATCCACTGCGTCCACTTGTAGTAGTTCGGATCGATCGTCTCGATCGAACGACGCTCGTCGTGGCCGAGGCCCAGCCGCTTCAGCTGGCTGCGCATGGTGGCGATGTTCGCCTCGGTGGTCGTGCGCGGGTGCGTGCCGGTCTGCACCGCGTACTGCTCCGCCGGCAGGCCGAACGCGTCGTACCCCAGCGTGTGCAGCACGTTCCGGCCGATCATGCGGTGGTAGCGCGCGTACACGTCGGTGCCGATGTAGCCGAGGGGGTGCCCCACGTGCAGGCCGGAACCCGACGGGTACGGGAACATGTCCTGCACGAACAGCTTGTCCGACGGCACGGGCTCGCCCTCGACCGCGAGCTCGCCGGTCGGATTCGGCGCGTGGTAGGTGCCGTGGTCGGACCAGAAGTCCTGCCAACGCCGCTCGATCTGCCCTGCCAGCTCCGCGGTGTAGCGGTGCGGCGGGGTGTTCTCGGCGCCGCTCGCGCCGTCACCTGCGGTGGCCGGGGCCCCCGTGGACTCAGTCATCGCCGTCTTCCTCCGTGTCCGACCACTCCAGAAACAACTCGACCCCTCAGGCCCGAAGGCATGAGGGGTCGCCGCGCCGGCCGGGCCAGTGTCTGGCCGGGTCAGCGCGGCAGGCCAAGGAGCAGCCGAGCCGTGTTCATGCAGTTATTTTAACGTGAGGGTCAAAGCCGGTTTGACGGGACCGCGAAAGCGATGACCTGCGTCACCTGGCCCCCTGAGAAGTGTCGCCGACGCCGGCACGAACCAGCGCTCCGACGGCAGGGCCGCCGCACTGCGAGCACCACGGCCGGCACTGCGAGCACCACGGTCGCCCGGCGCGGACGGCCTCGCACAGCCCGAAGGCCGCACAGCCGCAGACCCGCACAGCCGCAGACCCGCACGGCCAAAGGCCGCACAGCCACAGACATGGCCTGTGGCACAACCGACGAGGGTATCCACCACCTTGCCGGGAGGTCACGCTTATCCTCAGTGGGTGTTCGCTATCGCGCTCGTTCCGATCGTGCTGGGTCTCGTCGTCGGCTGGGGTGGATTCCTCGGTTTTCGCGGACGGCTGACCAGGGCCGGCGGTGCCGGTGTCCGCACCGAAGCGTCGCTGCGCGGCGAAGAAGCCTTCAAGCTGGCGAACCGCGTGGCCAGTGTGCCGACGCTCGCCGGCGGCGCCGTCGGGGTGATCGCCGGGCTCGCGGGCCTTGCGACCGACACCACGGGCTGGTTGATCGCCGCCGCGTTCGTGGGGGTCGTCGGCCTCATTGCGCTGGTCGTGTTCGGTGGGGTGCTCGGTTCGCGCGCCGCGCAGACCGTGCCCGCCCCGGCTCCGGCCTCGCCCGCGGGCTGCAGCGGCTGCGCTTGCGGCGCCGGTGGCTGCGGCGTGCTGCAGAAGGCCGACCAGAACTCGTGAGTGCCCAGGCCGGTTAGAACCGGACGGAACACTCACGAGTCAGTTGCGCTGAAGATCACCCGGATGGGTTGCCAGCAGTGCGATGGGGACGCCCTGGCGGCGCAGCACCTGGCTCCACAGGTCACGGCTGGGCGAAGCCAAAATGTCGCTCGGCAGTGCGGGCACGATCACCCAGTCCTCGCGCTCGATCTCACCCGCGAGCTGGCCCGAGTCCCAGCCCGCGTAGCCGGCGAACACGCGCACCCCGCGCACCTTCGGCACGAGCATTTCGGGGTCGGTGTCGAGGTCGACGAGCGCGACCGGGCCACGCACGGCGATCACGCCGGGCACGCTCGACGCCGTTTCGCCCGTGCGCAGCGCGGCCAGGCACAGCGCCGTCTTCTTTTCCACGGGGCCTCCGACGAACACCGACTGCGGCTCGGCCACATGCCCGCCCCAGGTCGGCAGCACGTCGTGCACGGGGACGTCGCTCGGGCGGTTGAGAACCACACCGAGCGTGCCCTCGTCGCGGTGATCGATCACGAACACCACGGTGCGTTTGAAGTTCGGGTCGAACATCGTGGGTGCGGCGACCAGGAGCGTTCCCGGTTCAACCTCGGCGTCCGCTGGCACGTCGTCAATGATCCCACTTCTCGTCGCGAGATTTTCGGTCGGCACGGGAACACCGGCCCCACGTGCCCCGTTGGAAACAACAGGCCGGCGCACTCCGTGTCCCCCGGGCTCACTGAAGAACAGCCTTTGTGGAATACCGTTCGGCTGGAGCCACACTGCGCCTAGCCGCCGAGAGGCGACCAAGTGCGCCGGCCTCCTCTCTCACCCGTGCCAGGTGCGCGGACGCAACGGCACACCCGAAGTCCCGGCGTCCGGCGTCCGGATCGCGAGGACCTGGTTCACGCCGATGCGGTTGCCTTCGAACGCGAGTGCCGAGGCCGCCATGTAGAGCCGCCACACGCGGGTGCGGCCCGCTCCGGCGAGGCCGACGGCGCGGTCCCACTGGGCTTCGAGGTTGGCGACCCACCGGCGCAGGGTCAGCGCGTAGTGCTCGCGCAGCGCTTCGACGTCGCGTACCTCGAACCCGGCGCGCTCCAGCTGCGTGACGGTGGTGCCGAGGGGCGCGAGCTCGCCGTCGGGGAACACGTAGGCGTCGATGAACCCGTTGAGCTCGTACGCCGACTCGTCGGCGAGGGGACGACGTCCGATCTGGTGGTTGAGCAGACGTCCGCCCGGCCGCAGCAGTCCGTACAGGTCCTGGGCGTACTCCAAGTACCGCTCCGCGCCGACGTGCTCGGCCATGCCGATGGACGAGATCGCGTCGTACGGGCCGTCGGCGACGTCCCGGTAGTCCTGCACGCGGATCTCGACGCGGTCGGCGAGCCCCTCGGTCTTCGCGCGCGCCCGCGCGTAGGCGGCTTGTTCTTCCGAGAGCGTGATGCCGACGACGCGGACGCCGTGCTCGCGGGCCGCGTGCAGCGCCATCGAACCCCAGCCGCAGCCGACGTCGAGCAGCCGCTGGCCTTCCCGCAAGCCGAGCTTCGTGCAGACGAGCTCGAGCTTGTCTTGCTGCGCCGTCTCCAGTGTGCTGTCTTCACCCCAGTACGCGCACGAGTAGACCATAGACGGTCCGAGCACGAGCTCGTAGAAGTCGTTGCCGACGTCGTAGTGGTGGCTGATGGCCTGCTTGTCGCTGCGCCGGGTGTGCAGGTGGCGGTGGTGGCGCACCTCCTCGGGCGGCGGAGCCGGCGGCAGGGGCGGCCCGGCCAGCCGCAACAGGTCCACGAGCGCGCTGCGCACCCCCGCGTCGCGCAGCCCGCGGCCGGGTTCTTCGCGTTCCCAGATCAGCTCGGCCATCGACGCCAACCCGGCGTAAAGATCACCTTCGAGGTCGAGGTCACCGGCCACCCACGCGCGGGCCAGCCCCAGCTCGCCCGGCTTGAACAGCACGCGACGCAGCGCGCGGCGGTTGCGCAACACGAGCGTCGGCGCGCCCGGTGGACCGGCCTGCGAGCCGTCCCAGGCCCTGATCCGCAACGGGAACGAGGCTCCCAGCAACCGTTCGGCAACACTCACCAGCCGCACCGCGGCGTCTGCCATGTCCAACCCTTCCGAAGCGACGAGTCCGGATGTTCTCCCCGAGGTCAACAACTGCAATGGTCCGCCGCAGTCCCTCAGCGGCGTAATTCGGCTGTGAATAGCGGGCGGGCAATGCCCTCGGAAGGACCTTCTGGGCCCTTCGTCCGGTGGCTAGTCTTGCCCGCGTGACGATCGGTGCGACGGCGGAACGGACGCGACTGAAGATCCTGGTCCGCGATCGCGAATTCCGCCGTCTCCTCTACACCCGGTTCGCCGCGCAGTGGGGCGACGGCGTCTACCGCGCGGGGCTCGCCGGCGCAGTTTTGTTCAACCCCGAACGCGCCGCCGACCCGGTGGCCATCGCCGGTGGCTTCGCCGCGTTGCTGCTGCCCTACTCGATCGTGGGCCCGTTCGCGGGTGCGCTGCTGGATCGGTGGGACCGGCGGCGCGTGCTGGTGTTCGCGAATCTCCTGCGGGTGGTCGCGATCGCCGTGTCGGCCACCGCGGTGGGCACGGGGGTCGCCGGGCCTGGGCTGTTTTCCCTCGCGCTGCTGGCGGAGGGACTGACGCGGTTCATCGGCTCAGGTCTGTCGGCTTCGCTGCCCCACGTGGTGCCGGCGGCGCGGGTCGTGTCGGCCAACGCGTTCGCGACCACGCTCGGCTCGGCCATGGCCGTGGTCGGCGGCGGGTGCGCGATCTTGCTGCGGATGGTGTTCGGTGCCGGCAACGTCGGCTCGGCCGAGACGACGGTGTGCGCCGCGCTCGGGGCGATCGTCTCGGCGGCCATCGCACACCGGTTCGCGCGCGGCGTGCTCGGCCCGACGGTGGTCGACGAGCCACCGAACCCGTTCGTCGCGGTTGCCCGCGGGCTCGCCGACGGCGCCCGCCACGCCTGGCGCGCGCCGAGCGTGACGGCCGGGTTCATCGCACTGTTCGCCCACCGCGCGTCGTACGGCGTCTCGCTGCTGGTCACCGTGTTGCTGATGCGCAACTACTTCACCGACCACAGCGTCTTCCGCGCCGGCCTGCCCGGGCTCGGGCAGATGGCGGCATTCGCCGGCGTCGGCATCCTCGTCGCGGGGCTGCTCACGGCACGGCTGATCCGCCGGTTCGGACGGCTGCGGGCGATCGTCGGTGCGCTGCTGGTGGCCGCGGCCGCGCAGTCGGCGCTCGGGTTGCCGATGCTGCTGCCGCTCGCGCTGGTGGCGTCGCTGCTGATCACCGGCGCGGGCCAGGTACTCAAGCTGTGCGTGGACTCGTCGGTGCAGCTCGACGTCGCCGACGAGGCCCGTGGCCGCGTGTTCGCCTTGTACGACACCCTTTTCAACATCACGCAGGTCGCCGCAGTCGCGATCGGCGCGGCCTTCGTGCCGATCACCGGCGACTCACCGGGACTGATGATCGCGGCCACGATCTGCTACCTCCTGGGCGGCGCCGGCTATCTCGTGGCGCGCCGCCGAGTTGCGCCCGTCTGATTCGCTGCCGCAAACCGTTCGACCGAACGGGGTTTGTGATTGCCGCGTTGGCATTAGGGTCCATCATGACCCGGCCGGGTGAAGCTGGCCCGTTCGACCAACACGGAGGGCAACCGTGAGCATCGTTGGGGACGACTGCGCCCGCCTGGACGTCGCTCCCGCCGTTCTGATCTCGCCCGACGGGCTGGTCCGGGCGACCGCCGGCGCCGCCGGCACGCTCGCCCGGCTCGAATTCGCGCCCGACACGTTCGAGCGCACGACACCCGCACAGCTCGCGGACACCGTGCAAACGCTCGTCCGCCAGCTCGCCGACGCTCCGCTCATCGACGGCCGGCCCCCGCAGCTGCCGCGGCCGACCCCGACCCCACGCCGCGCCCGCCGCCGGACCGCGCCGCCGCCGGCGGCCGCGCAACCGCAGACCGTCCAGCCACAGAGCCGTCGTCGCGGCTACTGACGCCGCGAGGACCCCGTGGAACCACTCTCCGAGTCCGGGCAGCACGCGCTGCTCGTCGAGATCGGGCGGCTCATCCGTGCCCATTCACCCGACCCCGCCGCGCCGGCCGGCATCGGGTTCGCGCAGGTCGGCGGGCACACCGAGGTCCAGCCGCGCAACACGCAGGCGGGCGAGGACGTGGTCGACCGGTTCGAAACGCTGCGCGCCGGGATGTACCGGCCGGGCCGCGGCACGTGGCTGCAGGCCCGCTTCGTGCTGGCGCCCGACGGTTCGTTCGACTTCGACTTCTTCGTCGACGGCGATCCACAGTGGACGACGCCGCCCGAGCCGTCCCGCTACCGCGACGAGCTCGAAACGTTCCCACGCGACGACGAGCACGTGCCCGACTGGTGGCGGCTGCTCGTCGGACTGCCGCTGGGCGTCGAGTTCCGCCGGGCCCGGCCCGCCGAGGTGGGGGAGCAGCGTGCGCCGCTACCCGACGATGAGCTGCCGCTCGTGCTGCAATACCTCGAACGGGAGCCGCTCGTCGGCGAGGCACACCGCACCGACGGCACGTGGCTGTGGCCCGAGACGGTGCCGCACCAGCTGCGCCGCCACGGCCTGGCGCCCGAGCCGGACCTGCTCGCGCACATCCGTGAGCTGGGATTTCAGCCCCCTTACGTGCCGCGCCTCGTGCGCCGGACCGCCGAAGCCGACCTGCTGGGCCAGCCTCGGCCGCGGCCGGACGCCGAAGACATGCGGCGCACAGAGGCCGACCTCGCCGCCGAGCTGGAGACCAGTCCCGACCCGGTGCTGAACGACGAGCGACTGCTGGTTGTGCTCGGACAGCGCCTCGACGCGCTCGGCGTGTGGCCACAGGCGTACCGCATCGGCGCTGCCGAAGCCGGCAAGTGGTGCCTGACCCGCGGCGAAACCGGCTGGACAGTCACCTCGGCGGGCGGCACCGCGCAGTCCTTCACACACCTGGCCGACGCCGCCCAGCAGCTGCTCGGGGCTTTGCTACTGCACCCGGCCCGCCTGACGGGAGGGCGCGGAACTCCCCTGGAGACGGCGAAAGAGATCGACGACTGGCCGATCCAGCCCGCGCCGGGTGACCCGCCCCTCACCTTGCTCCGCAACAAGCGACTCACCCGTCTGCCCAAAGGTACGGTCGTCCTGCGCTTCGGGGAGGAACCGGGCAACCTCGTGCACCACCGCGAGGTACGGTTCGCCACGACGTCACTGCCACTCGAACGGGAACGGGTGGCGCACACCTACCGGCTGAAACGGTCACTCCACGTGGTCACCGGTGTCACGGTGCCGTGGGCCAATCTGCCGGGCGGCGCGGTGGCGTACGTGCTCCCCAAGCCGATCGCGGAGCACGAGTCCGACGGAAGCCTGGAGAGGATCGAGTAGGTGGAAGCGGCGGAAGCGATGGAGAAGGTCGGGGACTGGCTACGCGCCGTGCACGGACCCGACGTCGCCGGTCCCGGCGGATTGCGCGTGGACCGCGACCGCGTGCTGCGCGTCCCCGAAGGCTGGTCGATTCCGTACAACACCGTCGCATTCCTCGACGACGGCCGTCCGGACAAGGAGCTGTTCCCGAGCCCGTCGGTCGTGGTGCGCGAGCCGGACGGTGAGTTGCGCCAGGCCCCGCCGAACCCGGGCGGGTTGAGCGTGCCCGTCGCGTTTCCCGGCCAGGAGAGCTGGCGCGAAGTCGTGGACCCGGAGTACGTGAAGGCGGGCTTCGGCGAGCTCGGAGTGCCTCTGCACGCCGTGGCCGGCTGGGTGAAGGTGGACGACGAAGGCCGGCAGACCGGCGACGAACGCGAGAACCCCGAGTACAAGTCGGGCCCGATCCGGCGGGGTTACCCGAAGCCGCAGAACACGCTGGAGACGCTGCTCGCGTTCGCCAGCGTCGGCTGGCTTTCGCGCGAACAACTGCTGATCGGTCTGCTGCGCTGCGACGTCTTCGTGCCGCTCGACCTCAAGACCGGCGCCACGGATCGCTTCTACTTCAGCGAAGACCGCAACGAACTGCGCGTCTTCAGCGCCACCCGGCACTTCCCGCCGCGGGAGCACGCGTGGTGGCAGGTGGACCTCGCGACGCTCGCCGAATTCGAGCACCCACCGAATCTCGTGATCAACGGCGGCCCAGCCACGTTCGAGGACGTCTCCGGCGAAGAGCTGACGGCCATCGCACGCCGCTTTCCGCGCCAGGAGCCGCGGATCGACCGGCACGGGCGCTGCCCCGAAGCCGAAGTGGAGCTCGAGCAACTCGCCGCCGACACCGCCGAACGGTTGGGGCTGGCCGAGCCCGTCGACCGGCCCGTGGTCGCCGCCGAGCGGGCCCGCCGCCACGGCTTCGAGCTGACGGCCGAGGAGTGCCAGCGCACGGTGCTCGGCCAGTCGTGGCTCGAGCGGCTCGCGATGGCGGAGCCGCCGGGCAGCAAGCCGGACGACTGGCGCGCCAACGGCCTCGTGCCCGGCTGGGACAACGACGGCCGCGTGATCCCGCGGCTCGACACGTTCGGCAAGTACCCCGAACACGACCTCGAGACCTTCCGCTACGGCTGGCAGCGCGTGATCGGCGCGTACCTCGGCTTCGCGCTCGGCGAGGCGCTGGGCCTCGCCGTGGACCGGATGCGGCTCGACGAGATCGTCGCGCAGTTCGGCCCGGAAGGCGTGACGGATCTGCCGGTGGCGTTCGACCAGCCCGGCCGCATCGGATCGCTGACGCAGCGGCTGCTGTTCTACACCGAGGCCGTGATCCGCAGCCCGCACCGCGAGCAGCCCGAGTCGCGTGACGTCGAGCAGCGGTTCCCGTCCGTGGTGCGCGGCGCGCTGATGCGCTGGCTGCACACCCAGGGCGCGCCGTACGACGAAGCCGACGGCTGGCTCGTCAAGGTGCCGGACCTGCACGTGCGCCGCACCGCTGACGACGCCGAGCTCAACGCGTATCACGCGCTCGTGACCGGAAGCCCGCAGGCCGTGGCGCTTTCGGGCCCGGCCGCCCTCATCGGCGCGCTGCCCGCGGTGCTCACCGCGGCCGGCCCTGGCACGGGATTCAGCGGCGGCGTGCGCCAGGCCGTGCGCGACCTCGTGGGGGTGACGCACCCGCACGAAGACGACCTGTCGGCCGCGACGTACTTGGCGTGGCTGTTCGAGCCCGTGCTCACGAAGGACGCGTTCAGCTACCCCGTGTGGAACTTGTCGCGCGAGATCCTCACCGACCGCGGGACCACGTTCGTCAGCGGGCCGGAGTGGGCGCCGGTGAAGGCGATGGTCGCGGAGGCCGTGCCGTTCTTCGGCGCACACGGGCTGCCCGACCTGCGCATGCCCGAGCTGATCGGCGACGGACAGAGCACGCTTTCCGTGCTGGGCCGCGCGTTCGCCGCGGTTTCGGGCTTCGAGAACTACCCCGAGCAGGCGCTGCTGCGGGCCGTGAACCATTCCGGCCGCAGCGCGCTGACGGGCGCGATCACCGGCGCGCTGCTCGGCGCCCGCGTCGGTGCGCCGGTGCTGCCGCAGAAGTGGGTGGACCAGCTCGAACTGCGCCACCTCGTCGAACAGCTGGCCACCGACGCGCTGTGGCACTTCGATCGCCGTTCGGCGCTCAGCACGCAGGGCGAGGAGTGGGTGCGGCGGTACCCGCGGCACTGACCGACCGTCACCCGAGCGGGTGTTTGTCGGCGAGTGGGTTCGTGGTCGTGGTCGGCGGGAGTGCCGACCGTTGGTTGGCGCGTCGGCCGGTCGACTAAGTTCTTCCCGGGTCCGCAGGGGATTTTGGGGAGGAACCTGACGTGCGTTACCGGGTGGAAGCCGCTGATCGGCCCGACGGCCTGTACGCGACCCTCGATGGCCGCACCTTCGCGGCCGAGCGATCGACGACCGACGGCACGCTGATGCTGTCCGTGCTGCCGGACGAGGAAACGCCCGAAGGGTTCGACCGTGACCACGAGGGCCGCCCGGCGCGGGTCGTGCTCCAGAGCGAGGTGCCCGCGACGTTCACGCTCAGCACCTACTGCGAGTTCGACGACGAGCTGTTCGAGGTCGCCCACGACGGCACGAAGGAGCTGACGCTGCGCTGGACGCAGCACGATCGCGTACGCGCGCAGCAGCTCGGCCTCGCCGATTTCTCCACGACGGTCGATGCGAAGCGGCTCTCCGCCCTGTGGCAGGTCCGCCGTGACCAGGGCGAGCTGCGGCCCGATTTCGACACCGACCACAACGGCGTGCTGCGCTCGATCGGCCGCACGCTGCGGGCCGTGCCGGGCGGCTGGACGCGGGTGGCCGCGCAGTTCCGGCAGGTCGGGGACTATGCGGAGCTGGAGGTGCGCGCGGTCGGCGACGAAAACGGTCCGGTGTCCGTGTCCCTGCCCGCGCCGCCGAAGCTGAGCGCGCTGTTCTCGCAACTGCGCGCGGCGATGTACGAACCGGACACGGGCACGTGGTTCCAGGGGACCTTCACGCTCGACGCCGAATCGCAGTTCGACTTCGACTTCGACGCCGACCGCGAACCGACGTGGCGACTTCCGCCCAACGACGGCGGCCAGCCGGCGCCACGGTCGTACGCCGTGGAACTCGCGAACTACCCGCGCCCGGAGAAACAGCTGCCCGAATGGCTCGCCGCGAAGGCCGGCCAGCCGATGGACCTCACCTTCCGCATCGCGCGCGTGGTCGACGCCCACAACGACAACGAGCGACCCGTGGTCAACCGGCCGCCGGTGCCGCCGGACCAGGTGCGTGGCGTGCTCGACTACCTGTTCCGCTCGCCGGTGGTGCTGCACCGGCCGCAGCCGCAGCCCGACATCTTCACGCCCGCCGCGCCGCCCTATGTGCCGCACGCCTTCCACACCGACGGCACGTGGATCTGGCCCGCCGCCGTGCCGCACTACCTGCGCAAGTACGGCGTGCCACCGGAGCCAGAGCTGGTCGACCACATCCGCGCGGCGGGGTTCCGGCCGCCGTTCGTGCGCGAACTCGTGCGCGCGACGGCCGAAGCCGAGGTGCTCGGTACCGCGCGTCCGCCCCGTTCGGAGACCGACCTGCCCGACGAGAGCGACCTGGCGCGTGCCATCCGCGACGGCGACCTCGGCCGCGAGCTGCACGCCGCCGAAACGCTGCGTCTGCTGCAGCAACGGCTCGTGGAGCACAACGTGCCTGCGAGCGCCTACCGCATCGGGGCGAACGCGGTCCCGTCCGACGGCGTGTGGACCCTGCGCCGTACCGAGGACGGCTGGGAGGTGTCGTGTCCACCCGACGCCGAACCCGTCGCCTTCCCGCGCATCGCCGAGGCCGCCCGGTTCCTCCTGGGCACGCTCCTGATGCTGCCACCCCATGCCGACGAATCCGACCACCCCGCCGACTGGCCCATCCTTCCCGTGCGCGGCGAACCGCCCCTGTCGTTCTACCGCGGCAAACGCGTTGTCGCGCTGCCCGCCGGCACCACGGTTCTCCGCTACGGCTCCGATGCCGGCAACCTCGTCCACGCCCTCGGCACGCGTTTCGTCGAAACTTCCCTCCCGGCCGAACGCGAGCGCGATCGCCACGAGTACCGCGTGCAGCGCACCCTGCGCGTCCTGACCGGCATCACCGGCCCCTGGGGTCCCCAGCCGGGTGGCGCCACCGCGTACCTGCTACCGCGCCCCATCGCGCAGCATGTGGAATCCGGTGCGTTAGCCCTGGTCTGAGCCGCGGGCGGTGATCAGGACCGCGGGGGACCACCAGTAGTCGGCGAGGGGAACGACGGTGACGGTGCCGAAACCGGCCGTCTCAAGCTGGGAGATCCAGGCAGTGCCTGGCTGTTCCCAGTTCGTGCGGGCGGTACCGGCGGCGGCGCCGAGGAGCACGGGCAGCAGAAAGCCCTGTGCGACAAGGGAAGCAGCGGAGCCGTACTCGGCGAGGCCGCGTTCGTAGCGGGTCACGAGCGAGTGCAGAAATGCACGGGACCCCTCGGCGAGCGCAGGGATGTCGAACTCGGCCAGCACGAGGTTTTCCGTGCGGTGCCTCAGTTCCCGAAGCACGTCGACCCGTTCGGTCGGCGGGATCGACTGCAAGGCGAACGTCGACTGAACAAGGTTCCACGTGGAACCGTGCTCCGCGAGGAAGGTCTGCGCCGTCGACTCGTGGCGGTGGGCACCCGGCACGGCGACGGTCGACAGCAGCGCCGCCGACGGCTCCACCAGGTCGATGCGCGACGGGCGGAAGGCCGACTGTGCCAACGCCGGGGCGATGGCCAGGCCGTCGCCGCAGCCGAGATCGAGCAGAGCGTCCGGCCGGTCGCGTTCGTACACCGCGGCGAGCGCAGCGCTCAGCCGTGTGTACAGCTCGACGTTGCCGCCACCGCGGATGAAGGCGGTGAACGCGGCCGGCTGGTCGTACACCGAGCCCGTGCCGTCGGTGGTGAGGTACGTCGAAAGCTGCCGTCCCAGCGGGGTTTCCGCGCGGGCGGCCAGCTCGGCCGCCCGGACCGGGTCGCCGTCACGGTAGGCGACGAGCGCATCGGTGAGAAAGTTCGGCATCAGAAGACCACCACCGGCCGCACGCGCGGGCCGCCGGCCGGGGCCGACTCGACCGGGGCGACACCCCCGAACGGATCGAATTCGACGAGCGTCGCGACGATCCGGCACGCCGGTGGCCCGAGCACGACGTGTCGTGCGGCCCGCAGCGGTAGCCCGTCTCGCGCGCGGACGCGGACGGTGCGTGAGATCCGCTCGAACGGCCGTACCGATGGGTCGAGCCCCGTCGCCGCCGAAATGCCTTGCCGCGGCCACGTGACGAGGGCGCTCGACGTTCGCAGCCGCTGCCCATCCAGCTCGTTGGTCGCGTGCGCCGTCATCGATCCCCCACGGTCGGGGCGCGCCACCGTCGGCGGCCCGGGGCAGCGAGTATCCCCGTTCACCGTGTCCCGCTCCAGAGCCCGGCGGGATTGCCGTGATCACGGACGTCGCTCGCCCGCAGGGACCCGAAGATCATTCGCCGGGTGAGATACCCTCCGCCGCCGCCCACTTCTTCAGCTCGGCCACGGCTTCGTCGTGCTCCAGCGGGCCACGGTCGAGCCGCAGCTCCTTGAGGAACTTCCACGCCTTGCCGACCTCCGGCCCCGGCTTGAGCCCGAGCAGCCGCATGATCTCGTTGCCGTCGAGATCGGGCCGGACGCGGTCGAGGTCCTCCTGCTCCTTGAGCCGCGCGATCCGCGCCTCGAGGTCGTCGTACGTCGCCTGCAGCGCGGCCGCCTTCCTGCGGTTGCGCGTGGTCGAGTCGGCGCGCACGAGCTTGTGCAGGCGGGTCAGCAGGTCGCCGGCGTCGGTGACGTAGCGGCGCACGGCCGAATCCGTCCACTCGCCGTTGGCGTAGCCGTGAAACCGCAGGTGCAGGAACACGAGCTGCGAAACCTGCTCGACGATTTCCTTCGAGTACTTGAGCGCCCGCAAGCGTTTGCGGACCATGCGCGCCCCCACGACCTCGTGGTGGTGGAAGCTCACTCCGCCGCCGGGCTGGAATTCGCGCGTGTCGGGCTTTCCGATGTCGTGCAGCAGCGCGGCCAGCCGCAGCACCAGGTCGGGCTCCGACGTCGGCTCATGCGAGGTCTCCAGCGCGATCGCCTGAGCCAGCACGGTGAGCGAGTGCTGGTAGACGTCCTTGTGCTGGTGGTGCTCGTCGATCGCCAGGCGCATGCCGGGCAGCTCGGGCAGCACGTGGTCGGCAAGGCCGGTGTCCACGAGCAGCTCCAGCCCGGGTCGCGGGTCGGCGGCCAGCATCAGCTTCGACAGCTCCGTCTGCACGCGCTCGGCCGTGATCCGCTCGATCTCGCTCGCCATCGAAGTCATGGCCCCGACCACGCGCGGCGCGGCCGTGAAGCCGAGCTGAGCCGAGAAGCGGGCGGCACGCAGCATGCGCAGCGGGTCGTCGGCGAAGGACTCCTGCGGCGTCGCCGGGGTGTCGAGCACCTTCAGGCGCAGCGCGTCCATGCCGTCGTGTGGATCGATGAACGTCTTGGTGACCAGATCGATCGCCATCGCGTTGACGGTGAAGTCGCGGCGCAGCAGATCACCCTCGATCGTTTCGCCGAAGGTGACCTCGGGGTTGCGGCCGACCCGGTCGTAGGAGTCGGCCCGGAAGGTGGTGATCTCGAGCGTCGTGCCCTTCTTGGTGACCCCGACCGTGCCGAACGCGATGCCGACGTCCCACACCGCGTCGCCCCACTCGGTCACGATCTGGAGCACCCGGTCCGGCCGGGCGTCGGTGGTGAAGTCGAGGTCGCTCGAGAGCCGGCCGAGCAGCGCGTCGCGGACGCTGCCGCCCACGAGGTAGAGACTGTGACCGGCGCGGGCGAACCGCTCGGCCAGCTCGTCGGCAAGAGGGGACACTCGCATCAGTTCCGTCACCGCGTTCTGCTGGGCGACCAGGTTGTTCACTTCATACCCACCACGAAAGTGGCGCCATTACTACGGACGCCGTCGGACACGGACACGGAGAGCCAGCGTACCTGGGCAACCGTTTGCTCTAGCATCGCAGCATGCCTGGATCTGCCGGCCGCGCCGGAGCGCCGAAGCCGCGCCACCGGCGCCGGCGGCAGCGGAACAGGCGCCTGACCACGGTCGACGAGACGTCGGCCGGCGGACTCGTCGTCGACGCGCAGCGCGAGCACGCGGTGCTGATCGGCCGGCTCGACCGGCACGGCAGACTGCTCTGGTCGTTGCCGAAGGGCCACATCGAGGACGGTGAGACGGTGGAGCAGACGGCGGTGCGCGAAGTGAAAGAGGAGACGGGCATCTCCGCGCAGGTCCTGCGCCCGCTGGGCACCATCGACTACTGGTTCGTGGCCGAACGACGCCGGGTGCACAAGACCGTGCACCACTTTCTGCTCGAGTCGACGGGTGGCGAGCTCTCCGACGAGGACGTCGAGGTCACCGAAGTCGCGTGGGTACCGCTGGCCGAGCTGGAGACGACGCTGGCCTACGCGGACGAGCGCAAGCTGGTCCGCCGGGCCAAAGAACTTTTCGCGCACGACGAGCGCGCCTGAGAGGGAGCCACCCGAGTGAAGCGGCCCGCCGCCTTCTTCCTGTCCCTGCTGGTCCTCGCAGCGGCTGCCCTGCTCGGCGCGCCCGCGCAGGCCCAGGACGAACCGAGCCCCGAGCCGCCGCGGCTGCGGCTCGACCTCGACCAGCTCAACCCGCGCGTGATCACGGATTCAGCCACCACGCTGACGGTGTCGGGCACGGTCACGAACATCGGCGACCGCCGGATCTCGCGCCCGCAGGTGCGGCTCCAGGTCGGCGACCGGCTGACCAGCGGCCACGAGCTGAAGACCGTGCTGGCGGGCGACCCGGTGCAGGACACGCCGCTCACGGATTTCACCACGCTCACCGATTCACTCGAGCCGGGGCAGAGCGCGCGCCTCGAGGTGACCGTTCCGCTTTCGAGTCCGCGCGCCGCCCAGCTGGGCCGGGCCGGCGTGTACCCGCTGCTCGTGAACGTGAACGGGACGCCGGAGTTCGGCGGCCCGGCGCGGCTCGCGGCCGTGAGCGTGCTGATGCCCGTGCTGTCGGGCACCGCGAGCAAGGGCGAGCGCCCCGATGTCTCCGTGCTCTGGCCCATCACCGACAGCACGCCCCACGTCCTTTCGTCGCCCTACGGCGGCTCACTGACCCTCACCGACGACACGCTCGCCACCGAGCTGAGCGCCAACGGCAGGCTGTATGCCCTCGTGGCCGCGGCCCGCGCGGCCGAGCAATCCGACGGGCGAGTCGCCGATTCGATGTGCTTCGCCATCGATCCCGATCTGCTGCGCACGGTCGACGCCATGACCCGCGGCTATACCGTCGCCGGCGCGCCGGGCAAGGGCACGCAGGCGGCGACCGACTGGCTGGCGGCGCTGCGCGACCTAGTGGCCGGGCACTGCGTGATCGCGCTGCCCTTCGCCGACGCCGACCTCACCACCGTGAGTGCGATCCGGGCCGCGAACGGCACGGTCGACACGGGCCTGATGAGCACCGCGCTCAGCGGCGAGTCGACCATTCACCAACTGCTCGGCGTCGACGCTCGCAAGGGCGTGCTCTGGCCGGGCGGCACGCCCAATGACCAAGCGCTCGCCGCGATGTCGGCCGCCGGGGTCGGGACCGTGCTCACCGACGCGTCGAAGCTGCAGAGCGATTCACCCGTGACCGGCGCCGTGACGCTGCCGGACGGGCTGCGGGCCCAGCCGATCGACAGCCTCGTCGCGAACGCACTATCCGGCTTCACCCCCGACCCGCAGACGCCGACCACCACGAGCGCCGCCGCGCAACCGGCGATCGCGAGCCAGAACGGCATCGCCGCCCTCGCGTTCGAAGCCGGTCTCGGGCGCGTCGGCGAAGAGGCTCCATCGCAGGTGCTCGTCGCGCCACCGCGGCGCTGGGACGCGCCCGCGCGTGAGCTCACCGCGTTCCTCGACCACGTCGACCAGCTCTTCGGCGCCGGTCTCGGCCAAGGAACCCCGCTGCCGCAGCTGCTCGACTCCACGACGTCGGGCTCGGCGACCCTGGACTCCGGCACGCACGACGAGCCGTCGTCGACCGCGACCGGCGTCGTCGACACGCTCTCGGGCCTCGACGGCCAGGCCGCAGGCCTGCAGTCGGCCATGCGCATGGACGCGCGGAGCCGCGTTCCGCCGGAGGACGTCGTCGCGCCGGTGCGCACGGCGCTGGTCCGCGGCGCGTCGACCGCGTACCGAACACCCACCGCGGTCACCGCGGGCGCCAACGCCGAAGCCGAGCTCTCGGCCATCCGCCGGCAGGTGACGGTGGAGCAGCCTCGGCAGACGATCGCGCTCGCCTCCGGTTCGTCCCCGTTGCCGGTGTTCGTGAGCAACGACCTGCCGGTGGGCATCACCGCCCAGATCTCGCTGAAGAACATCGTGGGCATCCGGCCCGAGCAGGCGCAGAACTGGTTCTTCCCCGCCAAGGGCGGCAAGAACGAGCTGATCCAGATCGAAGCCCTGCGCGCCGGGCGCCTCAGCGTGGATGTGTCGTTGACCACGCCGGGGGGCACGGAACTCGGCACGACCGCCCGGTTCGAGCTCACCTCGACCGAGTACGGCCCGATCACGATCATCGTCACCGTCGTCGCTGGTTGCGCGCTGCTGTTGCTGGCGTCGCGGCGCATCTACCGGCGCGTGAAGGAGAGCCGCACCACCCGGACCGAAACGCGCTGACTCCTCGGCAGACCGGGTGCGCGCGCCCGTTCCCGATTACCCTGGGTCGACCGCTGCCACAATGGCAGGGACCCTGGCACCGAGGATTGGGCGCGCGTTGGACAGAGAGCCGGGCTTACCACCCGAGCGTGCGAGTCGTCCTCGGCGCGACGGCGCGCCTCCTCGGCGTGACGATCGGGCTGACCAGCCACGACGCCCCGTACGCGAGGGGCGGCGCCAGCCGCCGCCACAGGGACCGGTACCGCCGGAACGCCGCCAGCAACCACCCGCGAACGGGCGCACGCGGCACCTGCCGGTGCCCGAAGACCGCGGCGAGCCGCCGCGACGGCGGGTCCCGCCACCCGAACGCAACGGCCAGCCACGGCCGCCGCGCGAACAGCCACCACCGCCTCGCCGGCAACCTCCGCCGTCGGGACGTCAGCCGCTGCCACAACCGGCGCCGCCGCAGGTCCCGCCGTCGGGCCCGCACTCGGGACCACCAGCGGGACCGCCGTCGGGCCCGCAACAGTTGCCCCAGCCGACACCTCCGCCGACCCCCGCGCCGCCCCGCGGCCGCGGCCCCCGCCCGGGCACACCGATCCGGCCGTGGCAGGAGGAGGCGCTGCGCGACCCGGACGCCACCCGGTTCATCCCGCGCACCGCCGGGGTCCCGATGGCGGCGTCGCGCTGGCCGGTCGCCGACCCCGACTCGCTCCGCCCGTACGACGCGCTGGCCACGCAGGTCATGCCCCGCGTCGGGGGCGCGCCACTCGTCCGCCCGGTCGAACCCGGTTCCACCGGCGAGCAGCCCGCGGCACCGGCGAAAGCACCTTCGCTCGCGAAGGCCAGCGGCCGGATGGCCGTCGCGTCGCTGATCAGCCGCATCACCGGCTTCCTGTGGAAGCTGCTGCTGGTGGCCGCCATCGGCGCCGGCGTCGCGAACGACTCGTTCAACGTCGCCAACACGATGCCGAACATCATCTTCGAGCTGCTCATCGGCGGTGTGCTCACCAGCGTGGTGGTGCCGCTGCTCGTGCGCTCGCAGGACGATCCGGACCACGGCGAGGCGTACGCGCAGCGACTGCTCACCGTCGGCCTCACGCTGCTGCTGGCCGGCACGCTCATCGCGGTGGTCGCGGCACCGGCGTTCACGGCGCTCTACGTCGACTCGTCCGGTCAGGCCAGCACGGGGCTGACCACGGCGTTCGCGTACCTGCTGCTGCCGGAGATCTTCTTCTACGGCGTGTTCGCCCTGCTCTCGGCGATGCTCAACGCCAAGCACATCTTCGGGCCAACCGCGTGGGCGCCGGTGATCAACAACCTGGTGGTCATCTTCACCATCCTGGTCGTGTGGGTGATGCCGGGGACGATCGACATCCAGCACCCGTCGATCACCGACCCGAAGGTCCTCACGCTGGGACTCGGCGTGACCGGAGGCATCGTCGCGCAGGCGCTCATCCTGGTGCCGCCGCTGCTGCGCTCGGGGTACCGGCCGAAGTGGCGCTGGGGCATCGACCGCCGCATGAAGGAGTTCGGCGGACTGGCGCTGTGGGTCATCGGCTACGTCGGCGTGAGCCAGGTCGGCTACACGATCACGACCCGCGTACTCACCAACGGCGCGCCCGGCGGCGTCACGGCTTACACGAACGCGTGGTTGTTGTTCCAGCTGCCCTACGGAGTGCTCGGTGTATCGCTGCTGACGGCGATCATGCCGAGGCTCAGCCGCGCGGCCGCCGACGGCGACACGAAGAAGCTGATCGGCGACCTGTCGTACGCGTCGCGGATTTCGACGGTGACACTGCTGCCGATCTCGGCGGTGATGACGATCGTCGGCTCGTCGATCGGCGTCGCGTTGTTCACGTTCGGCAAGGGCTCGCTCGAAGGCGCCGAACGGCTCGGCGACGCGCTGGCCGTTTCGTCGTTCGCCTTGCTGCCGTACGCGTTGGTCATGCTCCAGATGCGCGTGTTCTACGCGATGAAGGACGCCCGCACACCCACGTTGATCATGATCGTGATGACGCTGGTCAAGGTGCCGCTGCTGTACCTGTGCCCGGTGCTGCTCTCACCCACGAACGTGGTGCTGGGCGTGATGATGGTCAACGCGCTCACCTACGTCGTCGGCGCGGTGCTCGGCCAGGTCTGGCTGTGGGTCACGCTCGGCAACCTGCGCAGCAAGCGGATCGTCGGCGTGATCCTCTTCACCGTCGTCGCCTGCGTGCTCGGGGTTGCCGCCGCGTACATGGTCGGCCTGATCGTGCCTGCCTCGTTCGGGTACACGTTGCAGGCGTGGATCAAGCTGCTCCTTCAGGGGATCGTCGGGATCGGCGTCTCGTTCGGGGTGCTCATGGCGCTCAAGGTGGAAGAATTGAAGCCGGCGACGTCGAGGATCACCCGATTGATCAAGCGTGGGTAACGATTGATTCACGTCTGACGACGCTTCCTCCAGACCTGATCCGGGTACGCTCGGGGCGGGAGCGCGACGCGGGAGAGAAGGCGTGGACACGAGACGGAGCGAACAGGCGGGGGAGGCCAACCGGATGGGCATTCGTGCCCAGGGTGGGTCGCTCGCCCCGGGGCGGGTCGTCGGCGACGGCCGGTATCGCCTGCTCGCGCAGTTCGGAGTGGACGAACGAGCGGCCGCGCACCTGTGGCGGGCGCGCGACGGTCAGCTGAAGCGCGACGTCGCGCTGACCCTGCTGGTCGGTGATCCGGCTGATCCCGAAGCTGCTCGGCAGGCGCGGCGCACACTGGAACGCGCGGCGCACGCGTCGAAGTTCGGCCACGGCGGCGTCGCGCGGGTGCTCGACGTGCTGAGCCTCGGCAGTGGCGTCACCTCGAGCGAAGGCTTGCTGGGCGTCGTGGTCGCGGAGTGGACCAAGGGCAGCGACCTGGTGGACCTCGTCGCGCAACGACCGGTGGCGCCGGCCGCGGCCGCGCGCATGGTCCAGGCACTGGCCGAGGCGGTGGAGCAGGCGCACCAGAACGGCCTCGTCCTCGGGCTGGACCACCCCCAGCGGCTGCGCCTCACGCCGGGCGGCGCACTGAAGCTCGCGTTTCCCGGTCCGCTGTCGGAAGCGACACTGCGCGACGACGTGAAGGCGCTCGGCGCCGTCCTGTACCTGCTGCTCACCGGTCGCTGGGCGCTGCCGGGCGGGCCGCCCGCGGTCCCCGCGGCTCCGTTGACGCCCCAGGGCCACGTCGTGCCGCCGCGCCAGCTGGTGCCCGCTGTACCGGCCGAGCTGTCGTCGCTGGCCGTCCGCACGATCGAGGACGGCGGCAACGGCGGCATCCGCACGAGCGCGGCGATCCTCCGCGTGCTCGACAAGGTCGCCGAGGCCGAGGAGCGCACGCAGCTGATCAAGGCCGTCGGCGAGGACGAGTCGGCCGATGCCGACGGCACGATCTGGACCACGAAGAAGCCGGTGAAAGACGTCGCGCGGCGGCGGAAGCTGGCGTTCGGCGTCACCGTGCTGGTGGTCGCCACCGTGGTGATCCTCGCGTGGGGCGGCTTGATGCTGATCAACCTGTTCCAGGGTGATTCGAAGGCGAGTGGCCCGACGATCAACGTCGCGGCGCCGTCGTCGAGCGCGGCCCCGCCGTCGAACGCGGCGCCTCCGCCGTCGTCGCCCGCCGCGCCGAAGGTCGGCCAGCCCGTGGACCCGCGCTCGGCCACGATCTACAACCCGAAAGGCACGGGTGACAACTCGGGCCGGGTGAAGAATGTGATCGACGGCGATCCGACCACGATCTGGCGAACCGACCAGTATCAGCAGCAGCTGCCGGCGCTGAAGCCCGGCGTCGGCTTCGTGGTGCAGTTCGACAAACCGGTGAATCTGGCCCAGGTGAAGATCACAGCCGACAGTCCGGGCACGAAGGTCGAAATCCGCTCGGCCGACAGCAAGAACCCGCAGCTCGACGACACCAAGGTCGTCGGAACGGGCGAGCTCAACAGCACCGAGACGACGATCACGCTGCAGCAGCCCACGCAAAGCGAGTACTTCATCGTCTGGATCACCCAGCTCGGCAACGACACCGGCGGCGGCTTCATCAGCGAGATCGGCGAAGCGAGCTTCCTGCCTGCGCAGTGATCGACATCGTCACTCAGTAGGCTCTGCCGGGTGACGGCAGCAGCTCCCACGGACGCGGATCTCATCGCGGCGCACGCCGCCGGGGACCCGCACGCGTTCAGTGAACTGGTCCGGCGGCACCGGGACCGGCTGTGGGCCGTCGCCCTGCGCACGATGCGTGACCCGGAGGAAGCCGCGGACGCGCTGCAGGAGGCGTTCATCTCGGCGTTCCGCGCGGCGGGCAACTTCCGCGCCGAGTCGCAGGTGACCACGTGGCTGCACCGCATCGTCGTCAACGCCTGCCTCGACCGGATCCGCCGCAAGCAGGCCCGCCCGACCGTCCCGTTGCCCGAAACCGGGTTCAACGAGCCGGCTTCGCCACGTGACTCGATGTCCGAAAAGGAAACGAGCCTGCTGGTGCGTGAAGCGCTGAACCAGCTGCCGGACGAGCAGCGGGCGCCGATCGTCCTCGTCGACGTCGAGGGCTACTCGGTGGCCGAAACGGCGCGAATGCTCGGCATCGCCGAAGGCACGGTCAAGAGCCGCTGCGCGCGCGGACGAAGCAAACTCGCGAAGGTTCTGGGCCACCTGCGGAACCCTGATGCGAATGCGAACGTCCGACCGGAAGACAGCAAGCGCATGAGCGCCACTTCGGAAACGTCCCGGAGTGTCGGGCGAGCCCACTGCTCGCCGCGCAACGGGGAGGAACGATGACGGACGAATCACGGGGGGCCGGCGGGACCGTCGGACCACCCTGGTCTGTCGACGTGCTCGCCGATCTCCACGCCGGCGTGCTGGACGAGCGGGAGGCGGCGCAGCTGTGGCCGCGGGTGAACGCGGACCCCGAAGCGCGCACGATCATCGAAGCCCTCGAAGCGACCACGGCCGACTTGTCCGCGCTGGCGCACGAACCGGCCCCGCCGATGCCCGCCGCGTTCGCGGAGCGGCTGGACCAGGCGCTGGCCGCCGAATCCGCGGCCCGGCAGGCCGCGCCCTTTCCGGCTGCCGCACCACAAGGGCCGCCCGCCGCGCCCGTGGTGGACCTCGCGGCTGCACGGCGGCGGCGGAACAAGCGGGTCGGCTGGAGCGCGGGAATTGTGACGGCGGCCGCGGCGGCGATCGTGGCCGTGGTCCTCACCGTGCCCGGTACTTCGCAGCAGAACGGCACCCCGGCGGTCGCGGCACGGCCGCCTGCGGGTCCGTCCGTGGGCAGCGACGGCAGCGGCGCGGAGGCCCTGGTGGGCGGTGCCATGGGCATGCGTGACTTCGGTCCGCTGGGCAACGAGCAGCGACTCGACGCGTGCGTCTCCGCGGCCGGACTGAACCCCGACGAGCGGCCGGTCGGAATCCGGCCGGTGAACGTCGACGGCAAGGCCGGGGTGCTCGTCATCTACACGACGGGTCAGCTCGCGCAGTTCCGGATCGTGGGCTTCGGCGCCGACTGCGGGCCCGGTCACCCCGACAAGCTGTTCGACAAGGTCGTCGGCAAGAAATAACGCCTGGTCGCGATGGTTCAGTGCCGGGTCAGTAGCGGCGGTCACCGGCGGGAACAACGCCCCCTACCATTCTGTTGAGGCCAGTGCACAGGTCACTAGGAGCGGAGGTTCACGGGTGGCTGCCGAAGAAATCAGGAACCTGATCATCGTGGGGTCGGGTCCGGCGGGGTACACCGCAGCCGTGTACGCGGCGCGGGCACAGCTCGAACCGCTGGTGTTCGAGGGCACCCAGTTCGGTGGTGCGCTGATGACGACCACGGAGGTCGAAAACTTCCCGGGTTTCCGCGACGGGATCCAGGGCCCGGACCTGATGGAGGAGATGCGCAAGCAGGCCGAGCGGTTCGGCGCCGAGCTGCGCGCGGAAGACGTCGAGTCGGTGGAGCTCACGGGCGACGTCAAGTACGTGGTCGCGAACGGCAAGCGGTACGCCGCGCGCGCCGTCGTGCTCGCGATGGGCGCTGCCGCGCGGTACCTGAACGTGCCGGGTGAACAGGACCTGCTGGGCCGCGGTGTGTCGGCCTGTGCGACGTGTGACGGCTTCTTCTTCCGTGACCACGACATCGCCGTGGCCGGTGGCGGCGATTCCGCGATGGAGGAGGCGACGTTCCTCACCAAGTTCGCGAAGTCCGTGACGATCGTGCACCGGCGCGACGAGTTCCGGGCGTCGAAGATCATGCTGGAGCGCGCGAAGGCCAACGACAAGATCAAGTGGCAGCTCAACTCCCAGATCACCGGGGTGACGGGCGACGGGAAGGTCCAAGGGCTCGTCGTGAAGGACACCAAGACCGGCGAGGAGAAGACGCTGGACGTCACCGGTTTCTTCGTCGCGATCGGGCATGACCCGCGCAGCGAGCTCGTGCGCGGCCAGGTCGACCTCGACGACGACGGCTACGTGGTGACGCAGGGGCGCACGTCCTACACGAACCTCCCGGGTGTGTTCGCGGCCGGCGACCTCGTGGACCGCACGTACCGGCAGGCCATCACGGCCGCGGGTTCGGGGTGCAGCGCGGCCATCGACGCGGAACGATGGCTGGCCGAGCACGGCGACAACGACGCCCACGAGGCGGCCGAGCTGGTCGGCGGCGGCTACGGCGCCGGCACCCGGTGACTTTTCTGCTCTGACTTCCCGATTTTCCCTACCACCTCAAGGAGAAACCCCGATGGCCAACACTGTGAAGACCAGTGACAAGACCTTCGCCGACGACGTGCTGACCAGCGAAAAGCCGGTACTGGTCGACTTCTGGGCGACCTGGTGCGGGCCGTGCAAGATGGTCGCCCCGGTGCTCGAGGAAATCGCGGCCGAAAACGGTGAGAAGCTGACCGTCGCGAAGCTCGACATCGACGAGAACCCCAACACGGCGCGTGACTACCAGGTGATGTCGATCCCGACGATGATCCTTTTCCAGGGCGGCAAGCCGGTGAAGCAGATCGTCGGGGCGAAGCCGAAGGCCGCACTCCTGTCGGATCTCGCCGACGTGCTCTGAGCTGCCTGAGCTGTCCACGTAGTGAGAACCCGGGCCAGCGGGAATTGCCCCGCAGGCCCGGGTTCTCGCACATTCGGGCGAAGTGTCCGTGGTCATGATCACGCAGGTGCACCGGCGTGTCCGACGGGTGGCCGGTTGTGCCCGCGCCGGGCGCACCGACCGGGCCTGCGCGCTCACCGAGAGTTCACAGGGCACAATGGGTACCTGGGCTGACCACCCCGACACAGGTTTCTAGTTTCGCGTTTCGCGCCGAGCTGGTTTCGGTGCCTGAGGAAGAGCGAGGAGTGCATGCGGGTACTCCGCCGCGGTAACGCCGGCCCTGACGTTGCCGAGATCAGGTCGATCCTTGCCGGCATGGACCTGCTCCCGCCCGTGGCGGGGACCGAGACGTACGGCACCTTCGACGCCGCCGTCGAGCATGCGGTTCGGGCCTTTCAGCAGCGTCGTGGGCTCATCACCGATGGGGTGGTGGGGCCCGCGACGTATCAGGCGTTGAAGGGCGCGAGCTTCCATCTGGGGAGCCGTCCGCTGCAGTTCATGTTGTCTTCCCCCGTGCAGGGCGACGACGTGTTCGCGTTGCAGGAGCGGCTCACCGAGCTTGGCTTCGACGCTGGCCGCCCCGACGGCTACTTCGGCCCCCAGACGGAGCGGGCACTGAAGACGTTCCAGCGCGACATGCGCCTTTCGCCCGACGGCATCTGCGGCCCGGCCACCATCCGCGAGCTGCACCGACTGTCGTCGCCGCGGGCCCGCGGCGGCCGTCCGGTTTTCCTGCGCGAGCAAGAGCAGGTCCGCCAGGCCGGCCCGCGGCTGCGCGGCAAGCGCATCGTCATCGACCCCGGCCACGGCGGCGAAGACCTCGGCGTGGTCGCCGGCGGCCTGCGGGAAGCCGACATCGCCTGGGACCTCGCGCGTCGGCTCGAAGGCCGAATGCAGGCCACCGGCATGGAGGCGTTGATCTCGCGCGGCCCCCACCACAGCCCCACGGACTTCGAGCGCGCCCGCTTCGCCAACGACGCGGGCGCGGACTTGTTCCTGAGCTTGCACAACGACGGCAACCCTTCACCGCGCGCCCAGGGCGTCGCCAGCTTCCACTTCGGCACCGGCAACGGCACCACCTCCACCGTCGGCGAGCTCCTCGCCGGGTACATCCAACGCGAAGTCGTGGCCCGCACCGGCCTCCTCGACTGCCGCACCCACTACAAGACGTGGGAAATCTTCACCCGCACGCGCTGCCCGGCCGTCCGCGTGGAAATCGGGTACCTCACCAACCCGGACGACGCCCGCAACCTCGGCGACCCGGCTTTCCGCGACATCGTGGCCGAGGGCATCCTCATCGCCGTCAAGCGCCTCTACCTCCTCGGCGAAGGTGACCAACCGACGGGGACGTTCACATTCGCGGACGTCTTGGCCCACGAGCTGGCCAAGGCTGAGTAGCTCCGGCCGCCTCGAGGGTCGCGCGGGGTGGCTCGTCGGCACCGGGCTTCGCTGCTCGGCTGCCGGCCCGAGCGGCTGCTGTCCGATCAGGTGCCACAGTCGGCCGGGTCGGAAGCCGCCTCCGCCGGACTTCTCGCCGGACCGGCGCGCTCTCGTGTCAGCCGACCGGCCTTTAGCAGTGAGCGTGGACCGGACCGGCTCGCTCTGAAGCGACTTCGATGCTGTCGACGTTTCGCACCCCCCGCGACCTCCGGTGCCGTGCCGCACTTCGATTACAGCGCACCTCGGGACAGCGCACCTTGGGACAGCGCACCTTGGGACAGCGCACCTCGGGCACGTCCCCGCCGAGTAGTCGTCGGGAAACCTTGGTTGGACAGTTGTGAACCTCTAACCCACCAAGGTGCGCGCGTTGGCCGCAGACTCACCGACTCGCGCCGCCAAGCCGCCCTCGTTCGCCGCGGGCCCACCGATTCGCCGCGAACCAGCCCGGCTGACTCACCCCCGCGATGCCGACCTATTGGCCCCTCACCATGCCGCCCGCGTTCGCCGCCAGGCTCGACGATTCGCCCCGAACCAGCCCGGCTGGCTAACCTGTGCGACGCCCACCTGCTGGCCTCACGATGCCGACTGACTGGCCACCACCGGACCGTCATCCACGGGCGTGCCAGGTCTCCCACTGGCAAACCAGCCGCTCGCTCGCCGACTCGTCGCCGGGTGACTCGTGACCCGTCTGTGGCGTCGCGCCCGTCGGGCACCCGCGGTGGCTGGTCACGCTCGTGGACACCGCGTTGCGCGTGCGCAATTGCGGGATTCGTCGTGGAAGGCCCACAGGCAGTCTTCAGCAGGGCAGGTCTTGAGCCGAACTCGGTGAGCGGCGTGAGCGCGGCTAGCTTGAGGACCACCTCGTCGCTTCGTGAAAACTGACCCCAGAAGTCCACCGGGTCCAAAGTTCCCGAGGCCTCGATAACGCCACTTCACCAGCTCAAAACTCAACGCCGCCGGATCGACTCATCGACTTGTCCACCGCCTCGCGGTCCGATTTCACGACCCACGGACCCCGACCACCAGGCCGCGGCTTACCAATTCGCCGCACACTGTCTCGCCGCGCACGGCCTCGCTGCCCACAGTCTCGCCGCCCACAGTCTCGCCGCACACAATCCCGCCGCACGGTCCCGCCGCACGGTCCCGCCGCACACAGTCTCGCCGCACACAGTCTCGCTGCTCACGCCCTCGCGGCGCACGGTCTCGCTGCTCACGCTCCGCGACGCTCAGTCCGGCCGCGCACGGCCTCGCGGCGAACCGACTCGCCCACCGAACCGGCTCACGGCACTGGCCCGGCAGCCCCACCTCACCCCTGAAGCCCGAACACTCTCCGTCACTCGGCACCGGCCGCAGCAAACACCGTTCACCCACCACCAGCCTGTGCACAACTCCGCCCCGACCCGCGCAACTCGAGCGCCGCGACGCCACCCCAGTGGACTAGTACTCACTCGCGCACTAACCGGAGCCATCAGACCGGTTCAACCACCACCCCTGGCCGCCACAACCCCTTGCGCCTCCACCCTTGCGGGGCCACCACACCTGGGGGCAGCCCCCGCCCTCCACGGGGGCGTCCCCAGTTCCATTCTACCCATCCACAGGTTTTCCACGGCGTCTATCAGGGATCTGTGGATAACTCGGGGGTTCTTCCACAGTTGTGTACAGACGGCAAAACCGGGTATTTCGGGCTGCGGAAATCCATGCTATGAGCCCGTCGCGAAGATCTTTCGGGCCGGCTGCGGACCGACGCGCTGGGAGAAGGTTGAGAAGGCCACTGGTAGGGACCTGACCTCGGAAGACACGCGCAAGACCTGAGCGCGAGGGTGCGAAGTGACGCGCAGAAGACCGTCAGGAAGAGCGACTCGCCCGCGCGCGTCGACACGGAGAGTAAGAATCGCGAAGGGTCCCGCGGCGAACGACGGCACGGCCGCCCGAAGGGGAGAGGGTCAGGCCCGGCCGAGGCTGGGCTCTGCGGTCGTGATGGTGACTTGGCCGAGGAGGCGTTCGAGGGCAGCCTCGACGTCTTCCTTCCACGTGATGGCCGAGCGCAGTTCGAGGCGAAGGCGAGGCCACTTCGGGTGGTGGCGCACCGTCTTGAAGCCAACGCTCTGGAGAAACCCAGCAGGCAGGACGCACGTGTGCTGGTCGAGCGGGTCGACGTCGTCAGGCTGGGCGTCGCCGAACGCTTCGATGGCGCGAACGCCGCGTTTGGTCAGGTCCTTGGCCACGGCCTGCACGAGCATCCGGCCGAGGCCGCCGCCACGGAATTCGGGGAGGACATGGAAGGCGGTGAGCAGCACGGCGTCCGCGCTGGGTGGTGACGTCGGGAAGGCGAGCGAGCGCGGCACGGCGTTCGGGGGCGCGTAGAGCACGAAGCCAACCGGGTACGTGTCGCTGTAGACGAGACGGCCGCAGGAACCCCACTCCAGCAGGACGCTGGACACCCAGGCTTCCTTCTCGACCTCGGTCGAGCCGAACTCCTCGGCCTGCGCCCTCAGGTGTGGCGCGAGTTCCCAGTACACGCAGCGACGGCAGCTCTTGGGTAGATCCTCAAGGTTGTCGAGTGTGACGCCCACCACGCGACGCGACACCTAGAACCTCCCTGAACCCCGCCTCGACACTCGTCACCGATCCCGTCACCCGCAAGAGCGCAGAACGGACCGGAAGAGCCACCCGAAGAATAGGCCGATGTGATGAGCGCCGGAAGAGCGGGGAGTGCGAAGAGGTCACCGTTACACTCGATGGATCTATCCGCAGGTACCACCGAGCCCTCAGGTGTGTCGATGACCGAGAACCGCCCGATCAAGCCGCAAGGCCGTCACAATCTCGACCCGCACCTCGAACGGTACGCCGCGCGTACCGCCGGGATGACCGCTTCCGAGATCCGGGCCCTGTTCGCGGTGGCCAGCCGGCCCGAGGTCGTGTCGCTCGCCGGCGGCATGCCGAACCTCGCCGCGCTGCCGCTGGACACGCTGTCGACGCAGGTCGCGGAGATCATCGCCGACGAGGGGCTCGTGGCGTTGCAATACGGGTCCGCGCACGGAATTCCTTCGTTGCGCGACCAGATTTGCGAGATCATGGCGCTGGAGGGGATCAAGGCGCATCCCGATGATGTCGTCGTGACCGTCGGGTCCCAGATGGGCCTGGACATGGTCACGCGGCTCTTCTGCGATCCCGGCGATGTCGTGATCGCAGAAGGCCCTTCGTACGTCGGCGCGCTGGGCTCGTTCGCCGCGTACCAGGCCGAGGTCGTGCACGTCGCGATGGACGACGAAGGCCTCGTACCCGAAGGGCTTCGCGAGGCACTGCGCCAAGCCGAGAAGGCCGGTCGGCGCGTCAAACTCCTTTACACCATCCCGAATTTTCACAACCCGGCCGGCGTGACGCTGGCTGTGGAGCGCCGCGCGGAGATCGTGGAGATCTGTCGCGAGCACGATGTGCTGATCGTCGAGGACAACCCGTACGGTCTCCTCGGTTTCGACGGCCAGACCTACCCGGCGCTGCGCTCGCTCGACCCCGACAACGTGGTGTACCTCGGGTCGTTCTCGAAGACGTTCGCCTCCGGCTTGCGGGTCGGCTGGGTCCTCGCGCCACACGCCGTGCGTGAAAAACTTGTGCTGGCCGCGGAATCCGCGACGCTGTGCCCGCCGACGTTCAACCAGATGATCGTCTCGCGCTATCTCGCGACCCACGATTGGAAGGGCCAGATCAAGAAATTCCGCGAGAACTACCGTGAACGCCGCGACGCGATGCTGTCGGCGCTCAATCAATACCTGCCGCCCGGTTGCTCGTGGACGAATCCCGACGGCGGCTTCTACGTGTGGGTCACCGTGCCGGAAGGTGTTGACACCAAAGCGATGTTGCCTCGCGCGGTCACCGCGCGGGTGGCGTACGCGTCGGGCACCGGCTTCTACGCCGACGGCTACGGATCGCGCCAGATGCGCCTGTCCTACTGCTACCCGACGCCCGAGCGCATCCACGAGGGCGTCCGACGGCTCGCCGGAGTCTTGGAGTCCGAAATGGACCTGAGCCGCACCTTCGGTAGCGTGAAGGCGCGCACCATCTCGGGGCCGGAAACCCCGTCGCCGGACACGGTCTGACCGGTCCAACAGCACAACTAAGGAGTTCCCACGGTGGTCGACCGTACCGTTGCCGTGCTCGCAGGCGGGCTTTCCCACGAACGCGACGTCTCCCTCCGTTCGGGCCGCCGGCTTTCGGCCGCGCTACGCGCCGAGGGGCTGACGGTGGAGGAGTGGGACACCGACGCGGGCCTGATCGAACGCCTCCGCGGCCAGCGGCCCGACGCGGTGGTCGTCGCGCTGCACGGCGGCGAGGGAGAGAACGGCTCGGTGCAGACGGTTTTGGAAATGCTCGACGTCCCGTTCGTCGGCACTAGCTCACAGGGCTGCCGCCGGGCGTGGGACAAGCCGACTGCGAAGGCGTTCGTGCAGCAGGCCGGATTCGCGACGCCGGACTGGGTTGTGTTGCCGCACAGCACTTTTCGCGAGCTCGGCGCGCAGTCGGTGCTAGACGCGATGGTCGAGCGGCTCGGCTTGCCGATGATCCTCAAGCCGGACCAGGGCGGCTCGGCGCTCGGTACGCAGGTCGTGCGCGAGTCTTCGGAGCTGCCCGCGGCGATGGTCGGCTGTTTCGCGTATGGCGACACAGTGCTGGCCGAACGGTTCGTCGACGGCGTCGAGGTGGCCGTGACGGTGGTCGAAGGCGAACACGGGGCCGAGGCGTTGCCTGCCGTCGAAATCGTGCCGGAGAGCGGCGTATACGACTACACCGCCCGCTACACGGCCGGGCTCACCGACTTCTTCACACCCGCGCGGATCTCCGACGAAACCGCAAAGTCCGTGGGCGAGTTGGCTGTCGCGGCACACCGCCTGCTGAACCTGCGCGACATTTCCCGCACCGACGCCGTGATCACCGCCGACGGTGTCGTGCACTTCCTCGAGGTGAACCTGTCGCCGGGCCTCACCGAGACGTCCACCGTCCCGATGGCCGTGGAAGCGGCGGGCAAGTCACTCGGAACGGTGTTCGCGGACCTCGTTTCACGAGCCGTCGCGCGCTGATCACCGCGCCCGGTAGAGATCACGCAGGAGCGCGATCTCGGCACCGTGGTGCAGCACTTCCTGGTTGACCCACCACACGATCTCGAGGAACGGCTCGTCTGGATCGCTGCCGTGCGGGTAGGTGCACAGGCCGACAGTGTCGAGTGCCGCGTCGTTGACGCTCAGCAAAGCCTTGCGCCACAACAAAGTTCCAGTTTCGAACACGACGATGGCGGTGCTGGCCTCTCCGGTGTCCACGTAGTCGTCCCGGGTCAGCTTGTGGCTGCCGGAGGTGTGGTCGGCACGCAGGTGCAGCATCTCGGTCAGGTGGCTGAGTCGCCACGCGATCGTCGTGACGGGCGGCGGCCTAGGGGGGGTGCGGCGGCGACTCGCGACCCCACTCGCCGCGGCCGGCGAGGAACGGCACCGGCGGCTCGGCGGAGCGACGCCGCACCGACCAACTGTCCGGCGTCGGATTCCACCGGAACTCGTCATCGGTCATCGGGTTGACGGCGATGGGGGTGCCGTCGCCGCTGTCGACCGTCGGCCCCTTGAGGCGAGCGGTGAGACGCTCGCAGGCGAAGTCGAACTGGCGCACCAACGGGGCCAGGCGCGGAGGGATCACGAAACGCTCCTTCCGGAGAGCTCATTTCGCCGATCGTTGCAGAGTCCGCGTCGCGCGGCCACTGATTTTCACCGCGCCCGGGGCGGCCACCCAGAGTGCTGGTCGCCGCCCCGGTGAGCAATCATCACCGTGACGAAACGACCCTGGGTGATCCCTAGTCCGTTTCCGATGTCGGATTCGCCGGTTTTCCGTCGGCGTTCGCATCGATGAGAGCGACGATGCGTTCGAGGTCGTCGACGGACCCGAACTCGAGGACGATGCGTCCCTTGCGGCGTCCGAGGTCGACTTTCACGCGGGTGTCGAAGCGGTCCGACAGACGGTTGGCGAGTTCCTGCAACCCAGGCGCCTGCATCGGCTTGCGGGGAGCGGGCTTCGGCTTCGCCGGCTTCTCGCTCTTCTGCAACGTGACCGCTTCTTCGGTGGCCCGCACCGACATTCCCTCGGCGACAATCCGGGCTGCGAGCTCCTCCTGGCTTTCCGGATCTTCGAGCGAGAGCAACGCCCGCGCGTGGCCCGCGGACAGGACACCCGCGGCGACACGACGCTGCACCGGGAGGGGCAGCTTGAGAAGTCGGATCGTGTTGGTGATGACCGGCCGGCTGCGACCGATGCGGCCGGCGAGCTCCTCGTGCGTCACGGCGAACTCGTCGAGCAGCTGCTGGTACGCCGCAGCCTCTTCGAGCGGATTCAGCTGCACGCGGTGGATGTTCTCGAGGAGCGCATCGCGCAGCATCGACTCGTCGGCGGTCTGCCGGACGATCGCCGGAATCGCCTCGAGCTCGGCCTGCTGCGACGCGCGGAGGCGCCGCTCGCCCATGACGAGTTCGTAGGCACCGTCGCCCAGTTCGCGGACGACGATGGGCTGCATGAGTCCGAACTCGCGGATGGAGTGTTCGAGTTCGGCGAGCGCTTCTTCGTCGAAGACCTGGCGAGGCTGTTTCGGGTTCGGCTTGACGGCGCTGACCGGAATCTCGCGGTAGACCGCGCCGGCGACCTCGCCGCCGACCGGAGTCGCCGCACCGTTGGCCGCGAACCAGCCCTTGTCCTCACGCTTGGCGTTGTCCGCGCGCGAGCCGCCGTCGCCGGCGGAGGACGCCGGACCGGCCGTGGTGGTCGGCCCGGTCGGGATCAGGGCCGCGAGCCCCCGGCCCAGCCCTCCTCTGCGCTCAGTCATGCGGTGTTGCTCCTTCCACCGTTCGCTCCACGTTCCGCGATTTCCTTCGCCGCGTCGAGATAGCTCATGGCGCCCCGCGAACCCGGGTCGTAGGCGAGCACCGTCTGGCCGTAGCCGGGCGCCTCCGAGACCTTCACACTGCGCGGAATCACGGTCTTCAGAACAGTGTCCCCGAAATGGTTCCGCACCTCATTCGTGACCTGGTCCGCGAGTTTGGTCCGCCCGTCGTACATCGTGAGCAGGATCGTCGACACCCGCAGCTCGCGGTTGAGGTGCTGCTGCACGAGCTCGATGTTGCTCAGCAACTGCCCCAAACCTTCCAGCGCGTAGTACTCGCACTGGATGGGGATGAGCACTTCCTGAGCCGCCACCATCGCATTGACGGTGAGGAGACCGAGCGACGGCGGACAGTCGATGAGGACGTAGTCGACGCCGATCTGGTCAAGCACCTCCGACGAGAGCGCCTCCTTGAGCCGCGTCTCGCGGTTCGCCATGGAGACGAGCTCGATCTCGGCGCCGGCAAGGTCGATCGTCGCCGGAACACAGAACAGGTTGGGGGACTGCTCGCTGACCGCGGCGGCTTCAGCAATCGAGACCTCGCCGATGAGCACTTCGTAGATCGACGGCGTACCCGAGCGGTGGTCGATGTCGAGCGCGGTGCTGGCGTTCCCCTGAGGGTCGAGGTCGATCACCAGCGTCCTGAGCCCGTGTACGGCGAGCGCCGCTGCAAGGTTGACGGCGCTCGTCGTCTTGCCGACGCCGCCCTTCTGGTTGGCCACCGTCAGCACGCGCCGATGCGCGGGCCGCGGGAGTGTCCCTTCCTTAGGGTGCAGGACGCGCGCAGCTCGGACAGCTTCTTCGGCGATCGGCGTCCAGCCCAAGTCGTGGCCGGTGCTCGCAGGGTCGGACGGCGGGGGATTCACCGGTCTCGACACCTCCTCTTCGTAGACGCTTCGTTGACGGTTGAATCGTGGTGTTTCACGTGGAACGTCGCGGCGGTATTCACTCAGCCGCGCCGACCGCGTGTCCGAGTCGGCTTCGGCGGCAGACGGCGGATCAGCACGACCGTGCTGGGGACCTCGAGCACGGCCTTTCCACACTCGGCTAGCTCCGGACTGGTTCCGCCGGCCTTACGGACTGACTCTCCATCCCGCTCGATTTCCGCTCCTGCACTCGCACCCTTGAGGGCAACCAAAAAGCCCCCGGGACGAACCAGCGGAAGGCACCAGCCCGCGAGCCGGGCGAGGGGAGCGACCGCGCGAGCGGTGACGACATCAGCGCCACCCACCTGCTCGCGCACAGACCGCTCCTCCGCGCGTCCACGGACGATGGAGATTGGGAGTTCCAGCTTCTCGGCTACCTCAGTCAGCCAATCGACCCGGCGGGCCATCGGTTCCAGAAGAACGATATCGAGGTCCGGCCGAGCAATCGCCAGCGGCACACCCGGAAGGCCCGCCCCCGAGCCGACGTCGACCACGGTCGCCCCAGCCGGGATTCGCTCGCCGATGACGGCCGAGTTCAGAACGTGTCGCTCCCAGAGACGCTCCACCTCTCGCGGCCCGATCAGTCCGCGCTCCACCCCGTGTGTCGCCAGAAGGTCGACATACCCGACGGCCAGATCGACGCGCTCCCCGAACACCTCCGCTGCCGCGGTCCGTACCGTCGCAGTCGCGCCGTCCAAGCCCACTCCACCCACTCTTCGCTCAGCGCGTTTCACGTGAAACGCGCTCGTCCGATTGTCCCTGATGCCGAGCCCAAATCGAGGCGACAGACCGCAACTGTGGACAACTCCACTGAAGGGTCGGACAGTGGGGACAGTTTCACGTGAAACCCGCGAGGCGTCGGCGTCCGGCTCGCCGTTTCACGTGAAACACCACCGGTGTAGTTCGACGGCTCGCGTCCGTACACAGGCAAAACAAAGCGGCCCACCGGAACCTGTCCAGTGGGCCGCTTCGGCTCAGTGCCTCAGTACGTCAATCCTCGGGGAAGATCACCACGCGACGCTTCGGGTCCTCACCCTCGCTCTCGCTCGTCACGCCGGCAACCGTGGCAACCGCGTCGTGGACGACCTTGCGCTCGAACGGGCTCATCGGCTGCAGGCGCACGCGCTCACCGCTCGACGCGACCGACTCGGCGGTGGAGCGGCCGAGTTCGCGAAGTTCCTCGCGACGGTCGGCGCGCCATCCGGCGATGTCGAGCATCAGGCGGCTGCGTGAGCCGGTCTCCTGCTGAACGGCGAGGCGGGTCAGTTCCTGCAGTGCCTCGAGCACCGTGCCCCGAGGACCGACCAGCTTCTCGAGGTCCTCTCCGCCATCGATGCTGACGATGGCGCGGCCGGCCTCGACATCGAGGTCGATGTCGCCGTCGTAGTCGAGCAAGTCAAGCAGCCGCTCGAGGTAGTCGCCGGCGATGTCGCCTTCGCGCACCAGAAGGTCGTCGCCGTCGTGCTTTTCGTCCGCGGCGCCTTCCGCCGGTGCTTCGACGGGTGCGGCCGTGGTGGCCGTGTCTTCCTGATCGGCTTCGATCGTGTCGACCGTCTCCGACATCATTCGTCTCCTCTCCGAACCGGGACGGCGTCAGCGACGCTTCCGGCTCGACTTCCTGTTCGAGTCCTTGAGGAGCCCCGGAACGCCAGTCCCGTTCTCCTTGTTCGATCCGTTCTTGGCCGACTCTTGCGCCGGCTCCGACGGGGTCGTCTTGGCGGCCGGCGTTTCGACGTCGGACGGCTTCTTGTTCTGGACGCCACCGTCGGAAGAGGAAGACGTCTGCGCGAATCCGTGCGCCGAGCCCGCCTTCGTCACCTTCTTCTGCTGGCCGTTGCCGGACGGGTTGTTCTTCTTCTGCTGCACCGGCTTCTGACCGACCTTCGGGGCCGTCGGCTTCTGCCCCGGCTTCGGTCCGAGCGACGCGCGCTTCTCCGCGGCCTCCGCCTTCTTCGCCGCTTCTTCCTTGTCGATGCGCGTGTACACCAGCCGCTGCTGCATCAGCGTCCAGCCGTTGTTCGCCAGCCAGTAGAAGAGCAGGCCGAGCGGGAACAAGGCACCGAACACGAGCACACCGAGCGGGAAGATGTACATCGTCAGCTTGTTCATGATCGCGGTCTGCGGGTTGCCCGTCGCCGACGCGTTCTGGCGAGCGACCGAGTGGCGCGCGGTCAGGTGAGTGGCGATCGACGCGATGATCATCAACGGCAGGGCGACCGGAAGCACATTCCAGTGGAAGCCGACAGCGCCGGTTTGTCCGGAGACCACGCCGACACCGTTGTAGACCGCTTCACCGAGGTTGACACCAAAAAGCTTCGCGCTTACATACGACGTCACGTCGTGCTGGTTGAAGAAGTAGTTCTCGGTCTTCGGCCCGCCACCGGGCGGCGCGATGGTGAACGCGCGTAGCACGTGGTTCAGGCCGATGAACACCGGGATCTGAAGCACCATCGGAAGGCAGCTGCCCAGCGGGTTCACGCCGTGCTCGCGCTGGAGCTTCTGCATCTCCTGCGCCTGGCGCTGCTTGTCGTTCGCGTACTTCTTCTGGATCTTCTTCATTTCCGGCGCGAAGTCTTGCATCTTCTTCATCGACCGGACCTGGTTCACGAACGGCTTGAACATGATGCCGCGGATCGTGAACGTGAGGAAGATGATGCCGAGGATCCAGGAGATCGCGGACGCTTCCCCGAAGACAAACCCGAAGACCTTGTGCCAACACCACAAGATGAAGGACACGGGGTAGTAGATGAAATCGAGCACTGAGCTACTCCTCGATCGGTGTTTCAGGCACTTGGTGACGCCACGAGAACTTCTCGGGCACCGGATCGCGGCCCGGCGGAGTCCACGGGCCGCAACGCAGGAGACGGCGCAGCGCGAGGTAGGAGCCGCGGCCGGCACCGTGCCGGGTCAAGGCTTCGACTGCGTACGCGCTGCAGCTCGGGTAGAACCGGCAAGCCGGCGGTAGAAACGGCGAGATCGCCTTGCGGTAGAACCTGATGGGGAGCAGCAGAACCCACGCGACCGGTCCGGGGCGGCGCACGGCCGGCTCCTCGGTGGCTTCGGTGCCGGTGTGGGTGTGCTCGGGGGTGGCTGACATTGCCGTTACACCGCTGATCCGTGGTCGGGGGCCGCGTCCTGCCGACGCGGAGGCCGGGGCGCACCTTCCCGGCCACTGTTGCGGGAGGACGTGAGTCCGAGCTTGCGCAGTGCCGCGTCGAGATCAGCGCCGAGCTCCGCGCTCGAAGCGGACGCCGCCGGAGGTAATGCCCGTACGACCAACGAGCTGCCACGGGGCAGTGTTCCTAGCCTGGCCGAAACGAGATGCCGCAACCGCCGGGTGACTCGATGGCGCACCACCGAGTTGCCGACGACCTTGCTCACCACAAAACCCGCCCTGGCCACATCGGGTGCGGCCGCGGACGGGTCCGTGGTCAAAGCGTGGACGACGAGGCGGCGCCTGCCTGCCCGGGAGCCCCGGCGGAGTACGACACGAAAGTCCTCACTCCGTCGTAGACGTGCGGCTGCGGGCAGCACGGCGCGCCTCGACGAGCCGGGATCAGGCGGACAGCGCGGCGCGGCCCTTGCGACGACGGGCCGCCAAGATGGCTCGGCCCGCACGGGTCCGCATGCGCAGACGGAAACCGTGGGTCCGCGCGCGGCGACGGTTGTTCGGCTGGAAGGTGCGCTTACCCTTGCTCACTGCTTCTCCTGTGTCTCGGCCGTCGGGCGACGGAATTTCGGCCGTCTTCCGGCATGTCGTGCGGTCGCACGGCAGTCTCTGGTGTCTCCTACCAACGTGTGGCCTCGTCACGAGGAGCGACGACATACGTGGGCGCGCGAAACGCACCCGTCGCTTGCGGGAGACCTTACGAGGGTACGCGCCCCCTCTCGGGACCTGTGCAGGCACCCCTCCGCCACGCAGGGCGACCAGCCGGCCGCCGTGACGGCGCCCACGCCGGGGCACCGAATGGCAACACGCCGTACACCGTGAAATGCTTGCGCAGGACGATGCCTTGTGGCAGCGGGCGAGGCTTGTTAGCGTGCCTCTTCCGGGTCTCCGGTCGCGAGGCGAGCGGCGGGAAACGCCACGGGGGTGGGGAGGCGCCCAGGCGAACGCCGAGCCCGCAGGTGGCGTGGCCGCGGGCGGCCGTACATTAGTGCACAGCTGTGGACAACTATGTGGATATTCGCTGTGCCCGCGCGCAGGTGGGTCCAAGATGACGTCCAGGGGAGCGTTTCACGGGCGTGCTTGGGGTGATCCCGCAGTTCACGCCGACGAGGGGAGGGGAGCAAGACAGGTGTCCGAGCACCAGCACAACTTGGCCGTCATCTGGGAACAGGTGGTGCGGGAGCTGTCCGATGGCACGCTCTCCCCGCAGCAACGGGCCTGGATGCGCGTCACCCGGCCCATCGGCCTGCTCGACGGCACCGCGCTCCTCGCCGCTCCCAGCGACTTCGCGAAGGAAGCGATCGAACGCGCTCTGCGCGGCGCCATCACCGACGCCCTTTCGCGCCGCCTCGGCCGAGCAGTCTCGCTCGCGGTGAAAGTCGACAGCGCGGAGGCCGTGACCGCTGCGCCGCGCTACGTGTCCTCACCCCCTCGGGTGGAAAACGGACGGCCCGAGAACGGCCACAGCGACAACGGGCGTGCCCCGCGCACCGAGAACGGCCGCGTCGCCACCGGCCCCGTCCCGGCGGCGCCCCCGCGTCCCCCGATCGACGGCGTACCGCTGCCACCGGCCCGCGTCGCGCGGCCCGAGCCGCCGCAGGCGCCGTTGCCGGTGCCCGGGCCGCAGAAGCCGGCGCCCGAGGAGTCCGACGACACGGAAGAAGAGGTCGACGAAGAAGGCGAAGCGCTCGCCGCCGTCCACGAGATCTGGCCCACGTTCTCGGGCCAGCCGATCGCCGGTCAGCCCTACACCGCGCCGGCGCAGCCGCAGACGTCGAAGACGAAGCTGAACGAGAAGTACACGTTCGACACGTTCGTGATCGGCGCGTCGAACCGGTTCGCGCACGCGGCCGCCGTCGCTGTCGCCGAAGCGCCGGCGCGTGCGTACAACCCCTTGTTCATCTGGGGTGAGTCCGGGCTCGGGAAGACGCACCTGCTGCACGCGGTCGGGCACTACGCGCAGCGGCTGTTCCCCGGGATGCGCGTGCGGTACGTGTCGACCGAGGAGTTCACGAACGACTTCATCAACTCCCTTCGCGACGACCGCAAGGTCGCCTTCCAGCGCCGTTATCGCGACATCGACATCCTGCTCGTCGACGACATTCAGTTCCTGGAAGGCAAGGAAGGGACTCAGGAGGAGTTCTTCCACACCTTCAACACCCTTCACAACGCGAACAAGCAGATCGTCGTCAGCTCCGACCGCCCACCCAAGCGCCTCGAAACGCTGGAAGACCGGCTGCGGACGAGGTTCGAGTGGGGCCTGATCACCGACATCCAACCGCCGGAGCTCGAGACTCGTATCGCCATCCTGCGCAAGAAAGCGGCGCAGGACCGGCTGGCCGTGCCGGGCGAGGTGCTGGAATTCATCGCCTCACGGGTGGAGGCGAACATCCGCGAACTCGAGGGCGCGCTGATCCGCGTGACGGCGTTCGCGTCGCTCAACCAGCAGGCCGTCGACGTCAGCCTCGCCGAGATCGTGCTGCGCGACCTCATCCCCGATTCGCACGCCCCGGAGATCACCGCTCCGACGATCATGGGCGTCACGGCCGAGTTCTTCGACGTGACGCTCGACGACCTGTGCGGGCCCGGCAAGACGAAGGCGCTGGCGACGGCGCGACAGATCGCGATGTACCTGTGTCGTGAACTGACCGACATGTCGCTGCCGAAGATCGGCCAGACCTTCGGCGGTCGTGACCACACGACGGTGATGCACGCGGACAAGAAGATCCGCAAGGAGATGGCTGAGCGTCGGCGCATCTACGACCAGGTGCAGGAGCTGACTTCGCGGATCAAGCAGCGCGCTCGGCAGTGACAACCGCTGCACGGTGATGACCGGGCCGTTGTCCGGTGAAGCCGAAGCCGTCAAGGCAGCCAACGGCGTGCCCTCTCGTGAGTGGCGGTGCCGGTTCTAAACGGCACCGCCACTCATGAGTCCAATACGGGAATCAGCCCTTGAGCACGGTCCAGGCTCGGTCCAGTCGCCGTAGTCCTTCCACCGTTCACCGAGGGTGGCGGTGTCCCTTGTCTGCCTGGCACGTGGACGCTTTGTGCCGACGGATACTGCTGTTCCTCGGCACCCCGAACAGTCGAGACCGACCGACCGCCGGACCTGACGTCTAGACATCAGCGCGCTCCGAACTCACGCGATCGACGACAGACGGATCACGCGACAGACGGACTGCACGACAGGTGGATCACGGAGCTCACGTCGGTCCGGCGAGCATGTGAACTGTGGTCGATCGGTCAAATCTGAGCACTCGAGCCGCCGGTGCCGAATCCGGACGCCTCGGCGTCGAATTCGAAGAGAACGCCAATCGTTCCCGGCACCGGCCGGCTGCGGCCCCGTTCGCCGGCCGGTGAACTCAACACTCGACGTTGACCGGCCGTCAGCCCCAGCACTCGACGCCGGGGGAGCCACGAGCGCCACGAGCGTGGCATCCACCGGTCGTGATCATCAGCCGCTCGCCGCCTGGTTGCCGACGAAACTCGCGGCGGTCGCGCCCGCGGACGGGTAGCGAGCCTCGGGCGCCAGGTCGGCATGGAACGACCGATGGCCGACGCCGCGCGAGTCGCGCACACTCGGTCTCACGATCAGGCTCAGCGTGGTGGTCCGCTCAGCGCCGATGAAGCTCGTTTCGCTTACCACACAAGAAATCCGCGACCTTACCCGGTCTCCCGGGGCGAAGCCGCCGTACACACGCGACGCACGCGAAGCAGCAACGTGCGCGTACGCCGACGTACGCGCACGGGCCCACAACTATTGATACACAAGGGCTTTTCCCCACCCTGTGAGCGGATTGCCCACAGTCTCAAGAGATCCCTAGCCTGCACGGATCGCGAATCGATCCACATCCCGCCCACACTGAATCCACAGGTTTTCCCCAGGGCTGTCCACGGGGATTCCACAAGTTGCCCACAGATGATCCACATGGGGATTTCGTCACTCAGCAGGGCGATTCGGACCGCCGCGGACGCCCACAGAGCCTGGGTACAACTGGCCTCACGACTGGGGACAAACCTGGGGACAACTGGGCCGAGATGTGGATGGATCGGGGATCGCCCGAAACCATCCACCGGTCGCCCGATTCATCCACGGATCCGCCACCAGGGAACTCCACATGGGTGCGCGCAGGATGAGCTGCGGGAACGAGCTCTGTCCACACAACCCACAGCCCCTATTACTGCTACTGCCTTTAGATCTTTTGAAGAAGAGACCAGAACAAAAACAGGCGAGCGACGAAGTTGGGGACAAGCCAGCGAGCCGGTCGTCTTGTCGACAAAGTCAAGGGGAGGCCGAGGTGACGGGACCCCCGGTGACGGCCTAACGTGGATGCCTGCACCTGGTCCGTTCCGTGCGCCGACCCCGGCGTGCTCGGACGAGCCAGACCGGCGGGGGACGCGGTGGCCTGGGCACTGCGCAGGCACTGCCCAGGTGCCGGATTCTCCGTCGACCCTTCACGAGCCGAGGGGCTCGGCTGTCGAAAGGATGCGCGCATGAAGATCCGCGTCGAGCGCGACGGGCTTGCCGACGCCGTCGCCTGGGTGGCCAGGAGCCTCCCGTCCCGGCCGCCGGTGCCGGTGCTGGGCGGTGTGCTGCTCGACGCGGGTACCGACGGCGAATCCGACGCGCTCACGGTGTCCGGGTTCGACTACGAGGTCTCGGCGACCGTCGGTGTTCCCGCCACGATCGCCGACGGCGGCCGTCTGCTGGTCTCCGGCAGGCTCCTCGCCGACATCACCAAAGCGCTGCCCGCGCAGCCGGTGGAGATCTCGGTCGACGGCGCCCGCGCGACGATCACGTGCGGCTCCGCGCGCTTCTCCCTGCCGACCATGCCGGTCGAGGACTACCCACAGCTGCCGAGCCAGCCGGCGTTCGCGGGTGAGCTCACCGGCGACGTCTTCGGCCAGGCCGTGACCCAGGTCGTCACCGCCGCAGGCAAGGACGACACGCTGCCGATGCTCACCGGCATGCGGCTGGAGATCTCGGGCGAGACCCTCACGCTCGTGGCCACGGACCGGTTCCGCCTCGCCATGCGCGAGTTCTCGTGGAAGCCCGCCGAAGGCCTGGCCGACGCCGCGGTGCTCGTGCCCGCGCGGACGCTCGCCGAGGCCGCCAAGACGCTCGGCGGCGCGGGCTCCACCGTGCAGCTCGCCCTCGCGAGCGGCGAAGGCCTCCTCGGACTTTCCGGCAACGGCCGCTACACGACCACGCGGCTCCTCGATGCCGAGTTCCCGCCGTACCGCCAGCTGCTGCCGGCGAGCCACACGTCGCGTGCCGTGATCGAGGTGTCGGCGCTCACCGAGTCGATCAAGCGCGTGTCGCTGGTTGCCGAGCGGGGCACACAGGTGCGGCTGGAGTTCGCCGACGGCTCGCTGCGGCTTTCGGCCGGCGGCGACGACGAGGGCAGCGCCGAAGAGGAGTTGCAGGTCGACTACGAGGGCGAGCCGGTGACGATCGCCTTCAACCCTGGCTACCTCGTCGACGGGCTCGGCGCGCTGCACAGCGACCGTGCGGAACTCACGTTCACCACCCCCAACCGGCCGGCGCTCATCAAGCCCGCCGACGCCGAGGGCAACGTCGTCCCCGGTTATCTCTACCTGCTGATGCCGGTTCGCCTCCCGGGCTGACCGGCTCGTCACAACCGCGGATTTTCGTTTCTACCTAAGGGGATTTCATGGTTCAGCTCGGTCTCGTCGGCCTGGGCAAGATGGGCTTCAACATGCGCGAGCGGCTGCGCGCCGCCGGCCACGACGTGGTGGGTTACGACCGCAACCCACAGGTCAGCGACTCCGAGTCGCTCGCCGATCTCGTGTCCAAACTGGACGCACCGCGCATCGTGTGGATCATGGTCCCGGCGGGTGAGCCGACTCGTAAGACGGTGGTGGAGCTCAGTCAGTCGCTGTCCGAGGGCGATCTCGTGATCGACGGCGGCAACTCGAAGTTCACCGACGACAAGCTGAATGCCGACCTGCTCTCCGCGAAGGGCATCGGCTACCTCGACTGCGGTGTGTCCGGCGGCATCTGGGGCAAGGACAACGGGTACGGCCTCATGGTCGGCGGTGCGGAGTCCGACGTCGCCCGCGCGATGCCGATCTTCGATGCCCTGCGTCCCGAGGGTCCGCGCGAGGAGGGCTTCTCGCACGCCGGCGACGTCGGCGCCGGCCACTACGCGAAGATGATCCACAACGGTATCGAGTACGGCATCATGCAGGCCTACGCCGAGGGCTTCGAGCTGCTCGAGGCCGCAAACGTGGTGAAGAACGTGCCCGACGTGATCAAGGGCTGGCAGCGCGGCACCGTCGTGCGGTCGTGGCTGCTCGACCTGCTCGTCCGCGCGCTCGACGAAGACCCGGATCTCGACGACCTCGAGGGTTACGTCGAGGATTCCGGCGAAGGCCGCTGGACGCTGGAGGAGGCCGTGAACAACGCGGTGCCGGCGCCGGTGCTGTCGGCGGCGCTGTTCGCGCGGTTCTCCTCACGGCAGAAGGACTCGGCCGCGATGCGCGCCGTCGCCGCGCTGCGCAACCAGTTCGGCGGCCACGCCGTGAAGAAGGCCGGGAGCTAGCGTCGGCACCTCGTGTATCTGCGACATCTCCAGGTCACCGACTTCCGGTCCTGGCCGCAAGCGGACCTGACCCTCGAACCGGGGCCGGTCGTGCTCGTCGGACAGACCGGCCGGGGGAAGACGAACCTGCTCGAGGCGATCGGCTACGTCGCGACCCTGGGTTCCCACCGGGTCGCGACGGACGCCCCGCTGATCCGGCACGGCTGTGAACGCGCGCTCGTCCGCGTCGCGGTGGTCATTGACGACCGCGAGCTGACCGTCGAGCTCGAGATCACGGCAGGCCGGGCCAACCGCGCGCGGGTGATCC
>DASZNR010000119.1:0-1896 GCA_035551175.1 Amycolatopsis sp. | reverse complement strand
CAGGTCGGCGCCACCTTGCCGCCGGACAGCCTGTCGGAGCCGCCGAAGGGAGGCGGTGAGACCGCGCTTCAAATCACCAATTCGATGAAGGCGGCTGTCGACCAGCTCACCAAGGTGGTCCAGAAAGCCGAGTCCGAGATTACCGAACGCATCAAGAAGATCACCGCACTGGTGAACGACAACAACAGCTACTTCGTCGCCGCTCGGCCTGCGCTCGCCGGTGCGGCACCCGGGCAGATCACCGGCAGCAGCGGCCTCGGCGACGCGGAATAGGCGGTCACGAACATGGGACAGTTGGCCGACCGGCTGGACAGCATCCACGTCCGCGTCCGTGCCCCGGGTACCGAGATCGAAGCGGAACTCCGCAACGGCACGGACATCAGCATCGCCTTCGGCGAGAGCGTCTACGAGTTCCTCAACGAGGCCACGCTGGAGCGCAGCCTGGCTTCGTTGGCGCGACTGCTGTATGCGGCTTGGCTACGCGAATACCGAGCGGCGATCGACGATTCGGCGTTGGACATCACCCCACACGACGAACGGGATCACGAATTCTTGCGTGAGCGCTCGCTGATCGAGTCGACGGGCGCGTCGAACGACGGTCGCGTCGTGTTCTCGGCCGTGGGCATGCAGGACATCGCCGTCCGGATCGTCCCGGGCACCGTGTGGAAGCTGACCGAAGAACAGTTCGTCGCACGAACGAAGGAAGCTGTCACACTCTTGGTACAGGACTACCGGGCCAAGGTTCGCGAACTGAAAATCCGGTACTACGCATGACCAAGGCGAAGCTGGCCGTCATCGTCGCAGTCGTCGTGCTGGTGGTCGCGGCGATAGTCGGCATCGCCGGCGGCAGACTGCCGTGGGCGGGCGGATCAGCCGGCGATCGGTGCGACATCCCGGACAAGGTATCCGGGGAACTGGCCGGCGTCGGCGCGGTGAGTGTCGTGGAGCAGGGATTCACACAGGACCAGAACGGCGCGGTCAGTGTCGGCGCGGTCCTGGCGAACACAGGCAAGGACGTCGCCTACCACACCAAGGTCACGTTCCGGCTGTTCGACGGTTCCCACACCGAACTGCCCGAGGCCGGTGGTTCGCCGTTGACCGTGGAAGTGCCGGTGATCATGCCCGGCCAACGGATCGGGACCGGCGAAGGGACATATCGCAGCAAGACGAAGGTGGCGTCCGTGGAGATCGGCATCGGCTCGGTCACGTGGGTGCCGCAAGACGCGGTGGGCGGTTTCTCCCCGGTGACGGCGAAGTACGTGCGTACGGCCCGCTTCAATCCCCGCATCCCGACGAGTGTGGACATCCACTACCTGGAGACGTCGACGAACTGCCGCGACCTCGACAGCCGGACGACGGCCGTGCTGTTCCGCGACACGGCCGGAAAGCTGGTCGGCGGTGGCGTGGCATCTCCCGACACCCCGATCGTCTTCCGGGACGAGCAGGGTCATGACCTCGGCGGCGAGACTCAACGCCCGGCGACACCCTCGTGTGCCCGGGGACAGCGGGAGACCTGGATCGTCCCGCCGACGGGCGGCCCATCGACCGCCGACGACACGCGCACCGAGATCTACCCGTACTGCGATTTTTCCAGCACCTGACCCCGGAGAGCCGGTCACCTCCTGCTCGCCGACGGAACGTCCGCGCGCCGCCCGTGTCCACTTTTTAGCAAGTTTTTGGACAGAATCGCACTTATTGGCCACATTTTTGTCCTGGTGGCAAGGCGTTCGGGCTGCTTATCATCGACCGCGTGCCCGGCTACCAGTACGATCTGTTCATCAGCTACAGCCGCCACGGAACCGCGCGGAACTGGCTGCTGAATCACTTTTATCCTCGACTCGTCGAGTGTCTCGTCGACGAGATCGCCCCCGCGCCGAAGATCTTTCTCGACAAGGA